>JBNKKC010000113.1:0-59290 GCA_050291625.1 Desulfobacteraceae bacterium
TCTGATGTCGCGGCGGGACGCCGCTCCCACAATATTATTTCAACCAACGGTCTTAAGATATTGATATTGAATTGCAAATACCCCTTGTCCACGAGGGTTCGCATTTGACATACCGGGAATCATCAATATGTTGTCTGGAATGCCAATTCCAAGAAGGAGAAACCGATGCAGAAAGTTGAAAGCAGCATGTACGTCAGCGTTCATTACACAGGCACACTGGCCAATGGCGAACAATTCGACTCGAGTGAAGGGCACCCCCCCCTGGAATTTAAAACGGGTGCCGGCCAGATGATCAAGGGCTTCGAGGCCGCGATCATGGGCATGTCGCTGAATGAGAAAAAAGTGTTCACCCTGTCGCCCCAAGATGCCTATGGCGAACGCGACGAAAGCCGCACTCACGAATTTGCGCGTTCCGATGTCCCACAGGAAATCGCACCGGAAGTCGGCCAGCTGCTAGCCTTGACATCCCACGACGGTCGACAAATACCTGCGAGCATCACAGCGGTCGATGATGAAAAAGTGACCGTCGACCTCAACCATCCGCTGGCGGGCCAGTCCTTGACATTCGAAGTTGAAGTCGTGGGCATCAGCGACACACCGACCCAGCAACCCGCGGGCTGCGGCGGCAATTGCTCGTCCGGTGGCTGCGCGTGCTGATGTTTTGACAATCTAATTTTCAGTCTCCGGCTCCATCGCCGTATCGTCGTCAGCCGAATCAATCAGATTTCTGGGAAGCTCTTTTCTGGCTTTGATACCCAGCGTTTTCAACTCCTGGGTCCTGCGAATCAGATTTCCCCGCCCGTTCACCAGACGGTCATGGGCGGTTTGATAGGATGCCTTGGCTTTGTCAAGCTGCCGGCCGATCTCTTCGAGGGCGTCGACAAATCCAACGAACTTGTTGTACAGCCCGCCGGCTTTCTCCGCGATTTGAAGGGCATGGCGGTTCTGGTATTCATTGCGCCAGATATTTTCGATGGTACGCAAGGTGACCAACAGGGTCGATGGACTGACCACCATAATGTTTTTTTCGAATGCCTCACTGAACAACTCCCGGTCACGGTCCACGGCGGCCAGAAATGCGGCCTCGATCGGGACGAACATCAACACGAAATCGAGGCTGCGAACCCCCTCCAACTCCTCATAGCGCTTGGCGGCCAGTGTGCGGATGTGGGTTCGCAACGCATCGATGTGTGACTGAAGTGCCGCTTCCCTGACCTGGGGATCCTCGGCGCTGTAATAAGACTCGTAGGCTTTGAGCGAGACCTTTGCGTCCACCACCACATCTTTGCCCTGAGGCAGCCGGACGATCACGTCGGGCTGATAGCGCTTGCCCGTCGCGTTCTTCAAGCTGACCTGCACGTCGTACTCGCGGCCCCTTTCCAGACCGGACGCCTCCAGGACGCGCTCTAAAATCACCTCGCCCCAATTGCCGCGGGCCTTGCTGTCGCCTTTAAGCGCCCGCGTCAAGTTCAACGCCTCTTTGCTGATTTTCTGGTTGAGTTCCTTGAGGTGATGAATCTCGGTCTGCAACGCCGTACGGTCACGGGTCTCTTTGTCGTAGACATCTTCGACCCGCTTTTTAAAGTCGCCGATCTGCTCCCGCAACGGCCCGATCAAGTGGTCGATATTGGTACGATTTTGCTCGGCGAATTTACGGCTCTTGTCTTCGAAAATCTCCTGCGCCAGATTCTGGAACTCGATTTTCAATTGATCGCGAGCCTCATGCAGCAACGCGATTTTTTCAGATGACTGTTTACGCTCTTTGTCCAAAACGGTGCGAATTTCAACTGCTTCGGATTTGAGCTGCAACAGCTGCTGCTGCAAGGTCTCGATTTGCTTGCCGGACTGCGCGTTGCGATCCTCCGCGCGTTCCAGCTGCTGTATCTTTTCGCTGACCTGCGCCTCCAACGCGGCTCTGGCGATGTTCAGCTCGCCGAGATCGGCCTGAAACCGGCGTATCTGATCATCCTGACGGGTCACAGCCGATCGCAGGTCGGCGGCGGTTTGGGATTGGGTCTCGAGCTTCTGCAGACAAACGGCCAGCTCCGATGCGGTCTTGCCAAGACGTCGCTCCAGACCGGCCTTTCGTCGCAGCGCTATGACCAGCCACACCACGAGCCCGACCAGCACCAACCCGACGGCAATTCCAATCAGATAATACGTATTGTCAAGAATCATGCCTGCCTTTGCGTTCATCATCGTAGTGGTTAACATTATTACGATAGGAACATTATTTATCTACTCGCCCATCAGAATGCAATGGTGATTTCCAAACCCTGAACCGGAGAAAAAGGTGAATATTATTCAATATTAATTTCCGCTTTAAAAAGAGTCATATCTATTGACAAAAAAACCGCCTCTATATAAGGTAGACCCTTGGCTTTCACGCAGTCGGGTTAATTCGCACAATGTGCTGATATCATTGCTAATACAAACTATCGAAACATGAGAACAAGTTCCCCGTCCGGGCATTGACGGCCGAGAACTGCTGAGAGGATAGTATTGAGCCAGGTTTGTACGTATTATATACAGATTAAGCCAACTTCCCGCTTCACGTTCTACTGCTACCCGGCGGCCCGCTCAACATACGAATTAAACCCCGTTTACGGTTTAAAAATAAAATATATTAGGAAAGGAGGGCTTTTCCACGAAAAATCAACGGCCCGACTCCTGGGCCTTAGAAGTAACAATCTGAATTAATAATCAAAAATTAAACTTTAAACCGGTATTATTTGAAGGAGGTAACATTGGCTTTCGAATTCTATAAAGAGAGTTATGCCGGCAGCGTCATGACGGTCACCCTGGGCAAAGGGGACAAAGCCGTGACTGTTGGCGGTGAGAGCTGCTATCCATTTTACCACTTTGAAGGTGACATGCCGCAAAAGCCGCGCATTGCGATGGAAATCTGGGACATGGAGCCTGAAGATTGGCCCGAAAGCGCCCTTTCACCGTTTAAAGATGTAGTGGGCGATCCGGCAGCATGGGCCAAAAAGTGCGTAGACGAATATGGCGCCGACATGATCGTGCTGCAGCTGAAGAGCACCGATCCCAACGGCCAAAACGCCAGCGCGGCGGATGCGTCGGCCACGGTTAAGAAAGTGCTGGACGCCATCGACGTGCCGCTGATTATTTGGGGCAGCGCCAACGTTGAAAAAGACGAAGAGGTCATCAAACAGCTGTCCGAGGATTTCCAGGGCCAGAACCTGATCATGGGTCCGGTGGAGGACAAGAACCACAAGGGCATCGGCGCAGCGGCCATGGCATACGGGCATACGCTGATCTCATCCTCTCCCATCGATGTCAACCTGGCCAAACAGGTCAATATCCTGTTGGAAAACCTGGGCATGCCCATGGAAAAGGTGATCATCGATCCCACCACCGGCGGTCTGGGTTACGGCCTCGAATATTCATATTCCGTTATGGAGCGGCTGCGCATGGCGGCCCTGCAGCAAGGTGACGACAAGCTGCAGCTGCCCATCATCAATAATCTGGGCAACGAAGTGTGGAAGTGCAAAGAGGCCAAACAGTCGTCCGAAGAGGCCCCCACTCTGGGCGATCCGGAAAAACGCGGTATCCTGATGGAAGCGGTCGGCGCCGTAAGCTATCTGCTAGCCGGCAGCGATGTCCTGATCATGCGTCATCCTGAAGCGATTCGCATGACCAAAGCCTATATCGATCTGATGATGGAAGGCGGCAGTGCGGCGGACGTTGCAGGTATCACCAAGCAGTTGGCCGCAGCCCAAGTGGATCTGGCCGCCCTGGCGCCGGAGCCCGATCTGACCATCGAGGAAGAGAAAAAAGCGGCTCCGGTTAAAAAAGCCGCTCCGAAAAAGCCCGCCCCGGAGAAAGCCCCCCCCAAGGCTGCTCCTGCTGCTGCCAAACCGGCCCCGGCTGCTGAAGCACCGGCTGCTGCTCCGGCTGCCGAAGCCGCTCCGGCACCGGCGCCCGAACCCGAGGCGCCCAAGGTAGATCCTGCTGCCGAAGCCGCCGCAAAGGCCAAAGCCGAAGCCGAAGCCAAAGCCAAAGCCGAAGCCGAAGCCAAGGCCAAAGCCGAAGCCGAAGCCAGGGCCAAGGCCGAAGCCGAGGCTAAAGCCAAGGCCGAGGAAGAGGCCAAGCTGAAGGCTGAAGCGGAAAAACGTGAGGCAGAGGAAGACGCCCTGCGCCAGAAACGCGCCGCTGAACGCGAAGCAGCCGTGGCAAAACGCGGGACTGCAGAAACAGAAGAAGCGGTACCCAAAACGGCAGCCCAAATACAGTCCGATCCGCTGGAAAAGATGATGGCACAACTGGACCGCATTCATCGCCGCGTCGCATAGGCCGGGCATACAAATAGATTAAACACAAAGCTCATTGCTGAAAATAGACAATTATGAGGAGGAACCTCTAATGGCAGAAGATAGCAAAGCCAAAATAGATGCAAAAAAAGCTCCCAAGCTGGCAGATCCGATTGGCGCATCCATCGATCCCGCTACTCAGGAAATGATCAAACGGGCCCAGGAATTGAACATCGAAACGGTTTTTGACCGTGCCGCACAAATGAAACCCTGCAATATAGGCGTTCAAGGCACCTGTTGTAAAAACTGTGCCATGGGTCCCTGCCGCCTGCCGCTGCCCAAGAGCGGCATTGAAGGCGAAGATACCCGCAAAGGGCTTTGCGGCGCCACCGCCAATACCATCGCGGCGCGCAACTTTGCCCGTATGGTGGCCGCCGGTGCAGCGGCGCACTCCGACCACGGCCGCACCGTCGCTGAAGTATTCGTTTCAGCGGCCCGCAAAGAGACCGATGCATATAAAATCAAGGATATCCCCAAACTGCTCGCCGTAGCGAAAGTCATGGGCATTGACACCACGGTGGACGTCGATGGCGAGGTCAAAGACCGCGACATCGATGAGATTGCAGTAGAAGTCGGCAACAAAGCCCTGGCCGAATGGGGCAAGCCCGAAGGCGAACTGATGTATTTGAAACGTGCACCGGAGCCTTTGTATGAAAAGTGGACCAAAGCCGGTGTCAAACCGCGCAACATCGACCGCGAAATCGTCGATATCATGCACCGCACGCACATGGGCGTTGACCAGGACTATAAAAATATTGTCAAACAGTGCAGCCGCGCGTCCCTGGCCGATGGCTGGGGCGGTTCCATGCTGGCCACCGATCTGCAGGACATCCTGTTCGGAACCCCGTATCCGCTGCAGTCCGAGGCCAACCTGGGCGTCATGAAGCAAGACCACGTCAACATCATCGTTCACGGCCATGAGCCGGTCCTGTCGGAAATGATCGTGGCGGTTTCCCAAAAGCCGGAGATGGTGGAATATGCTAAAAGCAAAGGCGCCAAGGGCATCCAGTTGGGCGGCATCTGCTGCACGGCCAACGAAATCCTGCAGCGCCACGGCGTTCCACCGGCAGGCTCCTTCATGCAGCAGGAGCTGGCAATCATCACCGGCGCCTGCGACGCCATGGTGGTCGATGTTCAATGCGTATTCCAGAACCTGGCGAACGTGGCCAAGTGCTTTCACACCAAACTGATCACCACCCATCCCATGGCCAAGATGGAACAGGATAATGTGCTGCATATCGAATTTGATGAGCACTATGCCCTGGAAGATGCGGAAAAAATCGTCAAGATGGCGATCGACAATTTCCAGAACCGAGGCCAGGAAATCATGATTCCGCAACATAAAGCCACGCAGATCGCCGGCTTTGGCGTCGAGTCCATCCAGTACCACCTGGGCGGCACCTTCCGCGGGACCTACTACACGTTGAATGACAACATTATCAACGGACGCATCCGCGGGGTTGCCGGGGTTGTGGGCTGCAACAACGCCCGCTCCCGTCACAACGAGGCCCACATCGCCCTGGTCAAGGAACTGATCAAAAACGACGTCCTCGTGCTGACCACCGGATGCAACGGGATTGCCTGCGCCATGCACGGTTTGCTGACGCCTGAATCCGCCGGTGTCTACTGCGGTCCGGGCCTCAAAGAGGTCTGTGAAACCGTGGGTATCCCGCCGGTTCTGCATTTGGGCTCCTGTGTTGACAACAGCCGTATCCTGCTGGCCGCCACAGAAGTGGTGAAAGCCGGCGGTTTGGGAAAAGATATTTGCGATCTGCCGGCGGCAGGCGCCGCGCCTGAATGGATGAGCGAAAAAGCCATCGCCATCGGCCAGTATTTCGTCACCTCCGGTGTGTACACCTTGTTCGGCGTCACTCTGCCGATCACCGGCGCTCCGGTATTTGGCGACTACCTGCGCAAAGATATCGAAAAACTCTACGGCGGCAAGTGGGACATCGAACCGGATCCCATCAAGATGGCCCATTTGATGATCGACCATATCGACAAAAAACGCAAAGAGCTCGGCATCGACAAAGCCAGAGAACGTCAGCTGATGTCGATGGAAGACCGCCAGAAGCTCGAAGCCTAATATATAACCGTTAATCGCCTCAACGAAGGAGGAAGTATGTCCAGACTTGTTGCTTTTGCCGCCATCCAAGGTGGCTATAATATTGTGTCCAAAGTGGAAGGTCGATATCAGCGCGCTTTGGAAACCTACGATGCCGATACCAAGGTGGGCTTTCCCAATACCGCCTATTTTCTGCCGGTGATCTATTCCCTGACCGGCATCAAGATCGAAACCCTGGAAGATATACACAAACCGCTGAATTTCGCCCGCAAGCTGCTTCCGCCGCACATCAAGGGCCACAACCACCTGCCCTACCTGGGCCCCCTGCTGGACGCCGGTATGGCCGCCCTGTTCGCATTTGAAATCGACGAAGCGCTACGCTATCTGGAACAGCCCGATTTCTATTCGCCGACGGAAGAGGTGGACCTGGAAGCCGGCAAGATCTGGCTGGGTGCCGCGGACGATACCATCATGCGCAAACGCGGTGTCGAGTTCGTGGACGGCTCGGCTCCGGGCTTTGCCGCCGTGGTCGGTTCGGCTCCCACCAAAGAGATCGCCAAGGATATCGTTGAAGAGTACCAGCGACGCAGTCTCTATATCTTCTGCGCCGCCAACCAGAACGGCACCACGGTGATCGATCAGCTGCTTGAGGCCGACGTGCAGGTGGGTTGGAACACTCGTATCGTACCATTCGGCCCGGATATCTCTTCGGCCATCTTCGCCCTGGGATTTGCCAACCGCGCCGCCATGGCCTTCGGCGGCGTGCAGCCCGGCGACTACAAAAAAATTCTCATGTACAACAAAGACCGCATCTTCGCCTTTGTCAACGCGCTGGGCGATGTGAACGCCGAATGGGCCGCAGCGGCCGCCGGCGCCATCAACTGGGGCTTTCCCACCATTGCCGACACCGACATCCCCGAGGTGCTGCCCACCGGCATCTGCACCTACGAGCATGTCGTGGCCAACGTGCCCCACGCCGAAATGGTCCAGAAATCGGTGGAAGTGCGCGGCCTGAAAACCACGGTCAGCGAGATCGAAATTCCGTGCGCCTTCGGGCCGGCCTATGAGGGCGAGCGGGTACGCGGCGCCGATCTGTACTGCCAGGCCGGCGGCGGAAAGACCCAATGCACCGAGTACCTGATTATGGCCGAGATGAACGAAATCGACGACGGCAAGGTCGACATCATCGGGCCGGATATCGGTGATTTCAAAGAGGGCGAAGCCTTCCCCATGGCCATTTACATGCAGGTTGCCGGCCGCGAGTTCCAGGAAGATTTCGAACCGATCCTGGAGCGTCAGACCCACCACCTGATCAATTACATTCAGGGCGTCATGCACATGGGCCAGCGCGACATCGCCTGGGTGCGCGTCAGCAAAGCCGCCGTGGAAAAGGGTTTTACCCTCAAGGACATCGGCACCGTGCTGCATGCCAAGTTCCATCAGGACTTCGGCAAGATTATGGACAAGGTCCAGGTGACGATCTACACCGAGAAAAAGGACGTGGACCGGATCACCAAACAAGCCCGCGCCGCCTACAAGCACCGCGACGAGCGCGTGGAAACCATGACCGACGAGGATGTGGAGACCTTCTACTCCTGCACCTTGTGCCAGTCGTTCGCGCCCACCCATGTCTGCACGGTCAGCCCGGAACGGACCGGATTGTGCGGCGCCTACAACTGGATGGACTGCAAGGCCTCCTTTGAAATCAACCCCACCGGTCCCAACCAGCCCATCGAAAAGGGCGAGGTGCTCGATCCGGTCATGGGCACCTTTGCCGGGGTCAATGATTTCATCAAAAAGGCCTCCCGCGGCGCCATCGAAACCTACAACTTCTACTCCATGGTCAACGATCCGATGACCACCTGCGGCTGCTGCGAATGCATCGCGGCCATGCTGCCCTCCTGCAACGGTGTCATGACCGTCAACCGCGAGTATGCCGGCGAGACCCCCAGCGGCATGAAGTTCACCACCCTGGCCGGCGTCATGGGCGGCGGCGCGTCTTCGCCGGGTTTTGTGGGCCACTCCAAGTTCAACATCACCCAGAAAAAGTTCATCGTGGGCGACGGCGGCCTGCTGCGCATGGTCTGGATGCCCAAGATTCTCAAAGACGAGATCCGGGAGCGTCTGGACAAACGCGGTGAGGAACTGGGCGTGAAGAACTTTACCGACATGATCGCCGACGAAACCGTGGGCACCACCGAAGAGGAGATCCTGCCCTGGCTGCAGGAAAAGGGACATCCGGCGCTGAATATGGATCCGCTGGTTGGCTGATAACGAACCATGATGCATCCGGAGGCGGCTTGCCAGCCGCTTCCGGATCGTCACTCAATAGAAGGAGAATCAAATGGCATTAACCGGTATTCAGATATTCAAACTCCTGCCGAAGACGAACTGCAAGGAGTGCGGCGTGCCGACCTGCCTGGCCTTTGCCATGAACCTGGCATCGGGCAAAGCCGAACTGGACGCCTGCCCCTACGTGTCGGACGAAGCCCGCGAGAAGCTGGCCGAAGCGTCGGCACCGCCGATCCGCCCCGTTGCCGTGGGCAAGGGGGTCCGCAAGGCCACCACCGGCGGAGAGACGGTCCAATATCGACATGAAAAAACCTTTTACAATCCCACCCTGCTGGCCGCCCAGGTACCGTCCGACATATCGGCCGATGACCTGGCCGCCAAACTCAAAAACTGGAACGCCCTGCAATTCGAGCGCGTGGGGTTGAATTTACGTCCCGAGCTGGTCGCCGTTAAAGATGTCAACGGCGATGCCGCCGCTTTTGGCGCCGTTGCCAAACAGATCGCCGACACTTCGGAATTCAACGTTATCCTGATGACCGAAGATATGGATGTCATGAAGGCCGGCGTCGAAGCCGCCGGGGCCAAACGGCCGTTGATGTACGGCGCCACCGCCGCCAACATCGATGCCATGGGAGCGTTGGCCAAAGAGAACGATCTGCCCGTGGGCATCAAGGCCGACTCGGTGGAAGCACTGGTGCCGTTGAGCGACAAACTGACGGGGATGGGCCTCAAAGACCTGGTTCTCGACCCGGGCAGCCGCGAACCCAAGCAGTCCAATGCGGATATGATCGCCCTGCGGCGCGCCGCGCTCAAAGACAGCAACCGCGCTGTCGGCTTTCCCACCATCACCTTCCCGTGCGACATGGCGTCCAATCTGGATGTGGAGACCATGCTGGCCGCCATGCTCATCGCCAAATACGGCGGTATCGTGGTCATGAGCGACTTTGCCGGTGAAAGTATCTTCCCGCTGTTGCTGGAGCGACTCAACATCTTCACCGATCCGCAGCGCCCCATGACCGTCACCGAGGGCATCTACGAAATCGGCAACCCGGATGAAAATTCACCGGTGCTGGTCACTACCAACTTTGCCCTGACCTACTTCATCGTATCCGGTGAAATCGAAGGCAGCCGGGTTCCCTCCTGGTTGCTCATCAAAGACTCCGAAGGCCTGTCGGTTCTCACCGCCTGGGCCGCAGGCAAATTCTCCGGCGATGATGTCGGCATCTTCGTCAAAAAATCGGGTATCGCGGACAAGGTCAAGCACCAGGACCTGATCATCCCCGGCTATGCCGCCGCCATTGTGGGGGATATCGAAGAGGAGCTGCCCGGTTGGAACGTTGTCGTAGGACCGCGTGAAGCCGCTCATCTGCCCGGATTTCTCAAAGAAAAGTATCAATAATCCGTCAATCCGGACGGCTGCCCGGCGGCCGTCCGGATCTTATCGTCAATCCAAGCACCAGTAGAAAAAAAGACGGGAGGAAACATGTTACTCATCGGCGAAAGCTTAAACGTCATTTCAAAGAAGATCGGTGGCGCGTTCAAGGAGCGCGATCCCAAACCGATCCAGGAAGAGGCCCTTTTCCAGAAAGAAAAGGGCATGGATTACATCGATATCAACCTGGGGCCGGCCAAAAAAGACGGCCACGAATTGATGCCGTGGGTCGTACAAACCGTTCAGGAAGTAGTGCCGGACATCCCTCTGGCGCTGGATACATCCAACATCGACGCCATCGAAGCCGCCTTGAAAGTCATCAAGCCGGTGCCCAGCGGAACACCGCACATCGTCAACTCCATCATGGCCCGTCCGGAACGCTACGAGCGCATGGTGCCCATGTGCGCCGAGTACGGCTGCGATTTTATCGCTCTGATGTGGGGACCCGAAGGCCTGCCGCGGGATGAAAACGAACGCGCCGCCCTGTGCGTAGAGCTGCTCTATTTTGCCAATGAAGCCGGTATCCCCAATGAAAAGATCTGGGTAGACGGTATCGTCACTCCAGTGAACATTCAGCAACCCCAAGCCATCAGCCTGATGGAATTTCAGAAAATGATCCCGGACATGTCTCCCGGTGCCCGCAGCACCTGCGGTCTGTCCAACATCTCCAACGGTCCTCCCGAACATCTGCGCCCCATCCTGAACCAGACCTACATGGTCATGTTGCAAAAATGCGGCATGGAGTCGGTGATCTCAGATCCGCGAGATGATCAGCTCACCGCTATTGCCAAAGGCCAACGCCAGGACATCGTCGACCTGATCTACGGCATCATGGACGGCAACGAGCCCGATATGGCAAGCCTGTCCAAAGAGATGCAGGACTACGCCAAGACCGTTAACGTCATCCTGGGCAAAACCCTCTATTCCGACTCCTGGTTGGAGGTGTAAGTTACAAAGCACCTGAGATTGATATTAAACAGCGCCTCTTCCTTATCGGAAGAGGCGCTTTGTTATTGAGAACTTAGTACGCGATAGTTGTTGCAGGCAGGACGACGACCGGTTATGAAATAGAATATGGGTATGTATCCAAAGGCTGGATTGACGTAAAAAGGAGATTCAGACATGATCAAAATCCATATTCGGCGCAGCGTTGCCGATCAAAACAAAGAGGAGTTGATGACATTGATCAGGCAGTTGCGTTCGACGATTGTCGGCCAGCCCGGCTATTTGTCCAGTGAAACGCTGAAACGAGTCGATACACCGGATGAAATCCTGGTGGTTTCCAAATGGCAATCCGATTTCTACTGGAGGCAATGGTACGACAGCCCGATGCGCTCGGAAATACAGGCCAAAATCGACGAACTGCTGGGCACGGAGACGCAGTACGAAATCTATGAGTTTGAATAGACAGGTTGGGCCGGTTGGAAGAGATATCTATTGCTAGGCAATTGGAATAAAAACAGAAAACGTACTACCCTGACCGACCTGACTTTCAACCTCGAGCCTGCCATTGTGCGCATCGACAATTGCTTTGACGATGGGCAGACCCAGCCCGGTACCGACGATGTAACGGGTTTGCTCGTTTTTGACACGGTAAAAACGGCTGAAAATCCGTTCAAGATCTTCGGCCGCGATGCCAAAGCCGGTGTCGGACACCTGCAGGCAAACATAGCCGGCCTCTCGTTGGGCGGAAACGTTGATGCTGCCCTTGTCCGGCGTATAGCGGATGGCGTTGCTGATCAGGTTGGACAGTACGACCTCCATGTTGATCCGATTGGCCAGTACCGGCGGCAGTTCGGGAAGTGACTGCAGCGTCAGGCCGATTGCCTTGGCCTGCGCCTTGATTTGATGAAACGCCACCTGATCCGATACGATGGGCGCAAGCGCCAACTCCTCTTTTTCCATGTGTATCAAACCCGACTCCATTTTTGACAGGTCGAGCAGTTCCGAAGATAGATTGACCAGGGCTGAAATTTTTTCTGAAGCGCGCTGCAAAATATCCCGTTGCTTGGAAGTGACTTCACCGGCGAGGCCGTCCAGAATCACTTGGTGTTGCATGAGCACCGAGTTCAGCGGCCCGCGCACTTCGTGACTGACCATGGAAACAAAATCAGATTTCATCTGATCCATTTGTTTTACCGCCGTGATATCGCGTAAAACGGTAATCGCCCCCAGATTGCGGCGGAGCCTGTCGCGGAACGGCACACAGCGAACGCCTAAGATGCGCGCGTCTTCAAACCCCGCCGGCTTGATCTGAATCTCGGCCGTCTCCGCGGTAAATTGTTCCTCCGGCATGTTGACGGCCCGATCGATCATATCCAGCACGACCGGATCGTCGACCAATTGATGCGCCGGCCTGCCGATCGGATCCGCGCCACGGTAATCGATCAGGGTGATAAAGGCATGGTTGGCTAAAGCGACATGTTTATTGATGTCCGTGGCCATGACACCACCGGGCAGATGATCGATCATCGTCCGCATGCGCGATTTCTGATGGGCAATGTCCTGCAGCGTTCGAATATGCTCGACGGCCTTGGTGATGACCAGGCGCAGATCCTGAGGAGAGAACGGCTTCGAGATGAAATCGAAGGCGCCGCTTTTCATGGCGCTGACGGAATGGTCCAGGGTGGCATACCCGGTGATGACAATCACCACCGTATCCGGATGATTGGCTCGGATATGATCGAGGGCTTCCAGGCCCGACATGCCCGGCATCAACAGATCCAGCAAGATGATGTCAAAATGGCGGCTTGCCAGCAGTTTCAAGCCTTTGTCGGCATTTTCGGCCTGATCGACGTCATAGCCCTCTCCCTTCAGCAACTTGGAGCAAACATGGCGGATACGATCCTCATCGTCGATGATCAAGACGCTGGTTGGGCCAAATGATTCCAATTCCGGGTTCTGTGTCCTAAGCGCTTCAGTTGACATCACGTGTATCGTTCCTTATTCAGCCTCGATTTCAGCTGCGGGATGGTGCAGGTCAAATTCCAGCAAAAACGTTGTTCCGTCGGATCCGGTTTGCTTGACGCGGATCTCGCCCTTGTTCTCCTTGATCAGACCATAGGCCGTGCTGAGTCCAAGCCCGGTGCCTTCTCCCGGTGGTTTAGTGGTAAAAAACGGGTCGAAAATTTTGGACAGCTGTTCCCGTGCAATGCCGCAACCGGTATCCGTCACTTCCAGGTAGGCCTTGCCGTTGGTTTTGCTGCGGCTTGTGGTCAGGGTCAAGCGGCCCTTTTGGTCCATGGCGCTGACGGCATTGATCACCAGGTTGACGATGACCTGGCTGATCTGATTCCTGTCTACATGCACCAGCATCATCTGTTCTGAAAAATCACGTACAATTTCTATATGTTGGAACATTTTAGGGTCACGGATCAGAGCCAGGCTCTGATCCACCAGATCGTTGAGATGAATGATATCTCTGGTCGGACTTGACTGACGGCTGTACGCCAACAGGTTCTGGACGATCTCCTTGCAGCGTTTCACATCTTCGGTGACGGCCTCCACTTCCGATCGTTCCGGATCATCCGCATCCATGGTTTCAAGCTTCATCTCGGCGTAAAAAAGAATGCTGGTCAGTGGATTGTTGATTTCATGCGCGACACCGGCCGCCAGCTGACCGATGGAGGCCATTTTTTCGGATTGGGCAAGCCGGGCTTGAGTCTGTTTCAGCTGGTTTTCCACTGCCAGTTTTTCCCGAAGATCGGTGTAAATCCCGACGGTGGCGACCTCTTCGCCATCTTCGTAGACGATCGAGGCGGTCAGTTCGACCGGAATCGCCTCTTCGTCGGCGTTGATGATCATGGTCTTGATGCCGGGCAGTTTGCCTTTGCCGTCTTTCAGCTGACGCATGATGCTGCTGGCCACCCCCGGCGGATAGAGTTCGTGGGCGGTGACGTTGCGTGCAGCGCAGGCACTGGTATAGCCAAAGAGCTCTTCCGCGGCGGGATTCATCAACAAAATGGTGCCGTAGCGGTCTGCCGCAATGATGGCGATGGGCGAGCCCGAGATAACTTTCTCCAGAAACGCCTCGGTCTCTTTAAGCGCCAGTTCGAGATTTTTTTGACGGGTAACGTCTCGCACGCTTTCCATGATAAACGCTACCCGGCCGTCCTCATCCAGAATGGGTGAAAAGACACGGTCCTCGTAAAGCATTTTGCCGGTGCGCGTGGTATGCCACCGCGTAACCGACGAACCCTGTTTTTCCTTGAGCACTTTGGTGAAGGGGCATACCCGGTGGGGGCACGATTTTGAACCATAAAACACTTCATGACAGTGCTTGCCCAACACGTCGTTCAACCGGACGCCCTTGCTGGATAGAAACACCTGGTTGGCTGAGACGACGATCTTATCGGGTTTCAGTATCAGGGTTGGAAACGACAGCGAGTCAAACACACGCAGCCGCCAATCAAGTTCCGCATAAAGCTTCTCGTTCATCGGTCCGGACCAACCCTTTTGGTTTGATTCTGCAAGATGCAATCCATCATCCAGGGGTTCTCTTTTGCATCGGGATATTGAACGCGCACGTCAGTTCCTTTTTGGCCGTCTCACCCCGGCCGACAGGCAACATCAGATTGATGGTTGCCACGGAGCATACGGCAGCCAACACGGGGATCCGTTTATCGGTCAGCACCTTGTGCGTATAATGCATGATGCCGTATCGATCCCCAAAATGGGGGCCCTGAAAAAAAAGCAGATCAACGCCCTCTGCATTTCGTCGCCATGTCCCGAGCCTGTCCTCCGTACACCGGTCAAAAAAAGTTTTTACCTTATGCCATTGCCCATCGTCACACAAGAGATAAAATTTAATGCCGCCCGGCCGGCAGCTTTGGGCCCATACAAGTCGAAAAGCGGGTTTATGCGCGATATCCTGCAACAATGCGCCCCATCGGGACAATTGGTCAAACGTCACTTCCACTTGGCCCATGATTAGGCGCTGCAATAGATTGAAACCATAGGTGCTGATGACGGATTCACTGTAAATGGCAATGGTTTCCATGTCTTTAACGCTGTTCCTGCCGGATCTTTACAACGTCCCGTATCGGCGTTGCGCTGTCGGGCAGTTGGAGGCCCTGGCTCAGAACGGCGCCCGCTTCTTTCAACTGCTCGAATGCGACCACAAAACTCAATGCCGATATGGATGAGGCCATACCATGGACATGGATTTCATGCTCGCCGAGCAGTTGGAGGGCCGATCCCAACATCTTTAAGCTGGAGTGATGCGGATAAAATGTCAGCAGACCGACATCACTGCCGACGCGTATCTGATCGCGAAGTTGAGGATCGTTGTCGAACCAAGCCTCAACCTTGGCTGCTTCACTGCGGTCGATGCAACACAACGCCGGTTCATCAGCCATCGCATCGCCGGTCGTCATGTAGGCAATATTCACGCAATTGACGGTCAACAACCGATAGAGCGCCGCAAGCGTCGACGCTTTTTGCTCGGAAGCGGCGATCCAAAGTGCAGCAAACGGGCCGTTGAGTTTGAGTCCGTTGATCGTCATTTTTAGTTTTGGTTACAAATTGTCCGAAACAATCTCCATGAGTTTGTCCAAATCGATGGGTTTGGGTATAAAATCATCGGCAAGCGTGTTTTTACCATCGATGTGAGTGTAGCTGGAGTTGGGTACCGCATCGGCAACGGCTGTCAGCAGAATGACCGAAATATCCTTATACTCGGGATCGCTTTTGATCTCATTGCACAGTTCGTATCCATTTTTGCGGGGCATCATGACGTCCAGGATAACCAGGGCCGGCCGTGCGGCCTTAATTTTGCCCCAGGCTTCTTCGCCATCGTAGGCTTTGTCCACCTCGTAGTTCGAACTTTCCAGTTTCATGGAAACCGATTCGACCAAATCCGGATCATCGTCCACCACCAGTATCAGTTGCTTGTCACTCATTTTTCTAACCTCCTGTAATGAAAACTATCTAAATTGACGGCCATCTGAGTCGGCCGAATCATGCTAAACCCGGGGTCTCGGATAGAGACCGGATCTTTCGACAATCTCCGGCACCACCGATTCCCATTCGATGGCCATGATATGGATGCCGGAGACACCTTCGATGGAGAGCAACCGCTCGATCGACTCCACACAAATATTCACGCCTTCCCGGGCCTGTTTCTCCTTGGGCACTGCCGCCATACGTTCGATCAATGCCTCCGGTACATCCATGCCCGGCACCTTGTTTTTCATGTATCGCGCCATTCCCGCCGATTTCATGGGGGTCACGCCGGCCATGATATAGACCTGCTTGTGCAAACCGCGATCTCTGACACCTTGCATCCACTGTTCGAATTTATCGATATTGTAGATGCACTGGGTCTGGATAAAGTCGGCGCCGGCCTTGACTTTCTTTGCCAGACGCGCCACACGAAGCTCAAACGGGTCGGCAAACGGATTGGCTGCCGCACCGATAAACATCTTCGGCGGGTTGGCGATGTCCGCGCCCCCCTGGAACTTGCCTTCATCGCGCATTCGGCGTACGGTTTGAATCAATTGGACCGAATCCAAATCATAGACATTGGCCGCCATGGGGTGATCGCCGAATTTGGGGTGATCACCGGACAGGCACAGCATGGTGTTGATGCCGTGGGAATAGGCGCCGATGATGTCGCTTTGCATGGCCAGACGGTTGCGGTCGCGGGTGACCATCTGCAGCACCGGATGCAACTCTATCTGCTTTAAAATCAGGCCGGCGGCGAAGCTGGACATGCGCACCATGGCCGTCTGGTTGTCGGTGACGTTGACCGCATCGACGTATCCTCTGAGCAACTCCGCTTTTTCTTTCACTTTTTCAGGCATGGCGCCGCGGGGTGGGCCGCATTCACCGGTTACCGCTACATGCCCGGCCGTCAATACCTTTTCCAGTACGCTCTCCGTGTTCATTGTGCCAAATCCTCTCTAACGATCTTGCGAGGCCCGCCGCCTCGTTCAGTGCTCCAATCCTTGGCATCGATAATCTGCTCATACTGATCTTCGATGCCCAGCGCTTTGAGCCGGTCCCAAATCAATTGCCAAACGCAATCGACCTCGTTGCTGATTTCGCATTTGCCGTTGCCCGATCCGCCGCAGGGGCCGTTCATCAGGCGTTTGGAACAGCGGGCGATGGGACATATGCCGCCGGTCAAACCAAGCAGGCAGTTGCCGCATCCCTGGCAGCGTTCGGCCCACACACCCGGACGTTCGGCCGCGCCCATAAATTTCGTATTGACGGCCGGATAGACATGTTTGTTACGAAACCGGCGAACCACTTCCTGAACCCCGCATCCGCAAGCCATCGAGAGCACCGCATCGACCTGATCGATAAAGGGGGCCAGTTGTTCCACGTATTCAGGATCGCACTGCCGCTCCAGGGTCATCTCGCGGATCTCCAGGGTCTTGCCCAATTTCATAAAATCCATCTGCAGGGCAGAGGCCAGTGTGGCCACTTCTTTGCGGCCGCCGGCCGAGCAGACCGTTACGCATTCGTTGCATCCAACCAGCAGGATGCGTTTGCATGCGTCGAGACCGGCGATGATCTCCGCCATGGGTTTTCGTTCGGCTGTTATCATGGCATTCTCTCTCCTTATACTAGGCGACCTTGCCCGCGGATGCCTGCTTGACTCCGGCGGCATGGACGGGATTAGGGCCCAATTTTCGTATCGTTTCGGTAAATTCTGCGGCGATCTGCGCAAAGCGGGTACCCATCCCGGCAGACATGGTCACCATGGACAGCCGATCGGGCTCGATTCCGATCTCTTCCAGCAGCTGTTTGACAAATGCCACTCGCTTCGCCGCTTTGGTATTTCCGCTTTTGAAATGGCAGTCCCCTTCCAGGCAGCCGGCCACCAGGACCCCATCGGCACCTTTTTCCAAGCCCTTCATCATGTGAATCGTGTCGACCTTACCGCTGCATGGTACGCGAACGATCTTGACATTGGCCGGGTAGCTCAAACGCATGCTCCCGGCCATATCGGCCGCTGTATAAGCGCAATAGTGGCAGCAGAAGGCCACAATGACAGGTTCAAAAGTTTTCATCAGGCTATCCTTTCCAACAATCCTTCCAGCTTGGCCAGAATCGGTTCATCTTCAAAACGGCCCAGCTGAATGGCCTTGGCCGGACATTCGGCCGCACAAATGCCGCAGCCGTGACATTTTGCGGGGTCGATCTGTGAATAACGGTCTTCGTTGATAAACGGCACGCCATACGGGCAGGCACGAACGCAGGCCAGGCAGGTAGCGCATTTTTCAGACTCCACCCGGGCCACGGTTGCACCGAGGTTGATGGTCTCCCGGGCCAACAGGGCTTGAACGCGGCCGGCCGCGGCCTGGGCTTGAGCGATGGTCTCCCGTATATTGCGAGGCGAATGGGCGCAGCCGGCCACAAACAATCCCGGGACAGCGGTGTCGACCGGTTTGAGTTTGACATGCTCCTCGAGGAAGTGCCCGTCCGCCGTGCGATCCACATGAAAAATGGCGGCCAGGTCTTCGCTGGTCTCGTCGTCGGCAATAATGCCCGTGCTCAGAATCAGGCGATCGGCGGCAACTTCAATATCGAGTCCCAGGATAGGGTCTTTGAAGTGAACCGAGACCTGATCCCCGGCCGGCTCAACCCGGGCCGGCGCCTCGGGTTGATATCGTACGAAAATCACGCCGCGCCGTCGCGCCTCGATATAGGCATCTTCCGAGAACCCGTATGTGCGGATGTCACGGTAAAGCACGAACAGTTGCATGTCGGGATTGATATCCAACAAACGCAAGGCGTTCTTTATTGCCGTCTGACAGCAGATGCGCGAACAGTTGGGATTGTCGTCGTTTCGGGAACCGGCACACTGGATCATGACCAGCGTCTGCCAGTGTTTGATCGAATCAGGATCATCATCGAGCAGGCTCTCGATATCCAGCTGGGTCACGACGGCCTTGTGCCTCCCCAGCAGGTAGGCGTCGGGACGGTTGGCCATGGCGCCGGTGGCCAGTACGGTGGCGCCGTGCTCGATCTGGCGGTAGTACATCCGAGGGCCGATCTGAAAGCCGGTGGTGAACTTGCCCGGCATGCCGGTATGATCGACCACAATCGCATTGGTGATTACTTCGATCTTGCCATGGGAGGTGACCCGCTGCACCAGGCTTGACAGATACGCCCGGACATCGTCGCCTTCCAGCGTCCGTCGGATCAGTGCGGCCAGCCCGCCCAGATCCCGGTTGCGTTCGGCCAGGAATACTTTTAAGCCCTTGTCGGCCAACTCCAGGGCCGTATTCATCCCGGCCACCCCGCCGCCCAGGACCAGCACTTCCTTTTTCATGGGCAGCTCGAAATCTCTGAGAGGTCTGGATAGGGCCACTCCGGATACGGCCATCCGGATTTGACGTTTGGCCTTGGCCGTAGCCAGCTCTTTGGCACCCGCGTGAACCCAGGCGTTCTGATCTCTGATATTGGCGATTTCCACCAGGTATTTGTTTAAGCCGGCTTGACGCACGGTCTCTTGAAACAGGTTTTCATGGGTTCGGGGCGAACAGGCGCCGATGACCACCCGGTTCAGCTGTTTCTCCTCAATCGCCGACCGGATGCGTTCCAGCGCATCCCGACCGCATCCATGGTCCGTCATTTCCGCCAGAACGACATGGGGATAGCCTGCCGCCTCGGCCACCACGGCCTTGATATCGATAGACCCGCCGATATTCTGGCCGCAGTCGCAGATGAACACGCCGATACGGGGTGTTTGTCCGGTCACATCACGCTCTTCCGCGTATCCCGATTCGCCATCCTGCCGATCCGGCCCCGGAGCCAGATGGGTGGACGCCTTGCAGGCCGCTGCACTGGCCTGCACCATGGTTTCGGGAATATCCTTTGGGCTTTCAAACACACCGCATACATATATGCCGGGCTTGTCGGTACTCACCGGTTCGAAGCTTGCTGTTCGGGCAAACTGGTGGTTGTTGAGCTCGATGCCCAGGGTATCGGCCAGTCGGACGCTCTGCCCGGATGGGCGGAAACCGGTTGAGAGCACGACCATGTCGAATGTTTCAGTGGTCAGTCCGCTGTCATCCTCGGTGGCATAGGATATCGACAAGTCCTGACTTTGCTGGTCGGGGATAATGCTGTGGGGGCGACAGCGTACCATGCGGACGCCATACTCGTTCCTGGCGCGCTGGTAGTAGGCTTCATAATCTTTTCCGAACGTGCGCATATCCATAAAGAAGATCGTTGTCTCGATATCGTCCTGGAAGCGCTCTTTTGTGACGATGGCCTCTTTCAGTGCATACATGCAGCAGACACCGGAACAATAGCTGACATCCTCGCGATTGATGCCGCGGGAACCGGCGCATTGAATCCATGCCACCCGTTTGGGCTGCCTGCCGTCCGACGGACGCGCCAATCGGCCCAGGCTCGGTCCCGAGGCCGACATGATCCGCTCATATTCAAGGCCCGTAACGACGTTTGGGAACCGGCCCGATCCGAAATGCTCCAGATGGCTTGGATCGAACAAATCGGCTCCGACGGCCAGTATGATGGCGCCCACCCGGCGTGTGGTCACTTTTTCCATGTCGTCAGGGACGATGGCTTTGGCCGGGCAAGCCTTGACCAATGCATCGACATCCGCGCAGGCCTCCATGTCGATGCTGAAGGCCTGGGGCGTCGCCTGGGGATAGCGCATGCAAGTGGGTGCCCGGTGATCGAGCCCTGGATCAAACCGCACGCACTCCGGAAATTCCTTGTGGCACTTGCCGCAAGCCGTACATTTTTCCAGGTCAATATGTCGCGCTGAACTTGCGAGAGTAACGGTGAAGTTTCCTGCGTCACCTTCCAGACGGCTCACATGGGTCAGCGGCATCAGCTCGATGTGACGCTGCCTGGCACCGGCGGAAAGCCGCGGTGAAATGGTGCATAAATCGCAGTTGTTGGTCGGAAAGGTGCGATCCAACTGCGTCATCAGCCCTCCGATGGTTGGCGCCTGATCGATAAGCAACACATCTTTCCGGGCCTCGGACAGGTCCATGGCGGCTTTGATTCCGCCAACGCCGCCGCCGATGATGAGGACGATCCTGTTTGGGTTTGCTGCGTGGTCTGTCATGGGTACCTTGCTCGCTCTGTTCTAAAATGTTTCGATGGACGAATTCCCTCGCAGCCGGCGAGAGATACATGCCTGCTCCTGGCCGACGGTGCTGAGAACCGGCTATAATCCGCCATAATCCAGAATGGACGCCAGACGATGTTCCCATCCCTGAGTTTCGATTTTTACACCGGCCACCTTATCTTTGAGCGCAGCAATAATTTCGCCGGCGATTTTGACGCATTCACCTTCTCGATCCGAAGACTTGCGAATCCTGAGAATCAGATCTTCGGAGATATGTGCTCCCGGCTCATTCAACGCCATGTATCTCGCGACGCCGACCGATTTGATTAAAAAAACGGTTGCGATAACCGGAACCCCCAGCTCTTTTGCGGAAGTCAGAAAATCGCCGTAGCGCTGGACATCGAATACCGGTGGAGCAATCAGGAATTGCGCACCGGCTTCAACCATCCGCCTGGCCGATGCCAGCTCCGCCGCCATCTCTTCGTCGTCGGCAAACGGGGCCATGGTGCAGCCCGCGATAAACTCGGGAGTTCCCTCCAGATCAAACCCCGCCAGGTCCTTGCCCTGCTGCAGAGAAGCAATGGCCTGCATCAGTCCGAGCTCATCCAGATCGTCAACGGGTGCGGCATCCCGATGGTCGCAATTGGCCATTTGCTCGCTGGGAACCACCACCAGGTTTTGAATACCCAGTGCATGAGCTGCCAAAACATCGCCCTGCAGCGCCATCCGATTCCGGTCGCGACAGTAAGTATGAATCATCGCCTCGATCCCCTGCTGCTGCATCAGCACGCCGCCGGCCAGGGCACTCATACGCATGACACCGTTGTCCATGTCCGGCACAATCACGGCATCCACACGGCTTTTAATCCTTCGGGCGTTGGTGATCAGTTTGGAAATATCCACACCCTTGGGTGTGTTCATCTCCGCTAAAACCACAAATTCGTTGGATGCTAGTTGTTTTTTTAAACTCATGGTTCCTCTCATATTAGGTTTTCCTTATCTGGATTCGAATGGGGGTGCCATTTTCTTCATCAAGCACGACCAATTGATACGACAAGGATGGCAGCAGTCTGAACAGGTCCGTCCGTGTATCCTCATCAAGCCCCAGTATTTCCAGCACCTGGTTGGCCTTCATCTCCCTGAAAGTCCTCGTCAATTTGAGCAGGGCCATCGATGTGATCATATCTCTGAAATCAAGCCTGAAGTCTGCTTTTTGCGCCAAAACAAACACTCCCGTATGGTTGTTAAATTTGAACGAGGGGGGCTGACAGTGCAAGCCGAATGCCAAGGCTGAACTCATTACGATCTTTTTATTTTTGCTTTTAATTTCAAATATTTTTGGATGACCCAATTGAATCATCCATTTATGGCATTGCCCTTTAAGTGCTAAAGTGTTAAAAAATACGATTTTGACAAGTGTTAAAATTTAACAGGTGGCATGCAATGCCTGACAGCGGAGTGGACAGATACTGGAAAACCGTCGTCAATACGATTCGCGACGGCTTGATGATTGTCGACGAACGCGGAATCATTGTCTCCATCAATGACGCCCTGGAGCGCATCACAGGATACAGCCGCAGCGAACTGATCGGCAACGACTGTACCGTCCTGAACTGCGATATCTGTGCCCGGATCCGTCACGAGGGCAAGCAAAACTGGTGCTCGCTCTTTAACGGCAAGAAAGTCAAAGCGCGGCAATGCGTCATCGAAACCAAAAACGGTTTGCAAATGCATGCACTGAAAAATGCCTGCATTCTGCACGATGATCACGGCGAGGTCATTGGAGCGGTCGAAACCTTAACCGATATAACCGAGCTGGTCGAAAAAGAGAATCAGATCGCCGCCTACGAACGCCAATTACGCTCGAACGATGGTTTCTGCGGCATCATCGGTACCAGTCCCGTCATGCGGCAAGTGTTTGAATTGATCACCAACGCAGCTCAGTCGGATGCGCCTGTCATCATCCTGGGTGAGAGCGGAACCGGCAAAGAGCTGGCGGCCCAGGCCATCCATCAAATTGGCGATCGCAACGGCGAATCATTTGTTAAAGTAAACTGTGCGGCCTTTACGGAATCTTTGCTGGAAAGCGAGCTGTTCGGTCATGTCAAAGGCGCGTTCACCGGTGCCTACCGCAGCCGGGCGGGACGTTTTGAGACAGCTCATCAGGGAAATATCTTTCTCGACGAGATCGGTGATCTGCCCCTTGCGACGCAAGTCAAACTGTTGCGGGTTCTGGAAGAAAAGATCATCGAGCGGGTGGGTGACGGCACCCCCATCCCGGTGGATGTGCGGATTATCACCGCCACCAATCGCAACCTGGAGGATCTGATCGCGAAAGGCCAATTTCGAGAAGATCTATTCTTCCGTATCAATGTCATTCCCATTCATTTGCCGCCACTGCGGGACCGCAGGGAAGACATACCGCTATTGACTGAATTCTTTTTCAATAAAATCCGTCTGAAAAATCACAAACCCATCCGAAGCGTCGGCAATGCCGCAATGGCCCGGTTG
Source organism: Desulfobacteraceae bacterium (assembly GCA_050291625.1). GTDB lineage: Bacteria > Desulfobacterota > Desulfobacteria > Desulfobacterales > Desulfosarcinaceae > JARRKU01. The sequence continues at coordinate 23,691 of JBNKKC010000113.1, forward strand.
ACGGAATATTCATGGCCGGGAAACGTCAGAGAGTTAAAAAGTGCATTGGAATATGGCTTTGTCACCTGTCAGGATGGCATCATCACACCCCAGCACCTGCCGCCGGCGATAAACGGCAACACCGCAGGACCTGCAACACAGCAAAGCAGGAAAGCCGGATTCAACCGCGAAGAGATCAAGCGCCTCGAGTTGATTGAAGCGCTGGAGACCACCGGTGGAAACCAGTCCAAGGCGGCCGAGCTGCTCGGTGTATCACGTGTAACGGTCTGGAACCGCATGCGGCGTTTCGGTGTGCAGTATACAAAATCACTCCAAGAATAGAGGGATTCAAATGGCTTCATTCGAAAAAGTAGATCGCCATGTGCTGACGATGCTTGTGGATAACGTTCCCGGAGTGACGGCCAGGGTGGTCGGACTCTTTGCCGGTCGAGGATACAATATCGAAACCATCTGCGGCGCACCGACGCATGACCCTAAAGTTTCAAGAATCACCATTTCAACATGGGCCAATCCGGATCAGCTGGAGATGATCATGAAACAACTGCGCAGGCTGATCAACGTCATCAAGCTGGCGCATATGACCGGCCGGGTGGCCGTTCGGCGCGAGATCGTTCTGCTTTTTGTGAAAGCCACGCCTGAAAACCGGCCTGAAATCGCCCGTATCGTGGATTCCTTTCGAGGCAAAATCGTCGACTACGGCAAGTCGCACTTCATTGTCGAAGCAACGGGCAGTGAAGAAAAGATCAACGCACTGATCCGAATCCTGAAGCCGTTCGGAATAAAAAAGACGGCCAGGTCCGGGGAGATGGCCCTGTTCAGAGACTCCGAATGAAATCAATTGTTCTTGTCTCGGACCAGTAGACATTCTCGCGGTTGAATTGAATAAATCCCACGTGTCCTCCCGACAATGGCGTCTCTAAAAAGACATAGCGGCTTTCAGCCGCCTCTCGTCGCGGATAGCAGCCACCGCTCAAAAAAGGATCATCCAGGGCGTTGACAATCAATGTCGGAACGCACACCCGTGAAATGAATGCACGACTGCTGCATTTTTCCCAATAATCTTCCGCGCTTTTGAACCCATGCAACGGGGCCGTGTATCGGTCATCGTATGCTTTGAAATTCTTGATTCGATGAAAATCGTTATCATCGATCCGACTGGGCATGGCCCGCATCTTGGCCTGTATCTTTTGGTGCAGCGACGACAAGAACAACCGCATATAAAGCCGGCATTTCAGCTGCGCCAATTCATAGGCGCTGTCGGTCAGATCGCACGGGACCGAGAAGACAACCGCTCCGGCTATGCGATGTGAGATGCCCGGACCCTGATCCCCAAGATAGACCAGAGTGAGATTGCCCCCCAAACTGAATCCGATGAGCACCACCGATCGATAGCTCCGGCTTTTCTCCGCGTGCTGAACAACGGTATGCAGATCATCGATGCTGCCATTGTGATAGAATCGAAGGCGGCGATTGATCTGGCCGGAGCATGAGCGATAATTCCATGCCAGGGCATCCCATCCGTTGCGGTTCAGCATCCTGGCCATGCCGATGACATAGTGACGCTGTGAGTTGCCCTCCAACCCATGGGAGATAATCCCCAAATCACGGCCGCCGACACAGGACCAGTCCAGATCGAGAAAGTCGCCGTCGGGCGTATCGATGCGTTCTCTTTGGTACGACACCGCGTTTATTCGTCTGAACAGGGATGGAAAGATCGTTTGCAGATGTCCATTTCGCAAATAGAAGGGGGGCTTATACGATGAAGATGCGACAAGCGGCATAGCGGTTACCGTTTCTTTTAAACAACAGGCTTTATGCAAGGAACATGTACGGAATTAATACACATCTAACCGTTCAATATCCCTTTATATTCCAGACCATCCAGCATAATTGTCCATTTTCGGTACAGTCGGACGGCATAGCCGGTCCGGAGCCCGGCAGGAGTGCCGGGAGTGCGCGGGTTTATGCGATAATGGTAAAACCACCATGCAACGCCGGTCAAATGCCCAACAGGCCGGGTCTTTAAACCTGCCGAATCTTGATGTGGATGAATGAAAGCGCTCCAAACAGGGCGTTGACGCGCGACAGCCGGCCACTGCTTGTACCTTCACCGATATGGCATGTTCGTTGCATTTTTCTTGTCAGCGCAATGCGCACTTCAGGTTCATTTAACTTATCAGCCATTAAAATCCAAGAGAAACAGCCGAAACGACAATGAAAAAGCGGGTTGTCATTTTTACGAGTATCGTTCTTTTTCTCTTTTTGCTGGAAGGCATTTTCATCGTCACGCTCATCGAGTCCTCATCATCCAAACTGGAACGCCTGATAAAACTTCATCAGGGCGAGATCCTGCGAAAGCATCTGCTGATCCAGATTCATAAGGTCAAATCCGATTTCTTGCTGATGGAAGGTGTTTTTGCCAGCTCCCACGATGTCGTGGCAACCAATGTCAGCAACCTGCAAACCGTCTTCACCACCTGCGCGGACTGCCACCATCGACCTGCCGTACAGGCACGAATTGATCGACTGCTGAACGAAATCGAGGCCGTTCGCAGAAAACTGCAGCAGCTGTTAACAACCCAGGCCATGGGGCAGCGCTCGATCATGCGCGAAATGGCCTACCAAATGCTGGGGCATCTGGAGATCCAGGTCAACGACATGACCCACGCGGTCGCAGACAAACTGTCGGTTGAGACCAGAGATAACATGGAAGATCTCGCCCGGGCAAAGATGATCCTGTATGCGCTGGTGGCGCTGACACCCCTTGCGGCCGTTGCCCTGGTGTTTTTTTTCATGCTGTCCCTTGCCAAACCCGTGGACACATTGCTTGAAGCCGCCCGCAAGATGAACAGCGGCGATCACGATTATCATCTCAAAGGGCTGAACCGTGAGCTCGGTGAAGCGGCAGACTCATTCAACCGGATGTCCGATTCGCTGAGCGAGAAGGGTCGCCTGCTGGAGGAGATGGAAAATAAACTGCGACAGTCCGAACAGGAGTGGGCCGACACGTTCAACGCGGTCACCGATATGATCACCCTTCACGATAATGACTTCAATATTCTGAAAGCCAATACCGCCGCCCAAGAGGTGTTGGGCCTGCCTCGTCTTCAGGATAAACAGGCCAAATGCTACCATAGCTATCACGGCCAGCAGGCGCCGCCGGATACCTGCTACAGTTGCCAATGCCTCAAGGCCGGCAAGCCCGGATCGTACGATATTTTCGAGCCCCATCTGGGGAAATTGATGGAGGTCAGGGCAATCCCCCGCTTTGGCGCCGACGGACAAGTGATCGGTGTACTGCACATATCGCGGGATATCTCCGAACGCAAACTCATGGAAGAGAATCTGCAGCGCGCTCACCAGATGAAGCTGGTGGGGGAGTGGGCCACCGCCCTGGCCCATGAGATCAAAAATCCACTGGCCGGCATCAAAGTATCCGTGGAGGTTCTGTCCGAAGAGCTGGAGGCCGAAGAAGACCGGGCGGTGGTTCAAAAAGCGATCCAGGAAATCGGCCGCATCAAGATACTCTTAAAGAGCCTGCTCAATTTCGCCAAGCCGCCCAAGCCGAAACTGAGCGCAACCGATCTCAATGCACTGTTGGATAAATCCCTCGAATTTTCCTTCAGGCATCTTGGACGCGGTTTGACGGATTCCGCAACCATCGGACTTACAAAAAATTTTGACCCTGGATTGCCATCGGTCCGGGTTGATCCGATGCAGTTCCAGCAGATCTTTCTCAACCTGATCCTCAATGCCGTGGAGGCCATGCCCAAAGACGGGCGGGTAAACGTGGCCACCCGTCACCATAGCAGCGAGAAATCTATTTCTGTGGAAATCTCCGATTCGGGAAAAGGCATTGAAAGAAGCGATCTGGACAAGATCTTCCAGCCATTTTTTACCACCAAGAAAAAAGGTACCGGCCTGGGGCTGGCGATTACCAAAAGGCTGGTTGAACAGCATGACGGCCAAATCACCGTCATCAGTGAACCCGGACAGGGCACGACCATTTCAATCGCATTGCCCATCAAGGAGGGGCAGCCGGCATGAAAAGCAGTCATAGAGTATTTCTGCTGGATGACGATGAACTGATCGTTTCCATGCTGGCCAGGTCTTTAAAAAAAGCCGGGTTCGAGGTATATGCCGAAACCGACGCCGACGGGTGGATGGAGAAGATCGAAGCATTCGTGCCGGATGTGGTTTTGCTGGACATCCGGATACCCGGTCACGACGGTCTGGAAATTCTTCAGCAGATCATCAGGAGCCCGCTCGCCGCCCAGGTCGTCATGCTGACGTCAGACGATACGGCTGAAACCGCCGTCAAAGCCATGAAGATGGGTGCCGTGGACTATTTGACCAAACCTTTCAGCAAGGATGAGGTCAAAATTGTTATTCATCATGTGATTGAAAACCAGAAGCTCAAGCAGGAGGTCCGTTTTCTGCGCAAAGCCTATTCAGCGATGGTGGAGAAGGATATTGTCGGCCGATCCCAAGCGATCCAGGACCTGCTGGGCCAGGCCGATCGGATTGCCAAAGCCCAGGTGGACAACATTTTGATTACCGGTGAAAGCGGTACCGGCAAGGAGGTTCTGGCCCGCTATATCCACCATCGGATGTCAGACAACGACACTCAGAGCCATGCTCCCTTCATCTCCCTCAATTGCGCCGCCTTGCCTGAAAATTTGCTGGAAAGCGAGCTGTTCGGATATCAGAAAGGATCGTTCACCGACGCCAAATCCGATAAAAAAGGCCTGTTCGAGCTGGCCAAAGGCGGATCGATTCTGTTGGACGAAATCGGGGATATGAAGTTTGATTTGCAGAGCAAACTGTTGAGGGTGCTGGAGGGGCGCACCATCCGCAGGATCGGCGGCAAGGGCGAGCTGGCCATCGATGTGACCGTGATCGCCACGACCAACAAAAACCTCGCCGATGCCGTCAACAATGGACAATTCCGCAAAGACCTCTTCTTCCGGCTCAGCCCTTTTTACCTGCACATTGCGCCCCTGAGGGAGCGAAGGGAAGACATACCTCTGCTATCGCGCCATTTTCTGAAATTGTTTTGCACGAAATACAACAACAAAAAGATCAAAGATTTTTCTCCGGAGGCTGAAACCATCTTGTCCGCTTCCTCCTGGCCGGGCAATATCCGTGAACTGAAAAATCTGGTGGAACGGATTGTAGTTTTAGAGACGGCCGAGATGATCGGCTCCGAACATATTCCCTCCTGGATAACGGGGGGCGCCATGTTCACGGAAGGCGAAATGACCAACGGCTTTCGCTTGCCCGAAGAAGGCATCGACCTGGAAGGTCTGGAAAGAAGCCTGATCCGGCAGGCCCTTTGCAAATCGAAAAACAACAAGGCCCAGGCCGCCAAACTGCTCAATATCAGCTACGACAGCATTCGCTATCAGGTCAAGAAATTCAACCTGTAGAAGTGCGTATCATTCTGTTTTTTGCTTTGGCTATTGTTCGAATAATTTCGGCATATGAAATTGCTCGTATTTATCCAGTATGCCCACAACTTCCAAGCTCAGGAGATTGGCGGTGCGGGTATCCGAGAATCCCAACCGCTTGAAGTCGAGAATCCCCTGGTGTGAGTGGCACTGTCTGCATTCGAAATTTCTGGGTTTAATGTCTCCATGGAATTTATTCTTGAGGCCCTCCCTTTGCTCGGGTCTCAGTTTATCCCGAACCTTCATATAGTCCCGGGCCAGTGGAGCGTCCTGTTCCAGGACGGCCAGCGTGAGTTTTCCATTGGTTTCCAATGCATAGTACGGGGCAATCTTGGACAGTCCGCCGTCGCCTTTCATCAGCATATCGGTCCCCGGCTGATAGCCTGTGCCGTAAAAGGGTCCCTGGGGCTCTTCGGACAGCGGATTATACCACTGATAGACGATGCGCTTGCCGGGCTTGTTGCGGATATGGCAGGTCTCGCAGAACAGAAACTGGGTGTGAATATTCAACAGGGCCCGGACTTTCTTGTTGGTCCGGTGGGGAAAGTCCGAGTGGCAGATGAAGCAGACCGGACGTTTGTTCTCGGGAATGGTCGGGGGCTTCACGATCGAATGAAAGTGCCTGTGTTTTTCAAATTCTTCTGTTTGTTGCGCCATTTCCAGAATGACCGATCGTTCCTCCTCCGGCTGTTTCTCCAGGCTCGCCCTCAACAGTCCCGGACCGCGCGGCGATACGGTCAGATGGTGGATCACGCCCGCGAACACCACGAGCAGGAGCATAATGAAAAAGCCGCCCACCAGGTAGGATGCCAACGGATGATTCAATCGTTTGCGGTTGCGATGCAAGGTAACATTCCTTTTCCGGATAGACACTTCGTTATTGGATACGAGGCAATTCCGACAGCCGGACGGCCACCTGATCCCTTGAGGCCGATGGATCCTCGGAGGCCGGCTGATCCAAGCCTTTTTCTTTTAGCAGATTCCTCATATAATCTCTTTCCTCGGGTATCTCCCTGAGGTTGTTCAGGTATTCCAGAAAATGCTCTTCGATCTGGTGCTCGCGGGTGATTTTACCGGTCAAGAAGGACCACTGCATGGGAAAACGTCCGGGAACGAAGTGAACGTTGACCCAATGCCAGAAAGCCAGCACGATAAGGGCCATCACGGCTTCATCGGCGTGCATCAACCGAACCAGATCCTGGAAAAATGCGGAATAGGATTCGGTACCCAGGACCCTCTCGGGCACGATGTTTCCGATGGCACCGGGCAACAGACTGGCCGTTTGATCAGGGAACATCAGGACGGAACCGGCCGCCATTAAAACGCAACTGCCGTACAGAACCGCCCCGTAGTGCAGCTTCTGTTTGTACATGAATTTTTCCATTTTGGGCCGGTAGGACTCCAGACCCATGAAATATCGCAGGTCGTGGAAAAAATCCTGCAGATCCTTCATTCGGGGGATCTGAGTCCTTTTTATATCGAATCGACCGCTCAGGACCTTCCAGAGGGTCCCTCCCAGAATGGTCACCACATGATAGATGGCGCCCAGCATCATGATAACGGCTGATGCGCGGTGAATGCGCCTCGCCAGATCGATCCCGCCGAAAAGGGCGATGGCATACGGGGACCAGAACAGGTCGCTGAAATAAATCGGCAGCCCCGTGGCGGCCAGCAACAGAAAAGTGATGAACAGGATCAAGTGCTGGATGACGATATGCACGGAATAGCGCGGCAGATCCCCCAGGGGATTGGACTGGACATGCTTGTAGATATCCCTGGGAATATGCCCCACTCCCTCCACGTAGGTGTAGTACCCGTTTTCATCAGAGCCGCTCTTGTCGGAATCCGTCGCCTTGTCGGAAACCGACCAGGGAAGTGCGATCTTTTTTATAATGCCTAACATAGGGTTTCCTACCTATTCCTTTTTGCTTGAGGGTCGGGTTTTGGCACGCCAGCTCGTACCGGAGATGAGCAGCAGGCGTATGCCCTCCCTCCGCCGTCCGAACGTTTCGAACATCATCAATCCCACCATACTGATGACCGTGCCATAAATGGCCAGATCGAGAAAAATGCTCACCAGATAGATGATGGGGTTGTCTTTGTGTTCGGGGCTGGGGTGCACCGCAATTTCAATGAACCAGCTATTGGTATTGGCATGACACTGTCGGCACGTCTTTTCGATATTGGCTTTACTGATTGTGGCGTTCGGAGAATCCTTTTTATAAATATCATGCAGGCTGGAAGATGCGTGGCAGCTGACGCAGTCGGCGGCTTTCTGAGATCCCAATCGGATCAGTTTGCCATGGATGGACTGATTGTAGGTGGTCACGGCTTCCAGCGCTCTTGACGAGACGTTCAGGGGCTTCATCGCGGCGATATCCTGATGACATTCCGAACATAATTTGACGATTTCCTGGGATGAGCGGGAAGTTCGCTTCCTCAGCCGGTGGGAGATGTGCTTGAAGGCCTGAGCCACACCGTTTTGGGGGTGGCAGTTATGGCACCGGCGCAGCGCCTTCTCACTGGGAATATGTGTTTCAGGGAATTTATAAAGCGGATTTTGATGGCAATACTTGCAATACGGCTTTGCGTCTTTAACCTCCCGGCTGTCTCCGGGTTGGATGCCATGGGCGCTGCCCATGTACATCCCCACGATCTTTTTGTGGGAAAATGCCTCCTGGGAAAAGGGCGGTTGGATATGGCACCGGCTTGAGCAGTTGACCCGCTCTGTGACCGTGTCGTGGGGGATTTTGGTAATATAGGTATGACAGTCCTGACAATCCACATTGCGGTGAACACTGCCGCTGTAGTGGGCTTCATCCACATTGTAATTCCAGCGTTTGCCGTTTTCATCGACTCTGCCGACACGATGCTTGTGGCACAAGAGGCAGTTTTTCTTATCGGCGGCCTCTGCCTGGGAAACGCTGAATAGGAGGAGGCAAAGGCCGGCCGCAGTCAGAAATTTAAGAACAAACACCCTGAACACCCGGCAAACATGATTCTCTGGACTGGTTCGTATTGGCGTGCTCACATGCAGCATCCTCTATAATGGCAATTGATTCGGGGATAGTATAAAAAGCGAAAACATACTGGGTGGAACCGATGTCCTGTATAAAGCAATAACTGTACCACTGGACTCGGCTTCGGGCTTAGAGGGGAGATAAACCGGAAGCGGTGCCGTGCCAATCGCCGCCGGCGCCGTCTATTCCCGAGTTTCGGGACTTGACGGCTGATAAGGGGCAGACGATGCGTGCGACTCAATTCCCCGTGGCAATCCGGTCATATGACCGGTACAACCGGTTATATCACCAGTTTCATTGCCCCCAATTTTTTTCTCACGCGATTTGCAGAATCTGATTCAGCATGCGTTTAGATTGGGCGGTTATGGTGTCTCATAGAGATCAGCGATGTCATTATCGGTAAGCGCCTTGTTATAAATACGGATACCATCCAATTTGCCGTCGAAGGTATCGGAAGGCAAATTCAATCTGGTGCCGATAAGCAGAGAGCCGGAGCTCGTGCTTAACGCCCCTGTTATTGATATTGATGATACCAATTTACCGTCGACATAGAGCTTCATGGCAGTTCCGTCATAGGTACCCGCGATAAACGACCAGGCGTTTAAGGCATATCCATGAAGCCTGACCTGGGACAACTGGCCGTTGGGTGATCCCTCAAAAATGATATCGCCGGTGCCGCTCAGCGCCAACCCGTATGGAACGGCTGATGGACTTGAACCTTTTCTGACAATCTCTTGGGTCTTTTGACTGACAGGGTATATCCAGGCGGCTACCGAGATTTGGTCACTGATATTTAATACGGCATCACTGGGGACCTTGATATCGCTGTTGCTGCCGTTAAACATATAAGCACTGCTTGGATTGTCAAATCGATCCGTTGTCAGGACTGCCCCGTTGACCGTCCCGTGAAGTTCGTTTCCGCTTTCATCATCGGCGTTTCCGTTGAACGGATAATAGGCAACAAGTCCGTTGCTGCAGTCCGCGTTGACCGGTTCGACGGTGAAATATCTTTCTGCAGACCATTGACTCCATGCACCGGCATCGTTGCCGGCTCTGGCTTTCCACGTCCAGCCGGACCTGCTCGTGTTTGGGATGTACGCATTACTCGAGTAATGGTATGAAGAACCAGACACAACCGTATCGATGAATGGATCTGTGGCCCCTGTTCGCGTCACCAGTATTCCGTATTGGGTGGCATCGGCAACGCTGCTCCAGTCAAAATCCCACTCGATGGTGTCGGCTTGGTCGGTACAACCATTGTCGAGCTCTGCACCATTGGCGGGAGCCGTCAATGAAGGTGTCTCGGGGGGAGGAACGGATGCCGGGAGGGTGGTATCACACTTTTCGTTGCTTTCACCCGATGGGTTATTCGCCGCGTCAACTGCGATAATCGTATAACAATAAGTGGTGCTGGGGCTGAGATTCGTATCCGTTGTCCAGGTCGTCGAGACTGATTTTACGAGTGAGCCCTCTCTGAGGACTTGATAACTCGCAACGCCGACATTATCAGTAGCGGCCTCCCACGAGAGGTCTATCTGGCTGTCTGACACAGCCGTTGCTTCCAGGAGGATTGGATCAGTGGGAGGGCTTGTATCCTCCGCTTGTCCCGTCGTGAAGCTTGACGTGTAAGGTCCGGCCATCTCGCGGCCGGCCCGGTCCTGGACGGCTTCAGCGATGTCTATCGTGTACTGTGTGTCAGGGTCAAGGGTCTCCTCAGGTGTGAATGTTGCTCTGAATGTTGATGCGTCGTAGGTAATGTCACCCTCTACTGCTGTCGTGCCGGACAAGGAAAATGCAGACTGTATGGAAGCCTGGATGACGTCCTCGGAGAAGGTGATGATGATGGAGGAATTTAAGGAAATGTCTATCGCATTTGAGTCTGGAAAGAGACTTAGAATCGTTGGTTCGGTTTCATCGGCCCCTTGATAGGTCAACTCCATGGTGCCAACATCTGTATCCTGACCGGCGGAAACCGAAATACCCGGCAATTGACTTTGCCAGTCCGCAGTCGCGGCCACGATTCCATTGACGGCAAGTGTCAAGTGCGATCCCGCGGGTACATTCGATAAGGTTCCCTGGTGGTCGGAACAGGGCCAGTTTGCCGAGGCGACGACGGTATCTGATGCGTCCAGAACGGCGGCTTCTATTGAATCGATAAGGTAATCGACGCATATGTCTCCGCTGGGTGACTTGGCAATCATGGTTTGATCGGACGTATTCCGCAAAACGAGATTGAAACTGATCGATCCTGACTCCGAAGAGGAATCACCTGAAGAATCTTTTCCGCTTCCGCAAGCAGTTAGCAGCAATAAGAACATCACGATGCAGAACAACAAATGTTGCTTTCGTATGAATATCATTTGCCTGCACTCCATTATATCCCCCTTGCCGAGTTGCATAAATGGCTGTTCTTTCTGAGAGAACCGGCTGAACGGCCGCCGCACCAGCCCCTCGCCCATGTTCCTAAAACCTGGTGCAACTGTTCCGGTCGAATCGCAATAGCTGGCCATTAACGTGTGTTGAAGGCCGCCCGGTGTTTTGGCGGCACCTGAGACAATGGTATTGCGCAATACACGGCAGATCCCGAACGGCGCCAGGCAAGGCGGCTGCAGCGTCTGAATCAACGAATTGTGATGTGATGCAAAATAAGAATGGATCGTATGTTTATCTTTAGACCGATGCCCTAAAACAAAAAGGACCTGCTGTATAAGAGAATGGATAGATAACACTTTATCCGGCCGGTAGTCAAGTTAATTGTCAATGGAAGTAATTGCATAAGTTTTAAAATAAAAAAGCACCCGACCCGAATTCAGGTTGGGCGCTTTTTGTTTTATTGATGCGGCACGCTGCTATGAGCCGTGCCGCCAATCAAAGCATACGGTATTTAGGGCGCACATGCACCCTCGGTCGGTGATGCACAATCGGCATGGTAGGTCACCGTAACCTGAAAATAATAGGGCGGCACTGACGACAGGTCAAACGGTTGACCGAGGGCCGTGCTGTTGATGTTGCCCCAATCATTGTCGGGGGTCTGGTTCAACGGTGCCGGATCGGTTCCGCCGATTCGCATAAAATTGAACTCATTGATGCTGATATAGAAATCACTGCCTGCCCATCTGTTCCCAATCCAGAATCGATCACCACCGGACGGGACCGTCTCGTTTACGGGGTTTGCGGCAAGGCTGCCGTCGGCCCAGCTGGCCACGATGCCCTCACCATCGTCATTGAACTCAAATTCGCCGTCCACGTCGACGACCGGCTCACCGGTCACTGGATCAGTGACCCAGAACGTGCGTTCCACCAGGATCTGATTGGTGGGTGGTCTGTCCCGAAACAGGGTCCAGGAGTACTCCACGGGTCCTGCGGCGGCAACCACCTGGACTTGAATATCAAAGTACCAGGTTGCATCGGGACCCGGCGGTAAAACGTCATCGAAGCTGAGCTTGAAGATATCACGGTCTCCATCGTAATCGACGAATCCTGCAATCCAACCCGACTGCCATTGGTTCGAACCGTCGAGCGCATCGACTCGCAACAGGTCGGTATTGGCCTTGAATTCCGGCAAGTCGTTGTTGAATTCGATGACCGTAATGTCGCTGGCTCCGCTGTCGGCGTTCTCGGCGATTTCACCAAAATAGTGGGGACCGCTGACCGGCGCAATCGCTGGCGGCGTGTAGCCGGCGCCGGGGATATCCAGTACGTTGACAAAAAGCGTGTACTCGACATCGTCGCCGTCGTTGTTCTGGTCGTCACGCACGTCCAGGGTGACGGTTTCGTCTTGCGTCAGATAGAATGACGATTTGCATGCAGCGCCGTTTTCAGCGCCGTTGGTATCCCGGATCATGCGGGTGGTGCCGCTCCATTGTGCAATCACCGTGTAGGAGACTTCCGATGCTTCGGCCGTATTGAAGAAGATTTCCAGTACTTTGGGATTGCCGCCGGTCACGACGTCAATCTGATAGGTGTCCACATCGCCGGCTTTGTATATCTTGCCGGTAGTGGCGACTCCGGGTACCAGAACGATCGGGGTCTCCGATTCATTCGGGTCGGAGACATCTTTCACGGTTACCGTGAGCTGATAGGGCATCGCTATCAGCATCTGCTCATGGTAGATCGGTTTGACCACGATATAATTATCGGCGCCCGCGTCGACTTCGAGCTCGACGATATTGGATTCGGTGGACAGAACCGATTGATCGAAGGTATGGATCACTTCCTGGCTGCTGTTCAGCACGCTGACCCGGTAGCCGGCAGGTCTCACCTGACTCTCGAGCGCCTCAGGCACTTGCGGGCCGAAGTTATGGTAGAAGTTGATCGACATGATCTTGAATGCTCCGGGGGTTGCCTCCGGTACGTCGAACGCGTACCAGTCTTCATCCTGAATATACTCCAGCGATCCGGTCAGGCTGGCACTGATATCGGCGCCATCCGGTTCCAGGGCGGCGCTGTCGGCTGTATCGATATCATCGTTTTGCATGGCTTCGGCGGTGTCCACCGGTTCGATGCAGACCGTGTAATTATACTGGCTCTCATCATTTCTGCCCTGGTCGGCAACCACCAGAAAATAAGTGCCTTCCTCGAGAAAAGGCAGCAGGACATACAGCAAGTTCCCGGGTTTCTGTCCTTTGAACTCCTGGATTAACTGACCGTCACCGTCATACAGCTCCAGTCCCAGATTGACCGGCATGGAGGTCTGGTTGGACAGTACATATTGAGCGCTGATGCGGTATACACCGGCCGGATTGGCGCCGCCGATGGTGAAGCGGAAGCAATCCACATCCGTGGCCGGAAAGATTGTCTGGTCAGGATCGCAGACCTGGCCCGATCCGACCTGCAGTTCGATGGCGTCCTCAAAGCTGTTGTTGTCCTGGGTTTCGTCCGAATAGGTTGCCGTCAGACGATAGGGGATCATATCACTGGCATCGTCGTCTTTGAAGTCGCGAACGGCGAAGTAGAGATGCTTGGGCTGGTCGATGGCCACATGGATGGTGATATCCGCCGGTGCGTGAACATCTTCTTTGGCGCTTTCACCGAAAATGGGGACCATTTCGCCGCTGTCATTCTGTTCATATACTGTGAGCATAAAATCCACCGGAGAATTCTGGCGGGTTCCCTGCAGATTCACACTCAATGTCCTGTTGTATTCGACAAGATTGATCTGGTACCAGTCCACATCGCCGGTTGTCTCTATTTTACCGGTGACGGTTTCATCCAAAGTCATCTCTTGCATGCGGGCCTGGTTGTCTCCCCCGTTATCGCCGCCGCCTCCGCATGCAGCAAGGCAGAATGCAGTCAGTAATACGAAGCATATTTTTTTCATGGTATTCACCTTTCCTCCTCGATTATTCAAGCAGTTGAAAATCCGCTGGATATAAATGCGCGTGGCGCACGGATCCGTCAAAATTCATGATAATGTCGGCAACCCGGAATATGGGCAGTTCATCGGGCATGTCTTCCGGTACCTGTGCGATAAAAAGCCGGATCAGGTTGTCGCCGGGAAGCAGATCCTGTACGCCGTTGATCATGCTGCCCTGAGTGCCCATGAGCGAAATATTGGACACGGTAAAATCGTAGAGCCGCATATTGGGCATATCCTCGCTGAATCCCAGATCGATGATGTCGTAGTTATAAGCAAACCGCGAGCGTACCACCGGATCGTTGGCCTTGACGTTGGTATGCCGCTGGATCTCGATCCAGTCGACGGAACCATCGAAATCGGTGTCCATGCCGACCTGGTCTTCCAAGGGATTGGTGCCCGAGTAAAACTCGACCGAGTCCGGGATACCGTCGTGGTCCGTATCGGGATGGAACGCGTTGGTGCCCTTGTAAAATTCTTCGCAGTCATTGAGACCATCCCAATCCGAATCCGGATAGGTTCCGTCCGGCAATGAATCGCAGGCGCCGTCGTCCACTGTTGGATCGCGCGGGTTCTCGTAGGTACTGATCTTATACTCGAAATAGTCGCTCCAACCATCGCCATCGGTATCGGCCAGGGTAGGATCTGTCTGCCGCCACCAGTAGTCCGAGGGGTTCAGTTCCTGGATGTCGGACAGACCGTCACCGTCACTGTCGACATACAGCGTGTCAACACCCGGCACGACATTGAAGTTATAGGCCACCATGAATTTGATCTGATATTCCGCCGTCAGCCGCATATCGACAATGCTGATAAAATCGATGGTATCGGCGGTTTCAAATATGCGGAACTGACCATGCCCGTGCTCGGACATGTCCTGTAAAAGATCGATACAGTCCTGGCGGTCCTGGGGCGTCATGGTAATGCCGGGCAACAGGAAGGTGTGGAAGTTGAAATTGCGCACGCCATACTCCTCGGTGGCCATTTCATACAGGTCGTCCACACGGTTCAGAATATCGTTGACCCGCGGCTGTTCGTGGTCCGGTACATTGTCCAGGCCGTCGCTGAAAAAGATCACGATATACTTGGTTCGAACCAGGCTGTCATGATTTTCGACATTCATGATGTCGCGCCGGATATCCTGATGCATGGCTTCAATGGTCCCGACATAATCGGTGGTGCCGGTGTTGACCACATTGGTCAAAACCGACTGAATTTCACCCATATCCTTGGTGAAACCCGGAGAACCATCAACCTGCGTGGCACGGAACACGCTCTGATTCCAAAGCATGATCTCAAACGAAACATTGGGATTGCTGTTATACTCTTCCACAAACGCAAGGGTGGCCGCCAGCCGCTGATTGGTCGGATCCGATCCTACACCGGCCGCTCCCATACTGCCGGAACAGTCGATGGCGAAAAGAACTTTGACCGGGAAAATTAGATCGTCGGGACTTTCGGTGAAAAATGAACCGTCGATGACGGCCCGCTGACGATGGGTGGTGTTTTCCAGGTCCGGCCCATTATCGCAGCCGACGAGCGCGATGGCGACGACACCCATGAAAAGCGATAAACGAAATAATCTAAGCATCGCACTCGTCTCCCCGACCATCCTGGTCGCTGTCGCGTTGATCAGGATTCGAGATTTCAGGACAGTTGTCGCATGCATCGCCAACGCCGTCCAGATCCATGTCCTGATTGGTTTCGCTATGAATTCTCGGGCACAAATCGACCGGGCTGCCATATCCGGGATCCATGAAGCCGTCATTGTCCAGATCATGGTCGCAGTCATTGCCATAATCATCGTCGGTGTAGTCACCGGTGTTCTCCTGGTTCGGGTTGTACACCAGATCGCAGTTGTCGAGATCATCCGGAACGCCGTCATTGTCGTCATCGTCATCGCATGCGTCGCCAAGCCCGTCCTCATCCGTATCTATCTGATGGCCGTCCACAGGCGGATTCGCGGCAAACGGGCAATTATCATCGATGTCCAACACACCGTCGTTGTCATCGTCCGGATCACAGACATCGCCTATATCGTCCTCATCATTGTCCGCCTGATCCGGGTTGGGATCTTCCGGACAATTGTCGCAGGCATCGCCGAAAGGATCGCCGTCGAGGTTGTTGTACTGAAGGTTGGGCTTCTGGCTGCAGTTGTCATAGATATCGTGCGCCCCGTCATGGTCCTCGTCATCCTGAAGGTAGAAGTAAGGCCCCAATTCGTAGGCGATGATTACGGGCCCGCCACCTCCGCCGCCTCCGCCGACGCCGCCGGAAGGCGGCGCGCCGCACAGGGTGCCGGTGCATTCATCCCAATAATCGTTGGAATTCACGGCCCATGGCAATTGCGGCAGAACGATCACCAAGCCGACCAATAAGGCAATTCCTCCAAAAACGTACCGTGGTTTCATCTCGCACCTCATCATCTTCTTCTGTTTTATGGGTTTGTATTTCTCTATCGGGTCGTGTCGGTGCTTCGTGCATGGGTTGACGACACATCCGGTGATCTCGCATTGAGACCACGTGCGGTGAAGACACCGTTCCTAATTGTCACGGCGCAGGGGGAGTGCGCACTTCCCTTCGAGACGAGTATTCTTTTCTTTATGAAGCAGGAGTACCGATCGTGCGATCGCTACTCCGACCGCTCTCTGAACAATACGATTTGTTGATTGTTGTATTCGTATGTGCAGATGAATGCGGTGTTGTCGGCGTCAGCCCAAGCCGTATTATACCTTCCAATGTCACCCGCCGTGGCGACGGTCTCTTTTACCCAGCGATCATTCTCAAAGCGGGCGAACTTCAAATCTTTCCGGGTCCGGTGAGGGCCGGAGTTGGCATGAATATCGTAATAGGCGATGATCGGACGGCTGTCGCTATCAAATGTCAGGCTGGGGTAATCACCGCAGTGGGAAGAAATATCGACAATGTCGATCACCCATTCGCCGTTCGGCTGACGAAAGGCGTACCGCAAATGATCCGGATAGGATGTCTCGTCGATCTCTTCCATGAAATAGGCGACCCCGATGGTCCCGTTCGGAGCGACGGCGGCGCTGAGGCTCTCGACGGTCCAATCTTCGAGGATGTCGATAATGTCTACTTGCCAATCACCGCCCTCCTTGCGGGCCATCCGCAGACTGGTGCGATCCTCGCCCTGTCCATCCTGGTCGGGCGTTCCGACGTAGAAAATACAGGGATTATCCTGGGCGTCCAGCACCAGTTTGCACCCATAACCCATTTGAGATACCGAACCCGCACCACCGGAACCGTATTCGTTGTAATCATCGACCAACTCTTCTATATTCCAGGTGTCGGGGAATTGACCCAATTGAGTCAGCGTCTGCCGGACATAGACCAAATCCGGGTTTTCGCTGCTGTGCAGATCACACATTTCATAATAGCATTGGGATGCCATGTGGATGGTGTTTTGCCTGTCGACGGCGACGGAACCGGAGATGCCTACATAGGCATCGGTAAACAAGGGGTTCTTGCCCGAAGCATCTCCGGAAATCCCCAGACCTTCCTCCCATCCGGCGCCGGTGAAAAGATTGATCATTAAATCGCCCTGAAACGTAGGGTTGCAGGGCGGCACACTGCTGTTGGGAGGCGTAGGGATCAAGCCGCCCTGATAAGCCACCAGCGGCATATCGTCGGACGTCAGCGCGGCATCCAGGATAAGGGAATTGCTCAGGCCGCTGTCGTCATCGTCCGGAAACGGCGGTCTGACTTCCAGCATCTCCTCTTCTCCGATCAGTTCGCTGGACTGCGAGTCCCAGACAAGGTGATGGATCTGGTATCGCACCTGGTTGCCATTATAGGCATCCCCGCGCTTGTAATAAAAAATATGCACCAGCCCCTGACCGTCCGCGATGGCCTTTACATTTTGAGACTCCGGCCCACCCCCTTCAAAATCGATGATATCGAACCGATCCCAGCGATCCGTCTGGGATGAGTTCGGCGGAGGATCGGTCGTGTTTGAGTCGTCATCGCCACCACCCCCGCAAGACCATGAAACAAAAATGATCAGCATCAGAAACGCAATGATCGGAACCCGGTTACCGGGCTTGCATAACGTACTCATGAATATTCGCTCCTATCTGGGGGTGAACGCCGTCAGGGTCAATGTTCGACAAAGGTGCGCCGCTGATCAGTTCCGCTGCCTTATCGCTATGTCCATAATGTTTGTAAAGACCGGCCAGATTGATGCGGGCGGCCGCCTGGTTTTGATCGGCCTCCAGGGCCTGTTTGAACGTCTCTTTCGCCAAGGCGTCGCGTCCGCTGTAGAGGTGCGTCAGACCCACCACGTTGAGCAGGTCGGCTTTGAGCTGTCCCT
Organism: Desulfobacteraceae bacterium; assembly: GCA_050291625.1. Taxonomy (GTDB): domain Bacteria; phylum Desulfobacterota; class Desulfobacteria; order Desulfobacterales; family Desulfosarcinaceae; genus JARRKU01. The sequence goes on from JBNKKC010000113.1 coordinate 41,847, forward strand.
GGCTGCCGCCGAGTTTGGGCAGGGCGCTCTTTGCGACCAGGGACGCTTGCCGGTAGTCGCCGTGCTTTAAGTAAGCCTTGGCCAATTCCAGTTGCAGAGATTGATTTTCCGATGATTTGAGCAGTTTTCGATAGAGCGCGATGATATCGCTTTCGCGCAGCGCCTGCCTGGATATTTCGGTGCTGGGGCGATCGCCTGACAGACTGTGGTACGCGTTTTCCTGCCCCTGGGGGTTGGAGGCCGGATAGAAGTACCCGAAGAGTTTTGGATCACAAATCTCCCATTTTTTGGCCAGTTCGACGCAGGTCTTAAGATACTGATCCGCCTTGTCGGTATAGGCCTGGGCTTTTTGCCGGAGCAGGGCGCTGTATTGCTGCTTCTGGGCGGCCGTCAGATCACCAGGCAGCGGCGACTGAAGCAAAAATTCGGCAAACTCCCGATTGAGCTCGTTGGCGCGAAAGCAGGCACGCAACGCCCACGCCGGTGATTTCAGGCTCATTACTTTTTGATAGCCCTCTTCCAGAGTTTGCAGCAGCTTGGCCTTCTGGGCCACTATTTTGTTGTCGATTTTTCTGCTCAACTTCAATTTATAGTAACGGCCGCTGGTGCCGTAGACCTCTTCATAGGCAATCTGGGCCATAAGGTCGAGCAATACAGGATCAATCTTCCCCATGCCGGGCTTGTAAGCCTGTTGGGCCGCCCGGCTGTATTTCTGGGCCTGGGACCTACGGTTGGCTTGGAGCGATATGACCGCCATTGACGCCTGGGCACGTGCCTGGCCTTTGGGCGACAATCGAGTTTGATACGTCCTCAGCGTACGCAATATGGCTTCGTTGTTCCCAATTTGCTGCATATTGTCGGCCATGGAGAACACCACGTCATCCATTTGTCCGGCCGGCAGTCGGCTTTGGGCGATCAGACGCTGGTAATTCTGGTTGGCCCGCGTATACTGCCCCATGCCTTCCCGGATCTGGGCGGCCTGCATCAGAAAATCCGCGCTGTTTTGATCTTTGGGATATCGTTGGGCGAACTGCTCCATGTAATCAGCCAACAGTCTCAACTGACCGATCTTAACGGACGTATTAATCAAAATGCCCAAAGTGTTTTTGGCATGGTTGGACTTTGGAAACGCCTTGATCATCTTATTGCCGGCATCATAAAGTGTCGGCAGATCGTTTTGGTCCTCACTGGTGATGATCAGAGCGTTGAGCGCCTGTTCTCCCATATCGCTCAGCCCGCCATTATCGGCGACCTGCATCAGTTCCTCACGTTTGTTTTCCCAGTCATCCATGGCAGCCATGGTCATTGTCGAAACAACCTTGGACTCCGCACTGTGCACGATCTGTGCGATCTCCTGCCGGAGTTTGGGATCCCGGATCTTTCCGTTTTTAAGCATGGTTTTGCCATAGCGTATCATGCCGTCGTAGTCTTCAAGCAGGTGATAGGCGTCCATGACCAGATGGATGGCCGCCTTTGCCGCCTTGTGATTGGTGTGCTGGTCGACAAAATTGGACAGATCGGCAATGGCGGCATCATACTTGCCGGCATCGTATGAGACCCAGGCGACATTGAACAGGATGTCAGGGGTGTGAGGCGAATGCGGATATTCACTGGCAAAGATTTTACCGTTGGCGCGCAAGCCGTCGCGGGCGTAGGCCGCCTGGTAGAAATTCAATTCATCTTTGTTTTTCAGCGCCTGATAATAGGAGATGACTGAACTGTATAGCATCTCCTTGCGTTTTTTTGTATCGACCGTCGCCCCAGGCATCACTTTTTCATATTGTTTGCCCGCTTCGAGGTACTTTCCGGCAGAAAAAAGCGCCTCCGCGTAGTTTTCCGCCATTTTTTCGGCAGCAGGCGTATCGCCGAAAAAGTCAAGATACTGTTTGTAAGCATTTGCCGCGATGGTAAAATCCTGCACGGAGTTGCTCTGCCGGGATTTGGCGTGCAGATGAGTGATAATATCTCTCGCGTAAAGCTCAAAATCGTTGAGCAATTTATCCTTGTCGGCTTGCGGGACATGAACGGAGTACTTCTGGCTGGCGAGCGCCTTGATGATGATGCCGACATCTTTTTCGGCGTGTTGATACTTACCAATGGCCTGGGCGCTTTCGAAAATCAGCTTGGCGTATTCGACCAGCTTTTCCGGATCCTGACGAATCGTCGCCAGCTCCCTGTACAGTTGAGCGGCGACGGACCATTTCTTTTTAACATAGTAGCGGTAGGCCAGCTTTTCCAACACAGTGGTATAAACCGGACGCGACCAGGCGTATTGTTTGAAATACTCCAGGGCCTGTTCGGACGTTGCATTTCTATAGACCTCCGGATAGCAAAAGGCCATATCGATCAAGGACTCCAGCCGGACATCGACGTGCCGGTAGGTATCGATATCGAGATCTTCTGCTGCCTGAGGGCTGTTTACCGACTCTTCAAACAACTCCAAAGCCGCTTTGTAATTCACCAGGTTGATCTGGCACCAGGCCAGCTTGTACCTGGCCGCTGCAACGGCAGGACTTTGCGGGTATTGCAGTACCGACTCGTAATGCCCTTTGGACTGATCGACGTCCTGCTTTTTGCTGAAAAAATAGTCGCCCAGCAGCAGATGCGCTTCCGGGCAATATTGACTTTCCGGGTATTTGGAAATAATGGTTTGATACTGCGTTATCATCTCGTCGAAGCGACCGAGTTCACGGAACTCATGTGCCATGAAAAAATGCACCTTGTCGGTGTGCGCAAAGTTCGGATGATCATTTAAGATCCGCTGGTAGATTTCAACGGCCCGCTGTTTGAGCACGTTGGCCTCATATTGATCCAGGGCCCGCTCCCCGCCCTCAGCCTCCCCGCTTCGACGCAGGAAATAGACGATTCGCGACTTTTCAATATACAACTCCGCCAGACGTAAATATAGATCCGGAAGGTACGGCCTGTTTTTGGAGCGGCCGATCAATGTCTTTGTGTTGATGATGGCCAGTTCGCATTTGCGCTTGTCCTTTTCCAGCTGGACCACATATCGCTTTTTCTCGGCGGCTTCATCCCGTTGTTCGTAAACATATTGATCATCAGCCTGCAATTCCGGCACGGCGCACATAAGAAAACACAAACCGGCGAGCAACTGCAGAATTGTCTGCGTGTTGATTCTCATTTGAAAAAGATATCCCATTCTTCTGCATTTTGACATTTATTGGGAAGTTTCACTTCGTAATCATCCAACTCATCGTTCCAGAATTCCCCCTGAAACGCATAAACGACCTTACCATCCGACGATGTTTTCTCCGGCTGCTTGCTGTCCGATTCCCCGTAGTGATACGCATGAACGCGCTGGTACATGTCGATCCCAATTTCATATTCCATCAGGTGCGCCTCTTCTTCAAAACGCAACATCTCGTCGGCCATTTTCTCGTACTCATCCGTCACCAGCTGCCTGAACGTCAGCTCCGTTTCTTTCCGTTTCAATTCGTACAGTTTGTCCAGGTAGGCGCGCAGGTCTGCATCTGGAAAATTCTGACTCATCTGGTGTTCGCGCTCCAACAGCTCCAAAAACTTCCAGACTCGATTGATTTTCGGTTTGTTTAAAATCACCAGCAGCATGGCATGGTTGTCCTGCGCCGGTCTGCGCAGATAGATGTTGTCCAGCGCACTTCCATAACGCCCTTTGAACTGATCGAGCACCTGCATGGCTTTTTTGTAATGGCAGACATCTTTGTAGATAAAAGACTTGAGAATAAAGAACTCCGGCGTGAAGGAGTTGACATAACTTGGCGCCTCAAACGAGTAGAGCAGTCCCATGGCCCGTTCCGCGTTGCCAAGGCGATAGTGGACCCAGGCCCGTTCCATCAGACTTTGAGCCTGATCGACAATATTCATCTCGATCTGCTGATACAGAAAATCGGCATCGGAAAACTTGCCCACTTCATAATAAAGCCGCGCCAATGTTTTACGGGCATCGTCCTTAAGTGGATCGCCATCTTCCAGCTTGAGCAGAATCTGTTTGAGCATGCTGATGGCACTGTCAATGCGCCTGTCGTAATAGGCCCGAAGCGCGCGCTTGAACATGTATTTATTGTGGTAAAACGACCCCTGTCGAATCGCTGCAAAATGCTTATCCCCCCACTGAAATAAACCGTGCTCCCAGTCGTATTCCCCCTGATAGTAATGCACAAAGTCGGCCAGATTACCCTCGACAAAACCGTAGTTATGATCGCAGATTCCTCGAATAACCACCATGTCGCGGTCAAAAGGCCCGCTGCGGCTGATCTGCTCAAGCATCTCGAGAATATAGGCTCCGATTTTGGTGTTGGGTTTTCGTATCAACAGGTTTGTCAAGGAATCAACGGCCGCCTGAGAATACCCCAAGCGCTTCATGCCGACTCCGAAGAAAAACTCGGCCCATTCGTAATCCGCTTCATCCGGTGTTTTTTCGCTGAGGAACCGGTAAAACAGCTTACTGGACTCCTCGTATCGACGATGTTCGAAACGATCGTACCCCTGATTGAACAACTGCGCGAATGCATCGGATTCGGCGTCCTGCTTCATTTCCTTTGAGCCATCGGCCTGGGCGGTTGTCTCTTTCGGCCCCGTCAATCGCGGGTAGAGGGTTGCCGTTGGATTGGAGGCCAGCCCCTGGCACGAAGCGGCAAGGACAATGGCGGCGGCTAAGGTGAATATGGCATGACATCTCATAACAGCACTATTCTTCCAGTATTTTCTTTAGCTTTTTTACTGTCGGATCTTCCTCGACCTTGCGGGGGGCGAGATTGAACCGGTACCCGATACCGGCGCCAAAATAGACATTGTTTTCGGTATCATCTTCCCGCAGATTGATCAGGTCCCTGACTTCGATATTCAGGCAAAACCGTTGATTCAGGAAAAACCGCATGCCGGTGCCGAGACTGATGGACACGGCATCTTCGGTATCTGTCCGCCCGTCGCTGTAATCCCACTCATAGTGCACCATGCCGGCACCGGCAAAGAGGTAAATCTCGTTGTTTACGATGCCACGGTTCAGGACCGCATGTTTTCCGTAAAGCGGCTTGAAGACCAGGTGGGAATGGTACATATACATTTGCTCTGGAAACCGCTCCGGCTGCGCGCTGAATTCGGTTTCGAGAGTCTTTTTCAAATCTTTGTCCTGATTATAATTGTAGCCGACGCGCGCCACTTCCCAGGAAAAGTGGTCTCCAAAGTGAAATGTATAACCCAGGCTGACCGGGTAAACATGGAAAAAATCATCATCGGCGATATAGCCGACGGACAGATCGAGTTGATGGTTACGGTGAAATACCCGGTTCTGCACCGCGTAAACTCTTTCCTCATCGGTTTGAGAGTCGCACCAGCCTGAACTGCCGCTCAACAGTAACACTGCCGCAATAAAACCTGCCAACACTCTATAGATCATCTACTTCTCCTCTATCACATAGGTTTTAAAATAATTCATTTGGACTGCGTTATCGGTCGTCGCGGTATTGCAATACAGCTTCCTCCCTCTATCCTTGCCAAATGAATTATCTTAAAACCTATACCATCGATTAAAAGGCTACCAAATCAAAGACAAACGGATAACTCACCACAACCTCGGTCCCAACCGGTTTTGGGAACTGCCATGACTTGATGGCTGACTTAATGCAGTTATGGACTTCGTGGGAGTTGATGGATGAGGCAACGATACGGACCTGTCCGACATTCCCGTCCATGAGAATTTTCCATTCGAATACGATACGCCCCATGATGGACGGATTCGCCATCAAGGCCGTTTCATAACAATAGGTGATCTCTTCCAGGTGCTGATCGATGACGCGCTTGACCATTTCGCGGCTCATCCCTCCCTGGATTTTAACGTTGCGGCTCATTTTGGCCGTCACCATACCTTGAACCTGCTTTTTGCCGATGCTGCCGCGCTGCAAAGCCGCGACTGTGCCCGGGCCTTTGGCTCCGGCGCTGCGAAATACCTGGCCGGAACCCTTGGTCAGCAGCATTTCGCCGCTGGCAACGGATATTTTCCCATTCCCCAACGCCCCCTTAACCCCGCCTACTCTGAAATTTTTGTCTCCGGCACCCGGCACCGGCACGGCATCCAGATTCGTCACCGATGCAATAGCCGTGGATGGACCGGTAAGCGGTGTTTTTCCAAGGACGCTCAACAGGCCGGTCTGGTTGATATTGCGGTTTTTGATGTTGCCTTTGCCGAATCCGCCGCCGGCTTTGGGATGTCGGCTGGGTGGTTGAGCCTTGGCCACTTTTTTGATCTTGCGCTTCGATGCGGCCGCTTTTGCTATCGGTTTGGGCGGCTGCTTTTTCGGCGGCTGTTTCGGCGGCTCAACCTTTTTTGCCACCCGGACAGGCTCGGGTTTGGGCTCAGGTTCCACCTTGGGCGGTTCGGGCGGTTTCTTTGGCTTCGGCTGCAGCTGCTGAAGTATCGTCGGGTCGATCTTCACGAAAAGGGGTTGGGAGGGCTTGGGTGCTGCCACCTGAAAATACCAATAGATGGAAAGGCAGAGCACCAGCACCAAATGGGAGCCGGCGGAAACCGCCCAATGCTTCCAAGTAAAATCCGACGGTTTTTCCGCCACGCGCACGGAAGGGCTCTGGGTCGGACGTGAGTTGAAGACCCGATATTGACTTTGCCCGTCCCGGATAACGATTTCACCGCCATTTGGAACCGGAATGCGATAAAATTGCTGCCGTTTTTTAAACAGATAGTCGGAGCGTTTATAACCGTCCAGATCCGCGACGGCTTCACCTTTGGCATTTTTGATATAGCCGCTGAAATTCTGTGAAATACCGACATACTGCGACTTTTCGGAATTGTTGCTGGCCAGGCAGAGTTTTCCCGCTTCGGTGGAAACGACATATTTTTGCCCCTTGCCGAGGTAACGGACATCCACCACACGCTCGCCGATGGTTTTGATCACCTGTAAATTCAACGGCTGCTGCATCGCCGACGGATGGGACGGCTGCGCGCCGGCCAACGTCTCCTCCAGCGAAAAGGGCGCCTGCCAGAGATTTTCCTCGTCATCATCCTCGTCATCATCAACCCACAGAGCCGGATCCGCACCAGATAAATCCGGCACCGTTTCCACCGTGGCCGTCCCGATGTCAGCAGCATCATGGGTTGATGTCTTAATTGCCTTTTCCCGGGTTTTAAAGACGGGCGGTTCAGCCGTCACGCTTTCAATCTCAACCGTTTTTGGCTTCTTCGGCCAGTCAATGGAAGAACTCCGATTGCTCAGGAGACTTTCGGCATCGGCTTTATCCGACTTGGCGTCCGGCGGTCTCATTTCGACAGCCGGACGCGTCACCGCGGGTGACCCGCCGGATGGTTCAGCCTGTTTTACGCCGTGCTCAGCGACGGGCGCCTCGTCCGCCTCGACCGGGCGGGACTTTTCAGATTCAACGGTGAAAATCTGCTCATATACGGAAGGTTTCGGCGGTTCGACCGGTTTGCTTTTAATAGACGGATGCGACTTATAGACTTCCCTGAGCCCCGCCGGCTTTTCCGGCTCCAAAATCCGAATGTCACAAAAAACGCCGCTCTTTTGCAGAGCGATCTGCCAGCGTTCGGCTTCGGTCTTGCTCAACCCTTTTTTAATGGCATATTCCGACTTGGCGATGATCAGGGCCATCTTGACCGGATCACCCTTGAACTGCCGGGCCAATCTTCCGGCAGCCACCTGCATGTCATCATCCGTCTTGTAGCGATTGACCAGCACAACACTGTAAGTCCGTTGCCCCGACGGCTGCACGGCCTGGTCGGGTTCCATCCTGATCTTCAAGGCAAACGGCCCGATATCGATGACATCCTCATGATGCAATTTTGACAGATGGACGGCCCGCCCGTTCAGATGCAACCCATCATCCGGGTAGCGATTGGTCAAAAAAGCCTGTTGCCCTTCAAAGTGGATAAAGGCGTGAATGTCCGCCACGGAACTGTGATTCAGGACAAGATCTGCATTTTTGCTTCTGCCGATGGAAATTTGTTCTTTGGTAATTTTGCTGTCGGCCACATAGTTCAGGTTTTCGTAAATATAAAAATGAGCAAGCGGAGAATGACTGGGTTCGGATATATCGTCAATCAGCAAATTGTTGCTTTTCATAGCGTTTTTCGAATCCAAAATAATAACCTTCAATGCATAAAGCGATCAGTTGCGAGGCCGATCATGCTATTTTCCTTTTTCCTGATCAGCTGCCTCCTGGGCAATGGCTGTTTTCTCGAGTTCATAATCTTCCATGATTTCCTTGCGGTAATCCTGGCGTACCTCGAGCATGCCTTTGATATCGCTTTGTTTGCGGTGCATCAAATAGACGGCACCCGATTTGATGCTCTGGCCGAGGATGTATGAGCTGCCAAAATCGATGCGCTGTTGAAGGCGCTTTTGCTTCTGCGCCTTCTGCTCCGCATCCTGAGCAGTCGCACACAACGGCATTGTCAGCAAAGCGATGGCCCCAAGCGCGAACGCCATTGGTCTAAGACGTGTAAGAAGTGTGAATCGCGGCATAAACTACTCCTATTTTTCTTCCAACACAGCAAATTGGAAATTGGGAAATCCTGCCAGCCCCGCCGTCTTGATGACATTGTTAATCGTCGTAAACGAATGGGTTTTGTCGCACAAGAACAGCACATGCTGGGCCTGTGATTCACTGTCTTTTATCTTGTTTGACTCCCGATAGGTCTTCAATCGCTGGAACAAGGACGACGATTTGAGGTCTTCGGTCGCCAATCCCACAATCTGCCGATCTTTGACTTGCGACATCACCTCGTCATTCACCCGCAATTCCGATTTGGACAGCACGATCTTAATGGTTTTGGTGTAGCCGGCCTCCGAGTTCGAACGCGGCAAATCAAGGTCTTTTCCCAGTTTCAATGTTTCAGGATGTTCCGAAAATGAAAAAAGAAGGAAGATCAAAATGATGGTGAACATGTCCATCATCGACGTCAGCATCAACTTGGGCGGAACATATTTTTGTTTCCTTCTGTTTCTGTCTCCGAGAGCCACCGAACCGACCTCCTAACCTAAAGAGCCTGACAGCACGACATTTGGAAACAGTGACTCTGTTTCATTCTGGCGCGCGCAATCCATGGCTTGAATGATTTCATTGTACGAAATCTCACCATCCGGTATCAGTATCATGGTATCGCTTTCCGGATAGCGATCCTTCAACCGCTTCAGATGACCGGCCAGCTGTTCAACAGATATATCGTTTCCAAACTGTCTCGGCAGTGATGTCTCAAGTGCGGACAAAGCCAAATCATTTGGTGTGTCCGACAACGCCGAGATACGGATCTCGTCCCGTTTCAATTCAACGATGACGGTGATCTTGACCTTTTGCTTTTCCGAAATCTGTTCCTTAGCCGGCGTATCCGCATGGATCGGAATGGATGTGTTGATCGCCTTAATGTTAAAAAAAGAGGCCGACATCAACAGAAACGGGATCAGCACCAAAAACATATTCATGATGGGGATCATGTTCAGTTCGGAATCTTCTTCATCCCGCCGGCGGCGTTTACCGAGCCGTACCATCAGCCACCTTCTTTTCTTTCATTGCAGACAAGGCGTTGGCCAAACCCAACGCTTTTTCCTCTATCTTATCCACTAGAAAATCCCCGCGATTGTTCAGCAGATAGAAGCCTCCCAAACAGGGGATGGCCACCAGCAACCCCCCGGCCGTGGTCAGCATTGCCATAGAGATACCTTTGGCCAGAATTTCCTGTTTCATGGCTTCATCCGCACTGCTGACGCTCTGGAAAGCGGTTATCAGACCCAGGATGGTCCCCAGCAGACCCAGCAGCGTCGCAACGTTCGCAAACAGGGTCAATAGATTCACGCGCGCCTTAACCCGGGGGATCTCACTGACTATCTTCTCTTCCATCGCCCGTTCGATTTCTTTGTCTTTTCGATCGGCTCGCAGCAGGCCTGCCTTCAATATGGAACCCAGCGGGTGATGCTTGATCTTGGAACATTCTTCCAAGGCTTTGTTGAAATTGTTCTTTTCCAATGAGAAAAGAATTTTTTTGAGCGCTTTGTCCATGTTCAGGTTCATCCTGAAATACAAGAATGCGGCCCTCTCCACGAAAATTGCCAACGCAATGATGGAAACGCCCAGAATCACAAACATAAATGGTCCACCGCTAGAAAATACAGAAAACAACGCATGCCTCCTTAGGTGTCGAGTAAAAGGATTAAACAATCAAGTATTGGTTTCGGATTGCCAAACCCACCAAGCGATTGATTTAAATATGTTGAAAAACCGTTCAGCCATCCCCTTGCATCTTATGCAGGGGCAGGAAGTTTTATATCATTTTGCTTCGGTCAAAGGGTGGCTCGCCGGTCTCTATCCGTAGCTCATGCCATCCACACAGACTTGTTATCATCTAACGATCAAGACCTACTGTCATTTAAGGCACTGGATTAGAATTGCGCCAGCGTATATCCGGGCGAAGCCAGGCCCGGTTCATACGCCATAATTTGAATAGGCATTGCGATGAAGTGCATTTTCCATACCAGAATTCTAACTTTCTATTTTATTTCAAATAAGCACCGTTTGCCGATTCTTGCATGAAAAGCGGAATACGATTTTTGCACCGCAGCGTTACGTTTTTTTCCCTTGCCCGGACCGTTTTTCACGCCTGCAAATCGGCCTTTTCTTCCAAAAACCTGTTTAAGATACGGCAAGTTACCACTTAGTGGCATTATTTTACCCAATGGCCGGAGAGGATGGCGAGCCTGCTTTCGGTGGCAGGACAACGGGCCGGACATATTGCACCGTAGAGCAAATTAGCATAAGGAAGGATATCAGCTTTCGTTTTTAATCGATAAACTCTCTCTAAGGCTGACGATGACGTTAGGGAAGACTTTAGGCGTTGGTGTGATTGCGATATTGCTGACTGCACTTTTCACAGGGTGCCTGGTTCCGATGGTTCACGAGGACCGCCCGATCGAAAACGGCATGACGCCGGTGGATTATGTTCTGCGACCCGACTCCCTGGTTGTCTTTTTTTTCAGGGAGTCGAGCTACAAAGGCCTCGGTAGAATGCATGAGCTTTATATCGATGGCAATCCGGTCGGGTCTTTGACGGCAGATAATTATTATCGAATTGAACTGTGGCCCGGAGAGTACCAGTTTTCGGTCCACCTTCCGGCCGAGGATTTTTTCGGCTCTCACAGCCCTCCGGAAAATACGATGACGCGGCTGGTCTTCGGCAAGAGCAAAGACACCGGCATCTTCGTTTACAAATATGTTGACGGCGAAGGCATTTTTCGCATCGAACCGGTCGACGATGCCGTCATCGCCCGGATTAGACACAGCCGCATGCTGTCGGCAAATCCGAGCGCACGCGATACGGCACAGGTAAAATTCCTGTACGATGCCCGATACGATGGTCCTGCAGCACTTGGCAAGGCTCACGGCTATGGCATGTTGACATGGAACGACGGCAGCATTTTCCGAGGGCGTTTCGAGTATGGAGAAACGACAGAAGAAGGAGAATTCCTGACTACCGATGGACGAATCTATATGGGACCGTATCACAAAGGCCGGCCGATAGGACCTGGAGTTTGGATGACATGGGATCGCCGAATTTTGTATGCCGGCCCTTTCAAAGACGAGCGGCCGCATGGCACAGGCCTCCGCTCCGGAACGAAAGCACCGGAATTCTGCAATTATGAGAACGGTAGAGATATCACGAAAACCATGAAAGAAATGGCCAGGGAAGCTGTTGACGAAGAAGACAAAAGAATTGAAGAAGAAAAGAGCGCCGCTGTTGCACCGGCATCAGCAAACCGCACTGATCAAATGGCGGTCGATCCCGAAAAAAAAGTGAACGCTGCCGTCATAGAAGAAAAGAGTCCAGCTTTGCCGGCAGCCGGTCTACCAGCATCCGTTTTTTCCACGACGGGCCAGGAGGCGGCCGCGGCGACCGTCACATCGAAAGGCCGACCCGATATGATAAAACCGAAGCTTGCGCGCAGCCAGCGGATATTGGCAAGGTACAGGTCCATAGAGCAGCGCATTGAAAAACAGCTCGAGGAAAAACGGATGTGGTGCCGGGAAGAGTTTGCGTTGGGGAGGCAACTGTGCGAGTGCGCACCGTTTGCCGTTGAATTTGAACAATGGAGAGGTTGTGTAGACCGCTGATGGGAGCGATAAGGAGGGTTGGCGTTGACATCCAGGGACAACTTGAAGCTTCATCTTCGTTTTCACGATCGGCTGGGCATTGTCGCCGATGTCGCCGCCGCCCTGGCGGCTAAAGGCGTCAACATTACGGCCATGGAAGTGGAACGACATCATATTTGGGCGGATATCTTTCTTGAGGTGGAATCGGACAATCACCGGTTGGACGGCAACACCGTCATTACCATCATGAAACCCCTTGCCACCCTTCAACAGGTGCGGCTCATTAAAACATTGCCTCGTGAAAAACGCGAAAATCGTTTTCGAGTGGTTCTGGACAACATCAGCGATGGTATCTTGTCCATCGACCGCAACGGCAACATCACCACCATCAACCGGGTTGCCCAGAAATTATTGGACTGCGGAAACCAGACCGTGTTGGGAAAACCGATGACGATTCTCGATTTGCCCGACAACCGGTTGCTGGACTGCCTCGAAGCCGTAACATACACAAATCAGAAACGTCATCTGATCACCAGCCAGGGGCGGGTTCGCTATCTGGCCACCGGCAAACCCATCGTCGATTCGGCCGGCCGCGTCGCCGGCGCCGTCGAAATCATGAAGGACATGAAGGATGTTACCGCTCTGGCCAAGGCCGTGAACCAACAGGCCGACATTTCCTTCAGCGACGTTTATGGACGCAGTCCGTCCATTCAGGCGGCAATATCTTTCGCGCAAAAAATAGCCAGGACCGATTCCATCGTATCTATTCGAGGCCAGAGCGGCACCGGCAAGGAGTTGTTTGCCAGAGCGATCCATGCCGAGAGCGGACGCAAGGGCCCTTTTGTCCCAGTCAATTGCGCTGCCTTGCCTGAAGCTTTACTGGAAAGCGAACTGTTTGGGTATGTCGGCGGCGCTTTTACCGGGGCGCGCAAGGAGGGAAAACCGGGTCTGTTTGAGCTCGCCATGGACGGTACGATTTTCATGGACGAAATCGGTGAAATGCCGCCGGGCCCACAGGCTAAAATATTGAGGATGATCCAGGAAAAACGGGTCCGCAGAATCGGAGGGAGCCGGGAAATACCCGTCAACGCCAGGATTATTACGGCAACCAACCAGGACCTGGAAGCCATGGTCGCGGCCAACCGTTTCCGGCAGGACCTTTACTACCGCATCAATGTTCTGCCCATTCAAATTCCACCATTGAGCCAGCGACCCGAAGATATTGAAGCATTGGCGACGCATTTTCTCGGCAAGGTGAATCTCAGTCTGCGAAAACCCGCCCAAACCCTTGATCCGGGCGCCCTGCAAAAATTAAGGCAACATTCCTGGCCGGGTAATGTAAGGGAACTGAAAAATGTCATATCCCGGGCGGCAATTCTATGCGAGTCGAACCGCATTGATGCGTCGCACATTGTCCTGAGCCATGAACTGGCGACGCAGACACACGACGTGCCGGGCACACCGCCGCAAGTGCTGCAGCCACTGTCGGCGTCAGTGGCTCAGGTGGAAAAATCCTGCATCACCGCCGCCCTTGCGGCAGGATCCAGCATTCGATCGGCCGCCAAGACCCTGGCCGTGTCCCATACGACCCTGCTAAATAAAATTAAAAAGCATAACATCCAAATGGAAAAAAAACGAACCGCCAGGTAACTTATATTACCAATAAATTATTTGTTATTTTACAGCATATTGTAAACCAGCCACATTTAATTGGTCCGATATCTTTCCATCCATGACATCCGTTTGCCTCTCCTATTCCTGAACGTGACATGCAACGGAGGTCTTTATGCAGTCCAACTGATTATTTTTCCGATATGATTTCAAGCGATTAAAATTCAGAGCGTCAATACGTACGGTTTCTCCATTCACCGGTTCCACTCTGGCAAGGTTTTTGCGGAGACAGGGCAAAACACACGTTCGATCGATTACAATTGGCTAGTGTTGTGTCCCGGAAGTCGGGCTGGAACTATTTGTTCAATTCGAATGCCTTTTTCCTTCAAGTCATTCCGGCGAAAGCCGGAATCCAGAGGGTTTTCAGCTGGCCCCGGCTTGCACCGGAGTGACATTCGTTTTTGAACTTATTTGCAGGACACAACACGATAAGGGGTTTCAAATAACCTAGAAAGGAAGGAATCATGCAACATTTGTTGGATATGGTCAGTGGGATTGTATGGGGCCCTGTTACCATATGCATGTTGGTTGGCACCGGAATCCTGATTACCTTGTTGGTTCGCGTCATCCAATTGCGATGGTTTCCCTATGCTTGGGGGCTGATCTCGGGTCGCTATGACAACCCGGAAGACGAAGGTGAGGTGACCCATTTCCAAGCGCTGTCCGCCGCTCTTTCCGCAACGATCGGCACCGGCAATATCGCAGGTGTGGGCACCGCCATTGCTCTGGGAGGCCCCGGTGCCGTCTTTTGGATGTGGGTGACCGCCTTTTTCGGTATGGGTTTGAAATACGCGGAGTGCACTCTATCTCTGCGCTACCGCATTATACATGAAGACGGGACCGTCGGCGCCGGACCGATGTACTACCTCGAGCGCGGCCTGGGCCAAAAATGGCTGGGTATTCTCTTTGCGTTGTTTGCCGCCATCGCCTCATTCGGAATCGGAAACATGGTGCAGGCCAATTCGGTCGCAGAGCCTGTGCTGACCTATTTCGGAGTACCCAAAATCGCTACGGGGCTGGTCATCGGCGGCCTGGTGTTTGCTGTCATTGTCGGGGGAATCAAGCGCATCGGCAAGGTGGCCAGCAAACTCGTGCCGGCGATGTCCATTTTCTATATCCTCGGCGCACTGTGGGTTATCTTCACCAATCTTGGGCAGGTGCCTCAGGCGTTGGGACTGATTTTCAGTGATGCATTCACCGGTACGGCTGCAACCGGCGGTTTTGCCGGAGCAGCGGTAGCGCAGGCCATCCGCTTTGGCGTGGCCCGCGGCGTCTTTTCCAACGAAGCCGGTCTTGGAAGCGCGCCCATCGCCCATGGTGCGGCGCAGACCAAGGAACCGGTCCGCGAGGGTCTCGTGGCCATGCTTGGGCCGTTCATCGACACCATAGTGATCTGTACCATGACCGCCCTGGTCATCGTTCTGACCGGCGCGTTTACATCAGGCGAAACCGGTGCCGATCTGACAGCCAAGGCGTTCAATGCCGGCCTGCCCGGCTGGGGAGGTTATATCGTCGCCATCGGCATTATCTTCTTTGCCTTCTCAACGGCCGTCAGCTGGTCTTACTACGGCGATCGCTGCATCGACTACCTGTTCGGACAGAGAATGGTGACACCCTATCGTGTGTTGTACTGCATTCTGCTGCCGGTCGGCGCGTCCGTCAAGTTGTCGACGGTGTGGACCATCTCAGATATTTTCAACGCTCTGATGGCCTGGCCGAACCTGGTGGGCCTGCTTTTTCTCAGCCCGGTCCTGATCAAGCTGACGAAAGCCTACTTTGCAGACAAGTCAAAGGTATATCCCCAAAGAACGAATAATATAGAGGTGGATGCCTGATCACGGGTCCCCGTTGGCGGATGGACGCCGCCGCCTTGCTGTCAAAACACTCAACCGATGTCTGGCACAATCGCCCTCTCCACTGATCGGTGGCGAGGGCGATGCCAGCCTGCCGGTGCATCGAACGACCGGTTTTTCGGAACGCTAAGCCCGCAAGATTATTTCACACTGATCTGCGATGAGATTCGAGAATAGACCTTATCTCCGATCCCTTTGACATTTTTTACATCTTCGATGGACGTAAAGCTGCCGTTCTTGCTGCGGTAATCAATAATCCTCTTTGCCCGCTCAGGGCCGATGCCCGGAAGAGCTGACAGTGTTTTCAGGTTGGCCGTATTGATATTGATCTTTTCGCTTTGAATGACCGAACCGGCCTTTTCTCCCAGCGACGGGTCTGCGGCGGTCTTATCGCTTCCGGCAACGGCGGGTTGTCCCGCAATCATCAGACACATTAGGGCAAGGACTGCACCAAACAACACCAAAACACTTCTTTTCATCATATCCTCCTATCGATTCAATGGATTAACAATCAAGGGATCCCGCCGGGTGCGGCGGAGAATCCCAACAGGAACGAGCCGTGAGCGGTTCAATCCGAATGACAGGCGAATTTCCAATGACAACAACCAATCGCACGTGAACAACGGACCGGGGTCACCGGCCCCCATATCGAGGTTGCACCACTGATGATGGCGATACACGATGCGCAACCATCGGCATGGATCACTTCAGGATGTACTCGATTTGTTCTTTAGAAACGATGTGATGCCAGATTCTGGGGGAGCGTCCTGTTTGCCACAGGCAAGATGAGCGTATATCTGTCTATTGTTCCCCTTGTGACATGTAACATCTGCCAAAGATGTTGCCGCGATCATACCACCCTGTGAAAAAGATTCAACAATTAATTTGTCAGTTCCGCTGCAAATCAGGACACTGTCGAACAAGGCGGCGAGTTGATTTCCGTCGCCGGAGGCGTTATCTATTAAAAAACAACCGAAAGGGATACCACCGATGGCACGTATCGATGATTATCAACAGGCCCGCGATTTGGCAGCGCGCGAACTGTCCAAAGAGACGATCGAAGCGATTGCGTCGCGCGCCGGATTCAGAGCGGAACATGCAGACCGAATAACCATCCCATTTCTGGGCAGGGATTACCACGTCGCTCACCCGACGTTTGAGTTCAAAGACGCACAGGCGCCTGAAACCGAAGTCCCCCTCCAGGAACAGGTATTGATCCTGCATTACCTGCAGGGCTGCCGTCCCCTGCTGCGCGGAAGATGGATTGCATATCGTGAGATCCAGGGGGCCGGCTTTTACTGGAACGCTTTTGTCAAACGGGCCATCGATCCGTTAAAAAACGTGTTTGGCATGAATGTGCCGGCCTTTCGGCAGGCCGCTGCCAAACTGCAGGCAACAGAAGTCAGCGGCACTGCAGCGGGATATCGTTTTGGCGTATTGCCGTATGCCCCCGTACAAATGATACTGTGGGAGGGGGATGAGGAATTCCCGGCGGAGGCCAACATTTTGTTCGATGCGACTGTCGGAGACTACCTTTCACCGGAAGATGCCGCATGGCTGGCCAGCCTGACGGTTTATCGGTTGATGGCCCTGTCGCGCCCAAACTAGTGCCCATCCACAAGTGGATGAAAGCCATGAGGTATCAGGTTTTAGGTGTAAGCAAAAAAATTAATAACTCAACTTTCGGCTTTCGTCACTTCTCTGCAGGAGGTGCCACCAGCGGGTGGTTTGCACCATGTCAGCAGCGAATTTTAGTGTCACTTAGACGCAGCGAAGGAGCAGCTCCCCGCACTGTTTGACCCCGCTGCAAAG
>JBNKKC010000114.1:0-6439 GCA_050291625.1 Desulfobacteraceae bacterium
TGGCCGGAGGGATTGCCCATGACTTTAATAACATGCTTTTCGCTATCATTGGTTATTGTGAATTGGCCCTTGAAGATGCCATCGCGGACACCATCCAGTCAAGCAACCTTAAGGAAGCCATCACCTGCGCCCAGCGGGCGGCTGATCTGGTGCGACAGATATTGACCTTTGCCCGGCAAAGCGACGTTGAAAATCATCCCCTGAATTTGACGCCCATTCTGAAGGAGAATCTCAAACTTGTGCGTGCCACCCTGCCGGCATCCATCGATATCCGCACCGAGTGGCACAGCGATCAGACAGTCCTTGCCGATCCGACGCAAATACATCAGATCATCGTCAATCTTTGCACCAATGCCGGCTATGCCATGCGTGAAACCGGCGGCGTGCTGACCATCGAACTTGATAGAATCGATCATGCGCCGGACAATACGGATTTTGAGGCGAAACCGAAACAATGCGCCTATACACGGCTCAGGGTCCAGGACACCGGTCTCGGGATGTCGGCTGAAACCATGGAACGTATCTTCGATCCCTATTATACAACCAAACCCCAGGGGGACGGCACCGGAATGGGGCTTTCAGTGGTTCAAGGCATCGTCCACAGTTTGGGCGGCGCCATTGGTGTGGACAGTGTCCTCGGCCAGGGAACAACGTTCAATATTTATTTGCCGGCTCTGGAAAAAAAGGAGGTGGTGAACAATGAACATATTGAGTCCATTGCCAGTGGCCGGGAACAGGTCCTTTTAGTTGATGATGAATTGATCATCACCCGCATGCTATCTCAAATGCTGTCCAAGCTGGGATATCATGTTACGGCGCACAACTGCCCGGTAGAGGCCCTGGAGCTATTCCGCCATGCCCCGGAACGATTTGATCTGGTTATTTCCGACGTCACCATGCCACAGATGGCCGGCTATGACCTAGCCCGCGAAATGCTGAAAATTCGTCCCGACCTGCCCATTCTTTTATGTACCGGCTATAGTGACAGCATCAACGAAGAGACAGCCTCAAGAATCGGCGTGCGCGCTTTGTTGTACAAGCCCTTAACCAAGCATAATTTGTCCGCCGCCGTTCGTGACGTGCTGGATTGCCGGTCAGCAGCATAAACAATCAACGGGCTAACTGCGAAAATGCCGAACCCTAACGCAAAACAACTGGCCGGTTATGTTTTGGTCTTTGCCGCCGCCGCATGCTACTACTTCTCCACGGTGGTCATCCGCGTGGCCAATAACCACGTTTGCATAGCTCCGGCTTTTTTTGTCTTTGTTCGCTTTTTCCTGGGGTTTGCCATCGTGTGCGGATCGATGCTGTTCAGGGGGCGCCGGCCCAAGCCCAAGCGCTACGATCTGCTCATCGGAAGGGCCCTTGCCAATGGTGCGGCCGTCTATTGCTTTTATACGGCCGTTACCAAAACAACCCTGGCCCATGCCAACATTCTCAATATGACGTATCCGATCTTCGTGGCCTTGCTATCCTGGATCTTACTAAAAAAGCAGCGAGATTTGACAACGACCATCGGTGCCGTGGTGGCTTTTGCAGGTATCTATTTGATACTGGCCCGGGGGTCGCTGCAATTTGGATGGTTGCATCTGTGGGGCCTGGCCTCCGGTGTAAGTGCTTCTTTTGCAATGATCTTTCTTAATTTGAGCCGCCGATACCATGACACCGAAACCATTCTGTTCTATCTGTTCGGTATCGGATCGATCCTTACCTATGCTGCCTTTTCACAGGTCATTGATTGGCCGGGTCGCACTGAATTGTATTTTTTGGCATTGAGCAGCGGTTTCGCTATATTGGGGCAATACTGCATCACATTCGGCTATCGCTATGTGACCGCGGTAGAGGGCGGCATCATTTCATCGTCGCGGATTCTGCTTGCAGCCACAATGGGACCTTTCATCGCCGCAGACCCCTTTCTGGATTCAAGGGGCTGGTTCGGAGCAGGATTGATTCTCCTCGTCAACATAGCCCTGGCATGGCGCAAATCGACCCCAGGCCATCCAGGCAAACGAAATGCCACCCCTGCCCGACTCCGGCAAACGACCACCCCAATCTCTGCGCTTCGAAAATCCTTGCGCCCCTCATCCGTGTATCGGCAGGCGCGAATCAAATACGCACGCCGAAAAATATTGACAAGGACTCGCCTCCGGAGAATATGCAATGAAAAATATCCGACTAGCCAGCCGCCAGAATCATGTCCAGATCGATGCCCTGCGTGTCAGGGAATTTCAACGCTCCGCCCAGTTCACATTGATTAAACCCGAAAAGCTGCTCTGGAACCATTGCGACGACACCGCTATCGTTTTGTCCGCCTGGGATGGGCCTTGCGCAGTGGCCACCATGCGGGCGGTTGTGGTCAACAGTGCAGCCGAAGCCGAAAGCTGTGTTCAGTGCGTTGTGTCGATGGATACGAATTTTCCTGCCATGGTCTTCAACAGTGCCGCCACCCATTGGGATTATCGGGGCATCGGCCTGAATCAACTGTTGCGATATTATTTTTTGAAGATCGCACTGGACAACAAGATTCAATCCCTTTTGAGTCCGATGTACGAAGGCGCCCCCCGCATCCGGTTTATGCAAGACCTGGGCTATATCTTCAAAATTCCGCCCCTGTCATGGCAAAACAAACTCGATCCCAAATCAACACGCATCCTTGGGGTTTTGACCCGCGCCATGATGCCCCAGGCCGTCGACCTTATCAAGACACAGCGCCATGAAATAATCAAAGCCTATCCATGGACGGGTGAACGCATCCGGCTCGACAATCCAGCTTTCAGGCATACCGGCAAAAGAAGACTGAAGAAGATCGGTTAATTCTTAGGGCATTGGACGTTGACATGCAGCCGCCATCTATTCTACTCGCTTAATGCGAGAAGTTAACCCCAATGTTGCAAAAGTCGGAGGGCTTCAGAGCCAAGGCGACAAGGGCGCCGCCGCAGTAGATCTACTGCAAGCCCTTGGCAACGCCGGATCTTGCGTCCTCCGGCTTTGCCGCAGGGGAAAAAAGATGGCCTGAAATTGACCCGATCCTCTTTATTCTGTATCAATACTATCATTGTCATGTCACCCTTGAAAATGGAGCAACTGCAGCAAGCGGGTGCGCTTGTTACCAGAACTTATTGAGAAGTTACATTTTTCTGTTATAATATATTGAAAAACAGGATTGTCATACTGGAGCCCGCCGCAAAGGATATGTATGCATGGCACAAACAGCTTCGAATTCGATGGCTATCAACGCAAAGATTCTCGTTGTAGAAGACGATCCAGCTGTTGGCCGGTTATATGAAAGGGTGCTTTCCGAGCGAGGGTATTTGGTCAGAATGGCCAGAACTATCCAGGAGGCTGAAGATTTACTGGATACACACCCTTTTGATGTAATCATTTCCGATATATGTCTGGATCAGGAAGACGGCTTGGCGATTTTGGAAAGCAGCCAGATGCAAAATCCGGACACGCCGGTCATCCTTGTAACTGGTCGGCCGACCATCAAGACAGCCGCTGCTGCAGTGCGTTTGAATGCCTACGAGTACCTTGTAAAGCCAATCAATCTGGATGTCCTATCGAAAGCCGTGGAACGCGCGGTGGCTTTTAGGACCCTCAAAGCTGATCAGAAAAAGATCGATCTGGAAAAACGCAAATACCAGCGCGATCTGGAGCACCTGGTGGCTGCGCGCACAGAAAAACTGATTCAAACCTATCAGCGCTACCAGGAGCAGAGTACGTTTTTGACCAATGTGATTGAATCATTGGCTCATCCTTTTATGGTGATCGATGCTCACGATTACAGTGTCAAGATTGCCAACGCGGCCGCCAGGAAAAACCATTCCGATCAAGGTGTGACCTGTTATGAGCTTAACCATGGGTTTGACAGGCCCTGCAGCCAGTTGGGGCATCGCTGTACTTTGGAAGAGGTCGCCCAGACCCGTTGCCCCGTTCATATGGAGCACAATCATCTCGATGACAGCGGCAAAGAGAGCGAATTTGAAGTGCATGCCTTTCCATTGTTCGGCGATGCCGGCGAAATTAAGCAGGTTATTCAATATTGTATAGATATCAAAGAGAAAAAAAGGCTTGAGACCATAGCCGAAGCGGTCAATTTGATGGATAATCTGGGATACATTTTCTCGGGTATCCGGCATGAGATCGGCAATCCTCTCAATTCGGTAAAAATGGCGTTGTCCGTTCTGGACAAGAACCTGGACCGTTACCCCCGGAAAACCATTCGGGAGTTCGTCGGCCGATCTCTTGGGGAGTTGTCACGCGTGGAGTATCTGCTCAAGGCTTTGAAAAATTTCAGTATGTTTGAGACCCCGCAAATGGAAAGCGTCAATATCGCCTTTTTCCTTCAGAATTTTACAGCATTGATCGAGAAGGACTTCTCCCGGAAGCGGATTCATATCTGCCTTGATGTGTCTTCGGAAGATGTTTTTGCTTCCACCGACCAGCGGGCCTTTCATCAGGTCATGTTGAATGTGGTTACCAATGCGGCCGATGCTTTGGCACAATCGGAGCGGCCCATGATCGATATTTGCATGGATAACATTTCTGGTTTTGTGCGGGTGCGGGTCAGGGACAACGGCTGCGGCATGACATCGGATGAGCATAAAAACCTCTTTCGGCCTTTTTATACATCCAAACCCCAGGGCACAGGACTGGGCTTGATGATTGTCAAAAAAATGCTTTCCAAAATGAACAGCACCATACGCATCGAATCCAAGCATCTGGAAGGAACCACGGTGACGATGATGCTGCCGGAGGCATGTCCCATTGACCACGACAACCCATAAACGCAAATTGCTGGTCATCGACGATGACCGCTTTTTCTGTGATGCGGTTCGATACGCATTGGAAGAATCCCATATCGAAGTATTGGCTGCCCATACCGGTGCCCGGGGTCTGCAGCTGTGTGCCGCTGCGCCTGTGGATGTGGTTCTGCTGGATCAGAAGTTGCCCGATACCAACGGCATCGATTTTTGCGCACCCATTCTGGATTGCCACGACAACACCCATATCATTTTTATTACCGCTTATCCCAGTTTCCAGAATGCGGTTCAGGCTATCAAGATGGGCGCTTATGATTATCTGTCCAAGCCCTTTGAAATGGAAGAACTTCTATTGACAGTAAAAAAGGCCATGCGGGACATCGACCTTGAACGCATGGCCCAGGTGCGGCACTTTGAACACAAACGCGACTGTGAGCGCACCGTGCTCATCGGCGCTGCCGGCGGCTTGCGGGAGGTACATCAAATAGTGGAATTGGCTTCCGCCAACCGGATGTCGGTGCTGATCACCGGTGAAACCGGGACCGGCAAAACCCTGGTGGCCAAGTTTATTCACTACAGCGGCGTCAACTCCAAAGGGCCGTATATTGCGGTCAATTGCGCCGCAATTCCGGAATCACTAATGGAGGCCGAACTCTTCGGATATGAAAAGGGCGCTTTTACCGGGGCGGATAGGGCAGCCAAGGGGCTTTTCGAGATGGCCGAAGAAGGGACCCTCTTTCTGGATGAAATCGGCGAATTGCCCCTTCACCTGCAGGCCAAATTATTGGGTGTTCTGGATGACAAAAAAATCCGACGCCTGGGCGGACAATCCCTCAAGCCTGTGAATGTGCGCATCATCGCCGCCACAAACACCGACATGGCTTCGGCCGTGAAAAAGCGTGAATTCAGAGAGGATTTATTCTATCGGCTCAGTGTCGTGCACATCCATGTCCCACCCCTGCGCCAGAGGATCGCTGACTTTGCCGAGTTGAGCCGCTATTTTATTTCTCAAATTGCACCCGATCAACATATTGTGTTGGCCGAAGATCAGATCGGGGCGATGCAGCGTTATTCCTGGCCGGGCAACGTCCGCGAATTGCGCAACATCATTGAAAGAGCCATTTTGGTTCACAAGGGACCGACGATCGAGCCTATGCGTCTGGTCGGCCAGATCACCATGGAACCTGCCAAAGCGTTGTCTCCGGCAGGACAACTGAAGATCGAAACGCTGGAAACCGTTGAAAAACGCCACATCGCCATGACCCTGAAATATCTTGACGACAATCATACCCGGACCGCCAATGCGTTGGGTATCTCGCGCTCGACTTTGATGCGCAAGATAAAGACCTATGGGCTTTAAGGGGCCGTGCCAAAACAGGTCAGTGTACCATTTTGGGTCAGTCAAAATCGGTCGATGGATCGTCAATTCATCGAATCGGAAGGCCGTCGGCACCTCGCTCAAAACCCATAATGCTTCTATAGGCTTTAAGATAATTAATTTGGACTGCGTTATCGGTTGTCGCGGTATTACAATACAGCTTACTGCCTCTATCCTTGCCAAATTAATTATCTTAAAGCCTATACCCCCAAGTTGCATAAAAAAGATGGCTTATAATTGGGAAACCCGTATGAATATTGAATCTAAGCCGCATTGAAGCAATTTATGAGGAATCAAC
>JBNKKC010000115.1:0-4725 GCA_050291625.1 Desulfobacteraceae bacterium
TTTCAGGCCATCTTTTTTCCCCTGCGGGAAAGCCGGAGGACTCCAGATCCGGCGTTGCCAAGGGCTTGCAGTAGATCTACTACGGCGGCGCCCTTGTCGCCTTGGCTCTGAAGCCCTCCGACTTTTGCAACATTGGGGTTAATGGCTGACCGAAAACATTTTACTCCGCGATCTTAAATAAAAGGGTGACAATGATATGTTTGAAATTGGAAGTGAAGATGTGCCGGAGTTGTCTTCTCGACGCCTGCTTCTAACTCTGAAAAACGCAATCTCCAAAATTGAGATCCTTGAGAGATCAAAAACGGAACCGATTGCAATTATCGGCATGGGTTGCCGTTTTCCAGGAGCAGACACACCGGAAACATTCTGGCGGCAATTGCGCGCCGGCTATGACGCGATCAAAGAAATTCCTTCCAGCCGGTGGGATGTCGATGCGTTTTACGACCCTGACCCCGATGCTCCGGGAAAGATATCAAGCCGCCAGGGTGCTTTCCTGGATCAAGTGGATCGGTTCGATCCCAGTTTTTTTGGCATTTCGCCAAAGGAAGCCACGCACATGGATCCCCAGCATCGATTGCTGCTGGAGGTGAGTTGGGAAGCCTTGGAAAACGCAGGGCAATTTCATGACCGGTTGACCGGAAGCCGAACCGGCGTGTTTGTGGGCATCACCACCAATGATTATGCCTATCTTCTAAACTCCGAAGATCTTACGGAGATCAGCGCTTATTTCGGCACCGGAAATGCCCATAGCGCCGCCGCCGGCAGATTGTCTTACATCCTCGGTTTTCAGGGCCCGAGCATGGCGATAGACACAGCCTGCTCATCCTCACTGGTCGCGGTTCACATGGCCTGCCAGAGCCTGCGTATGGGCGAGTGCCGACAGGCCCTGGCAGGTGGCGTCAATTTGATTTTGTCACCGGAACCTACTGTTGCCTTGTCCAGGGCTCGCATGCTGTCGCCCGATGGCCGCTGTAAGACCTTTGACGCCTCGGCAAACGGGTATGTAAGAGGTGAGGGATGCGGGATTGTGGTGCTCAAGCGGTTATCTGATGCGGTGGCGGACAAGGATCGGATTTATGCGGTCATACGCGGCTCCGCGGTAAACCAGGACGGTTTGAGCAGCGGTTTTACGGTTCCAAACAGTTCAGCCCAGCAAGAATTGATTCGAACTGCGTTGGCCAGTGCCCGAATTGATCCCGGCAAGGTCAGTTGCATTGAGACTCACGGCACCGGAACCTCTTTGGGCGATCCAATCGAGGTTGCGGCGCTCGGCGCTGTCTTTTGCCAGGGAAGATCAAAAAAACAGCCAGTGGTCATCAGCTCCGTGAAGACGAACATCGGCCATTTGGAATCCGCGGCCGGTATCGCGTCACTGATCAAGACAGTGCTTTGCCTTAAGCATAAAGAAATTGTGCCACATCTGCATTTTAGCCAGCCCAACCCCGGCATTGCCTGGGGTGAGTTGCCGATTGTAGTGCCGGTTGAACCGATGGATTGGCCAAAAGCCGAAAAGCGCATTGCAGGCGTAAGTTCCTTTGGATTCAGCGGCACCAATGCCCATGTCATCGTGGAAGAAGCCCCGGAGCCTGATCCTGTCGAGGCTGCCGTGGAACGGCCGGAGCATTTGCTGACGCTTTCGGCAAAGACCGAAGGCGCGCTCAAGGAATCGGCCAGGCGCTATGAACGCTTTCTGGCGGCCCATCCCGAGGCTGTGTTGAGCGATGTCTGTTATACGGCCAACACGGGGCGGTCGCATTTTTCTCACCGTCTGGCGGTTGCGGCCGGATCTGGTGAACAGCTGCGCGCGCGGCTGGGCGCGGTTGTATCGGGAGACGTTCCGGCCGGTGCCGCCATCGGTTGCAAGGTGGCAACAGAGCAAGTAAAGACCGCCTTTTTGTTCACCGGCCAGGGGAGCCAGTACGCGGCCATGGGCCGCCAGCTTTACGAGACCCAGCCTGTTTTCCGGCAGACACTGGAACGCTGTAACGCTATTTTAAAGTCCTATCTGGAAATCTCCTTGATAGAAGTGCTGTACCCCGAAAAAAAGAAGCAATCTGCGATCGAAGACACGATCCATGCTCAGCCGGCCCTTTTTTCCCTGGAATGTGCGCTTTTTGAGCTGTGGAAGTCCTGGGCAATAGAGCCGTCCGCAGTCATGGGCCATAGTGTGGGCGAATATGCCGCGGCTTATGCTGCCGGGGTCTTCAGCCTTGAAGACGGGCTTAAGCTGGTGGCCGCACGAGCGCGGCTGATGCAGGCATTGCCGCCCGACGGCCTGATGGTGGCGGTGTTTGCCGATCAGGCCCGTGTTGCGGCAGCCATCGAGTCTGATGTGCGGGAGGTGTTCATATCCGCGTTCAACGCCCCGGGTAATGTGGTGATCTCCGGAAAGGGCCGTGCGGTGGAAAAAGCCGTGGCGCAATTAACCGGCGAAGGCATTGCCAGCAAGGCGCTGAAGGTGGCGCACGCCTTTCATACGCCGTTCATGGAGCCGATGGCGGCCGAATTTGAAAAAATAGCCCGGCAGGTTGCGTATTCACCACCGCGACTGAGGATTGTATCCAATGTCACGGGAGGGTTTGTCAAAGAAGAGATCGCTACGCCCGGGTATTGGGTGCGCCATATTCAGCAACCGGTAAGATTTGCGGACGGGGTCAAGGCGCTTGAACAGCTGGGCTGTCAGGTGTTTGTGGAAATCGGCCCCAAGCCGGCCCTGATTCAGATGGCGCATCAGAGCCTGTCCTCGCGCCAAGCGCTGCTGGTTCCCAGTCTTCGGGGGCAGCGCTCAAACTGGTCTCAATTACTTTCGAGTTTGGCAGAACTTTATGCGCGCGGGCTGTCCGTGGACTGGCACGGTTTTGATCGCGAGTATCCCCGGCGCAAGGTCGCGCTGCCAACTTACCCTTTCCAGCGCCAACACTATTGGATCGACACGGATGGAAAGGCTCGGAAAAAGCAGATGTCTCCGTCTGAAAATAAGACGGGTCTGACCCCGCTTTTGGGTCATCTGCGCAAGGGCGATATAGAGCCGTTGACCCGGATGCTGGTTGAAACAAAGCGGATTTCGGCAGAAACACAAAAGTTTTTACCCGAAGTACTGGAAGCGCTGGCCGGTCAGTGCAAACAGGAGCAGTTCGAACATAGCCTCGGCGATTGGCTCTATGAGGTACAGTGGCCGGCCATGCCGCGCCAAGCGCACAAAGCAGGGCGGCCGGCCGGTACTTGGCTGATCTTTGCCGACCGCGGCGGCGTGGGGCAACGCCTGGCGGCGCTAGCGAAAGAACAAGGCCATGACTGTGTTCTGGTTCGTTCCGGCCAGGAGTACGGCCACGGAAAAAACGGTATGCGCGTGGTCAACCCGGCAAGCGCTACCGACTTCCGGCAATTGATTGAAGAGATAAAAGAACAGTGCGCCCTGCCCCTTGTGCGGGTGGTTCACCTGTGGAGCCTGGATGCTCCCGGCATGGAAGAATTGACGGCTTGCGATCTGGACAGGGTGCAGGTGAGCGGATGCGGCAGCATGCTGCATACGGTGCAGGCGCTGGTAAAATCCAGCGCTTCGCCTATGCTGCGACTGTGGCTGGTGACAAGGAACGCGGTGCCGGCCGGAAAGGTCGACGCGAGCCTTGCCGTGCCCCAGTCGCCGCTTTGGGGGCTGGGCAACGTGATTTGCCTGGAGCATCCCGATCTGTGGGGAGGCATGGTGGACTTGTCTTCGCGGGCGCAGCCGGATGAAGCGGCGCGGTTGGCGGACGAGATCCTGGACCCACAGGGAGAAGAGCAGATCGCCTTCCGCGGGGCCGGGCGCCATGTCGCCCGCCTTGTGCGCGGCACACTCGCCCCGATGCGGGAACTTGCACTGCGTTCGGACGGCACCTACCTGATCACCGGGGGATTGGGCGCGCTCGGGCTTAAAACCGCGCAATGGCTAGTGGAAAAGGGAGGAGGGCGCCTGGTTCTACTCGGCCGGTGCAAAGCCTCGGACGCGGCACGGGAAATTATCGATCGACTGGAGCAGGCCGGCGCCCGGGTTCAGGTTGAACAGGCCGATGTCGGTGATGAAGGGCAAATGGCCCGGGTCTTTGAAAGGATTGCGGCCTCGGGTTTTGCGCTGCGTGGTGTTATTCATGCCGCCGGTGTTCCAGGCTATCAGCCTCTTAAGGAAATGTCGCTCGACGCGTTGCTGCCTGTGCTTCGACCCAAGGTTGCGGGAGGCCGGGTGCTGCATAATCTGACCCGGGAAATGTCGCTTGACTTTTTCGTTTGTTTTTCTTCGGTCGCGGCCGTGTGGGGCTCCGCAGGCCAGGCCCATTACGGGGCGGCCAACATTTTCTTGGATATGCTGGTCCGTTTTCGCCGTGCGCAGGGATTGCCGGGCTTGAGCATCAACTGGGGACCTTGGTCCGGCGGAGGCATGGCGACAACCAAAGCGCAACTGTGGCTGGCCCGCATGGGGCTGTCGCCCTTGTCGCCCGAACACGGGGTCGGCGCCCTAAACTGTCTGCTTGGCGCAGCCGTGGCCCAGACAACCGTGGCCGATGTCGACTGGGCTGTGTTCAAAGGCCTGTATGAAGCGCGCAAAAAGCGTTTGTTCCTGGAACGGATGGAGGCGCATGCACAAGAGGGCGCCAGTTCGTCGATTCCCACGAAACAAACCGACGTGTTGCAGCAGTTGGAAACGGCGCCGGCCGGCGAGCGGAAAAACCTGTTGACCGGTTATCTTCA
>JBNKKC010000116.1:0-163070 GCA_050291625.1 Desulfobacteraceae bacterium
GAGTCGATCCCCAGATCCGACTCGATGTCCATGTCCAGACCGAGCATCTGCTCCGGATAACCGGTCAGCTCGCTGACGATGCTTAAAAGGGTCTGGGCCAGATCGGACCCTTGTTGTGGACAAGTCCCGGAACAGGATTGGGTCACTTGAGCGCCGGGCGTCTCAGGCGCGGCCCCGGTGGTCGGCTCAAGTGTTGCGCCGGATGTTCCGGGTTCGATGGTTTTCTGCGGCATATCGTCCAGCGGCGGGATCGCCGCATGGATGCTTGACGCCCCCGAGGCTGCCGATTCATAGGTCGCTGCTGCAGCCGCATTGCCGTTCAGAGCTGCCGAGGCCAATTGCTGCGTGCTTTGAATCATCTGCTTCAGGACCCGGCTGGCTTCGGCCTGGGTATCCAGATATTTCTGGTGGGCCTTCGTGGTTTGGGACTGGAGTGCCTGCAGGGATTCAAGCCCTTTTTTTGCCGCCAAAAGGGCGTTCTGGATCGATTGTGTATTATCCGGGGTCATTGCTCCTCTTCCGGCTGGTTCCGTTTGCCGCTCCGGCGTTGTGTTTTCTCCCGACCCCTTCGGTGAGGCAGGATAAGATGCGACAGGCCGGGGTGGCGTGGCGTAACCAGCGGCCGATCGGTTCTGCTCGCCATCGGATGGTTGTTGGTTGTTGACGGATTCGGTTTTTGACGGACGGTAGTTGGCGCCGGACAACGGAATCATCATGCGCGCCCTCCTAAGGGGGGCTTTTGATTTTTCCCAACGCTTAAGACGGACATCGTATCCCAGGGTCGCCAGTTGAGCCAGGACACCGGCCAGATCGTACAGACCTGATGATCGGCCGGAAGAACGGTCGAGTGCGACCGCATGAAAATTCCTGCCGGATAGAATGGCTGAAACCAGATGGGTCAATGTCTGTCTGGGACCGATTTCAATGAATGTACGAACACCGCTCTCATAGAGCGATTCGATGTTTTGAACAAAGTTCACCGGCCGGGTCAGCTGTTTTCCGATGGTCTCTTTGATCGCCTCAATATTGCGCGGGTAGGCGCCACCGTGGCTGTTGCTCATGACATCGATGTCGGTGGGCGATATGTGGATTGGGTCCACCTGCCTGGAAAAAGGCGCCTGGGCCCGGGAGACCAGAGCGCTGTGAAAGGCTGCCGCCACAGGCAGTCTGACGGCGGACCAGCCCCTTGACCTGCAGGTTTCGGCGGCCGTTTCGATAGCGGTCGCGCAACCCGACAGAACACCCTGCTGCGGGCTGTTGCGGTTGGCCAGCACCAGGGGGAGATCCAGGGTCCGGACCATCTCCTCGATCTCGCTCAACGGGCCTTTCACCGCCAACATGGCGCCGGGGTCGGATTCGGCTGTTCCGGCCTCGGCCATCAGTCGGCCGCGGGCCGACGAAAGCCGCCAGAGATCCGCCTGACTGATCCAGCCGGCGGCAAACAGCGCGACCAGCTCACCGTAGCTGTGGCCGCAGGCGGCATGCGGTGCAATGCCGAAATGCGTCAGCGCATTGAGCATTGATACACACACGGCACCGATAGCCGGCTGGGCGATGTGCGTCTCCCGCAACTGATTTTCCTGAGTCTTGAGATCTGTAATGGTTCTTGGGAAGACGTAATCGTCGAGCGTTTTTTCCGCTTCCAGATGCCCGGCAGCCTCTTGAAACGACGTCAAACTGTCGGGGAATGCGCAGATCAGGTCACGGCCCATGTTGATATACTGGCTTCCCTGGCCGGGAAACAGAAAAGCCACACGGCCCGGCCTGGGACCGCTGCCATAATAGATATCCTGCCGGGACGACGGTGACGTTCCATTCAGAAATGCCAGCGCATGGCTGCAGGTTTGGCTGGCCGATCGATTATCGGCAGTCAGGCGCAGCACCATGATCAGCCTTTGATCGGCCTCTGATTGAAAGGCGAACCGACTCTGAAGAGCCATCTTGCCGATGGTGTGACGGGTGGGGGATTCTCCAACCTGCTGCATCCACTGTTCTATCCTGCCGGTCAGTTCCTCTTTGGTCTCTGCGGAAAATGCCGCAATCTCAATGGAGCCGTCCCACGAAATTTCTTGTTTTTGAGGTGAGTGCTCCTCCAGCACCGCGTGAAAATTACTTCCTCCGAATCCGAACGAACTCACCCCGGCCTTGCGCAGATGCCCCTCCTTTGAAATCCAGGGCCGCAAATGTTGATTCAGGTAGAATGGACTGTGATCGATACCAAGCGTTGGATTGATCAGGTCTGCCTTCAGCGTTGGCGGCAACACTTTGTGGTAGATGGCGAGGGCCGATTTGATCAGTCCGGCTGTGCCTGCGGCGGCTTTGGTATGGCCGATGTTGGATTTGACCGATCCAATGGCGCATTTGTTGCCGTTGGGTGATGCGGCTCCGAAGACCTCACACAGGGCTTTGAACTCAACCTGATCGCCAACATGGGTCCCTGTGCCGTGCGCTTCTATCAGGGTAACGGTGGACGGATCGATCTGTGCGCAGGCATAGGCTCTCTCGAGGGCCTTGACTTGACCCTCTTTCCGTGGAGCATAGATGCTTTGCGCCTTTCCATCGCTTGCGGACCCAATGCCTTTGATCACGGCATAAATTCTGTCACCGTCTCGTTCCGCATCCGCAAGTCGTTTGAGTACCACCAGGCCCACACCCTCTCCAAGCACGGTCCCATCGGCATTCTTTGAAAAAGGACGAATGTCGCCGCTGGGGGAGAGCAGGTGGGTTTTAGCAAAGCACATGTGCATGAAGGCGTCATTGATGGTGTCCACTCCGCCGGTGATAACCATGTCGCTGCGCTTCGAATTCAGTTCGAGCAGGGCCATGTGGATGGCGCCCATCGAACTGGCGCAGGCGGCGTCCACCACACAATTCGTGCCGCCGAAATCGAGACGATTGGCAATACGCCCAGCAACGACATTGCCCAGCAGGCCCGGGAATGAATTTTCCTGCCAGGCGACATAGCCGGCGCCGATGCGTTCGATGACCTCATCCGCTTGATGCTTTGGCACTCCGGCTTGATCAAGTGCGCGCCGCCACAGCGGATGTCCCAGCCGCGATCCCAAAGGAATAACGAGTTCCTGGGTACCGGTGACACCTAGAATGACGGAGGCCCGGTCACGATCAAACGGCTTCCCGTTTTCACCATATCCGGCATCTTCAATGGCGCGTTTGGCGGTCACAAGACCCAGCAATTGCGATGTATCGGTTGCTTCAAGCGAATTTGGCGGAATACCGAATTCCATGGGATCAAAGTCGATGGGAGGCAGATATCCTCCGCGATTGCAGTAGATATGATCCGGCTTTTTGGGATCCGGATCCAGGTAGTCGCGAAGATAGCTGTGAGTCGGCGGAGGGTCGGATATGCCGCTGATTCCCTGTGCAAAAAGCCTGAAGAACGATTTCAGGTCCGGAGAGTCGGCAAAGATGCAGCCGATTCCGATGATAGCCACCGGTGCGTTGTCGGGGACTGTAGGTTTCATATTTTTATGGGCCAAACGTTGGTGTCGTCATTTTCTCAAAAAAGATCATAACGTACTGATCGTGATTTTCTCCAAAGCCTTTACATAAAACATGATCGTACGATTTGCAAGGGTTGACACCGACGATTCGTACTTGATATATTGATATATCAACCAAATAAATCCGGATATTTATGATATATTATAAAAGCAGGCACATATCGGACAGATTGGGCATCAAACTGGCCAAGTGGAAGCGTTGGACCAGGGAGTTTCTTCCACCGGATCCCTTGAGTGGTCAACAATCCGGTTATGCCCGCAATTTTAATATCAAAGATGCGTTTCATGTCTATCTTGCCGGCTACCTTGTCGGATCCATGAGTTTCAGCATTCCACAGGCCAGGCAGATATTGTCCGACTTGGGACCATCCTTAAAACAACGAGGCTACCACGTACTGCACACCAGCAGCCCCGCAGATGATCATATGCTCTTCTGGGTGCTGATTCACCGAAATGCGGATGGACGTTTCGCCTATATCGAATCACCTGAAGCAGGCACGGCGCAGACGATGGCGCACGCGTCCGGAGCGCTGTCTGAATTTCTATCGACAAGCGGTTTTCTGGATGCCCGTATCATCTGCATCAGCGCGCTCTATCGGAACTTTTTGAACCGCTTGAACCCCTCACGCTAAATACGCGGCAAGGGTCTCTCCGGGCTGCGGCCGGAACAGATCCGAAGCACCCTCCATTCGGACACCTTGGCTGCGCAGCCATTGGCAGCGCATCAAGCCTGCAGCACCATACAACAGGTTCATTGCCATGTCGGCGACGTATCGGGAATCGACTTTTTCAAGGCAGGAGTTCCTGGCCCAGGCATTGAATGCGCCCATGGCCGGACCGCACCAGATCTGATAGTCGATCTGGCGATCTGTCTCACCATGTTTGGCCCAGAGCGATGCCAGACCGAGGTACGAGCGGAACACCAGCGCCATTTTATGTTTGGGGTCCCGATTGGCCCGCTCAATCTGGCTTTTATCGCGTGTTTGAAAATAGGCCGATGTCTGCGACCAGGCCTCTTCAAAACCGGTGCGCAGGATATCGCGCTCGACCATGCTGCGAACCGCCGCGGGGATCGATTCGTAGCGATCATATGTTCGGTAAAGCTCATAAAGCTTCGCGGCCCGCATGGCGAACATCGTTCCTCGCTTCAACACCTGAACCTTCGCTCCGAGCTCAAACATGTCGGCGGCCGGGGCCATGATGACATCGGCTTGTTGGGTCTGTTCGAGCAGTTTGCGGACATTATCGGATGTGTCGGCTTCGACGGCTGCTTGATTGATCGAGCCGGTCAGCACATAGGCCGCACCCATGGCAAATGCGGCCGCAATGGCCTGAGGTGTGGCGATGCCGCCGGCCAAACCGATGCGCAGCGGGGCGGCGTATTCGTATTGTTTCATGCAAGCGTCCCGCAACGACATAAACGTAGGCAGCAGCGAGAGGGCGGGGCGGTTGTCCGTGTGGCCCCCCGAGTCGGCTTCGGCGGTCATATCCTGTGCCATGGGGATCTCTTGTGCGAGTTCGGCCTCCTCTTCTGTGATTCTGTTCATTTCGATAAGTTGGGTCAGCAGCTTCCGGGGCGGAGGCGAGAAAAACTTCGTGGCCACTTCGATGCGGGAGACTTTGGCGATCACCCGGTTGGGGCATACGATCGAGCCGTCAGGCGATCGATGGATGCCCTTGACCCGGTAGTAGACCAGCGGCAGGGTCATGCCCAGATAAGCCGATGCACTGATAACCCGGATGCCCTGTCGAATGTACAGATCCGCAATGGCCATTTCCAGCTGGGGATCATTCGGGCTATGGATTAAATTGAATCCCATTGGAAGATCGTCGCGCTCTTTTTTCAGTTCGGCTATGGCCGAGCCCACCTGTTCGAGCGATAAACCGCCGCTGCCGAAAAAGCCGATCAGGCCGGCTCTTCCGGCGGCCCTGACCATTCGGGTCGATGTGATTCCGTTGGCCATGGCTCCGACCACATAGGCGTATTTCAGGCCGAGATCGGATTTGAACGATGCATCCCCAAGCCGGGATGGATCGAGGGGCGGCGCGAACGCCCGAAGGGGCAATCCCTGTTCGCGTGACGTCAAATGGCCGCAAATGATTTTGCCGGAATGAGCGACCGCCGGACGGCCTTGATAATCGATCACGTAAAGCGGACGATTGATATGCAAGGCAGCAGAAGCCAACGCATGCCCGCCAATCTCCAGATCGTTCTCATCACCAAGCCAGAGGCCGTTCCAGGCGCAATTTTCGGATGGGTTCGACAAATGGTGTCTCTCTTTTTGTTCCATTATTATCCTCGCGGATGGTATTTTTTATGGATTTCAATCAGCCGTTTCTGTGCGACGTGGGTATAGATTTGGGTGGTCGCGATGTCAACGTGTCCCAGCATCACCTGAACCGCTCTGAGGTCCGCACCGCCCTCGAGCAGGTGACTGGCAAAGGAGTGGCGCAAGCTATGCGGTGTGGCGCGCTTTGGCAATCCTGCCTGCAGGGCATACCGTCGGAACAGCTTCCAGAATCCCTGGCGCGTCATGGGCTTGGCGCCTCTGCCCACAAAAAGATATCGGCTCACCATGGTTTTTAACAGCAGCGGTCTGGCATGTTCCCGATAGTCGGTGATACGCTCGATCGCATGGCGGCCGATGGGAACGATCCGCTCTTTATTTCCCTTTCCAAGCACGCGCACAAAACCGGCTTCAAGGTTTACGGCCGTCATCTCCAGATGGATCAATTCGGAAACCCGCAGCCCTGCGGCATACAGCAGCTCGAGCATGGCCGCATCCCGCAACCCTTTCGGCCGCTGGCGATCCGGTATTGCCAGAAGGTTGCCGACACGTTGGACATCGATGACTTCCGGCAGCTTGAAGCCGATTTTGGGCAGATCGACCCGTTTCGCCGGATTGGCACCCAGAATATTGGAATTTGTCAAATAGTTGAAAAATCCTCGAATGGCCACCAGGTGCCGGGCGCGTGTTCGAGCGCTGCGTCCTGTCTGGCGGAGTTCGATGACATATTTCAATATGGTCGGTGTGTCGATGGCGCACAGATCATCCGCAGACTGTTTCTCCAGATAGTCGAGAAACAGATCCAGGTCCCCGGCATAAGCCTTGATCGTCTTTGGGGCCAGGCCTTTTTCGATTTTCAGATAAGTGAGGTATTGATCCACCCATCGGTAGGGATCCGCGTGTCTGTCAGCCATTTGCCCTCAGATTTGATCGATCCGGTAGGCGGTGCTCAGTTGGTTCAACACCTCCCCCTCATTTTCCCGCACAACCACCTGGTGTTCGATTCGCACGCCTCCCCAGCCCTCCAGGTAGATGCCGGGCTCGACGGTAACGATCATACCGGCCTGGAGTTTGGTGTCCTTCAGCGGGCTTAAACGCGGTCCCTCGTGGACCGCCAGTCCCGTCCCGTGCCCGGTGCCATGGCCGAACTTACCTTTGAAACCTCTGGAATGGATATACTCCCGGGCGGCCGCGTCCACTTTCCTGGTGCTGGCGTTCGATGCAATGGCGGCAATGGCCCGTTGCTGTGCTTCGAGAACCGTCTGGTGAACCTTTTTGAATGTTTCATCGGCGGGTCCGATTATCACCGTGCGCGATGTATCCGAACAATATGCATTCAAGCGGGCACCCCAGTCAAACAGGATGGGTTCGCCGGCAGCGATCGGCCGATCCGTGGGAACGGCATGGGGAAGGGCGCTGTTGGGGCCGGCGGCGACAATCACCGGAAAGGAGACGTCATCCGCGCCCTCTTCGCGCATGCCGCGCTCCATTTCCCATGCCACTGCTTTTTCCGTCATTCCCGGGGTCAATTTTCTGACGACTCGTCGAAACACTTTCTCGGCCAATTCCAATGCCCGGCGTGTCAGTTCGATTTCATCCGGGGATTTGGCAAGCCTGAATGTTTCGACAAAGTCCTCAAGCGGTACAAGTTCGACGGAAAGGGCCTCTTTTTCCAGTTCACTCCTGATCTGGCGATATTGATGACAGGACAGGCGCGCATCTTCAAATCCCAACCGTCTGGTGTCGAGACGCTTGAGCAGAACGGGAAGCTCTTTGGCCAACCCCTTTTTATAAATCACGATCTCATACTGAGGGGCTTCGCTGCCGGCCTGAAGTTCAAACCGGGAATCGGTGGCCAGGATCAATTGATCCTGTGTTATCAGAAGCGCTCCGGACGACTCGTCATATTGATGATCCTGTGCACTGAAGCCGCTGAGATAAAAACGATTTTCACCCACCAGGACCAGCAATGTGTCGATATCTGCAGAATCCATTGATTGACGCAACAATTCAATACGTTGTCCGATGATCGTCATACTTCGTTTCCGTTCGTTAGACGTTTGACTTCGATTGTGGGCTCCCGCTATAATGCTTTGGCCGCTGTCGAGGACGACGTTTCTCCATAGCATGGATCGAACAGAGTTTCTACCACTCCGAAATGTGAATAAATGTAACGAATGAGGTGCCTCATGCAAATCATCACCCACCAGGCCATCGATCAAACCCTGTGCGGCCGTCCCATCCGTGTCAAGGAGGGTTACAGTCGCGTAGAATTCGTCGCCACGGCTCAAATGACGGCAGATGAATCCGGATTGGTGCATGGCGGATTTGTTTTCGGGCTGGCCGATTACGCCGCCATGATAGCGGTGAACCACCCAAACGTTGTATTGGGTGCAGCAGATGTCAAATTCCTCAAGCCGATTGTGCTGGGTGATACCATCGTTGCAGAAGCGCGGGTTGAAGAAGTGCAGGGGAAAAAGCACTGGGTCGCGGTATCCGTGGCAAGGCGGGATGACATTATTTTTCAGGGGATGTTCACCTGTTTTGTGCTTGAGCGTCACGTTCTGGGCTAAATCCCTAAAGCGCATCCCCTCTCCCTCATTGAAAATGGGGGAGAGGGCCAGGGTGAGGGGGCTAAATGGCCAAAAATCCATTGTATAGAGGAAGATGTCATGGCCAAACGAATCGGTGTTTTGCTCTCAGGGTGCGGCGCGTTGGACGGCAGTGACATGCATGAGGCCGTGCTGACCCTGCTGGCGCTGGATCGTGCCGGCGTTGACGCTCGCTGCGCAGCGCCGAATATGGAACAGCATCATGTGATCAACCATTTGACACAGGAAGAAACCGCTGACGTCAGAAATGTTTTAGTGGAGTCCGCCCGCATTGCCCGCGGCAACATAGTCGATATCGGTGAGCTCGATTCACGCAAGATTGGCGGTTTGATCCTGCCGGGAGGATTCGGCGCAGCAAAAAACCTGAGCTCGTTTGCTCTCAAAGGACCGCATGGAGAGGTCCATCCACAGGTGTCGGCATTACTGCAGCAGGTGCATGCGGCAAAAAAGCCTATCGGAGCGATTGGCATCTCTCCTGCGACGGTGGTTATGGCGCTGAAAAAGCACCAGCCCTCGGTGACGATCGGCACGGATGAAGCCACTGCTGCCGCCATCCATACAATGGACGGAAAACACCATGTCTGCGAAGTCGGTACCATTCATGTGGACCCGATCAACAAAATCGTGTGCACTCCCGCATATTTGATAGGACCCGGTCTCAAAGAGATCGCAAACGGCAT
The DNA here is from genome assembly GCA_050291625.1 of Desulfobacteraceae bacterium. Classification (GTDB taxonomy): domain Bacteria; phylum Desulfobacterota; class Desulfobacteria; order Desulfobacterales; family Desulfosarcinaceae; genus JARRKU01. The sequence continues at coordinate 9,102 of JBNKKC010000116.1, forward strand.
CGAAAAACTGGTGCAAAAAGTAATTGATCTGACATTATAGTTTAAAATGACGTCTCAACTTCATGTCATCACATCGAATCACCTGGAGTCTTTGGCCGATGCATTGTCGGAAGTCGTGCTGGCGCCTCCGGTCGACCCGACCATCGATCCGTTGAAGCCGGAGATGATCGTCGTGCAAAGCAAAGGCATGCGGGATTGGATACGTATGGCTCTGGCGCAGCGCAACGGCGTCTGCGCAAACACATGCTTTCCCTTTCCCAATACCTTCATTGAGCAATTGTACGCCAGTACTGTCGGTCCGCTGCCCGATCAGCGATATTTCGATCCGGCAATACTCACATTCCGGATCATGCAAATGCTTTCCGATTTGGTGTCACGCGGCGCATTTGATTCGATTCGGAGGTATCTGCAAGACGATCCCCATGGTGTGAATACCTACCGGATCTCACGAAAGATCGCCGATCTGTACGACCAATACCTGGTATTTCGACCGGACTATATTATTGAGTGGGAAAAAGCGTTGCCGCGCGCTTCGGAAAAAGCCCATGCGTGGCAGGCTATTTTGTGGAAGCGATTGGCCGAAGCGGTCGATTCACCTCACCGCGCCAGAATCCAGCAGATGTTGACGACCCTATTGTCAGAAAAAGCCGCGAAAAAGTATGAATTGCCGGACCGGGTATCGGTCTTCGGCATCTCGCACCTGCCCCCGTTTCATTTAAGCGTGCTGGCGGCACTGGCGAACCGGATACCCGTCTATCTCTTTTTGCTCAATCCCTGCAGACACTATTGGTTTGATATCATGTCGGAACAACAAATCATGCGTGCAAGATCCGCACATGGGGCATTATCGGATGATGAGGGGCGGGTACTGCATCTGGAGCAGGGGAATCGGCTCCTGGCCTCCTGGGGACATCAGGGAAAGCAATTCTTTGATTTGATTCATCAAATGGAGGGACAGCTTCACGAGATCGTTGTCGATGAACCGCGCCATACGCTTTTGGCCTGCATTCAGGACGATATTTTGAACCTGAACGACGGGCCCTCCCATGCAACATCCCCGGACGTGCAAAACGATGCGTCTCTGCAAATTCACATCTGCCACAGCCCCATGCGGGAGGTGGAGATCCTTCGCGATCAACTTTTTTTCATGTTCGACAGCGACCCGGACCTGGAGCCGAGGGATATCCTCGTCATGACACCGGATATTGCAACCTATGCACCGCTCATCCAGGCGGTGTTTTCGGCGCCGATCGACGGCCAGGCCGCCATCCCTTACAGCGTCGCTGATCGAAATATTCCTTCGGAGAGTCAGCTGGTCAAGGGGTTCCTGCAACTGCTGGATCTGCACCGCAGTCGTTATGAGGTCACCAAAATCGTTCATCTGCTTGAATTCCCGGCCATCCGCAGGCGCTATGAGATTTCGGAGTCGGATATCGGGCGGATTGAACAATGGGTCAATGGCGTCAATATCAGATGGGGGTGGGACGGCCGTGATAGAGCGAAACACGGCCTGCCGCGATTCGAGACCAATACATGGCGCCAGGGTCTGGATCGGTTGATATTGGGATATGCGATGAGGGATGACGGCAACAGCCTGGTCGAGGGTATTTTGCCTTTTACCGGTTTGGATATCAGCGATGGTCGATTGCTTGGGAATTTTATTGATTTCGCAGAATCGATCCATCAGGCAGTCGAAAGAATTGGAAAACCGGCTGCCATGGACCGATGGCACGGGATTGTTCGCGGACTGATCGACACATTCATCGCAGCCGATGAATCATCAGGCCGCGACCTGAAAGTGCTGCAGGAAGCTGTCGATGAACTTGAACAGGTTGCAGGCTGGGTCACTTCCGACGCGGAGTTCTCCTTTGAGGTGGTGCGTGAGGTCATCACCCGCGCACTGGGGCGTACCGCTTACGGGACAGGATTTTTGGCAGGTTCGGTAACGTTTTGCGCCATGTTGCCCATGCGCAGCATTCCCGCAAAAGTGATCTGCCTGATGGGAATGGGCCATGATCAGTTTCCGCAGGAATCAAAAGAGCCGACATTCAATCTGATCGCCGCGCATCCGCGTGCCGGTGACAGATCCAAACGCGACGATGACAAATACCTGTTTTTGGAATCGTTGATCTCATCCCGGAAGGTTTTTTATATCAGCTATGTCGGCCGCGATATCCAGGACAACTCTGCCATACCGCCTTCCGTTGTGGTGGACGAGCTGATAGAGTATGCACAGGAAATGTATGGGATCGCATATGAGCAGCTCGTCGTCGAACACCCCCTGCAGGCGTTTTCCAGATCCTATTTCGACCAGCGCCATAGCAGGCTGTTCAGCTATTCACGAGAAAATTTCGAGGCCGGCAGCCTGGTCGGCGGAAAAGGAGCAATAGAGCCGTTTTTCAGTCGTCCGCTGCCGGCTGCCACAGCCATTGAGCATGAATGTGATTTGAGGCAGCTCACCGCTTTTTTTTCACATCCATGTCGCTATTTGGCTGAACAGCGGCTCGGAATCTATTTGCATGAAACGGTGCAGGCATTGGACGATCGCGAGACATTCATTCTCGATGCATTGGACCGGTATCGGGTGTCTCAGAAACTGTTCGAATCGGCCATGCATCGAGTTGACGGTGAGCAGGCTTATGAACTTTTGCAGGCCGGGGGGGAGCTTCCGCACGGAGCTGCCGGAAAAGCGAGCCATCATCGGTTGCAGCGTGAAGTCGATGCTTTCATGCAGGTCATAAACGCCTATTCACCCGATACGGAATCAGCAACCGCATCCTTTGAAACGAGGATTGGCGATGATACAATCAAGGTCGATCTGGCGGGCATCTATCCCGAGGTCAGGCTCGTCTATCGCATGGCCAAGGTAAGGCCCCGCGACGTGTTGTGCACGTTTATCGATCATCTCGCGATGGTGTCGGTCGATGCTCATGAGACACGGCTGCCGCGAAAGAGTCTGCTGATTTGTACCGATGCGATATGGGAGTTCGGACCGATCCCGGATGCGGAACGTGTGCTGGCAGATTATGTGACGCTGTTCAAGCAGGGTCTGCAATATCCGCTTCATTTCTTTTCAAATGCCAGCTATGCGTACGCTGAAAGCCTTTTGGTGCGCAAACTCTCACCTCAAAGGAGCCTTGCCGCGGCGGCAAAAAAATTTCAGGGCGGCTATTTTGCCCCGGCGGCGGAGCAGCAGGATCCCTATATTTGCCTCTGTTTCCGAGGAATAGAGGCATTGAACACGACATTTGAACAAACGGCCATCCGCATTTATCAACCAATGTTTGCGATGGGAAGCAGGCGAAGCCCCTGACAGACCATTTTCAAGGTGCGCGATGATGACGCTTTTGCCAATGGCGCTAAAATTGGAGCACGATACCGGCTCTGAGCACATCCTCGTTCAACTCCCAGGGTCCCGGTCCTGCTTCGAAATCGACTTCATATCTGGTGAAGATCAGATCGATCGAAGCGTTTTCAATCAACTGCACGCCCAATCCCAGGTTGAACTCGGTATAGGTATCGGTGTCTCGAAAGGACATAAGGTCCGGCGCATGACGGATACTGCTGAATACCTTGATGGGAATCGGCATCACCCGTTCAGGAAACAGATACTTGCCCTGGACTTCGATTGCCAGGACACCTAAATCGCCTTCACGATGCCTCTCCTCGGCACTGCCAAACAGCGTCACCACCCCGACTTCAAAAGAGAGCCCCTCTACCAGTGTATCGTTTCCGGCAACGACTCTGACACCACCCCAATTGTATTTGGTATCATCGTCGTCGGTGTATACCCCGACGACGCCAGCTTTGACATATCCTTTGGTGACATCCTTGCGGTAATGGGCTCCCGCAGACAGGGACTTGCTTCCCGCATCCAGCTGGAATTCAAATGATTGGGCCATACAGAGTCCAGTCAACGCCATCCAGATCACAACGCACAGGCTCAATTTTTTCATCATCATTTCATTACCCTTCCTTTCGTAACCCATAAGCGATTTGGTCGATACACACGCCATTTCTTTTGAAGCGGCAAGGATTCAAACAGAGCTGCCCGCGTATATATCAAAAAACGTGCCGCATGGCCATGTTCGTAAAAAACGAAATAATAACGTACCCATATAAAATATAGACGGGTTTGGGCGCCTATTTTCAGCATACCTGATTACGATATCTGCCCACCCGCGCGCAATAAATGAGAAAGCCTTTGCGATACCATCGCAAAGGCTTGCTTAAATGGTGCCTGGGGCCGGAATCGAACCGGCACGGAATATAATTCCGAGGGATTTTAAGTCCCTTGCGTCTACCAATTCCGCCACCCAGGCGGGACTTTTTCTAGAGATGCCATTCAAAGGATCGGATCTCATCAGGCAAAGTAATCGCCTTTTATCGGCACCCGGTCCGATTGTCAAGATTCGCGCGGCGTCATGCAAGTCAAATTCTTGGCGCAATCATGGCGGACAGTGTGCCGGGTGATGGTTAAAGCAACTTAACTATCCGTTATTAAATCATTTATAAATACGATGCTATCATTACGATAGATTGGCAAGCTGATTGCATAGCCCATGATCAAGCCTTTTTATTACCTCCTTTCTGCCGGGTGGTCCATGCATGCGATATCTGCATGGACCACACATCCTTTGGAAGGAAGTCGCTGCTGGCGGCGATCATGCAGGAGGTGAAAGGCGAAACAGAACGCGATCATCGATTGGATGATACACATGCAATCAAAGGAAAAACAGCATGGCACAAATAGCTTCATCATTGTCGGAACGCAGGACCCTTATCCGAAAAAAATGTTTTATCCCGGTGGATTATGTTGTTGATCGGCGAGCCTATCGCGATTTTATCGAAAATATCAGTCGCCAGGGTGCCTTTATCAGCACCCAACGTCCCATATCTCCCGGGACCAAGCTTGTGATGACCTTTACCTGGAAAAAGACAGGGCAGTTTATTAAATCCAACGGCATCGTGATTCGAAAGAACCGAAAGGGATTTGCCGTTGTATTTCCACAGCCGTTAGCGATTCAGCAGGATCTTCAGCCAGAATCAAATGCCCTCATTTTCGCCGCAGATGTAAAAAAAAATTAAAATCTTTGGCTCCTTAGGTTGACTTTTGCGTTATCTCCTTATATGATGCTGATTTAATTGGCATTAAGGAGGTTATTATGAACAAGGCGGACCTTGTCAACGCACTAAAAAATCAAAACGGCTTTACGCGTCACCAAGCCGAGAAAATCGTGGATATCTTCTTCAACACTATGGCAGATGCTCTGGCATCCGGTGAAAGGGTTGAAATTCGCGGTTTTGGAAGTATCTTTGTAAAAGATTACAAGGCGTACACCGGCCGAAATCCCAAATCGGGTACCCCAGTTCAAGTCAAGCCGAAAAAGCTACCATTCTTTCGTTGCGGGAAGGAACTCAAAGAGCGAGTCGACCTTCCCTAAACCGTTCCTTTATCTGATTTCGACGACCGGGATAGGCGGTGCCAACGGCAGGCAGTGTTGCGTTCCTCACTCATTGCACAACCCTTAGATGGCAAGTACTCGAATGTTCTGGCTCGAATTGGATACATCATACGCTTTGCGACCCAAGACCGGGCCGCAATTTCAATCGGACGTTGAGGACAAAACGGATGACGCGCCGTCACCGGAAGACGCGACGTCGTGGATCGTTTGCAGACAATGTCGAAAACGACTCACGAAGGTCAGCCACGGCCTGTCTGTCGACGGATCTCATAAGCATACCTTTGCCAATCCAAGCGGCATTGTTTTTGAAATAGCCTGCTACTATCCGGTCAGCGGAATAACGCTCGTGGGCGTACGATCGACCGAATTTGCCTGGTTTTCCGGATATAGCTGGCAAATCGGTATCTGTTCCGGCTGTCGAACCCATTTGGGTTGGCTTTTCAGTGGATCACAAAGCCAATTGTTCTATGCGCTTATCATCGATCGCATCATGGAAGAGGAATCTCAAAGGTAAAGCGATTCGATCCGTTTAAAATTCAGTCGTGCCTCGTTCTCCCCGGACAGCAGGTTGCCGTGTCCTGGAAGCAGGTGACGGATGGACAGTTTTCGCAAACGATCAAAACTTGCCCTGATTTGACGGCTGTCGCCTCCGGGAAGATCGGTGCGACCGATTCCGGGATTGAAAATAACATCTCCGCTGATCAGTACTTTTTCCTTTTCCCAATAAAGGCAAATAGATCCAGGCGAGTGGCCGGGTGTATGGATGATTTGCCAGGTATGTGCGCCAAGATCAATTGGTCCGTTTTGCAGAAACAGGTCCGGTGTCCATTGGTCCAGATCCAATTGCCGCGCTTCGACCTCGCTTCGCAGACTGTTCGCCAGAGTCCAATCCTTTTCATGCAGAGCCAGGCGCGCTTTGTGTTCGCGAAAGCGGACAGCGCTTTCAAAATGGTCGGGATGGACATGCGTACAAATGACCAGGTCGATATCGTCGAGTCCATATCCGATCTCTTTCAAATGCTGTTCTACGTGTGTGAAAAACCGGAGATGTCCCGGATCGACGAGCACATGCGGCGGACCTTCGATAAAATAGGTATTGCAGTTGTTTACGCCTATTTCGTCCGGCCAGCAAAATGCATGAAGTTTATCGAGAATACGCATATGACAACCTTTAGGTATAAGCAAAAAATACTAATGGTTATATTAGATAGTTAAACTAACAGTTTATATCTGACGCCCGATACCTCCATTCAGAAAAGGGGCTTTTTTAAAGGGACTCTGCCTATTATTGCTTTACGGACAAGGCAAGTCAATTGCTGCAACTCGGCTATCGTCCAGGTCATTCCGACGCAAGCCGGAATCCAGAGGGATTTCAACTGGACTCCGTTTAGAAAATGCACGTTTTTACTCCGTCATGCCGGACTCGATCCGGCATCCAGAAATTTACGCCATTGGAATACCTGGATTCCGGCTTTCGCCGGAATGACGTCTGCTCCAAATGTCGTCGTTTGGGCCAATTATGACAAAGTCTGTTACGCCGGAGTGATAATCTTTTTTTACTTATTTGCAGGACACAACACTAGCTGAACGACCCGCGCATGCAATTTCCCATAAATTGTACCGCCAATCCGGTTGAAGTACTACGGAGTGTGTTTTCACGTGAAACGCCTCGGTTTCAGGCTATTTTATCCATTTTTCCGGGCGAAACCCGCAGCGCCATATGACGCATCTGCGGCGTCCAACACCACCGCCGGCCTGTTTATAGCCTCTTCATCGTTGAATTTCTTTGACACGCGTCAAGCTCTACTTTATAAATATAGCGGTTATCCAGAATAAATAATTTTGCATCGGATGAGTGGAATACCCAACAAACAGGGAGCGACACGAGACTCATGCAACTCAAAGAGATAACGGATTGCTTTGGTGAACTGAAAATCCATGAAAAGCGCTGTATCGAGGAAGATTTCGTTGAGCTTGTATTTTTCAATGATGAAATAGACGAATGGAATCGAGTTTTAACGGCATTTCTTGGAAATCCAACCAAGCCTCAGGGACAGGAGCCCAGCACGAAAGATCTGGAATTGACCGCCAGGACAGGCGGCATCCGGATCAATCAAACATTGTTTGAAAAGGACCTGCCCGATGGGACGGTCATCGCAAAATTCTGGCCATGGGAGGATGACGTTCACATAACCCTGAGAATGGCCCTGCTGCTGAAGTAGAGCGCCACAAAGCAGACGACCGCCCCTGAAAGAGAGCGGATTTGCCACCAAGGGCCGTGAACGATACCGGAGACCGCAATCACACGCGGTTTCATCAAAGACAGTCACACCCGGCAAACGATTGTTGCGCATTGGATGAACAGGGCAGGCGGCCGTGTCGCTTGCCCTGTTCATTGTTTTTTGAGATGACGACATGTTGAAAATTTTACAGTTGATTTGTGTCCTCGTGGCCGCCAGCATACTTGGCCAGTGGTATCTTGCAGAGTATCGCAAGGCTCGCATAAAGGCACTGCCATGGTATCGGGCCTGCTTCAGCCTGCCCGGCATTTTAATCGTTGTTTTGATCCTGCTTCTGCCAATCATCGCACGATTCATCTAATGCTGTGTCCCGGAAGTCGGGTTAAAAATATGTGTTCGATTCGAATGCCTTTTTTCTTCAAGTCATTCCGGCGCAAGCCGGAATCCAGAGGGTTTTCAACTGCACTCCGGTTTGCGAGATTGTGTCAAAATTTAGAAAATGCACGTTTTTACTCAGTCATGCCGGACTCGATCCGGCATCCAGACATGTACGCCATTGGAATACCTGGATTCCGGTCTACGCCGGAATGACGTCAGTTCCAAATGTCGTCGTTTCGGTCAATTATGACACAGTCTCTTGCGCCGGATTGACATTCGTTTTTGAACTTATATATAGAGCATAATACTAGATCGGCGGCAGGAAACGCATGACCATCGAACGATTATATGTGGATGAGGAACTGAAAGACCACCCCGTATCGGCCGAAATGGCGGAGCGTTTGGGGATGGCGCCGATGGTGATTGATGATCGGGCGCAGCTTTTCGATCCGCTGAAACGGGAGAGCGATCCATGGTCCCGCGGCAAAAAAGTGCTGTTGCTGACACGCAACCGCGGTGCCTTTATCAAATCATGTCCAGGCACAAAAGAATACCTCTGCTGCGGCTATCAGATTCTGCACATCGGCACCTATTGCACCATGGATTGCAGCTATTGCATCTTGCAAAGCTATTTTCACCCGCCGCTGCTGCACTATTTTATCAATCATGACGACATGTTCGACGAACTGGATGACGCATTGCAGCAACAGCGCATCCAGCGCTTTGGGACCGGTGAATTTACGGACAGTTTGATCTGGGAAGCGTGGTCGGGATTATCCGGCCGGCTGGTTCAACGGTTTGCCGGTCAATCCCGGGCCGTTCTCGAATTGAAGACAAAAACGGTTGCCATTTCCAAATTCAAAGAGATTCAATCGAATCGCAAAACGATTCTGTCGTGGTCGTTAAACACACCCCAAGTCATCGCCTCGCAGGAACGCGGCACCGCCTCGCTTGAGGCCCGCCTGAGAGCGGCGGCGCAGGCGCAGGAGTGGGGGTACCCTCTGGCGTTTCATTTTGATCCCATGGTGATCTATCCCGGTTGCGAGGATCATTATCGCAAGGTGCTCGAACGCCTGCTGACCGCGGTTTCTGCCGAAAATATCGTCTGGATCAGCATGGGAACGTTTCGCTACATGCCGGCGCTCAAATCCATCATCGAAAAACGATTCGCGGACTCCGACATCATCCACGGGGAATTCGTCCCCGGACTGGACGGCAAGATGCGCTACTTCAAGCCGCTGCGAATTCGCCTTTACGGCCTGATGGTCAAATGGCTTCGCGAACTGGCACCTGACGTCACCAGCTACCTGTGCATGGAGGACGAGCAGATCTGGGAGCTGGTTTACGGCTTTTCCCCGGCATCCCGAGGCGGACTGGGACACATCCTGGACGAGAGCGCCCGTATACACTGCGATTTATCCGATTAGCCCGCTATTGTCATTGTGTTACAAGCCGCTATGGGCATTCGTCTCAACTAACGACCGTTGAAGCATGAGAATCGGGTACGCCAGAATATCCAAAACAGACGGCTCCCACCAGGCCTTGGACCTGCAGCGTGATGCACTTATTGAAGCCGGGGTGTCGCCAAAGCATATTAATAATGATAAGGCCTCCGGTAAAAAGGATGACAGGCCCGGCTTGGCCAATTGCCTTAAAGCGCTGAGGCGTGGAGAGGTTCTCGTAGTATGGAAGCTTGACCGTCTTGGCCGTGATCTCAAACACTTGGTAAATACCGTCGAGGATCTTTCCGACCGTGGTATAGGTTTTAAAGTGTTAACTGGAAAAGGAGCCAATATCGATACCACTACAGCCAGCGGCAAGCTTATTTTTAGCATTTTTGCCGCATTGTCTGAATTTGAGCGGGAACTTATCCGCGAGCGCACCAAAGCTGGGCTAGCTGCGGCAAGGGCTCGCGGTCGAAGCGGCGAAAGGAAATTCGCCCTGACAAAGGCTCAAGTCAGGCTTGCTCAAGCGGCGATGGGGAACAAGGAAACTGTCGTTAGTGAATTATGCGATGAACTTGGCATCACAAGAGCCACACTATATCGATATATTGATCCAAATGGGCATCTTCGGGAGCATGGAAAACGAGTTCTGTCAGCATAGAAATATTGTCTTTGAAAGTTTCTTGCTTTTGTTGTGAACGCTCCTGTAACCACATGATTTATACGATATGATCAATATATCTCTGGGCACGAAAATTTGATATCATATATAAAATATACAATATATTAATTTGTTATCTCTATTCTTTTTTGACACTATCTTGAGCACTGTTCGTTGTCTTCCATTTCAGTTCAAATTGTGAACTTGGCATCTCATAGTTGCTACAGCTAATCGGATTTACAATCATTGAGCGAATCACAAGAGGGACAATGCCTGGTAGACCCACCTACGAGGTACTTGAGCAGGCTATATCGGGGTGTGAGTAGCAACGGTGTAAAAAACCGGCATTGATGACGTCGATGTAAAAGGGAGGTCAAACATGTGTAAGCTGAAAAGTATTCTCGAAGTAATGTATGTCTTCATGAACATGCAAAAGGCGCCGATTATTCGGCTCTTCCAAGACCCAACAGTAGCTTGGCGTAATTTAAGTCGGATGCCGCTTTTCGCGGTGATCCTTTGTCTGATGGTGCCATGCGCGGCAGCCGGCCAATCTCTGACCATCGTTTCCGATCCATACCCGCCATTAGGATATGTTAAAGACGGAGAGATTATCGGAGTCTCGGTGGATCTCATTAAATTGCTTCTGCAAAAAACTGGAATTGAAGGCAAATTCAAGATGTATCCTTGGGCGCGGGCATACAAAATGGCCCAGAATGAGAAAAATGTTTTGATCTACCAACTGACCTATACAGAAGAACGCGCGCGCCTGTTTCAGCTTATTGGCCCCATCGTGGGCGACACCGACTGCCTTTGGAAATTGAAGAGCAGGAAGGATATTGTGCTGCACGAGCTGGAGGACAGGAATTCGATTGGGACCGTCGCTGCCGGCATTTATAACCCCGAATGTTCTCGATACCCTTGTAAAGAATTTTGATATCAAACCGATTAGGACGGCGGATGAAGATCTGAAAACAATTTTGGGGTAGTTGTGATTGAAAAGCAGAATGGGTTGCCGAAGGCGGCAACCCGTTTTTTAATGGGCAAATTTAGTGAAACTGTCTTCTATGATTAAAAGGACGAACACGATTCTTTACGGTAGCCGATGTTTTTTACATTCGAGATCCAGAGGGAACCAGAATCGAATTTTGGCGCCAAGGCAAGGAATAACCCTGAACTCAAGCCCAATCCTGTAATGAGGTTCCATTTTAGCGCGCAGTCGATTCGATTTTCATTTTGTTTGCAATCCTGTCGGCTTCCTTCAAAACTTTCAATTCAACATAATCATAGCGGGAACGGGAATGATGATTCCCAATAATTTCACACACCATCCTGGTCTTTTCAGGAGGAAAATCTATATTTTCCAGGAGTACCCTGGCTATCGGCGGCCCATATTCTTCCTGGGTTCTCCCATTATTATACCCGAGTATTTCTTCAGATTTTTTTATGCCGATATCGTGCAGCAGGGCAGCTGTCACAAGGACTTCAAAGTCACAACCTTCCGTGTTCTCCATTATTTTTTCAGCATGCTTTAAGACTTCCAGTGCGTGGGTTATTCTCCGGAAGTCATTTGTAAAGATCGGGCCGGCGTTGATAACCTGCCGGCCCGAATAGGGTTATGCTATAGGTCTACGCCCAATCTTTCCCACACCGACTCATTGTCCTCGATCTTTTTTGCCTTGAGATGGGGGTAGGTGGTGATGAGAAACCAGGCCAGGGGCAGCACGCCCAACACAATGATAATGACATCCGGTATGGCCCGCAGCGTGCCCAATACCACCACAGGGGCTTGGCTAAAAAACTCTGCGCTGCGCGCATGCCACAGCCCGTCTTTAAAAGATGCCCAGGCCTGCATGGCCCCGACCGGCATCAGCGTGCCGAAGGCCATCAATAGCAGTCCGCCGTTCAACCCGAAAAAGGAGACTTTCAAAAGACCGTCTTTCCAATGATCCCTGTCGATGAGACCGCGCCAGGAGAACAGCAGCAAGGAGATGGAGAGCATGCCATAGGTACCGAACATGGCCGTGTGGCCGTGATGCATGGTCAGATAGGTGCCATGTTCATAGTAATTGATGATCGGCAGGTTGATGACAAATCCGAAAATGCCGGCGCCGAGGAAATTCCAGAACGAGGCGGCCACCAGAAAGTACATGGGCCATTTGTAGGAAAAAGTTTGACCCTCCTTTTTGATGCCCTGGTACTCTTTGAGTCCGCGGACCACCAGAAGGAGGAGCGGCACCGGCTCCATGGAAGAGAACACCGCCCCCAACCCCACCCAAAAGGACGGGCCGCCGTACCAAAAGTAGTGGTGGGCCGTTCCGATAATTCCGCTGACAAAAGTTATGGCGGCGGTAAAATAAGCCACCCGAAGGGCCGTTTTGGCCGTGGCCAGTCCCATGGCGACCATGAGTAGCGCAATGACGGCGATGCCGAAAAATTCGAAGATGCTCTCCACCCAGAGGTGAACCACAAACCAGCGCCAGTAGTCGGCCATGGTCAGATGGGACCCCTTGCCGTAGAAGAGTCCGAAGCCGAAGAAGGCCACTACCAAAACCGCGCTGAAGACATAAAACCAGATCAAGGCGCTGAAATCGTCCTTGTGCTCCTTCAGGTGTCGCCCCACGGCGCGGTAGACGATCAGAAGCCAGAAGATCAGGCCGACAAAGAGCAGAATCTGCCACAGACGGCCGAGTTCCAGAAATTCCCACCCCTGGTGTCCCAACCAGAACCATAAGTCGCCGAGCTTGCCTTTGATCCCCAGCACTTCGCCAGCCAGACTGCCAACAGCGACAATGAGAACGGCGACAAAGAGCAGCTGAACCAACAGCCCCTGCCTGGCTGGTTCCCGGCCACCGATGATGGGAGCCAGATAAATAGCCGAGGCAAGCCAGGTGGTGGCGATCCAGAACACCATGATCTGCAGATGCCATGTTTTGGCCCAGCTGTAAGGAATCCATTTGGCGACAAACGGCAGGAAAAAGCTGGCCGGATGAATGGTGTAATGGGCCAGCAGTCCGCCGAAGCAGGTCTGCACGAGAAACAAAAGGATCACTACCACGAAAAACTTGGCGGCTTTGAGTTGACTGGCGGTCAACGGCATATCCACAAATTTTTCTGCCAGGGAAACGCCCTTGGCTTCACCGTACCAAAACCCGTAGCGGTGCACCCAGAAAATAAACAGCCCAAGCACCAACAGCAGGCTCAAAATGCCGGCAATGGACCAGAAATAGGCTGCCAGGCTGGCCACGTTGCCGACCCGGCGGTCCGGGGGCCAATTATTGGTGTAGGTGTAATCTTTTCCAGGCCGCAGGGTTGAAGCGACCCAAGCGGTCCAGAAGAAAAAGCGGGAAACCTGCAGCCGCTGATCCCCATCTCCGATAGTACCGGGCAGGAAACCGTATGCCGGATCGCCATTCTTGAATATGGCGTCCCAATGGTTGTGGATCTTTTCCAGTGCCTGCAATTGGGCAGTCGTAAGCGTCAGTGTGTCGACTGATTCGTCATAGCGATTCGTCTTGAGCTCGTCTTTAATTCTGGCATCAATGATCGCTTTTTCCAATTGCGATAGACGGTCATAGGGTTTGCTGTATTCTTTTTCGGAAAACAGATTCCCGACCACATTGGCCATAAGGTGCAGCGTTGTGGCGGAAAATTCGGGGCCGCGCTGCGACCCGTGCCCCCATACCGCACCATGGTCCATCAATCCGTAGCGCTGATACATGTTCTGGCCGGCCATAATATCGCTTTTTTTAAACACCATGGCGCCGTCAGGTCCTACGACCTTTGCTGGATAAGGGGGCAGGCTGGATTTCATGCCCGCACCGCCTCCGAGTAAAACCGCCATGGCAATAAAAAAGCAAAGGATGGCCGTCCATTTTAATCCTTTTAATGACATAAGCGAACTCCTTTCGTTAGGGTGCGGGAGGAAAATAATCGAACAGCGGATAAACTATGAATCCAGGAATGCGTTTAGGAATCGATAAGTTACCTCGCTGCGCGAACTTTGAAAAATCCTGCATCGTAAAATTAAACGACAAAAATGCCCAGAAGTCCTTGACTTAGATCAATTCATATGAACCGCTGTAATTGGGGTGATCTGGTTCGCGAAACCGAACGCAATACGATGTCAGTCGCTGCCTTTGTTGCGGGACAGGATTGCCTCGGGGTAGAGCTTGGCGGCACAATCAGGGCATATAAGGGTACCACCCATAGTCGTGTGGGAATAAACGCTTAGATCATAACAAGCTGTGTTTGTATATATTTCGAGGGATCAAATATGTTAAAAATCAGATTGATGAGTAGTAGCCCATCTATCTTTGACTGTCCATACTCCATCTTGGTTGTATTGATGAACTACTTCGTTTTCTCGTCCAACACCTCTCTGATGATGCGCGCCAAGTGCTCCCTCAAAACAGGCTTGCGAACATAGGCCCGAATGCCCAGTGTCGCAGCCTTGTGTTCATCCATCTGGGTGCTGAACCCGGAGCACAAGATCACCGGAAGCTTTGGACGGATCGCTTTGATTGCCAACGCCAGCTTATCACCGGTGATTTTTGGCATGGTCATGTCTGTGACAACCAGATCGAATCGGTCCGGCTGTGCTTTGATCAGATTCAATGCCTCGAAACCATCTGTTTGACTGGTTACCTTATAGCCCAAAGATTCAAGAACCTGATGTCCCATTTTGACCAGCGTCGGTTCATCGTCGATAAAAAGGACATGCTCCTGGTTGCCCATGGGAATGAAAACCTCCTGTTCTTTTTTAAATTCGGCAGGGGACTTGATAGACGGTAAAAATACGCTGAAGCTGGAGCCCTTGTGAGGTTCGCTGCTGACTGTGATCATACCACCGCAACTGGAAACGATTCCGTGAACGACCGACAGGCCTAATCCCGTGCCCTCATCATTTGCCTTGGTGGTGTAAAAAGGCTCGAAGATATGATCGATGATTGCTTGAGCCATGCCGTGTCCCGAATCGCTGACGGTCAACTTCAGAAAGGGGCCGGATTGTATTTCCGGATAACGGGCGGCCAAATCGCCGTCAACCAATTCGTCCCTTACATCAAATTCCAGCACGCCTCCTTTTTCCTGCATGGCGTGGGCGGCATTGGTGCCCAGGTTCATGACAACCTGGTGGATCTGGGTGGAATCGGCCATCACCATGCCATCACTAATAAGGTTTTGACGAATTTCGATGGTGGCCGGCAGCGATGAGCGCAGCAGCTTGACTGCATCCTCGACAACACGCTTGACCCTTATCGGTTTGCATTCCAGTATGGTTTGACGGCTGAAAGACAAAATCTGTTGTACCAGCTCTGCGGCCCGTTGCCCGGCCATGAGAACCTCTCTAATGTTTTCGTGAACCGTCGTATTTGCCTCGGCATCGCAAATCGCCAGTTCCGCGAATCCGTTGATGGCGGCCAGGATATTGTTAAAATCATGCGCAATGCCGCCGGCCAGCGTGCCGACGGCTTCCATTTTTTGGCTTTGAATCAGCCGCTGCTCCATTTGATATTCCTTGCTGATATCCCTGATAATGGCCACAAAGTGATCGATCTTTTGAGATGAATCCCTGACCGGCGACAGGGTGACATTGAGATTCAATACGGCGCCCTCCAAGGTCCTGCTGTTGATTTTTCCACCCCAGGGTTTGCCGGTTTTAACGTGGTTTAGAATAGTCTTAACATCCGTTGCATGGTCGTCTGCTAAAAGATCAACTATTGGACGGCCGATGTAGGTAAAGGGTTTGAGACCGGTGATGCGTTCAACCGACGGATTGACATACTCGATGTTGGCGTCGCAACCGGCAATGGCAATGCATTCGCCGGCCTGTTCCATGGCGGTCGCCAGAAGCAATCGTTCCGCCTCAACCGCTTTTCGCCGGATTTGCATCCGAAGGGTGGTAATTCCAAAAGCAGCGTCCCTGGCCAACTCCGTCAGCAACTCGACCTGTTGTGAATCAAACACATCGGGCTGATCCGAATAAATCATCAATGCCCCCATGATGTTGCCGTTGTCATTCAATGGAAGGATGATGGCGGAGGCACAGCCCCGTTTGGCGGCTGCGGAGAGCCATGCATTGGCGTCGCCAACCTCCTGGATGTTGTTCACAACTCTGAGTTTGCCTGTCCAAAAGATGGCGCCGCTCGAATCGTCGGCCCCATGGCTTTTGTCCTGTTTCATTTTGGCCGTTTTAAAAAAACCGCCATCTTTTCCGGCCTGGGCGACCCGGCGCAACAATATGCCCTGGTGATGTTCGGCCAGCGCCACGCAGGCGTATCGGAATTCGCCGTATTGGATAATGTTCCGGCAAATGGTGTCCAATAATGCTTTTTCATCCGTGGCATGGACCAGGCATTGGTTGCATTCACTAAGGACTTTCAGCATCCGGTTTGATTTGAGCAGTTCCTGTTGCGCACGTTTGCGCTCTTTGATCTCAGCCTGCAGTTGCTGGTTGGCTGCAAAGAGCTCGGCCGTGCGTTTCCGTACGCGTTGTTCCAGTTGATCATGAGCCGTTTGAAGCTTTTCCCGGCCTTGTTTCAGATCTCTGAACAGTAAATCATACGGCCGCATCAGGCCGGTCTGGATGATCGCTTTGTAGATCAGAAAAAAAGATACGATTTTCAGGTAATGTCCGATCTGGTTGGAAATCCCGTAAACACTGATATAGAAGGTGAATGCGATTTCAGCGGCGATGGTCGCAACAATGGACAAGCTCAATAAGAAAAGCACCGTACGATCAAAGCATCGGCGCTTTACGAACAAAAACCCCAGCGCCGCCAGTAAAATTAAGGAAATGATGTACTCACTGATAATCTTAAAGGGCGTCAGGCCTTTGCCTTCAATAAAGCAATCCGGAAAAAGCCCGCCGTGAAAAATAGCCGCTAACAATAGAGTGAAGATGGCCGCATAAATACCAAAAATCGGCTTTGCCTTCAGTTTTCGGTCTGCAAACAATGGCGCCAGCACAAAGGAGATGCTCTCTGTATAGCGCGCGGCAATCCAGAGCTGGGCGGATGGATTGGCGTCGTGTCCGTGAAACACCCCCATGCCCTTGTAGATCAACGTGTGAACCAGATCGAAGCCGCCGATGAACAAGTAGGCGATCCCGGCGAACAATAGATAATGGTTTGCCATGAAATGCCTTGTGTTCCAGGCCATCATGAAAATACCGCAGGCGATGGCGACGCTGAATACTTCTGCAAGGCTATGGAATAGAAGGAAGCTGTAGCTCTGGGCAAATAAGAGCCCAATGAGGACCAATACCCCAACGGTGCCGGAATAAACAAATTGCCTGTTCATGACCCCCCCCATGGCATGAATGCTATGATGCCGATTTGCTCCGGAGTTTTTCGTTGTTCTGCCGATGAAAAGAGGCAGTGCAAGGTCACGCCTTTAAGAGTGCAGACAAACGAGACCAATACAGGGCAGGGTGGGAGTTGCTTCAATCAATAGCTGACCAATACAGTTTGCGGCGGCCTTATTAATAGTCACAGCATACTGTTCATGAACACGTATGTTCATGGTGTGGTCTTCGCTTCAGGAAATAATTTTTAATGTAAATGCTACCCTCAGGACCGGGTAGCCATACCATAGCCGCTAAAAATGTTTTAGGTTTTCAATAGCATGGCATTCGGAATAGGGTGTCTGGCTACGAAATCAAATGAAAGGCGACTGTTGGATATTACTTTAAAATCCTATAAATAAAGCAACCGGTTGTCAACAGCGTACTTTTTACCCCAATGATGTTTTGCCGGTGTCAGTTGCATGGTCAGCACATGCGGCTTTCCATTATGTCAAACTTGCCAATAGACCGGCTCTTTCCAGGTATTCATAGTCGAGTCCGTCAACAATGCCCTGGGGTTGATGAATATTTTCACCGCATTCGGCCAGTGCATTGGCGATATGGATGATCTTTGATTTATTTGTTAACGCGCTCTGTATTACGTCAAGTTAAAAACTTGAGTGGATGTTGTCTCTTTATATTCCACTTTCTATCACTGATTAAGTATTTAGGTGGAGAAGTCGAACAGAGCGCAGGATCCCGTTGCCGCATCTGGCTTAATGATCGCGCTATCAACCTGCATAAGCCGCATCCGCAGCCGGAAATAAAAAGTTATGCGGTAAGGCAAATCAGGGAGTTCTTAACAAATATGGAGATTGAACCATGAAAAATGCACTTTCCTTTAAAGGATATATTGGCACTGTCGAATTTGATCCAGACAAGCAAAAGCGGCCGCTGAAATGAGCCGGCTCTCGATCGGTATCGTGCTCAGCGAAGCGCTGCTCGTGAACGTTATCGAATCGGTTTGTTGTGGTGGCAAAAGGATCGATTACGAACACGAGCAGAGTCGACGACATGACCGCAGCTTGGGCCTTATGGGGAACCGCCTGAATGACATGCTTCGCATAAGAGATTGAGTGGACCTATTCCTCCTGGCTCTTGATCTCCTCGATCACCTTTTCCGCCAGCTGGGCGGGCACTTCGTCATAGCGCTCGAACTCAACGCTGAAGATACCCCGGCCGCCGGTCATGGAGCGCAGATCCGGCGCATAGGTCAATATCTCGGCCATGGGGACTTCGGCGTTGATGACCTGATATTTACCGGCGCTGTCCATTCCCAGAACGCGACCGCGCCGTCCGTTGAGATCGCCCATGATGTCGCCCATGAACTCGTCGGGCGTGGTGATCTGCATTTTCATGATGGGTTCCAGCAGGACCGGTTTGGCCTGTTCCGCGGCTTTGCGATAGGCCAACGAGCCGGCGATTTTAAACGCCATTTCTGAGCTGTCGACGGCGTGAAACGAGCCGTCATCCAAAGTGGCCTTGAAGTCCACGCACGGAAATCCGGCCAGAACACCTTTCTGGCAGGCTTCGACGATTCCCTTCTCGACAGCGGGAATATACGTTTTCGGAATGGCGCCGCCAACGATGGCGTCGACGAATTCAAAGCCTTTGCCCCGCGGCAGTGGTTCGAGCTGCACCCAGCAATCGCCGAACTGTCCATGCCCGCCGGTTTGTTTTTTATGCTTGCCCTGCACACGAATTTTCTTTTTGATGGTTTCGCGGTAGGGTACCTTGGGCGTTTTTAAGAGCACTTCGACGTTGAATTTGCGTTTCATCTTTTCGATGCTGCTCTCGATATGCACCTGGCCGGACCCCGACAACAGAATTTCCTTGGTTTCGGCATTCCGGTCCACCTTCAATCCCTGGTCCTCTTCCAGCAGCCTCATCAGCGATGAGTAGATTTTATCCTCGTCGCCTTTGGACTTTGCTTCCAACGCGAATGTGATGAGCGTCGGCAGCGGCTCCGCCATCTTGAACCGGATCTTGTTTGTATCGGCGCACAGGGTGTCGCCGGTGGTCGTCTCTTTCAGTTTTGCCACGGCCAGGATGGAGCCGGGACCGGCCGAATCGACCGGTTTTTGCTCCTTGCCCATGATGGTCAGCAATTGGTTGTAGCGCTCTTTGGTCTGTTTGGTGGCGTTGTAAAACGTGCCGTCGCCGCCGAGTGTGCCGCTGACTACGCGAAAGATGGAGAGCCGGCCGGCATAGGGATCCGCCACCGTCTTGAACACCATGGCGGAAAAGGGGGCATCGGGATCCGGCTTGATTTCGATCTCGGCATCGTCGGACGAGTTGACCGCTTTGATCGGGGCGCGCTCCAGCGGTGAGGGCAGGCAATTGACGATGAAATCCATCAACAAATCGACGCCGATGTTTTTGGTCGCCGATCCGCACAGCACCGGAACAAAGACCCGCTCCAGGGTGCCTTTGCGCAGCGCCGCCTTGATTTCGTCGTCCATGAGGGCTTCACCCTCCAGATATTTTTCGATCAGGGCATCGTCGGCTTCGGCGATGTTTTCGATCAGTGCCTCGCGTTCACTTTCCACATCCGCCTGCATCTCTGGCGGGATGTCGATGGCGCTGGCCTTTCCTTTTTCATCGTAGGTGTACGCCTTCATCGATACCAAATCGACGACGCCGTTAAAGGCCGCCTCTTTACCGATGGGCATTTGGACAATGATGGGTTTGGGCGATTCGAACGAATCCTTGCTGTCCTGAAACGCCGTCTGAAAGTCGGCTCTTTCGCGATCAAGCTTGTTGAGGAAGATGAGTAAAGGCAAATTGTCGCTGGCGGCAAACTCCCAGGCTTGTTCGGTCTGCACCTTGACGCCGTCGACACTGTCAACGACGACGACGGCTGCATCGACCGCCTGTATGCTGAGTTTGGTGTCGGTGAAAAAGTTCTGATCCCCGGGAGTGTCCACGATACTGATGGTGTGCTTTTTCCAGGGAGCCTGGGCAAAGCTGCTGCTGATGCTCGTCAGGCGCTTGAGCTCTTCAGGTTCGTAATCCATCACGGTGTTGCCGTCCTCGGTGCGGCCGATACGGTTGGTGACGCCTGCCTTAAACAGCATGACCTCTGCCAGCGATGTCTTGCCTGCGCCGCCGTGTGCGACCAGGGCGATGTTTCTTAATTTATCTGCCATTTTTTATCACTCATGCTCCTTCCCTGAATGGTATTTTGAAGCTATAGACTTTAGGATAATGTTTTTGACCTGCTTTATCGGTCGTCGCGGTATGATAAAAACGGCGTGCTCCCTCTATCCTTGTCAAAGACATTATCTTAAAGCCTATCGGTTGCGGCAATGATGACCGGTGTGCTGAAATTGGTATTGATATACAGCATGAGGCAAAAAATCAAGATCATAATCCTTGATGACAAACCATTATCCACTCTCGTCGCCGGTTTGACCCGTCAGCGGAAATAGCGACTGCTGTCGTGCTCATTGGTGCAAGCTTTGGCCGGATCATGTTGTCGCTGACACAGGAACCGATGCTGGCTCAATGCCGGTTCCGTATGGTCAGCGGCAAGATGTATTCCTGATTTCCTTTGGGGCCCAGAATGGAGGAGGGGACCACCGTACCGCATGTCAATCCCAGCTGATTGAAGAATTCGATGAGACCGCTGATAACCGATTCGCGCAGCCCGGCGTCTTTGACCACGCCTCCTTTGCCGACCTTTCCCTTGCCGACTTCGAACTGCGGCTTGATCAAGGCCAGTATGCGGCCGCCGGGTTTTAAAAATTTGACGACTTCGGGGACCACGATACGCAGGGAGATGAACGAGACATCGATGGTGGCAAGATCGGCGGGTTCGGGAATTCGATCGGCCGGCATGTGGCGGATGTTGGTTCGCTCGATAACGACCACTCGTTCGTCCCGGCGCAGTCGCCAGGCCAATTGACCGTAGCCGACATCCACGGCATAGACTTTGGCGGCTCCGTGTTGCAGCAGGCAATCGGTAAAACCGCCGGTGGATGCTCCAATATCCAGGCAGACCAGATGTTGTACGGATATCCCCAATGCCTCGAGGGCTCCTGCCAGTTTCTGGCCTCCGCGGCTGACATATGGCATCTTGTCGCCTTTGATGCGGATATCGGCATCGATGGAAACCGATGCGCCGGGCTTGTCCAGAACCGTGCCGTCGACCAGAACCTTGCCCGCCATGATCAGGGCCTGGGCGCGCTGTCGACTGGAGGCCAGATCGTTTTCCAAAACAAGGTGATCAAGGCGTTTTTTCGAGGGCATTTTATTTATTATGTGACGACCGCACGTGGAGCGGGACGGACAGGCGAGTTGCCGATCTTCAACAGAGCCTGTGCCGCGTTCGTGATGCCTTCGGCATTTAATCCATATTTCGCGCGTAGGATCGATGGGGCTCCGTGTTCGATGAAGCGATCCGGAATCCCGATGCGCTTGATGTGCCGCGGCAGGACGCCGTGATCGCCCAGCAGTTCCAGCACGGCACTTCCGAAACCACCCTGCAGCGCATTTTCCTCGACAGTAAGAACATGTGAAAAGGGTTGCACCAGATCCACGATCTGATTTGCATCCAGAGGTTTGACGAACCGGCTGTTGACCACTGTCGTCTGAATGCCCTGGGCGCTGAGAAGGTTGTTCGCCATCAGCGCTTCGGCGACCATATTGCCGATGGCCAGAATCAGCAGATCGTCTCCTCTGGTCAACACTTCCATCTGTCCGATAGGCAGCTGTTTCGGCGACGGCTCGATCGCCGCCCCCACGCCGAGACCGCGCGGATAGCGGATCGCCACCGGACCGTTGTAGGCCAGGGCGGTCACCAGCATACGGCGAAGCTCATTCTCATCTTTAGGCGCCATGACAACCATATTCGGCAGTGACCTCAGATAGGATAGATCAAACTGCCCATGGTGGGTCGGTCCGTCTTCACCGACCAGTCCTCCGCGATCCAGCGCAAAAATAACCGGAAGGTTCTCGATGCACACATCGTGCACGATTTGGTCGTAGGCGCGCTGCAGAAAGGTTGAATAGATCGCCACTACCGGGCGGAATCCCTGAGAAGCCAGGCCTGCGGAAAACGTAACGCCGTGCTGTTCCGCAATGCCGACATCGAAAAAGCGGTCCGGAAACCGTTTGGAAAACTCCGTGAGTCCGGTACCTTCGGGCATTGCGGCTGTAACCGCCACAATCTTTTCGTTCTTTTCGGCCAGTTCAATCATGTAATCGCCGAAAATCTGCGTGTAGCTGGGGCCCGAGCATTTATCCGATGTGCTGTTTCCGGTCTTGATATCAAAGCACCCTACGCCGTGAAAATAGACCGGATTGGCTTCGGCCTGAGGATACCCTTTGCCTTTGATGGTGGTAACGTGCAGCAGCACAGGATCTTTGTTAATGCGCTTGACGTTTTTCAGGATGGCGATCAGGTGATTGAGGTTGTGCCCGTTGATCGGGCCGAAATAGTCTAGATTAAACGCTTCGAACAGCATGCCGGGTGTCATGAATGTTTTGAACGACTCTTCGGAGCGTTTGGCCCATTGATACATATTGTCGCCGATTCTGGGCAGAGATTTCAGAAAATCACCGAAATCTTTGCGCCATGTCTGCAGGCGCTGGCCGGAAAAAGTGCGGCTGAGGACGGACGAAATCGCCCCGACATTGGGGGCGATGGACATATCGTTGTCGTTGAGGATCACGATCAGGTCTTTGTGCTGTTCACCGGCTTGATTCAGCGCTTCATAGGCAAGGCCTGCCGTCATGGAGCCGTCTCCGATCACGGCGACCACCTTGGCATCGCTGTTGTTCAACCGGTTGGCGCTGGCAATACCCAATGCAGCGGAAATGGAGGTGCTGCTGTGGCCGGTGGTGAATGTGTCATAAGGACTTTCACTGCGCTTGGTAAACCCTGACAGGCCGCCGTATTGACGCAATGTCTCAAATTGATCCGCCCGACCGGTCAACAGCTTGTGCGCATAAGCTTGATGCCCGACGTCCCATATGACTTTGTCTTTGGGGGTGTCGAAGACGTAATGAATGGCAATGGCAAGTTCAACGGCCCCCAGGCTGGATGCCAGATGTCCTCCGGTCTTGGAAACCACATTCACAATTTTTTGGCGGATTTCGGTCGCCAGTTGGGCCAATTGCTTATGATTCAGGGCTTTCAGCTGCACGGGTTTCTCTATTTGGTCAAGCAGGCTCACAATCACCGTATCTCCCTATCGCTGTCTATCGAGGATGTACTGCGCTATTGCCCGTAACGGTTCTGCTTTTCTATCAAATATCGAAAGCGCGTTCAAGGCGCTATCCACCAAATCGTTGGCATAGCATCGCGATTCATCCAGGCCGAGCAGGGCAGGGTAGGTGTTTTTGCCCCGCGCCTGATCGGTTCCCACCGCCTTTCCCATGGTTTCCGGATTGCCGGTGACATTCAAAATGTCATCGACGACTTGAAACGCCAGCCCAATGTCGATGCCGTACGAAACCAGTTGGTCAATCTGGCTGTCTGAACCGCCACCCAGGCATCCGCCGCTTTCAACCGCTGCACGAATCAAGGCCCCGGTTTTCAGGGCATGCAGCTCCTTCAAACCCTGTACATTTATCGGAACCCCTTCAAAGGCCACATCCCGTGCCTGGCCTTCCACCATGCCACGGCATCCGGAGGCGGTGGAAATGATTTGGATGCAGCGAAGCCAGAGGCGTGTCCTCGAGGTGTCCTGCTGCATCCCGGTCTCACTGAGCAGTTCAAAGGCCGCGGTCAGCAGACCGTCACCGCATAAAATCGCAGTGGGTTCATCGAACTGAACATGACAGGTGGGCTGCCCCCGGCGAACAGCATCGTTGTCCAGTGCCGGCAGATCATCATGTATCAGGGAGTAGGTGTGAATCATTTCAATGGCGCAGGCGGCAGGCAATGCGTCTTCGATGTCGCCGCCAACGGCTTCACTGGCGGCCATGCACAGAATCGGACGCAGACGCTTGCCGCCGGCCAGCGTGCTGTAGCGGCTGGGCGCCTGCATGAGCTCTGAGGGGCAGAGATGCCGGATTTGCCGTTCAAGTTCGACGTCGATTCGTTCTCGCAATTTGTCCAGATAGGGGCGCAGTTGGAACATCATATTAATATATATTAAACCATTTATTTAGTAAAACAAGTATTAAAACGGCTGGTTAGGCTAACAGCCATCCAGAAAAGGGTTATTTCCGGATGGACACTGACTAATCGTCCTGGACCTCTCTATCCGTCTCCAGGAGTTGACCATTTTGTCCTTCCATTAACAATGTCACTTTTTTTTCAGATTCTTCGAGCTTCTGGTTGCAGAACTTGGACAGTTTGATTCCTTCTTCAAATTTTTTGATGGACTTTTCCAGTGGCAATTCTTCTGACTCGAGTTCTTTGACGATCAGTTCCAGTTGCTCCATTGCCTTTTCAAATGAGAGTTTGGCGGCCATGCTATTCGCTTCCTTTATTTAATATGATGGATCCATTGACGTTTTTTGGTTCACTGTAACCTCGATTCGTCCTTTGCTCAACTGAATTTCCAGGGCCTGGCCTTCGGTAAGGCCTGCTGCATCCGTTACAATTTTTTTCTGGGGAAGGGTCCTGGTGATACTGTAACCGCGCTTTAAGATCGCCTGTGGATTCAGGGCGTGCAGCCCAGTTTCGAGAATCCGCAAGTGCTCATGATCCATTGCATGCCTGTTTGCGATGATTTGTTTCAACCGGTTTTCCAACATGGCAACGTTGACCCTGTAACTTGTGATAGAGCGATCGGGTCTGTTGAATAATAATCCCTGCAGCACTTTTTCAAAGTCATTCTTTGAATACCCAAGACAACTTCGTACGGCCCGCCGGGCCCGATGGGCCAATTCGTCCAATCGCTGCTGGTTCTCCTGAATCCGATGCAGCGGATGGACCATGGCCTGCCGCAATTCCCTAAGACGATCGTGGTGAACCTGAAGGATGCGATCCATGCTGCGCCAGCATAGATGACTTAACTGCAGGCATTTGTTTTTTAAATCATTTTTTACAGGCACCACCAATTCTGCAGCGGCAGAAGGCGTGGGCGCCCTCAAATCGGCCACGAAATCCGCGATGGTGTAGTCGGTTTCATGGCCCACGGCCGACACGACAGGGATATTCGAGTCAAAAATGGCCCGTGCCACCAATTCGCTGTTGTAGGCGGCCAGATCTTCAATCGAGCCGCCGCCGCGGGCGATGATGATCACATCGGGTGGACGCGGTGACATCGAATTGGCATGAACCAGAGCCCTCGAAATCTCTGCGGCGGCGGTGTCGCCCTGTACCCGTACGGGAATAATCACCATTTGCATGTTGTGGTAACGTCGGTCGGCAATATTGAGGATATCCTGCAGCGCGGCGCCGGTGGATGAGGTAATGAGCGCTATTTTCCTGGGCAGCAGCGGCAGCTCGGACTTGTGTCGCTTGTCGAACAGCCCCTCGTTTTGGAGTTTCCGTTTAAGCTGTTCAAATGCGATCTGCAGGGCTCCGGCGCCTTTGGGCTGCGCATGTTCAAGAATGATTTGATAATTGCCGCGAGGCCCGTAAACCGTCAAACGTCCCATGGCCAGAATGGTGATGCCATCTTCCAAATCAAAGGTGAGCCGTTTGAGTTGGCCGGCAAACATCACGGCGGAGATTTGGGCGCGTTCATCCTTTAGCGTAAAATAGGCATGGCCGGAGGAAGGCATCCTCAGATTAGAAATTTCCCCTGAAATCCATATGAAAGGATATTTTTCTTCAAGTAGTTGTTTTATTTCTTCAGTGAGTTGGGTGACACTGAAGATCTGTTGGCGTGAATGGTTGTCGATTGAATGCAAGCGTGTGTGTTCTTTCAGGATGGGGCTGCTGACAAACGTTTATCCATTTGGGGCGGACGCTGATAAATACCATTAGTGTCTGATAAGATATATTATGTAAACTTTTATATCTATTGCTCAGCGTCCTCCAATGTTGCCCTCTCATCAAAGGGTTTAATCTGCTCGAGATATTCACGCACCGCCGGCACCACATAGACCGATTCATGAGGCAATTCAGCGATACACTCGGCCAGGACCTCGACCTTCTGTTTCAGTTTGAGATGTTTGTCGATCAGACAGTGATTCTGATCTTTGACTTTGCATACACCGCTGTTGACATGTATTCCGGTTTTGCGGAAATTTTGCTCGGATACCTGCAGCCCGAGTTTTTCGGCTAACTGTTTAAGCTCCTGATACATTTTTTCGGGCTTCATGTCCGCACAACCCCGGGATGTCTGTTTACCTTTACATAAGCGACCATGCTCACGTTCCGTGATATATCAGCTTTTAACTTGAAAATAAAGCCGCCGATGGTTATCTTTGCAGCGGTAGAAAAAACACTCATTCAAGGAGGACATTCATGCAGAACCCATCGTTCCCAATGGATCAAACTCAGGTCCAGGTGCGTGTATCAACTTTTGTGCGGTCCGTCTACAACTGGATGGCCATCGGTCTGGCTTTGACCGGGCTTGTGGCTTATTTTGTGGCCCACACCCCGGCGCTCTTCGCTATTGCCACGAGAACCTTTCTCCTGTTCGCCTTTGCCGAATTGGGATTGGTGTTCTGGCTTTCAGCAAGGATCGGCAAGATGTCACCCGCTAAGGCAACCGGTATCTTTCTTGTGTACGCCACTTTGAACGGCGTCACTTTATCAATGATTTTTGCCATTTATGCTAAAGCGCTCATTGCCTCGACGTTTTTCATCTGTGCGCTGATGTTTGCCGGTTTGAGCATCTTTGGGTGGGCGACGAAAAAGGATCTCACCGGCGTTGGCAATTTCATGTTCATGGGTCTGATCGGCATCCTGATCGCCTCCGTGATCAATATTTTTCTGCAAAGCTCCGGGATGCAGATGATCATCAGCTATATCGGCGTCCTGGTTTTTGCCGGATTGACCGCCTATGACACGCAGTCTCTCAAAAACATGGCCTTGACACAGCCTGCCGGAGTCAGTGCCGGTGTAGTCCGCAAAGGCGCCATTATCGGTGCCTTGAAGCTCTACCTCGACTTTATCCTCATGTTCCAGTTTCTGTTGTCGATTCTAGGTGGCAGCAGAGATTAAAGTTCTCGTTGAAGAATACAGAAAAACCCCATGATATATCAATTGATATCATGGGGTTTTTTCTCAAAGAACCTCTTCGCTTGCTTTGCGCCTTGCATGAGATCAGTGGTCCGACATGATGAGACTATCCAGACAATGCTGATCGGACAACGTCGGCGATCTGCCTGGCATAGGCCTTTGTTTCCGAAGGTGTCGGCCCCTCAACCATCACGCGGCACTTGAGCTGGGTGCCGGAATAGCGCACCAGAACGCGTCCCTGGTCCGCCAGTTTCGATTCCACCGTTTGGATGGCCTCTACGATTTGCGGCACAGTCTCCAGGGACGGCTTGTCCGAGACAGTCACGTTGATCAGCTCTTGAGGGTAAACCGTCATGATTTCAGATAATTTGGATAATTTTTGACCCGAGCTTTGCATGGCTTCGATCAATCGCAATCCCGCCAGCAGTCCGTCGCCGGTGGTGTGCCGGTCTCTAAAAATCATGTGACCCGAATTCTCGCCGCCCAGCATGGCGTCCCGCTTCAACATTTCCTGCATGACATAACGGTCGCCGACCTGAGCGGCAACGACATCGATTCCGAGGCGCTGGAGTGCCTTGCCAAAGCCCAGATTGCTCATGACCGTGCTGATCACTAGATTGTTTCTGAGCAATCCTTTCTGGTGCATGTCGATGGCGCAGATCGCCATGATCTGGTCGCCGCTCAGCACGTGTCCTTTTTCATCGACGGAGATCAGACGATCGCCGTCGCCGTCGAACGCCAGCCCGACGTCCGCCTTGAGGCGGACGACCTCTTTTGCCATGGCTTCAGGATGCTGCGAGCCGCACCGTTCATTGATATTGATGCCGTTGGGACGGCAAAACAGGGCACTGACACGGGCTCCCAAACGCTGAAAAAGGTCGGGTGCGGCCTCGTAAGTTGCCCCATGAGCGCAGTCCACCACAAGGGTCAGCTCGTTCAGCGGTTTGCATGCCGAGCTCGCCAGCAAAAACTGCACATAGCCATCCCTGGCCGGAGGGCCGTCGACAATCTGTCCGATCTGTTCAGCCTCGGCGGAGCTGTTTTCTGATTCAGACGGTTGCATCAGGGACTCGATCTGATCTTCATCCTGATCTGAAAGCTTGTAGCCATTTGAATCAAATAGCTTTATGCCGTTGTCATCGAACGGATTGTGAGAAGCTGAAATGACCACACCGCCGGCGGCGCCCGTTTGAACGACAGCCTGCGCCACTGCCGGTGTGGGTATTATCCCGAGATGCCGTACGTCCAAGCCGGCGGAACAGACGCCTGCGGCAACGGCCTGGGCCAACATGTCTCCTGATAGCCTGGTATCCCGCCCAATGACGATGTGGCCGCTTTTCCCGGTTTTTTTGAAAAAGGCCGCCGTAGCTTTTCCTGCGATGAAGGCCGTCCGGCCGTCCATGGGATAAGCGTTGGCGCGACCCCTTATACCATCGGTTCCAAATAATCTGCTCAACGGGGCTCCTCTTTTGATCTATTCAATCTCTTTGGAGATGTCGCTCATGACATGATCGACGATACTCTGCAGCCATTGGTTTCCCAGGATCGTCTGCGACCGGGACAGGCCTTGAATGGTGTTGATATAAAGAGGCCCGTTCTTCCTGGAGGACTCGTTGACAGCTTCCAGAAAGCCGTCCATTTTCCGGCTCTCTCCGTCATAGCGCCGCAAGTCTGTAAACTGCATCATCCTTTTCGGCCAGACGCGACAGAAAGACTTCTGCAATTCGTTTCGTTGCTCACCAAGAGCCTCAATTTTGTTCCTCAGTTTTTCCAGCTGTTTCAAGCGTTCCGCTATCCCTTTTTCCAGGGTGACCAATAAGCCCTCATGCATCGCCGGGGGCAGCATGGGACCGATAAAGCAACTTCTGACCTTGGCATACCAATGGTGTAATGCCGTCAGTTGTGCGATATAATTAAAATTTTTGTTCAATAGCCGCTTGAGGCCTTGATATTGATTCGGAACGAACGGCATGCGCGCCCTGCTGGGCAATGGGCCTTCGAATACGAGGTTCCCCGGCTTGAGTTGATCTTTACGGCAAATACAGCCGGCGGCGATGACCGTGCCGTAGGCAATCAGGAGCGGCCCCACCAGACCGCCCTGCCCTCCCAGAAAAATAGGGGGCTGGTTGATCATAACGCCTTCAACCACATCTCCGATCAGCGACGGGGTGGCTTTGTCCTGATTGGGCGTAAAGTTGAAATGAATGTAAGAACTGCCGACCTCCGAATGGTTCCCGACGCCGGTACCACCCGCCATCAGGCAGTCGCAGAAATTGATGAGGCTGCCCAACGTCACAAAAGGAAACAGAATCGTCTGCTTCAGCCCGACGGTATGCGCCACGCTGGCCTGCTCTTCCAGGATAGTCCCCTGCCTCACATGGGCGCCCAGGCCGCAGCTGGCTTTGTGCAGGAAGGCAGCCTCCTGGAAATATCCGCCCTTAAGGTCGACCTCGGGCCCTATGAAGCAGTTTTTAATGGTTACGGGGCCTTCATAGCCGATGCGGACACCATCGGCCACATATGTCATTGACCCGAAAAGCTTTGATCCGGCGTGCAGGGTCACGTTCGTGCCGGAAATGCGCTCAGGATCGATATCGTCTCCGATTTCGACACTTTGCGGGTTGGGGATTTGAACGCCCTTGGCAACCAATTGTTCGATTTTGGATGGCGGATTCATTGTGTTGTCAGCTCTTCATCGATTAAACAGACTTGAAATCGTTTGAGAAACAGCCCCTGAGACTTGCAGAATTGCCTGGCATTCATGCCGGACCCGGCATATCGTCCATTCTGGTCATTGAATGAAATCAACAATCCGTCCAGCCGGTGGAGTCGATGAATGTCGGCAAGCGACTCGAAAGATCCCAAAATAGGATACCCCTGGATTTTTTTCCCTTTTTTCAGCCGGTCGTCGTCCACAAAGCCCACCGGTTTGACGTTGAGCGCTGGATTGTTCAATATTTCCCTCAGCAGCAGTTCCCCCGCCCTTCCCGCCCCATAGATGACGACCTTGTCGCCGGTCAGCGTTTGACGTTTATGGGTCTCCTGAAAAAGCCGGAACGATCCTCTGACCGCCAGCACAAAACCGGTTGACAGGAACCAGTCGATAATGAAAACGCCTTTGGAAAAATCCTGGAACCGATAGATGTAGGTCACGACCGCCACTGCCGCCAAACTCGCAATCAGGGACGTGCGGATAATCAAAAAGACATCGCTGGTGCTGATATAGCTCCACAGCCCGCGATAGACACCCGACATGTAAAAGACCAGCAGCTTGCATCCAATGATGGCAGGCATGGATTTCAGGAATATATCGAAATAAAAACTGAAATCGGGACCTCCAAAGCGCAGGCGGTAGGAGCAATAGTAGGCGAACGCCACGAGAACAAAATCGAGTACGATCAGCATCAGCTGCCGTTTGTAGGTCAACTCCATCAGAATCGGGGTAAAACCCCGGTCGCGCAAAGCGGAAAACTCTTTTTCAGGGTAGACGCGCAGCTGGGACAGGTAAACCGCCATCAACAGGATCGCCACTGCCAGCGGCAGGATGACCGCCGGCGAGGTCAAGCTGTCGCTGCGGCTCACGAAAATGGCCGCCAGGCCGGAAAGAGCCCCGACGCTATAAAGAAACAGAACCGCTTTTTTTTCTGAGAATCCCATTAATACCAAACGGTGTGAGGTATGATCCCTTCCACCGGTCGAGGCCTTTCGTCCGCTGAGGATTCGAATGACGGTCACCAGCGACGTGTCCAGAATAGGGACCATCAATACCAGTATCGGCACTGCGACAGTGGATAGATGCGTTGTCGGACCTGACGTTGAATATGAGAGGGCCAATGTGCCGATGCTGAATCCGATCACCAGGCTGCCGCAATCTCCCATAAAGATTTTGGCCGGATTGAAATTGTATATCAGAAAACCAGCCAGCGCTCCTGCAAGCATCAGCGATACTTGAAAGGCCTCAGACGGCGGGCCGGCAAAGAGGGCGGCGAGGCTTGCAGAGGCCACCATGCCAACACCCGAACAAAGACCGTCCATGTTATCGATCAGATTAAAGGCATTGGTAATGCCGACAATCCAGAACAGGGTTGCCATGGTATCCAGTGTCAGCGATTCAAACCAGTGCAGCCGGTATCCCAGCCCCGTTACCAAGGCGGCAGCAACGATTTGACCGACTAATTTGGACTGCGGCTTGATGTTCCGAAAATCATCCAGTAATCCCAGCAGAAACAGAATTGATGCGCCCGTCAACAACACTGCGCTCAATGAGGGCAAGGCCGGGGTTTCGCTGCCGGATATCAGCTGGCGGACGAAATGAAAATCGGACACCCAGATCAATGGGCCTAGCAGGGCGGCGTAAATGGCGATGCCGCCCAACAGCGCCGTCGGCTTCTTATGCCAGCGGTCCTTCGAGGGCGCAGCCATCCAACCTTTTTGAAGCGCAATCCATCGCACCAGAGGTGTCAGTACGGCGCATGAAAGAAAGGTAATCCCGAAATGGACGATGACTGTCTGCGGCATGTTTTGAACTCAGATATTGTTGGTTCTTGCGCGCATGAAATTGATGACATTGGTCAAGATGGCTTCCAGGGATGTTTTCGGATCGAATCCAATCAGATTGTTTATTTTCTCGACACTGGGCACTCTGCGCTGCATATCTTCAAAATCTTTACCAAAAGCCTTGTCATAAGGCACCATCTCAATGTCGGAGGTCGAACCTGTAGCGGTGACGATTCGTTCAGCCAGCTTCAGGATGGAGATCTCTTCGGTGCCGCCGATATTGAATACCTGACCAAATGCATCCTGATGTTCGATCAATTCCATCAAGGCCCATACGACATCTTTCACGTAAGTGAACGTTCTGGTTTGGCTGCCGTCGCCATATACCGTCAACGGCTTGTTTTTCAGCGCCTGAGAGACGAACCTGGGAATCACCATGCCATACGTTCCGGTCTGCCTTGGACCGACTGTATTGAAAAGGCGGACAACCGTAACGGGCAGACCGGTCGTTCGATAATAGGCCAGGGACATAAATTCATCCATGAGCTTGGAAGCCGCATAGCTCCAGCGAAATTTGCTGCTCGGCCCATAGATGATATTGTCCGTTTCAATCAACGGGGCGTGGGTGTGTTTGCCGTAAACTTCGGATGTGGAGGCGATGAGGACTTTCTTTTTAAATTTATTGCACAGATCCAGCACGATCTCTGTTCCCTGAATATTGGCCGTGATCGATTCCATGGGATGATCCAGAATATAGCGTACGCCAACCGCGGCGGCCAGATGGTGTACCGCATCGCAGGTGCCGACCAACTCCAGAAGCACATCACGATTAAGAATCGTGTCGATATGGACAAACAGTCTTTTTCGAAAACTGGCGGACTCTTTTAAATGACCGATATTGTCTAAAGATCCTGTGGACAGATCATCGATAAGATAGACTTCATCCCCTCTTTCCAAGTAAGCTTCAGCCAAATGCGATCCGATAAACCCTGCACCACCTGTGATGAGAACCCTCATGTGTGTATCTTCCTTCAAGCTGATCAAGTTGAACGATAGGCCGTGATATCGGCTTTTGCTGCGTTTCAATAAGAGCATTTCACGTCGCAAACAGTGATGGAAAAACGTGAAAGGGCAACAGTCTCCATAGATTATAGAATTCTTTCCAAACAGCAAGCTTTTTCTTGAACCGGCAACGCAACAGGTGGATATTTGAGAGGACTCTGACATATGAGCCTGGGGGGCAAAGGCGTTCGGTATGCTTTTATGAAACGGGCAGGATGTGCCGGCAGGTTGAATCCGACAGCGAATTTACAGGCCGGATTGGGTTTGGCTGAACTATAGTTGCTCTGAAACCACCAGTTGATTGCGGTTGGCCTCAAACAACTTATCGCCGAAACCTTTCACCTTCATCAAATCTTCGGGTTGCTGAAACGGCCCGTTGGTCAGGCGATATGACATGATTCGATAGGCCATTGTGTGGCCGATACCCTGCAGCCCCATCAACTCGTCCAAGTCGGCCGAATTGATATCAACCGCTTGAAGCTCATTTTCAATTTGAGGCACCACCCATGTCATCATCAGCGCCACAGTCATAACGGTGATCACAGCCATTGTCCTATTCTGTACTCTGTAGCAAACTATCACACCCCGATAGCTAAATGGTTCTTGGACCGCATGCTCTTATTGATTATCACTTTATCGTAAAAATAAAAAAGATCAATACTGAAAATTTACGGTATTTATACGGTATCATTTTACGTATAGAGTGGTGCGACAGATCGTATGCAGCTTTAATCAACCAATTCCGGGAGAGCGATGTGCAACTTATTATGTTTCTTCAGAATAGAACCTTTTACTTGCATAAACAGGCGGCCTTGGCTATAGGAACCAATTTTAGATTCGAATGGTTTGAGATTCCATGTCAGTTGCAAAAACATCCTTAATCGCGGTTGTCTCCATGTCTGGTATTTTCCCAAATGCCAGCGATATTCAACAGTTGTGGAAGAATATCACCGGGATGCGGGATGCGACCGCAAAAGTTCCTGAGCATCGCTGGATTGCCCCGTTTCACTGGGTATTGGATGATCAACCGAAGCCGGATTACGCCTACTCCAGGCATGCCTGCCTCGTTAATGATTTTTTTTTCGATCCAACCGGTCTGAATATCGAACCTGAATTCTCCAGGCAGCTTGATTCGATGCACCAATGGGTGTTGCACTCGGCAAGAAATGCCTTATCCGGATGCCGAACGGACGGAATTGACAACTCTCGCATCGGAACGATTCTGGCGGCCATCGCATTGCCGACCGACCTGACTTCCCGAATGTCACGGCGCCTGCTGGCCGATCACCTATCCAGCCAAAACAGGCGGAACCGAAGCAGAATAAGCATTTCCCAACCGGAGGCGATGGCTGCCCGAGTTGTCAGCTCACCCGCGGCACTGGTGGCCAGTGCGCTGAATCTGGGAGGAGGAAGTTTTACGCTGGATGCCGCCTGTGCGTCGTCGTTATACGCGGTCAAGCTGGCGTGTGATGCGCTGCTGGACCGTCGCGCCGATCTGATGCTTGCCGGCGGTGTGTCGCAGCCGGATTGCCTGTACACCCAGATCGGATTCAGCCAGCTGAAAGCGCTCTCCCCAAGCGGACGATGTGCGCCCTTCGATCGGACCGCCGATGGACTGGTCGTCGGAGAAGGTGCCGGCATTCTGGCACTTAAACGACTGGATGATGCCCTTGCCGACGGCGATACCATCTTCGGAACCGTTTGCGGCATCGGACTCTCCAACGACATGCGCGGCAACCTGTTGGCGCCTGAATCGGACGGACAATTGCGCGCCATGCGAACGGCCTATGCCAAGGCCGGCTGGCTGCCGTCGGATGTCGATTATATTGAATGTCACGGCGCCGGAACACCGGTCGGCGATACCACCGAACTGCATAGTCTCAAAGGCCTTTGGGCCGATTGCCGTTGGAACGAAAAACAATGCGCGTTGGGATCGATCAAATCCAATATCGGCCACCTCTTGACCGCCGCGGGTGCCGCCGGATTGATTAAGACGTTGCTGGCGCTGCATCATAAAATTCTGCCGCCCTCGCTCAAATTTCAAAGCGCATCGAGCGACAGTCCTTTGCACCACGGTCCTTTTCGCGTTCAGACCGAGCCCTCGCCATGGCCGAAACGCGAATCCCGGATCCCTCGGCGCGCTGCGGTCAGCGCCTTTGGTTTTGGAGGAATCAATGCGCACATTCTGTTGGAGGAGTGGGAAAGCGACGCGCAAAAAAGACCGCCATCCATCACACTGCATGAGGTGAAGCCGGAGGGCGACAGCCAAAAACAGAGATACGATACCGGAATTGCGATCGTCGGCATGGATCTCACCCTCGGCGGGCTTGATTCCCTTTCGATTTTTCAGGAACACATTTTCAACGGCCGATCTGCCCTGATGCCCCCTTCCCGGCGGCGCTGGAGAGCTCCGCAGATTCCGTCTGAATTGTTTCACCAACAGCTGACCCGGGGCGGATTTCTGGATGAGGTGGCCATCCGGCTTGGTGAATTCAAGATTCCCCCAAGCGAAATACCGGATATCCTGCCGCAACAATTACTGATGCTCAAAATAGCCGCCGGAGCCATACGCGATGCGGGCCTGACGCTGGACAGGCCTCGCGAAAAGATGGGCGCCATCATCGGTATCAGCTACGATTACGAAGCCACCAATTTTCATCATCGCTGGGCACTGCCGGAGGTTCTGCGCCGGCATCGGGAAAATCTGACGCCCCCCACCCACCCGGACCTGGAGCAACAATGGCTTCAACGGGCGAGAAGCGTCTGCGGCGTGCCTCTGACCGCTGCGC
The DNA here is from genome assembly GCA_050291625.1 of Desulfobacteraceae bacterium. Taxonomy (GTDB): domain Bacteria; phylum Desulfobacterota; class Desulfobacteria; order Desulfobacterales; family Desulfosarcinaceae; genus JARRKU01. Next base: position 45,074 of record JBNKKC010000116.1, read on the forward strand.
GTACCCTGGGGGCCCTCGGCGGCATCGTTGCCAGTCGTGTTGCACGTGAGTTTCGGTTTGGGGCTCCTTCATTTGTGGTATCGGCCGAAGAGGCCAGCGGCATGCGGGCCATCGACATTGCCATCCAACTGCTTCAATCGGGAGATGCCGACCTGATGCTTGCCGGAGCCGTCGATCTTGCATGCGATGAGCGCAATCTGGCCACTCGCTATACGGCCGATACCATCAGTACCAATGGCACGATCCGGCCCTTTGACCGTCGTGCCGACGGCACACTGCCCGGTGAAGGAGCCGTAGCGCTGGTGCTCAAGCGCCTGACAGATGCGTTGCAGGATCGGGATCGTATCTATGCCGTCATCCATGGTGCAGGCGGTGCCTCGGATGGCTGGAAATCAATTGAGAAAGGCCCTTGCTCCGATACCTATTGTGATTCATTGCTGCGTACGATGAACAGGACGGGAATGGAAACGGCCTCCATCGGTTTGATCGAAACCCATGGCAGCGGAATCCCTGATCAGGACCGCATTGAAGCCGAGGCGCTGCATCGTTTTTTTAGTGACGGACAAGACAATCCGGTTTCTTCCGACCGGCCGGCAATCGGCGCGCTCACGCCGATCATCGGCCTCACAGGTGCTGTGGCCGGCATGGCGTCGGTTGTGAAAGCGGCGCTGTGCCTGTTTCATCAAATGATTCCGCCTGTGGCCAACTTCCGCCGACCGGCATTGGAGATATGGCATAAAGAGCTGTTTCATATCCCCCGCCGCGTCGGCTATTGGTCGCGCAATCACGCAGATGGTCCGCGCAGCGCCTGCGTGGCGGCCATGACGGCAGACGGCAATTGCATGCATGTGGTGCTTGGCGAAGCCCAACAACGGTTCGACAGGCAAACCGATGCTCGCCGTTTGCATCTTCGGCGACCGGTCGGCGCGTTGCCCTATGGCCTGTTTTGCCTGGCCGCCGCCGATAAGCGGAAATTGTTGCATCAGCTCGAACGTCTGACCGATCTCGTACGGCAATTGGAATCGAACGACGCATCAAGCCTGGAATCGGCTGCGCATCGTTGGCACCATGATCACTCTGAAACCCATGGACCGGTACGTGTCGCGATCGTTTCCGCTTCAACGGCCGATCTCAGAACGGATCTGGAGCAGGCTCGACAGATCATAGAAAACGAGCAACCGTGTCAATTCGACCTCTTTCGAGGTGTGTCCCATCTTCCCGGATCCGTTTCAACCGGTGGCCGGATTGCGTTCGTCTATCCCGGCTCCGGAAACCATTACATCGGAATGGGTCGAAGACTTGGGAGCATATGGCCCGGCGTGCTCAAAGAGATGGATCTGTCAACGGACCGGTTGCACGACCAGCTTCTCCCCCGGTGGTATGTCCCCTGGCGGGTTTCCTGGCCTGACCGATGGCACGAAGAGGCTTATCAGAATCTGGTTGGCAACCCGCTGAATACCATTTTCGGACAGGTGTTGTTTGCCGGGCAGATGACCCTGCTTCTCAAAAAATTCAATCTGAGCCCCGACGCCGTCATCGGTTACAGTTTGGGCGAATCGGCTGGAAATTTCGCAATGGGAGCGTGGCCGGATCGCGGCATGATGCTGGACCGGCTGGCAACTTCCGACTTGTTCAAGAGCAAGCTCAGCGGAGCATACGAGTCCGTGCGCGATGCCTGGAACATTCCGCGGAAAACATCCATCACCTGGCGTGCGGCAGCTGTCAACCGATCCGCTTCAGAGGTGGATGCCGTCATCGGAGATTTCCAATATGTCCGCCGCCTGATAGTGAATACCAGCCGGCAATGCGTCATCGGCGGACTCGAGGAACAGGTTGATGCCGTCATCAGAGCGCTTGACTGTAATGCCGTTTTTCTTGACGGCGTTGTCGCAGTGCATTGTGATGCCGCTTTGCCGGCGGCGGAAGCATACAAGGCCTTGCATCTGTTTGAGACCAGGGCGGTGCAGGGTGTGCGTTTTTACAGCTGTGCTTTTGGGAAAGTCCGGCCCGATACGTCGGATGCCGCAGCAGAGTCTATCCTGCAGCAGGCGCTGAGCGGATTTGACTTTCCTCACACGATTGAACAAGCCTATGCGGACGGAATCAGGACCTTTATCGAGATAGGCCCTCATGCATCCTGCACCGGCATGATTCGTCAGATTCTGGCCGACAAGCCTCACCTTAGCGTCTCCGCCAGTCATCGCAGCGAAGATGAAGCGCTCTCGCTTCTCAAGTGCCTGGGAACATTATGGGCGTCCGGACTCGATATCGACCTGACGCCCCTTTATGGTTACACCTCAGATAGACCATCCAGCACCGAAACCTCCGACTCGGAAACCATAACTGTTCCGGTCGGATCAGGCTCCGTTGCGCTTCCGCCCCTGCCCCAACCGCCTTCTCCCGCCGCAAACCAGTCAGAGAACGCCGCAACGGCAGGCGACGGTGCAGCGGCGGGATTCGATAGCGACGGGTCGTGTTCCTCATCGGATCAACAATCCTTTGATTTTCAATCGCTGCTGGATGAAATCAATGCCAACGTGTCCGCCACGGCAGAAGCCCATGAGCGGTTTCTGAGCTTGTCCCGTGACATTACCGAGCAGTTTGGCCGAACTTTTGAACTGCACAACCAGCTGGCAGCATCGTTGAGGCAGGCGCCCTTCACCGCCGATCCTCTGCCGGATGTCGCTCAAGCCGCTGTGCCGCCCCTTTCCGGGATGAACGCCGGACCGATACCCTCGTTAGCGTTTACGCGCGAACAGTGTATGGAATTCGCCGTCGGTTCCGTCGGCAACATGCTGGGTCCTGAATTCGATATCGTCGACACCTTTGACGCCCGTGTCAGACTTCCGGATGAACCGTTGATGCTGGTTGACCGAATCGTGAGTGTCGAAGGTGAAAAATTGAGTTTAACCTGCGGCCGCGTTGTCACTGAGCATGATGTGCTTCCGGATGCCTGGTATCTTGACGGGAATCGGGCGCCGGTATGCATATCGGTTGAGGCCGGTCAGGCGGACCTGTTTTTGAGCGCCTATCTCGGCATCGATCACCGGGTAAAGGGGCGGCGCACCTATCGTCTGCTGGATGCAGAGATCCGTTTTCACAGGGGGCTGCCGCAACCCGGTGAAACCATTCGATACGATATTCATATCGATAAATTTGTACAACATGAAGAGACCTATCTGTTCTTTTTCCGATTCGAAGGGTTTATCGGGAATCAACACCTGATTTCGATGACCAACGGCTGTGCCGGATTTTTCACCGAGCAGGAAGTCCGAAACTCCGGAGGCATCATTCTGTCCGAGCAGGATTTGAAAGAGGGCGATCCCATCGACGCCCTTCCCTTTGAGCCCCTGATTCCCGTGATGGAAAGCGGCTATGACGACGAACAAATCGAAGCCTTGCGAAGCGGAGATGCCGCACACTGTTTCGGGTCACCGTTTGAGGGCGTCGTTCTGCCGGAGGCCATGCGCCTTCCGGGTCAGCGCATGAGGTTGATCCATCGTATCGTAGAGTTGTCCCCCCAGGGCGGTCGTTTCGGCCAGGGCATGATCACCTCAGAGGCCGATATTCACCCGAACGACTGGTTTTTGACGTGCCATTTCGTCGATGACATGGTGATGCCGGGGACGTTGATGTATGAATGCTGCGCTCATACGCTGCGCGTGTTGCTCATGAGACTAGGTTGGGTCGCCGACCATCCTGATGTGTGCTACGAGCCTGTTCAGGCAGTGCCTTGTCGTTTGAAGTGCCGCGGTCCGGTCACACCGGATACGCGCCGCGTCCGCTATGTGGTCGAAATCAAACAGATCGGCTATCGCCCGGAACCTTTCGTGATAGCCGATGCGCACATGTACGCGGATGGGCGCTACATTGTATTTTTCAATAATATGAGTATGCAGATAACCGGCCTGGACAGGCAGCGGATTGAACAGTTCTGGCATGATAGGACATTGTCGGACACCACGCGCGCAGACAGCGATCCCGCCATGCCGCGCGCAAAACCGTTGTTTTCACAGAAGCAGATTCTGGAATTTGCCATCGGCATGCCGTCCAAGGCCTTTGGAGCCCCTTACACCGCCTTTGACCATCAGCGAAAAATCGCCCGGCTGCCGGGTCCTCCCTATTGTTTCATGGACCGTGTCACGCGCATCGAGCCCAAACCATGGGTGCTCGAACCCGGTGGATGGGTAGAGGCCCAGTACGATCTGCACGACGATGCCTGGTTTTTCGCTGCCGACCGCAGCGGCATCATGCCCTTTTGCGTGCTGCTTGAGATCGCTCTCCAACCGTGCGGCTGGCTGGCAGCCTTTGCCGGATCTGCATTGAAGAGCGACAACGACCTCAAGTTCAGAAACCTGGGCGGAGAGGCGACCCTGCATGCCAACCTGAGGCCGTCGAACCGGGTCCTGACCATGCGCACCCGCCTGACCAAAGTCTCGGAAGCGGCCGATATGATTATCGAACACTTCGATTTTGAGGTTCTTTCGGAAGGGGCGATGATCTATTCAGGCAAGACTTACTTTGGCTTCTTTACCCATCAAGCCCTGGGCAACCAGGTCGGACTCCGCGAATCCATATTCAAACCGGGCCCGAAAGAAATGGCATGCAGAGCAGATAAAATTCTGGCCAGTGTCGCCCCTCACTGTCCCGAGGATGTTCAGGCAGGAGTAGTCTGCCACCCCAAGGGATTGACCATGCCGGCCAAAGCCCTGCGGATGATCGATACCATTGACATCTCTTGCGCAGATGGCGGCCCTGAAGGACTGGGTTTTGTTCGCGGCCATAAAACGGTCGATCCGCAAGAGTGGTTTTTTAAAGCACATTTTTATCAGGATCCGGTCTGCCCCGGTTCCCTGGGAATCGAATCCTTTCTTCAATTGATGAAAGAAGCGGCTCTCCGTCGTTGGCCGGAATTTGGAGCCAGTCATCGATTCGAGATGTCCGAAGGCCAGACCCATCGCTGGATCTACCGCGGTCAGGTCATACCGACCAATCAGACCGTACAGGTGGATGCCTGTATCACGGAGATCGGCGAGGGGCGGCAACCACATCTCACTGCCGACGGCAGCTTGCAAGTCGACGGCATTGATATATATAAGATGGAGGGTTTCGGGCTGCAGCTGAAACCCCTTGAGAAAGAATAAAAGTTCATGCGATACTCAAATGTTTCAATCGCCGGATTCGGGTACGAATTGGCACCCCATGTCATTTCATCAGAGGATTTGGAAGCGCGTCTGGATCCGGTATACAAGGCATTGCATCTGAAGCCCGGCCAGTTGGAGGCGTTGACGGGCATTTCCGAGCGCCGCTATTGGGACCCGGGATACAAGGTCTCTCTGGGCGCCGTGGCCGCCGGATGCAAAGCCCTGGATGCCTCCGGCATCTCGCCGGCCTCCATCGGTATTTTCATTTATGGTGGTGTGTGCCGCGAAAACCTTGAACCCGCAACGGCCTGTGCTGTGGCCGACGGTTTGCGTATCGGGGCCGAAGCGCAAATTTACGATGTCTCCAATGCCTGTCTGGGAGTGCTGAACGCGATGGTTCAGATTGCCAACGCCATCGAACTGGGACAGATTCAGGCGGGCATGGTGGTCACCTGTGAGACCTCCCGCCAGATTGTCGATTCGACCATCGACCGTATGCTGGCAACGAAGGATATGGATGTATTCAAGGAGACCCTGGCGACGCTGACCGGCGGTTCGGGAGCCGTCGCTCTGGTGCTCTGCCATCGCAAGCTTGCCGGTCCCGGAAAACAGTTGCTCGGCGGCGTGGCCCGAAGTGCTGTCCAGCACCACCGCCTGTGCACCTGGGGACCGGATACCGGTGTTCCTTCCAATCGTGAGCATGTCATGAGAACGGACTCGGTCGGCGTTTTGCAGCACGGTGTCAGCCTGGGAATCGAGACCTTCAATGCATTCAAGGCTGAACTGAATTGGTCGGACGACCTGCCCGATAAAGTCATCTGCCATCAAGTGGGATCGGCCCACCAGCGCACCATTTTGGAATCCATCGGAGTGGATGAATCGAAAGATTTTTCCACATATCGCTTCCTTGGTAATATTGGCACTGTTTCATTGCCCATTACGGCCGCCATTGCCGATGAGCGAGGCTTTCTTCAACCTGGAGACTTCGTCGGCTTTTTAGGCATCGGAAGCGGCCTCAACTGTCTGATGCTGGGATTGCAATGGTAGGAACACCCATCGACTGCAGACCTTTTCGGCACCTCTATCCATACAGACCCAACTATCTGGATCGCAACGGATTGAAATATCATTATATCGATGAGGGCCGAGGCGATCCCATCCTTATGGTTCACGGCAATCCGACCTGGTCGTTCTTTTTTCGATCCCTGATCGAGGCCTTCCGCGGCGATCATCGAGTGGTCGCACCGGACCATATTGGATGCGGCCTGTCAGACAAACCGCCTCACGATCGATACGACTTTCGACTGCAAAGCCGCATCGAAGACCTGGACGCCCTGATGGACTATCTCCATCCTGATCGCCCGGTCACTTTGATATTGCATGATTGGGGCGGAATGATCGGCCTGGCCTGGGCGCTGGAACATCTTCACTGCATCAGCCGTCTGATCATTATGAATACGGCCGGTTTTTTCCCTCCGCAGGGCAAATCGATTCCCAGGAGGCTGCAGCTGATTCGCAGAAGCAGCGCTTTGGTGGAAAAAGCGGTCCTGGGTTTCAATCTGTTTTCGCGCGCCGCTATCCATTTGGCGCCTTACAGGCGTCTGCCTTCGGATGTAGCGGCAGGATTGCTGGCGCCTTACAATAGCGTCAACAACCGATTGGCCACGTTGAAATTCGTTCAGGACATCCCTTTGAGCCCAAATGACCCAAGCGGCGGGATTGTTTCGCATGTTCAAAAAAATCTCCATAAATTCAAACATATTCCAATGATCATACTTTGGGGTGCCCGCGATTTCGTGTTTGACAGAGATTATTTCCTGGAGTGGCGAAAGCGATTTCCCGACGCCTCTGCCCACTGGTTCGAGGACGCCGGCCACTACCTGTTGGAGGACGTGCCTCACAAGATCGTTCCACTCATCAGGGAGTTCTTGCATAATCATCCCTGCAAGTGTTAGAAACCGGCTTTAACATCATGAATGACCCCATTTTACTATGGAAATGAAACATTCATCATCGGTAAATGTGGCGCACTATCTCAGGACGATGGCTCGGGTTCAACCCTACCGGCGCGCGGTGGTCTATCCCGCCGGGCATGATCACAATGGACGGGTGGCCTATTCCCACCTGACATTCCGTCAACTGGACAGAGAGTCGGATTGCTTTGCCCACGGATTGATGCAAGCCGGCGTCACAAAGGGCACCCGCACCATTGTCATGCTGAAACCAAGCCTGGAGTTTTTCGCCTTGACATTCGCCATGTTCAAAGTCGGTGCCGTGCCGGTGATGGTGGACCCGGGAATGGGCGTGCGCCGAATGCTCTCCTGTCTGAGCGAGAGCCGTGCCCGGGCGCTGATCGGTATTCCTCAGGCACACGCTCTGCGAATCCTGTGCCCGGGATATTTTAAAAAAATTCAAATCAGTATCACCGTGGGTCGCCGATGGTTCTGGTCGGGATTAACCCTCAAGGATATCCGCGCCCTGCCCTGGCAACCCTTTTCCATCGCCAACACCGGAAAAGATGAACTGGCCGCTATTCTATTTACAACCGGCAGCACCGGGCCCGCCAAAGGAGCTCTCTACACGCATGGCATTTTTGACGCACAGGTGCGCTATATCAAAGCCCAATTTGGCATATCGCCCGACGAAATCGACCTGCCGACATTCCCTTTGTTCGCTCTGTTCGATCCTGCTTTGGGAATGACGGCCGTGATACCCGATATGAATCCGACCCGCCCGGCAGATGTGAATCCGCAAAAAATCATCGAAGCCATCGTCAATCAAGGTGTCACCAACATGTTCGCATCCCCTGCCCTGCTCGACCGTGTCGGTCGCTACGGAAAGGCAAAAGGGATTCGTCTGCCGTCGCTGAAGCGCGTCATATCGGCAGGAGCGCCTGCGGCGCCTTCCAATATTGAACGTTTTTCGAGCATGTTGGAAGGTGAAGGTGAAATCCACACAGGATACGGTGCCACGGAGGCCATGCCGGTCTCCTCGTTTGGCAGCAGCGAAATTTTAGCCGAAACCGCCGACCTGAGCCGGCAGGGATACGGCATGTGTGTCGGGCGGCCCATTCAGGGGATTAACCTTAAAATCATCAACATCAGCGACGATCCAATTGCGCACTGGTCCGATGAGTTGGTGGTTGAAGACGGAGAGATTGGCGAAATCGTGGTTCAGGGTGACATCGTCACAAGCGGATACTTTCAACGTCCGGACCAGGACAAGCTGTCAAAAATTGCCGATGATGGATGTATATGGCATCGCATGGGTGATTTAGGATGGCAGGACAACAAAGGCCGCATCTGGTTTTGCGGTCGAAAAAGCCACCGGGTGATCACCTCTGGCAACACCTTGTTTACGATCCCCTGCGAGGCCATATTCAACAATCACCCGGCCGTCTTTAGAAGCGCGCTGGTTGGCCTCGGCGTCTCACCACATCAACAGCCCGTGGTCTGTATTGAACTGGAGCCGGACTATAAAGGAGCGGATTTTGACATCATTGTCCAGGAACTGATTGTCATGGCCCAGGACAATCCGTTGACGGAAAAGCTGGATACCTTTTTGCAGCACCCCGGGTTTCCGGTGGATGTGCGCCACAACTCAAAGATTTTTCGTGAAAAGCTCGCGGCATGGGCTGAGAGTAAAATTAAATAAAACATAGTGTTAAGTGTTAATTGATAAAGTCCAGGACATCGATGGCTCAAAAGCGAACCATACTCGTTACCGGTGGGGGCGGGTTTTTAGGCAGCGCCATCGTGCGCATGCTCGTTGCCGAAGGAGCGGCCGTCCGCACGTATTCACGATCGTCGTATCCCCATCTGTCCCGGCTCGGGGTGGAGCAGATCCAGGGCGATCTTTCCGACACTCAGCGACTGATCGATGCCTGCCGCGGCGTTGAGGCCGTGTTTCATGTGGCGGCCAAGCCCGGCATATGGGGAAGTTATAAGAGTTTTTATACTCCCAATGTCGCCGGCACACTGAACGTCATTGAAGCCTGCAGGATAAACGGCGTGCGGCGACTGATCTACACCAGCTCTCCCAGTGTGATATTCGATGGAAAGGACATGCAGGGGGCCGACGAATCGGTCCCCTACCCCGATACCTTTCACGCCCATTACCCCCGAACCAAAGCCCTGGCAGAGCAGGCGGTCCTGGATGCCGCTCGCAAGGGTTTGCCGGCTGTCGTGCTGCGGCCGCACCTGATATGGGGACCGGGAGACAACCATTTGGTGCCGCGAATCTTCGCTCGCGCCAACAGATTGCGACGGGTGGGCGGAGGGGCAAATCTGGTGGACACTATCTATATCGATAACGCGGCTCACGCTCATTTGCTGGCCGAGGCAGCCTTGAAGGAGAATCCGGCGATCACCGGTCGGGTCTATTTCATCAGCCAGGACAGCCCGATTGCTCTATGGGAGATGATCGACCTTATTCTGGCTGCAGGCGGAAAACCACCTGTAAAAAAAACCATCTCACCTGCCGCCGCTTATGTGACGGGCGCCGTGTGTGAGATTTTTTTTAATTTACTTCAAATAAATAGAGAGCCTCCGATGACGCGTTTTATGGCTCGCGAGCTGGCCACATCCCACTGGTTCAACATAGCGGCCGCCAAAAGAGATTTGGGATATCACCCAGTGGTGTCGACGCAGGAGGGACTGCGAAGGCTTGCCGCCTGGATTGGCGGCTCTGAGCATATTATCTAATATATGTGATATAAATACAAAGTGTTAAATGTTAAAGTGTTAAGTGTTAAGTAAAGGATATCGTCCATTGACCTCCGACGCTTCAGACCGTAAGTGATCGGCGTCGTAACGATATCATCACCAAGGTGGTTCAATGAAAAAATTCATCGTCTCTGTCATTGGAAAGGACCGGCCCGGCATCATCGCATCGATCACCAAAGTGTTGTTCGATCAGGATCTGAATATCGAAGATGTCAGCCAAACCATCCTGCAGAATCAGTTTTCCGGAATCTTCATCGCATCCGGACCGGGCACAACCTCCTGCAGCGAGTTGCAGGAGCGCCTTACAAACAGTTCACCCGATTTTGATCTCCATTACTATGTTCGTGATATGGGATCCAATGCGGTTGAATGGACCTCTTGCGCATGTGATCCGTTTGTGATCACGACACGCGGACCCGACCGCAAGGGGTTGGTGGCCCAAATTACCGCGATTCTGGCATCATTCAACGTCAACGTGACCCAACTCAAGGCTGTGTTTCGTGGAGGGGATGAGCCGGGTAGAAATGTGATGATCTACGAGGTCGATATACCCGGTGATGTCGACCTTGGAAAACTACGGGAAACCTTGAACGAGAGAGCGGATGCCTTGAAGCTCGAAATCAACATGCAACACAAAAACATCTTTGAAGCGATCAATCGGATATAAAGCAATAGTTTACTGTAAAAGCAGGATGGGATAGCCCCTGCCATCCATATAGGGATCACTATATCGATCAGAAAGTTGTGATTTATGTTAACGCATAGCGAAATTCTTTCCGTTCTGGAGATGTTGCGCAATGAAAATCTGGATGTGCGCACCGTTACCCTCGGTCTCAACCTTTTGGATTGCGCCAGTGATGATATCGGCCGCTTCTGTGATAAGATTTACGACCGCATTACGACATCCGCACAGCACCTGGTTTCGACATGTGACGAGGTCGGTGAAAAATACGGAATTCCCGTGGTGAACAAGCGCATATCGATCAGTCCCATAGCCGTTGCTGCAGCACCCTTTGGACCGGATGAGATGGTCACGGTGGCCAATACTCTGGACAGGGCCGTGCACGCCGTCAATGTCGATTTTCTGGGCGGTTTTTCCGCCCTGGTTGAAAAAGGCATGGCGTCCGGTGACAAGGCCCTGATATCCGCTCTGCCGGAAGCATTGGCTCAGACTGAACGGATCTGCGCCTCCATCAATCTGGCCTCCACGCGTGCCGGAATCAATATGGATGCTGTATTGCTCATGGGGCGACAAATCAAGGCCGCCGCTGACCTGACGGCAGATCGCGACGGTCTGGGATGCGCCAAACTGTGCGTTTTTGCCAACATTCCTCAGGATGTGCCTTTTATGGCAGGCGCCTATTTAGGCGTCGGAGAGGCGGATGCCGTGATCAACATGGGTGTCAGCGGACCAGGCGTTGTCAAAAAAGCCATCGATCGCGCCCTTGCCAATTCGCCGGATATGGACCTTCGTCGGCTCTCCGAATTGATCAAACGTACCGCTTACAAGGTTACCCGCGTCGGTGAACTGATTGGCCGGGAAGTCGCCGAAAATCTGGGTGTCCGATTCGGGGTAGTGGACCTCTCTCTGGCCCCGACGCCCAATGTCGGCGACAGCGTCGGTGAAATCTTTCAAAGCCTGGGGCTGAAAAGCATCGGCGTTCCAGGCACCACTGTTGCCCTGGCCATGCTCAATGATGCGGTGAAAAAGGGTGGCGCTTTCGCAAGCTCCAATGTCGGCGGTCTCAGCGGAGCGTTTATTCCGGTCAGCGAGGACCTCAACATCAGTCAGTCGGCGATGGATGGCTATTTGTCGCTGGAAAAACTGGAAGCCATGACCAGCGTCTGCTCGGTTGGGCTGGATATGGTCGCCATCCCGGGCGATACGTCTGCCGAAACCCTGGCCGCCATCATCGCCGATGAGATGGCCATCGGTGTGATCAACAAGAAAACGACCGCCGCCCGCATCATTCCGGTTCCCGGCAAAGGTGCCGGCGATGAGGCCTATTTCGGCGGACTGCTTGGCAAGTCCACTATCATGGCGGTGAACAATGCACGGGGCGACAACCCTTTTATCCGCCGCGGCGGCCTGATCCCCTCGCCGATTCACAGTTTGACGAATTAAATTCTATTTATTCCAAGAAAACAGTGAAGCCCCGACAACCAAAAAAATCAGTGTCATCGCACTCAGTGCGGTGATTTCAAAGCCAACATCCGACAATGTGGCGCCGTCGTTCATGATTTTTCGCACAGCGGTCAGAAGGTGCGTCAATGGAAAGAGTTTGGCAATGCTTTTAACCCAGACAGGCGCCCCTTCTATGGAGAACCATACCTCCGACAGAAACATCATGGGCCAGGTGATAAAATTCAACACACCATTGGTAAACTCCTCGCTGTCGCCTCGAGAGGCGACCACAAGCCCCATGGCGGTCAAACTCAGACAGCCCAGAAGAAAAACCACTACCAGATCCAGATAGGCGCCCTCGACGGCAAAATTGAATATCCAATCGCAGCCGATCCACAGGATGGTCAGCGTAAAAGCCAGTAAAAACAGCCGTGATATCATTTGAGCGCCCAGATACTCGAATGCCGTCAGCGGGGTGGCATGCAGCCGCTTGAGGACACCGTTTTTACGATACCTCACCACCACGAATCCGACTCCGTAGAGCGCCGAAAACATGATATTCATCCCTAAAATCCCAGGGAACAGCCAATCGATATAACGAATCTGACGAATGGCCTCCACTTCCTGACGCGTCATGACCGCTTCGCTGGGGGTTTGCAGAGTGCTGCGGAGCATCCGCTCGGCCACATAGCCTTTGGGCGATGTGTCGCTGACCCAATATCGGAAGGGGCGTCCCTCGATGTCCAGAAGCAGGTCGATCTTGTGGTGTTTGAGCTTGTCCAGTCCCTCTGTATCGCTTTCAAAACCGATAAATTTTACATAACGAAGTGCCGCAAGATCGTCGGGTAAACAGGTGATGTTTTCTGAAGACGCCGCCTCATGGCACGGAAAGAGCCCGACTTTGTAATCCTTGTGTTCGCTTCCACCGAAAATAATGGCGAAACCGCCGATCAGCAGGAACGGAAAGAGAAAATTCCATCCAAATGCCGCACGGTCCCGAAAAAATTCGCGGTTTCTGGCCACCAGCATGGCCCATAGTCGTTTTAAATTCATTGCTATTCCCTTAACCGACGTCCCGTCAGATTTAAAAAGACGGCTTCAAGGTTTGGACCGAGAATTTCAAGCTTTGACAAATCAAAGCCGTGTTCGAGCAACCGTTTGATGGCCTGGTTCAGATCGTCGTTGACCCGTATGATGGCTTTGCCGCCGTTGTAGGAGATGTCGAACGGCACCTCGTTCTTCTCTTGCGGGAGCGCAGTCGCCGGCAATATCAGGTTCAATCCACCGCCGAACCGGGCAATTAACTGAGATGGCGATCCCTGGGCGATGATTCTGCCCTGATCCATGATGGCTAACATATCGCACAATTGATGGGCCTCCTCCATATAATGGGTCGTCAGAATAATCGTCCGTCCTTGCCGTTTGACGGTCTCGACGATATCCCATAAATTTCGCCGGGCTTGCGGATCAAGCCCCGTGGAGGGTTCATCCAGGAACAACAGTTCCGGCTGATTGACCAGCGCCAGGGCCAGCAGCAGACGTTGCCTTTGACCGCCCGAGATTTTGTCGTTCAGCTGGCGGCGAATCTCCGTCAAATGGCACAGTTCCATCAGTTCATGCATATCTGCACTCTGGCTGTAGAGGGATTGAAACGTGCGCAGCGTCTCTTCAACCGTCATATAGGATAGCAGTGCGGTCTGTTGAAACATAATCCCGATCTGCTCCCTGAAATCGGATGTCCGCCGGACTCCTTTGAAGCGGACCTCACCGGCCGTCGGATCGATGATATCTTCGATAATTTCGATGAGCGTCGTTTTTCCGGCGCAGTTGGGCCCCAGCAGGCCGAAGCAGACGCCTGGAGGAACGCTGAGGCTTAAATTGTCGACGGCCGTTATTTTGCCAAATGTTTTGGTTGCATGACGCACATCGATCAGGTTGTCGGTAAAATCACTATTTTCCATTATTATGTTTTGTTGTAATGGTTATCGTAAGCAGAGCATTCTGGATAATCGCCAGGTCGAATCCAATGCATAATGAATCGTCCCGGCGATAGATGATTTACCGGACAGTGATTCGTTAAGCAAGTTCCAATAATATGAACCATACGCCAATTTAAAAGTATATTTTATGTTCAATTTCGACAAATCCATTGATCGGACTGAGACGGACAGCATTAAATGGCGCAAGTACCTGGGCCGAAATATCATCCCGATGTGGGTGGCCGATATGGATTTTGAGTCTCCACCGGCGGTTATGGCCGCCTTGCACGAGCGTGTCAAACACGGCATTTTCGGCTACGCCGCTCCCGGCAGACAGCATCGTTCTGCGGCTGTGGAACACATCCGGCAGCAGTTCCGGTGGTCCGTTTCGGAAAAATGGATCGTCTGGCTGCCGGGAGTCGTTTCCGGACTGAATGTGGCATGCCGCAGTGTCGGCCGTGACAAAGACTCAATCGCGACCACCGTACCTGTCTATCCTCCGATTCTGAGTGCTCCGCAAAACTGGCATCGGCGTCTGCTGACATCGCGCATGGTCAGAACCAACGGCGGATGGCAATTGGACATGGACGATCTGCAACGGACATTGATGCCCGATACGCGCATGTTCATTCTTTGCAATCCGCACAATCCAACCGGCAGGGTTTTCCGTTTGACCGAGCTGGAGCAGATAGCACGGCTCTGCCTGGAACGAAAACTGGTGATTTGCGCTGATGAGATCCACTGCGATCTGGTTTTGGAACCCGGTCTGCGTCATATACCGATAGCCAGCCTGAGCGAGGAGATCAACCAGCGGACCATCACCCTTATGGCGCCCAGTAAAACGTTTAACATACCGGGTTTGGGCTGTTCGTTTGCCATTATTGCCAGTGATGTTTTGCGCAGGCAATTTAAAAAAGCCGTCAGCGGCATTGTGCCGCATGTCAACCTGCTGGGCCTTACGGCTGCCAAAGCCGCTTTTCAGAACGGCCAATCCTGGTTGGAAGAGCTGCGCAGCTACCTTCGAGAGAACCGGGACTTGGTTTACCGGCGTATCAATGCTATTCCCGGGCTTAGCATGGCTCCCGTGGAGGCCACCTACCTGGCCTGGATCGATGTCAGCCAACTGGAACTATCCCATCCGTCCCGTTGGTTCGAAAAAGCAGGTATCGGCCTTTCCGATGGCCGGGACTTTGACGGCGAAGGATATTTGCGCCTCAATTTCGGTTGCCCGCGATCGCTGCTGACAATGGGACTGGATCGCATGGCCGTCGCCGTTGAAAAACTCGACAGATGAGATATAAAGGAGATAGACTAACCGAAACATTGACGACTCATCCCAAACCCACTAGCACCAGAGGACAGACACATGTACTTTATCGGTAACTTTCAGCACCTATCCGACCAGCAATCCGAAAGCGAACAGGATCGGAGGCATGGCAGCTTTACAATGATGGTGGAAGCCGATTCGGTCGATTGGGCATTGGAAAAATTCCGGCAGCGCCTTCTCAATTTCAAGGATGCCACCACCTTTTTTGAAGGCCAGTGCACGATCTACATTTCGCAGCTGCTCGAATTCGACCAATTTCCCCAGCAGGAGGCCGTTATCTTGGATTTCAAGTCCTTTGCCGGCGATCCATTGATGCCTTTTATCGCCTGCGCGGTTCCGAGTGAACAGAGCAATGCCTGCAGCATCCATGAGTGGCAGAATAATCGACCCGTAACAGAGGGCCGGGAAGACAGTGTGTTTCTTGAATTCAAATAGCATCGCAAACTGCCATGCCGCAACATGAGCCCAGGTATATACAATCCTTTCGCAGTTCCCGCTTGTCGGCCAAAGCCGAACGGGCCAGAGAGGGATTGAACGAATGCTGCTTGTGCCCGCGACAATGCGGTGTAGACCGAAATACCGGTGAGACCGGCGTGTGCAAGACCGGCAGGCTGGCCAAGGTATCAAGCTTTAACGCCCACTTTGGCGAAGAAGATCCGCTTGTCGGCAAACATGGATCCGGTACCATTTTTTTCACGCATTGCAATCTGTTGTGCAACTTCTGCCAGAACTATAACATCAGTCATTTGGGTGAGGGCAGCGAGATCACCGATGAACAATTGGCTTATATCATGCTTGAGCTTCAGCGTGCCGGGTGTCACAATATCAATCTGGTGACACCGACGCATGTGACCGCTCAAATTCTTGGCGCTCTTTGCATCGCTGCAGACAACGGCCTGCGTGTCCCGATTGTATATAACAGCGGGGGCTATGACAGCGTGGAAACATTGAAGCTGCTCGAAGGTGCCGTCGATATTTATATGCCCGATTTCAAGTTTTGGGATCCCCATGTGGCCGGCCAGACCTGCTCAGCCCCTGATTATCCGGAAATTGCACAGGCAGCGCTGCTGGAAATGCACCGACAAGTCGGTGATCTCACCGTTGAAGCGGATGGGCTGGCAAGCAGCGGCCTTCTCGTTCGGCACCTGGTGCTGCCCGGCGGCATGGCGGGAACCAAAGAGGTCATGACCTTCATTGCAACACGGGTTTCACCTCGCACATATGTCAACATCATGCCCCAGTATCGACCTTGCGGCAAGGCAGCCGAAATACCCGCACTGGCCGATCCCCTGACAGGCGCTGAATTCCAAACCGCTATGCAGGATGCCAAAGATGCGGGAATCACGCGGTTTGACCGGCGCAGGCCCAAGTTTGCCTTATGGTAAGTAAAACGCCATTGCGTCTGCATACGACAAAGGAGGAAATCATGAAATACGTTATGCGTCTGATCGGCTTATCAATCGTGTTTGCTGCATTTTCAGTCCATGCACAGTCTACGGATCCGAAAGTCCAGATCCAGACCAGCATGGGTGCCTTTGTTGTGGAACTTGACGCAGAGGCGGCCCCGAAAACGGTGGCTAATTTCCTGGACTATGTTCGCAGCGGCTTTTACGATGGAACGATCTTTCATCGCGTCATTAGAAATTTCATGATCCAGGGTGGCGGATTGACACCCGATATGAATAAAAAGCATACTCGGGCGCCCATCGACAACGAAGCCGACAACGGGCTCCGGAATCTGACCGGCACGATCGCCATGGCCAGGACCCCTGCCCCCCACTCTGCTACGGCACAGTTTTTTATCAATGTCAAAGACAACCATTTCCTCAACCATCGTGGCAAAACAGACCAGCTCTGGGGTTATTGCGTTTTCGGCAAGGTGATCAAAGGCATGGACGTGGTCAGAGCCATCGAAAACACTCCGACGGCTGTCAAATCCGGTCGCAGCGACGTTCCGGCGAATACGGTGATGATAAAAACCATAAAAATAATAGGACAGACTCAGTCCCCGCAATAATTTTTTTAGACTTGACAGCCAGTATGAGCTACCTGTAATTTAATATCAGCTTCACACTAAAAACTGCACGACGGTGTAGGTATCAGCAAAGGAACCACCTGATATTCTTAAGTGATTACAAGGTCTTCATTCCATTCAGCATAGCACTCTTGTCATTCAGTGCGAGTTTTGACGGTGAAGAAAAACCGTTTTTCAATAGCGCTCATTCGTCCACCAATATGTCATGACCTAGATCCAGGAATAGCGCCTGCAATGCTCTTCCAGCCGATGTAAACCCGTCGTCTAGGGCCATCAACCCGAAGGGAGGGATTGATGATCAGGACAAACAGAACAGATAGGAGACGGCACAGACGATATTTTGTCAAAAAGCGAATTTTCGCCGTTGTACGCTCGGAAAATCATCAGCTCAACCGAATTGATAAAATGAGCAAGGGAGAGATTGCATTTGCCGTGTTCAAATCCAATCCGCCCAGGATGGGAGAAATCATCGAAATCAGTCGGGGCGGTCTCTCGTTCAGCTATATTGAAAATGAAACCGATCTGTCGGATTTCAGTGAGATGGACATCCTGTTCGTTGACGAAGATTTCCATTTGACTCAATTGCCGTTCAAACCGGTTGAGGACACGGCAATTGTTGATTCAAATCGAATACGTACGCTTCAGATGAAACGTCAGACGGTGAAGTTTAAAAACCTGTCTGCCAGGCAGAAGAAACAATTGGAGTATGTTCTAAAACATTTTACCACCGGCGAAGTACCCATACTTGGCAGCAAACAAGTGTGGGGCAGCGGATAAAGCGGACCAACATGCGAATACCAGCCCCGATCATGTGGGCAAAACAGCCGACACTGTGCAGAACAGCCCATCGATCGCCCGGGTGCAGCATCTCGGGTAGCATGGTGCGGCGACCAGCCGGCAACGGCTGATACCTTTCAACTTGTTGGATCAAAACCTGCCGCTGTCCCGCGCTTGTCCATCTTTCAACTGCAACACTCAGAGCTATCCAAAACTTAGAGCGGCGAATTCTGGCCCCGATAGACGCGTTGCCTTGCCTTGGCCGCTTTTTGCAGCGGCTCAACATGGTTATCGACATAGTCATATACTCTTGCGCGCTCGACCCCCTCGACCGGGCGCAAGACACGGCCCAGGTATTGAACCACACGCCCACTGAATCGAATGGGTGTGGTCAGGAATAATGTGGACATCGCCGGGCAGTCAAACCCTTCTCCAATGAGCTGGCCCGTAGCGATCAATACTCCCACCTTTCCCGCTTCAATTCGGGCAATGATATTGCGGCGCTGTTCTATCGGCAAATCACCGGTCAACAATTCGGCGTCGATGTGGTGTTTATGCTTCAACAGGGCCTGCAGATTCTCACAGTGGCGCTTTCGATCCGACAGTACCAGACTTACGCCTCCGTTTGCATGTTGCTGCACCTCTTTTGCAATATCGGAGGCAATCAGACGGTTCCGCGCATCATCCGAAGTCAATTCCGATAACATCTTGCTGTATTCATTGACAGGATCATAGTAGGGTTTGAACTCTGTGGATCGTACCACAACTTCCAGGTCCAGAAGGTCACCCTTTGCTACCAAATCCGATTTGCGGACCTCGTGATGAACATCTCCAAGATGCCAGAAAATCAGCTTGGAGAGCTTGTCGCGACGCCAGGGAGTGGCCGACAAACCCAGCATATAACGGGAGTCAAAGGCCGTTACCGCCTCGGTGAATGTGCGGCTGGGAGCTCGATGACATTCATCCACCACCAGATGACCGATTTTCGGCGCGACCGCATCCGCGCATTTGTACAATGACTGCACCAGGGCCACGGTCACGCATGGTCCAACGCGGTTCCTGCCGCCGCCAATAAACCCGATCTGATCGGGTAAGAGATTTAAAAAACGGCTCAGACGGTCCACCCACTGAAGTGCAAGATCCTTTGTGTGCACGATCACCAGGGCGGGCTGGCGGCGACGTGCAATCATATAAATGGCAATAACCGTTTTCCCGCTGCCGGTCGGAGCGGTCAAGGTGCCGAACTGCTTTGACAGCATGATTCCGGCAGCCTTTTTTTGAAACGGCTTCAGCTCTCCCCGAAAATCAAACGGCACTTCCGGCAGGCTGCGTCTTCGATCATCAATCTCCAACGCTTCATCATGGCTTTGGCTCAGATAATATAGCCGGCGCATATACCCACGTGGAATCTGAAGGCCTCCGCCCGGCAGTCTGCGGAAAAACTTCAACACTTTTGGCGTGCCACGATTCCAGCGCCCCATGCGTTCATTTTCAATCCACTTAGGGTTCAGAAACTGCAGCTTCTCCACCAGCGTGCCGTAAATATCCTTCGGGACCTGGGTCAGCTGCAGCTTATTTGAGATCCTCACCTTCAAACGCCGGCCTCGATAACATAGAATAACTTAGCGCTTATAGCGAACTGCCCCGCGCTCCCACCGATCCATAGCGGTCCTCATCTCCAATGCATCTGATTGCTGCATCTGCTCTTTATAGCATTTATCTATTAATTCAAGAGCTTTTGGGCAATCCTTCCGATGCAGCACAGAGAAGACAGCTCGCGGCATGCCGCTGAATATCATGCTGTCCAACTGTATTTCGAGTTCCGGAGCCCGGGTGTGGATCACCTTGACCACACGATCCATCAGAACCGCATGAAATGGCGAAGAGTCTTCATCGAATCGGTATTCAATGGTGGGCGTTTGCCGGTAAAGAAGCTCAAACTCTCCGGGTTTGAAATTGCGATCGGCAGGTGTGCGCCGGTTGCCCCGCCCGTCCCAGAACGCATAATCGCATTTGATACCCGAGATTTTCCATTCATCCCTTTCCGTACCGTACAGCCTGGCGCCGGTTAAATTGGCCATCGACAAATCAGCCCCGGCAAGATTGGCGACCACCAGGACAGCGCCTGCCAGGTTGCTTCCCCGAAGATTGGTCCGCATCAGATTGGCCGAAAGAAGGTGCGCATTGGATAGATTCGCCTCACTGACGTTTGACTCCTTCAGATTCGCTTCGTAAAGATCCGACCCATCAAGCCGGACCCCCCTCATATCCGCCCCCTGCAAGTCGGCACGGCTTAAATCCGTCGCAATCAGATGAGCACCGCTCATATTGGCGCCCTTCAGATCGGACGAAATCGCATTGACGCCCCTTAAATTGGCGTTACGAAGATCTGCCTTGAATAGATCGGCTTCAACAAGATTGGCCAGTCGAAGGTCTGTTTTTCTCAGGTCGGTCTGTCTCAGATTTGCATGTGCGAGGTTGGCTCCGTTAAGGTTGGCTCCGCTCAAATTGGGGATGATATCGACATCCTGTTCGCGCCACCGGTTCCATGTATCCACGCCCTGGATGAGAATGTCGACGTGCTTATGATTTGCCATGGTACAGTACCTCCTCAGATACTATCCAATGACCCCAGCGGGCACAGCAGCCGTGGCAGGTTCATGCACCACGGGCGAACCCTCCCATCGAATGTATTGAATTGATTCTGTCGATCGGGATGCCAGACTGAACTTAAGCGGCAGATGATCCATCGAAAAGGTCTGGTGAATCAACAACCAACGCTACGCCTTTGTCCGATCCTTATAAAGCAATTGGCTATGCAAGTCAAATCTCTATCCGCGAAAGCACTTGGGTTGCCAGATTCGGAAACCATGCTATCAAAAACGTATCAGGTCGTCATCATCAATCCGGGGCGGCGTCTCCGATTTTTTCTTTATTGATTGTCATTTTTTCTATGCTGTGATTGAACAAACCCGGCAAAGAAACTGTGTCATAATTTAGAAAAAGCATGTTTTTACTCTGTCATGCCGGACTCGATCCGGCATCCAGAAATGTAAGCAATTGAAATACCTGGATTCCGGTTTTCGCCGGAATGACGTCAGCACTAAATGTCGTCGCTTGGGCCAATTGCGACATAGTCTGAAACAGGGATCGCTCATTACGTCAAATGAAGCCGCAGCCAGGAACATACGCCTTGATTCTGCATGCCTCCTCCCGTGCCGAAATCCAGGTTGGACGTATCGGCAAGGTGATTTTTTCCCCGGGTCACTACGTCTATATTGGCAGCGCCCGCGGGCCGGGCGGTGTAAGAGCCCGGTTATCCCGACATTGTCGCAAATCGAAGCCAAGGCGCTGGCACATCGATTATCTCGGCAACATCATGCATCCCGTCTGCGCATGGATCAGCTACGATCCAAAGCATCTAGAACACGATTGGGCCCGTATCGTTTCTAAAATGCCGGGCACCTCCCCCGTTAACCGGTTCGGCAGCAGCGATTGCAAGTGCCCCACCCACCTGTTCCACACCCACGCCACGCCCGATTTTAAAGCCTTCAAGCGTACTGCAGGCGATGGCGTCACATTATGTAAAATGACACCATAAAACGCCGCTGGATGGGGCCTTTGTCCGTGCACGTCGCCTGCGGGCTGGTTATTTCAGCACCTTATCAACGGGGGACGCCTGCCCCCACCGATGTTCGCCGAGGTGAAAGGCTGTCTTGGCTTTAATGGCGGAGAAATGCATAAAGTTCGTGCCTATCACTATCAGTACTAGACGGCGACACGGTTTCCCCCATTGATAAGGTGCTGAAATAACGAATCCCTACGGCTCAATGTGCACGGACAAAACCCCCATCCACCGGCTTGGTGCTAACGAGACGTTCCTTAGTAACAACGGATGAAGCAAAAACCAAGATTTTAGAATTTAATTGAAGTTTTATAGTATATCTATATGAATTTAAATATTTTTTTATAACCTATTAAGTGGTTTTCAAGGCCTCTCTCGGGTTCAAAGTCCCCCGCTAAATATCAACGGGACAAGAAGGCGGAACGATGCGTTCAACCGTCCCGCCAAAAACCGGCGGGATAAACATCCATACCCCATATTTCGAGGATTGAACGCATCGTTTCAACGCAGGATTTGGGCCTGACAGGAGTCTTTCTGACCAACACCAGTGTCCATTCAGAAATGGTAGGTTGCGGTCCAGATCTCCCGCTAAAGAGCAGACAGGACAGGAAGGCCCAACAAGGTTGAGAACAGGCCGCAAGTCGCAGATCCCGAGTCCTTTTCGGGAATGCCATTTATACGATTCAGTGTCCATCCAGAAATGGTAGGTTGTGGTCCAGATCAAGGCCGCAGTGAGGTTGACACCGCAGGCGTAGCAGACGCTACGTCGAGGATGGCAACCGAGGGAGAACGCCGAGCTGGGCCGCAAGATGCCATTTCTGGATGGACACGAACTAATATTTGAGACGGGCATAGTAACTCGTCTTCGATGCCTCACGTGCGTCCAGAAGTGTATGGATGCCGTTTTTAGCAAGCACTGGAATGAGTTTCAAAAAAATTTCGGCGGTGGCCAGAGCATCGCCCATAGCCGTGTGGCGGCCGTAGATGCTGACCCCCAGGCGCTGGGCGATAACGGCGAGGCTGTGCTCCTCCTGCGCCGGTTGCACAACCGAGGAAAGCAGCATGGTATCCAGCACCGGATTGATGAATCGGATGCCGGTGATGGCTTCTTTGACCTGCAGCATGCGCATGTCAAAAGCCACGTTGTGACCGACCAGTACCGTATCATGGGCGAAATTATGAAAGCGAGGCAACACCTGCTCGATGGTGGGTTGATCCACGAGCATCTCAGGACGGATCCCGTGGTATTTGATCGACTCCCATGGCAGGTGGCGCTTGGGGTCGACAAGCTGATCGAACTGTTCCTCTTTTAAAAGTCTTCCATTGACGATGCGCAGGGCGCCGATGGATATAATCTCATCACCGCCAGCGGGATCAAGCCCGGTGGTTTCCGTATCGAAGACCGTATAGACCAGGTCGGTCAGGAGGCGATTGTCTATTTCGGATGATTGCCCGGCTTGCTGAAACAAATTGAAATCATAGAACTCAGGCCTGGACTCCGGCAGGATGGTCACTCGACCGTTTGCGACGTGTCCCTCTTCGTCAAGGGTTGGAACCAGCAGCCTCAGGCCCGCGCTGTCCGGCATGTCCGGTCTACGATGCGGCCAGAGTCTGGCTCCGTGAAAAACCAGTATATCGCCAACGGTGATGGCCGTGCGGCCCTCAAGAACGCCGCAACGCTGCAACTTCCACTGTTTGAGGGTGTTGACATCGAGTGCGGGCCCTTTCCAGATGATGTCTCCATAGAGCCAGGCCTCCTGCCGATAGAAATGGGCTTGCACCTGTGCGATGCGGCATCGATCTCGAACGTTGCCCAAAACGGAGACAATTGCTTGGGTCATGTGGTGGATATCGATGTTGATATGCGCCTCCACGGCCTGGGGATCGAACTTGAGTTCCAGTTGCAACTCGGGATTTACTCCCTCTTTCACATGTTTTGTCCAATCTTCGACCCTAATGGATGTCAGCGGCCATGTGGCTTTGCCATCTAACGGGTCGGCAACGCCTTTTTGGCTCCACAAGTCGGCAGCCAGATCGGCTTGCTCCGATAGAACCTGTACCATCTGTTGGTATTCGGAATCGGATGTGGAGGAGGTGTCGCTGAGAATCTCTGCCACGGCTTTGATAACCGAGATTGACTGGGTCAACTGGTGCTGCCATAGCTCCAGATGTTTGGACTGTTTTTCGGCTTGGCGCATTCTAGCGGTCAAGTCTTCGATATATATAATAAACCCGGTTACATGGTGCTGGCTGTCCAATACCGGGAGCAGTTCGGCTGGCAGGACGTTTCCGGATTGGGTGCCGATGATAAAGCGTTCGCTGGCTGAACCGCGATCACGTGTCAGCTTGTCGGCTATGCGTTCGAGGGAGCTTTGCACCAGCGACTGATCGACGAAACTGTACACTGAACGCCCAAGTCCAATCCATTGAGTGCTGTTTTTTTCGGAATCGGCAGACTCTGATTTCGATTGCTCCAAAAGCTGCCTGACTTTTCGATTGTAGAAAACAATGCGGCCGTCGAGATTGCATACCAGAATTCCCTGAGGCATATCGGATAAAAGTGTGGCCAGGATAGCTCTCTCGTTTTCGGTTGCCGATTGGGCTGCTTGAAGTTTGTGTGTCTGATTCTTACGAAGCCGGCTGACCAGTTCCGCGCTTTGATTAATGATTTTGGCCAGGCGTCTGACGTCGAAGCTGCCGCGCACCGAAACACGCAATTCAGGATTGACCGTGTTGATCAGATCGATCTCTTCGGCAAGACGATTGATGGGAATCACATAAGCCCTGAATATCCAGTCGGCTGCAAATCCGAATGCAACCAGCAGGATGAATACGGCTGAAAAAAAATAGGCAAAGTATTCTAAAACGACAGTACGCAGAAGTTGCTGATAGTCGGGCGTCAGGGCATACCACAGCAGCAGTCCCACTGTGCAAAAGGCCAGCGCAGTGGCGCTCAAAGCCGCTGCAATGATCAGCCAAAATTTATTCTGGGTTTTCAACCCGCTGCATTCCCCTGTGCATTCGGACTGTGGGCAGCGAATTGTTGCGCCGGCTCGCGAATGAAATGGCGCGAGCGGCGTTCAGCCGCATCGCGCCATAAGATCCGCCTTGGATGGCAATGATGCATGCCTCCAGCTGAACGCGTGATATGCCGCCGCCGGTATATGTCTCACTTACATCGGCGGCGGCAGCATGTTTTCTCTGCCCGAGTGGGTTCTATTCGTTTGGTTCGTTCGTACTGCTTAAAATACACGCATCAGCTCTATTTGGCAATTATCAGCCCTGCACCATTTTTGTGATGTGTTCCACGATTTCGGGATTGGCCAGGGTCATCACGTCACCGACGTCCTTGCGATTGGAAATAGAGCCCAATACGCGCCGCATAATTTTGCCGGAGCGTGTTTTGGGCATATCCGGTACGATCCAAACTTTGCGCGGCTTGGCGATTTTACCGATTTCCGTACAAATGGCGTCGGAAATCCTTTTAGCCAACTCATCGCTGGCTTCGAATCCTGGCTTGAGTGCAATATAGAGATCGGGCTCCTTACCTTTAATGTCATGCGCAACCGGCACAACAGCCGCCTCAGCCACCTCTTCCACCACCAGGGCCGCTGATTCGATCTCCTTGGTTCCCAGACGGTGGCCGGAAACATTGATGACGTCGTCGATTCGGCCAAGGATGCGGAAGTAGCCGTCCGGCGCCTCGACGGCGGCGTCACCGGTCAGATAGGGCCAATCCCGCCAGTCTTTGGAACTTGGATCTTTGCAATACCGGGCGAAATAGTTGGTCACGAAGCGATCCCGGTCTCCCCAAATGGTTTGGAACATGCCCGGCCAGGGATTCTGGATGCAGATATTTCCTGCCTTGCCGGCTCCCCGTGGCAATTCATTGCCCTCGTCGTCCAGAATGACCGGATGGATGCCCGGCATGCCTGGTCCGGCGCTGCCCGGTTTCATCGGGGTGATGGCCGGCAGGGTGCTGCATAAGAATCCGCCGGTCTCTGTCTGCCACCAGGTATCTACGATGATGGCTTCTCCTTTGCCCACCTCCTTATGGTACCATTTCCAGACCTCCGGTTCGATGGGTTCGCCCACGGTGGTCATGTGTTTAAAGTGGTAATTGTACTTGGCGGGCTCATCCGGACCGACCTTTCTCAAAGCGCGGATCGCAGTGGGCGCCGTATGAAAGATGTTCACATCCAGATCCTGGGCGATGCGCCAGGAACGTCCGGCATCTGGAAAAGTGGGCACACCTTCGTAGATAACGGTTGAAGCGCACAGGGCCAGGGGGCCATAGACAATGTAAGAATGTCCGGTGATCCAGCCGATGTCGGCCATGCACCAGTAGACGTCCTCCGGATGGATGTCCTGCACATATTTGCATGTGCCGGCGACATAGGCTAGATAGCCTCCGGTTCCATGTTGACAGCCTTTGGGTTTGCCGGTGGTACCGCTGGTGTACATCAGAAAGAGAGGCGCTTCAGCCAGCATGGGGACCGGATCGACGCGCACGCCATAGAAATCCTTGAGCACACCGTTAATGAAATAGTCACGTCCCTCCACCATGGGTGTTTCGGCGGAGTATTTTCCGGGATAGCGCTGCCACACCATTACTTTATCGACCTTTTGACCGGCCTTTTCAGCTATTTCAACAGCGGTATCCGCCTTCTCCTTGTGATCGATCAGATTGCCGCTGCGATAATAGGCATCCATGGTGATCAGCACGTTGCTGCCCGAGTCGATGATGCGGTCGGCGCATGCGCTGCCGCTGAATCCCCCGAATACCTGGGAATGAATGATTCCCAGCCTTGCACAGGCCAGCATCGTGATGGGCAGTTCCACCGACATGGGCATGTGCAGGGTCACGCGATCACCGGTCTTGAGGCCGCAAAAGTCGCGAAGAAGTGCGGCAAATTCATTCACCCGCACATAAAGCTCCTGATAGGTGATGTGTTCATATTTTTCGTCGATGGGTTCCGGAACGTAATGAATGGCGGTCTTATTCTTGTTTTTTGCCAGGTGACGGTCGATGCAGTTGTAAGACGCATTGATCCGGCCGCCCTTAAACCACTTGAAACAAGGAGCATCGCTGGTGTCAAGAATTTCATCCCAGTATTCGAACCAGTCGAGCAGATCCGCGTACTCTTTATAACAGTTTGGAAAGTTATCCAGGCTGAACCGCTCGTAGATATTTTTGTCGGTCATATTGGCCTGGGCGATGAATTCCGTGGAAGGATAGTAATAGTCTTCCTCTTGCCAGTGGACGGCAATTTCGGCCTCGGAAGTGGCGACAACCTCTTTTTCTGCCATAGCAACACTCCTTGTTAGATGGTTTTAAAGATATTCACCCGTCTCGGCACGTCCGCCGGCCCCTCGTGACAACGGCTGCTGTAATTTGCCGCAAAGGAACCGATCTATTGTGTTTCCTCCCTTGTTTGCAAGCGTGCCTCGAATGAACAAAGTCAGGTTGCTGAAGGCCGATCCGCTATCGTGTTGCGTCCGGTGTCTGTGTGAGAAAATAAATAATCGCAGCTGCCGCTTTCAGCAGCAAAATGCAACGGCCTTCCTTTGCCCACATTTAATGAATTGTATTTATTTGTTTTGCTTATCATAATTGTTTTATCGTGTGTTTGTCAAGTTATTTTAATTCAACAATTAGAATATTTAGTAATTCCAGCGGGTAACCATGGGAAAGCGTTGATTTTTCTTCACAAGCGGTGATAATTGCAGAAGGTGAAAAACCATGGCATATTAATGGCGCGCCATTTTCTGGCTGTGCAGCAACCGATCGGTTAAAATGGTGGAGTGTCTCAGTGGCGTGAATCGGTAACGCCGAACACGGCCAGCAAAACGACCAGAAGAATCGCCTGGAACAGTGATGCGGCAAACCAGGTCCCAACGCAAATCGCTGTTATTTTCGCCGTCGTTGTTTGCGTAAACACTTTTTTCAGGCCCAGAACGGCGGCGATGAGGATCCAGATGGAGCTGACCGCCAGGATGATCATGGTCGTTTTTGGAATGACACCCAGTAGACGGATAACGCCAGGTGCACTGGCAAACGCTATCACCCGTATAATGGTTTTTCTGTCCGCACCGACCGGCATGGGTCCCAGAAACCGGGTGCCGAAATAAAAGACACTGAAAGCCCAAATATACCAGGTGAGAATGGTGGTGATCAGGCCGATATTCACGGCCGTGCCGTTGATCATGCTGAAGGATCCGAAAGCCGTGGTCATGGCATAGATGGCAACCACCCAGACTGATTGCCCCTGGACCGAAGGGTCTGCCACAACCTCCTCAAATAGTGTTTGATCCAGCAACATGGCGCGCTGCATGCGCTTGAATATCGGTTTCATAAGATTATTGCTGTTTTTGCTGTTTCAGCGCTTCCAAATGCCTGCGAATACCTTTGTCCGTATTGGGCACATTGTCAAACAGGCGTTTGATAAAACCGGGTTTGTCATCGATCTTGGGATCCAGAGCCAGGGCTTTTTCATAATCCGCAATGGCTTTATCGACTTCGCCAAGATGGGCATGCGCAATACCACGGTTGGCATAGGCGTTGGCCAGTTTCGGATTGAGTTCCAGCGCCCTGTTGTAATCCGCCAGAGACTCTTGGTGGCGCCCCATGGAGTTGAGGCTGTTTGCCCTGCCGAGATAGCCGCCTGGTTTTTTCGGATCGATCTTAATGGCGCGTTCAAAGGCCTTGATGGCCTTTTCCGGTTTGTCCAGGTTCAGATCGGACACACCATCCATGATGGCTTTGTCATAATCCGATACGCTAACGCCGCAACCCGTCAATCCCAGGACCACTAGTATAATGAATATATTGCGTATTTTCATGGCCTGATCTTTATCAGCTTTTGTTTTAAAAAAAAACACAAAAAAGGAGGAGGGCTCGATGTCCCCCCTCCTGCATTCTTGGTATAGTGCGGCTCGGCCCTTGCGTTTCAGCGCTCAAGGCAACGCCGGTCCGCGATGAACGAGATTAGGTATCATAGATGTCGTGCTTCAACACCTCGAATTCACCTTTGATATTGGTCGACATCTCACACTTGTATGCCAGGAACCACATCATGGCCACACCCAGCACCCACCACAGAATCTGCCAGATCCAGATGGACGGCATGCCGTTGATCCAGGTGGCGGGTTTCATGGGATCTCCGAAGATGGTGTTGCCGATCACGCACGCCGGTCCGATGGCGAAAAAGAACCATCCAATGGTCACGATCCAGCCGATCTTGACAAAATGCCGTTTTTCAGGCGGCAGGCTGGCATGTTCGCGCAAAAAGGTATGGAAGGACATGCGCCGTTCCATCT
Source organism: Desulfobacteraceae bacterium (assembly GCA_050291625.1). GTDB lineage: Bacteria > Desulfobacterota > Desulfobacteria > Desulfobacterales > Desulfosarcinaceae > JARRKU01. The sequence goes on from JBNKKC010000116.1 coordinate 74,130, forward strand.
CCTTTGATTCCGGCTGGGTGAAGAAGCTGACCAGAATGGCGATGGGCAGATTGAACAGAATGCCCCATCCGGCGCAGTGCAGGGTCAACGGATAGGCGCCCCACGGCAAACCGAATTTGAAGTTAAAGGTCAGCGTCACGGCAATGATGCCGCAGGCCAGGCCGGCCACGACGCCCTGTCGTGTCAACCACGGCCAGTATAGCGAGCCGATCAGCGCCGGATACATCATAAAGCCGTAGGAGACGGCAAGACCGCCCAGCAACACGATGGCGCCGGGAACGAGAGTGGCGAAGATCAAGGCCGAAACGGCAATGCAAAGCACGGTGATACGTCCCCAGAAGGTTTGCTGGCCGCTGGTCATGTCTTTGACAAAGTAACGCTTGACGATATCGCGGGTCAGCATGCCCGAACAGGTGGACATATACGCCGCTCCGGTGGACTGCATGGCGGCCAGGGCACAGATGGCCAGCAAGCCGACCAGGAAGGGTGCGGTATCTTTCATCAGATGGATGAAGTACGGCACCAGGTTGGCCTGCTTGCCGCCCACCAGGTTGGCCAGCGGTAAAATAGTTTCACCGGCACCTTCCGGACGCAACAGGCCCAGCACCCAACCACCCATGCCTTGCATGGTGGTGAAGATAAACAGCGCGAAACCGATGCCCAAAGTCGATGCCCATACCTGCTGCATGGGAAACGGTCTGGGGTCTTTGTTGGCGAAGGCCCACATGGAAAAGGCCGGAGACGCATGGATCCCCATCAGGGCGAACATGTAGGTCAGAATCATGATGCCGGTCCAGGTACCGCCAACGGCCTTGCTGCCCGCCGGCACCCACTGAATGACACCGGGCACGGCCACCAGATGGCTGTAGCCGTCGGGTGTCAGCTTGATGACGGCTTTTTTGTTGGCCAGGAAGACCTTCACCGCTTCCGGATCGGCCCAGCTCGGCACGCTGGCCCCACCGCTGTGAATCCAGGCCACGATATCCCCGAACTTGGATGTCAGGGAGTCCCAACCGCCGGCAAAATTCACGGAGATGATACCGATGGCGATGATTCCCGCCCACAGCAAAATACATTGGACCGTGTCCACGTAGGCCACGCTGCGCAGACCGCCGAGACCGACGTACAGCATCACGACAATGGCGAGCAGCCACATGCCCACGTTGACCGAGAAGAGGCCGTCGGTGAGGATGTTGAACAACACGCCGGAGGCCCTGAGCTGGATGCCCAGGTAGGGAATACTGAAGAAGATGGCCACGATAACCGTCAATATGCGCATGGCCTCGGAGTTGAAATAAGCGCTGTACATTTCGCCTGGAGTGACGAATCCATAGCGTTTGCCCATCAACCATTGGCGTTTGAGGAACAGAACGCCGGTGAATGGAATGGTCAGCACGTAAAACGATGCATATCCGTAAGGAATACCGTCACGCCAGATAAGCGCCGGGTGTCCGACAAAGGTCCAGCCACTGAATGATGTGGCTGTGGCCGCCAGGACGAACACCCAGACCGCCAGCTTTCTACCGGCAATGAAGTAATCCGTGCCGGATTTTGCGGCAAGATACCCTTTTACGCCTATGGTGATGCAATAAGCCCAATAACATAGGACGAAAAAGAATAGCCAATAGACATGTGAGCCCATATCCGCCTCCTTCTCTTTTTAGATGACCGAAAACTATCTTAAAGAAGATAAACCCCCTCTAAAGAAAAATGATTGAATCGTTTTGTCCCTCCCCTCTATTAGTTACTGACAAATCAAACGGTTAGCCTGAGATTATAATCAAGAGGCGCCAAGCTACCGTGGTCGAGCATCGGCAGGCGCCCCTGTTGAATTTTTATTCATAGTGTCCATATTTTATGAATAGCATTTAGTTCTTTAATATTGTCTTATTTCTATTTATATAATTTGTCAAGTGATATTAATTCATTGTTTTGTAACGTCTGCAATGGCGTGTGTGATTTTGGCTTATTTTTTTTAGAATTCTGAAGACTTATGCCGCTGTTTCTTCCTCAACGAAAATTCCCTTCTCAAAAATCTCGAATGCTGTTTCAAGAGTCGGTTTGAGTCGATCCGAATTCGAATGGAAATTCGCGCTTTGCTTGCTGGCCTCCCAAAGGACGAGGCCGGAAAACATCGACCACACAATGTCTGCAATCTCCATGGGATGTCGATCCAGGCATACGCCGTGGTTGATCCCCTGCTGAAAAATGGCTGCGATTTTTTTAATGGTTTGCTGTCCCAGCACCTTGATTTCCCTAATGAGCTCCGGGCTGAGTTCTTTGAGCGTATCGCTTGTCTGTAAGTTGAACAGGCTCTTGAATATCATAGGGTCAAATTCGTAAGCGTCCAACAGCACGGCTTTTAGCTGGGATATTTTGCCCTTGTGATCCAGGTCCTTCTGCGAGTGCAGATGATCCAATCGAATCAGCAGATATTGCAGCACTCTCACCGAAAGGGTCGCCCATAGCTCGCTCTTGTTTCTGAAATAAAGGTACAGGGTTCCAGCACTGAGTTCCGCTTCTTTGGCGATACTTTCCATGGTGGCCCGTCCGTATCCCTTTTTGACAAAAACCCGTTTGGCGGCCACCATTATCTGCTGTCTACGGCGCTCCTTTTCCCGCTGTTTGCGTTCTTGAATCCCCATAAAATGAATCCTGTTCATTTCTTTGAAGTATAAATATTTGCTAATTTAAAATTTGTCAAGTTCTTTTTATTCAGTTTATTACGATGACTCTCGCAAATGTTGGCGGCGCGGGGATGTTATCGGTTCGAAACTCCGACACTCGCAAACCAGAAGTGCATATTGTTATAAAATTCGGATGGATAATTAGGATATAATGGTTGTGACGGCTTGGCGCGCTTACGGGGCTTCATCCAAATGGAATAAATCCCAAAGCCGCTTGATTTCGGGTGCTGAAACCAGTCGGTTCAGCTCCTTTTGGATGGTCGTTAAATCCTCGGGTTTGTTAAACTCGAACCGCAGCGCATAGGTTGGGCTCTCAAAATTGCGGGGTGCAATCAGCTGAACATGGTCATCCAGCTTCAACTGCTTGCTCAGTTTTTGAAACTGTTTATCGACAGATGAGATGGTGGGATAGCGCCTGGTTTTAAAGTAGTCCCGAATCATACGGGCTTTATGGCCTCGATCCAATTCTTCGTTCAGGCGAATGTCGCCGATAGCTCCGTTACCCAACAGTCGTGGGATCGGTATGCCGTCGCGCCGCGAAACAGCCGTCACTGCCTCCAACACCTCCCGTTGCTGATTCAGGCTGTAATTGAACTCGTTTAACAACCGAGTGACCGAATCCGCGGCGTCCTTGTCCTGCATCCGGTCGATCGCCAGAGCGACAGGCAGTGCGATGCTCCCTTCAATTAGACCGGATTGCAGAAGCTGGGACATGTTTACGACACGGTTCAGTTTTTCCGCCAGATGCGCATTGATTTCCAGTCCCGCTTTTCGGGCGGCGGCAAAGAGCGCATCCTTTTTTTCAAAGACGCGCGCCAGCAGATTGACGGCTTGTGCCTGTTCAACCAGGTTCAACTTTCGATGCGCGGTTTGGTCTGCAACCGCAATGATGGCACAATGCGCGGCTGAAATGGCTGTATCCAGGAGACCGGCGGTAATGCAAGGCCATCCGAGTCGCCTGCACGCAGCGATGCGTTTAAAACCGCTGACGATCACATGGCGTTGACCATCGGCTTTCAACAATGGCGGCCGCAGAAGCCCCACGTCCCTTATGGACTGCACGAGATCGTCAACGGGCTTGCTGCCGGTGATACGATAGGTTGTATCGTTAGGGTCGATTTGTGAAACAGATACGGCTCGGTATTCAAAGTCCATGTCGCTGGCCGGTAATCAGATGCAGGGCCTCCACATATTTAGCGCGGGTGTTGTCAATGACCTCCTCCGGAAGCGGGGGCGGAGGAGGATTTTTATCCCATTCGATGGAAAGCAGATAATCCCTCAAATATTGTTTGTCGAAGCTTTTTTGTGCGCCGCCGGGTCGATAGACATTTTGTGGCCAAAAACGACTGGAGTCGGGCGTCAGCACTTCATCAATCAGGATGATCTTTCCATCGACGAGGCCGAATTCGAACTTTGTATCGGCGATGATAATTCCCTTTTCACGGGCCAGTTCCGAACCCTTTAGGTAGATCGAGATGGACAGGTCGCGGACCTTTTCGGCAATCTCTTTCCCGACGCGATTGCAGGCTTCATCGAAATCGATATTGATATCGTGCTTGCCGAGTTCTTCTTTGGTTGAGGGCGTAAAAATCGGCTCGGGAAGACGCTCGGACTCCTCCAGGCCGGCTGCAAGACGGATCCCGCATACCTCTTGTGTTTCCTTGTAGGATTTCCAGCCTGACCCCGATATATATCCGCGTACCACACACTCGATGGGCAGCGGCTCTGTTTTCTTAACCAGCATGGAGCGTCCGGACAATTGATCCGCATACGGTCTGCACGTTTCGGGAAATTCATCAACATCCCCTGATATGACGTGGTTGGGGACGATCTTTTTCATGACATCGAACCAGAACAGTGAAATCTGATTCAGGATAATGCCTTTATCGGGCACCGGTTCAGCCATGACGACATCGAAAGCCGAGATTCGATCCGTTGCCACCATCAGCAAGGCATCCCCAAGATCGTAAATATCACGAACTTTGCCCCGATTCACCAGTACCAGGTCAGAAAACTCCGTCTCCAAAATCGAATGCTTCATTGATTTCAATCCGTTATCAACTATTGCTATTTTTCAGCATTAAATGCGGCAATGTATTGATGCAACACTTTCTGAGCATCGGCGTCGATGTCGAAGAATTCAATTCCGGATTCAAACATGTCTCGATCATTCTTGTTTGAATAGATCGTCCGTCCTTTGATATCGACCATATCTTCTTCAAAGCCAATCGTCAGTGAAACGACATTTCCCGTACCGATTGCATTGTGCGTTTCGAGCAAAATCCCTGACTCGGACACATTAAGGGTCCGCCCCATACCTTGTGTAGCCTCTTCTTCGTTCTCATCGTAATAAATGTAATTCAGCAAATGCAAGGAGTCGATGCGGGAATGTTTTCGCTTCTCTTCATTATTCATATCACACTCACTAATTATGGGTTGACAGTACGGTTACCCTTAACTACCCGTCGAATATTTCTTTTGATAATTTCGTATAACCTTGGTTGATACAGCTACACAAGTGGCAACATTATCAACAAAATTCTTAAAAGTCGTCGACAGTTGGTTATATTCGTCCCGTAATTGTGCCATGTCAACTTTACGGACTTTCAGCTCCTTGGTCGCCATAACCGATGCATGCTCAGGTTCATGACCGAGATCCAAAAAGGGCATATGTCCGAAATAGTCGCCTTTGTACAGCTGGACCAGGGGTACTCGGCCGTATTCTTCGTGTCGAACGATGGAGGCGGCGCCTTCAGTAATCACATAAAGCTTATCTTCGGTTGCCCCCTGTGTTGTCACGGGCTTTTTATTTTTTAAAAAATCGGGCGGCTGGATTTTTCCCATGCGGAACTCCACAGCACGTTCGTTGAGCTGCTTCAGCCGTTTATCCAGGCTGAGCAGCAATCCCCTGAATTCCGGCGTCAGCCTGGCGAATTCCTGCGCCAGACGCTGGGAATCCAATACACCCAGTTGTACGTTGCCGACGGCAACCGCGGTGGCCGTACGAATATGCCCCTGAATCAAAAAGGAAGACAAACTGCCGATGAACGATCCGTCACCCAGACGCACGATCGGCAATGTCCCTTCGGGTGTTTCTCTGACAATCTCCACGACCCCTTCCAAGATAACCCAGATCCAGCTTCCGTGTTTGCCTTCCTCTACAATATGTTCTCCATCGAAGAAATCTTCCTCATCCGCGACATACATGTAGTCCACGAGCGGCCCCTTTACAATCGGTACCGCATCAGGGTCATTGAATGCTGCTTGCTGGCGGTTGACTGCATCGGGACCGACTTTTTTAACTTGACCGTCATCTACCATCTTTAGACCCTCTAAAATAATTCCCATGCGGCTTTTGGTAATTATCTTTTGAGCCGAGGTATTCTCCTTGGAGAATTCAAATTCTCCATCAGTCCATCCGAAAAGAGAATAAATCGCCTCCAAACCGGTTTTACTGCCGCAAGAGGCATTGATTGGGTTGCCACCTTCAAAATAAATAAATCCCGGCTCTGAAGCATAGCGACTGATCAGCCGCAGAATACCCGTACTGCTATTGGCCCCGAGAAGCTGCATAATGTCGCCCAAGGCCAAGAACTTCAAATTGCCGGCAAGTACATTGTTTTCTCTCATTTCACTAATGATTCGCCCACTTAAATTCCTTCTGCAGGGCCTGCAGAGTCAATTTGAGGCATTCTTTCAACGTGACACCGACACCGGTACCTTTGACAGCGCTGCCTTCAAATGATGGGACTTTCAGTTGCCGATTTAGATCTCGCTGCATCCGATCGACGGGCATCAGCGGTATCCCCTGCTCCGCCAGATCACGCTTGTTGAATTGCATTACCAGCGGGACCTGAAAAATATTCTTGCCATACTCTTTTAAATTTGCCTGAAGGTCTTTCAGCGATTCCATGTTTTTTTCACGACGGACCTCCAGCGAGTCCGCAACAAATACGATTCCATCCACACCGCGAAGAACCAACTTTCGCGTCGAGCTGTATTTGACCTGGCCGGGAACAGTGTACAACTGAACCCGGACATCGCAACCTCGAATCTGACCAAGTCCCATCGGCAGAAAATCAAAAAACAAGGTCCGATCACCTTCAGTATTGATGGAGACCATCTCACCTTTGACCTGCTTTTTGTATGCGCCGAATATGTATTCGAGATTGGTGGTTTTACCACAGCGTCCTGGTCCGTAATAGACGACTTTACATTCAATTTCCCGCTTCTTTAGATTAAAAATCGCCATGAAAGTAGGCTCCTGGAGTAAATCTCAGATGCGTTATTAGTAATATTCTTCCATCGATTACAACATTGCCAGCGGCACAATCAGTGCCAATTTTTCCTGAATATGATCACAAATTCCCGCTCAATATAGCGCCTCTAAAGTCAATTTTAAATAGCTATATTCAAAATTGTTTGCCAACTCGGCGTCTGTCCGGCGTCAAGTACTGACAATTCGGATATCCAGACAGAAATCACCCTGCTTGGGTCCCGATTTTATCTGAGTCTTTGATGACACCACGCCGGATCCATTGAAAATGGCAATTGGCGAAAAAAATTGGATATCCTCCAGCTTCATGCCCGCCGTCAGTCCCTCGATAAGGCTTTGATCTTTTTTGGAGATAATCAGGCTGAGCATACTGCCCGATTGAAAATTAACGTCGAACTCAACCATATTGCCTTGGTGAGGTCCTTGGTCAAAAGTGATCCCGATGGATGTGATATCGAGAAACTCCTCCTCATTGTCCTGGTCGTCAACGGATTCAAGTGCCGGATCCGTTTCCGCCAGTTCGACACTTGCAGTGACATTTTCCACCGACAAGGGGGAGGGAAGGTTTGCCTCGATCCCTTTCTTTTGCAGAATATCCTCAAGATAAACCCTTACCATTTCCAACTGGTTCGGTTTGAACAGTTCCTCACTGCACCACCGGTGATACTGACTGACGGCCTCCTCATTGCTTGAAGTGGCCATATGGCATCTAAGGATGTTTTTGGCAGCCTCGACCCGTATCCCCTCCTTTTGCAGGAGCGGTTTCAACTCGTTCAACGAGCGATCGAACTGTCCAAATTTCGCCAGAGCCACCGCGCCTTCCAGGGCCGCACTATCCGTATCTTTGTTTTCCGAGAATGAAAATAGATTTTTTATTAAATCCTGGGCTTTCTCAGACAACTCGGCGGATGAAGGTCCTTTTTCCACTTTTTCTTTTGTATCGCTGATTGCTTTGAATTTTGCATCAATGGCTTTTAACAGGCTTTCTTTGTTCTTCAGATTGGCTATTTGCTGGACAAATGAATAGGCATCCTGATATTTCGCACGTGCTTCGGCTATCAAGCCCTGCATGCTATATAGTTCAGCCTCCTGCAACATGGATTTCAGTTGCTTTTTTATATCCATTGAGCCCCTCGTGGCAATCTGCTCAGCAATGGGTTTGAGCCATTGGCGCTGCATCGATGATACTGCGCTTGGTGATTCGGTAACCCCTTGTTTTTCGCATCACGATTTTTTTTGCGGTCGTTCTGTTTCGTCCAATGATCGCAACGACTTGCATGTGCCCTACCCTTTTAACGTGCCAATACGCAATAAGTCAATAATTAATAGCTACTTAAACAATATCCGATCACTTTTTAACTGAGCGCCACAGGACTCTGACTACAGATTTATTTAGTGAACGGCAGTGCAATGCGTTATCTCGGACCGACAACGTTTCTTCAGCTCTCCGTCCGATCCGGAACGGATAACTCGGCTGACCTAGTATTATCGGCCGAATAATCCAATACTCAAACGTACGGCTTGTGCAAAAAAAGCCATTTTTGATTGCCGATGCATCCCTGATGGTATATATCATGGGGCTGCGCAATAATCGATCCCATGCTGCATCTGCCTTTCGACACCGCTATCTTTTCATCTGTCTTTCTGCCAATACGTTGATTGATATCACGGTCTGAGTTGACACGTTCACCCAAATATGAAAAATTAGATCCCTTTTTCCTCAGTGATCATTGCCGTTGATGGTAGTCAAAATATATTAATTTCATGAATTGAGGAGACTAAAAATGAAAAGCCCCGCACGCGTAACAATCACCGGTGCCGCTGGTCAAATCAGCTATGCCATTATTTTTCGGATCGCCAATGGCGATATGCTTGGCAAAGATCAGCCGGTTATCCTTCAACTTCTGGAAATTCCACCGGCAATGGATGCCCTGAAAGGAGTCGTGATGGAACTGAGTGACTGCGCGTATCCTCTCCTGGCGGGTGTTGTTCCGACCGACGATCCGAATGTCGCATTTCAAGGCACTGAATATGCGGTGCTTGTCGGCGCTCGGCCCAGAGGTCCCGGAATGGAGCGCTCGGATCTGCTCAAAGCCAATGCTGAAATCTTTTCCGTACAAGGCAAGGCCTTGAACGAGCACGCCAGCCGCGATGTCAAAGTACTGGTCGTTGGTAATCCGGCAAATACAAACGCATTGATCACTTTGAAAAATGCTCCGGATCTCAATCCTCGCAACATTACGGCGATGATGCGCCTGGATCACAACCGCTCGTTGTCTCAACTGGCCGAAAAAACGCAAAGCCATTCAACAAAGATTGAAAAAATGGTGGTTTGGGGCAATCACTCCTCAACCCAATACCCCGATATCAGCTATGCCACGGTTGACGGCCAACCCATTAAGGAAAAAGTGGATGACGACTGGAACGTCAACACTTTCATCCCTCTGGTCCAGCAAAGGGGCGCTGCAATAATCAAGGCTCGCGGTGCATCCAGCGCCGCCTCCGCCGCTTCCGCTGCAATCGATCACATGCGCGACTGGGCCTTGGGTTCCCAAGGCAAATGGGTCAGCATGGGGGTTCACAGCGCCGGAAATTCATACGGCATCGATGAGGATATCATTTATTCATTTCCCATCGTGTGCGAAAACGGTGAATGGAAAGAGATCAGCGGCTTGGAAGTCAGCGACTTCAGCCGGGAGCGTCTTGCCGCTACGGAGAAGGAGTTGTTGGACGAAAAGGCGGCTATCGCGGATCTGCTGTAGTTTCTTCGGATAAGGCGAATTAAGGGGGTGCGGGTGCTCGTGCTCCCTTTTTTTAATGATGTTGCCGGGCCGACAGCACCTGCTTGATGGTCTCAGCCAGCGAACCGGATATGCCGGACAGCGCGCTGAGATCTTCCACTGAAGCGGATGCTATCTTTTCGATGCTCCCGAATTCATTTAATAACAAATGCTTGCGATGTGGTCCGACACCCGGCACAGCATCGAGAACGGATGTCAGACCATGAGTGCTCCTGCGTTTGCGCTGATATGTAACGGCCAGTCGGTGGGCTTCGTCGCGAATCCGCTGCAGAAAGAGCAGCAGATCCATCTCTTTGCCGAATTGGACCGGGTTGGAGCGTCCCGGCAGATAAATTTTGTCCAATGTTTCACCGATACGTTCATCTTTTTTAGCGATGGCGGCAACGGCGAAGCGATGGCCCAGTTGGATGGATTCCAAGACAGCCAGGGCCACGTTGAGTTGCCCTTTTCCTCCATCGAGCAGGAGCAAATCCGGCCAAGGGGTTGAATCGCGGTTCTTGGCGAATCGTCTGTTCAGCACTTCGGACATATAGGCATAATCATCCGGTTTACCCTTGAGATGGATTCGATATCTGCGGCACGCCTCGGGTTTAGGCAGCCCGTTTTCAAAGACCGACATGGCACTGACCGGTTGACTGCCGGCTAAATTGGAATTGTCAAAACATTCGATCCGCGCAGGCAATCGATCCATAAGCAGGCGTTTTTGCAGTCGGGTCAACATGTCCATATGGGTGGCCTCAGCCAATCGGCTTTCCTGCAGCGTTTTCTGCGCATTTTCGACGGCCATCCTCACCAAGCGAGCCTTCTCACCTCTTTGTGGAGCAACGATCCTCACCCGGTGCTGTCGAATTTCCGACAGTTGCGCTTCAATCAGCGCGACGTCCTGCGGCAGGTGGCTGACGAGAATCTGACCCGGTACGCGCTGCTGGCCGGTGTAAAATTGGTTGAGCACGGCCCCCATCTGGTCTTCCATCGACCCCACTGCAGACTGAAAGCTAAACTGTCGACTGCCGAGCAGGAACCCACCCCTGACGCGAAGCATGGCGGCAGCCGAAGCCTCACCATCAAAAGCCATGCCAATGACATCCCGGTCTTTGAAGTCAGTTGTAACCGTAACCTGTCGTTCAAGGGTCTTTTCAAGGGCAAACATTTTATCACGCAGAGCGGCCGCTTTTTCAAATTCATGCAACCCGGCGGCTGACTGCATTTCCTGTTTGACCTGCTTGATCAGGGTCGGCGCTCGCCCGCGCAAAAAGGCAATCACTTCATTGACAACGGATTGATACTCTTCCTGTTTGACATCCATGCAGCATGGACCGAGACATAAGCCCATCTGATAGTTCAGGCAGGGCCGGGTCCTGTTCTTGAACGTTCTGGTTCGGCATTTTCGCAATTTGAATGTCTTGTGGATGAATTTCAGCGTTTGTCGGACGGCTCCAGCGGAGGAATAAGGTCCGAAATAGAGCGCACCGTCATTTTTCAGCTTGCGAACGATGTTCAGGTTGGGAAAGGGTTGATTCGTATTCAATCTTAGGGCCGGGTAGCGTTTGTCGTCTTTGAGGACCACATTGTATCTAGGCCGATGCCGTTTGATCAGGTTGGATTCCAGGATCAGCGCTTCCTTTTCGGTTCCAGTAATGATGGTCTCGTAAACGGCGGTTTTTTTCAGCAGCACTCTGGTTTTGGCATCGTGTGGACGCCCCGGCTGGAAATAGGATTGAAGGCGTTTCTTTAAATTTAGAGCCTTGCCGACATACAGGATGCGCCCCTGATCGTTCTTAAATAGATAGACGCCGGGCTGTGTCGGCGCGCTTGCGGCTTGCCGGGCCAATTCAGCCAGTGCGTCATTGGTTTCGACTGGTTTGTGTTCGAAAGTTTTTTTCATTGATAATAGTGTTAAGTTTCAAATATGATCTTTTTCCGAAGCAGCTTGATACGATCCCGGAACTCTGCAGCCAGTTCAAAATCGAGTTCTTTTGCCGCCGCCTGCATTTGTTGTTCGAGTTTCACAATGTCCGTTTCGATTTTTTCCACACTGGTATAGCCTATGCCCGGTTCAGCCACGCTGTTGTCATCAGCCGGCTGGGATTGGTACTCAGCAGCAAAATGCTCCGGTATGTTTTTGTGAATTGTTTCGGGCACGATGTTGTGGGTCCGGTTGTATTCCATTTGTATGGATCGGCGCCGATCCGTCTCCTCGATGGCGCGTGACATGGACGGAGTGGTTGCATCGGCATACAAAACCACCTTGCCATTCACGTTTCTGGCAGCCCGGCCGAAGGTTTGAATCAATGAACGCGTCGAGCGCAAAAACCCCTCCTTATCCGCATCCAGGATGGCGACCAGAGACACCTCGGGTATATCGAGGCCTTCACGCAGCAGGTTGATGCCGACCAGGACATCGAACTTACCGAGGCGCAGATCCCGGATGATTTCCATGCGCTCAAGCGTCGAAATATCCGAGTGCAGGTACTGAACTGCAACGCCCAGTTCGGCATAATATTCGGTCAGGTCCTCGGCCATTCGTTTGGTCAGCGTCGTCACCAGAACACGCTCCTTGCGTTCGATGCAACCCTTGATTTCCGCGTACAGATCATCGACCTGATGATCGGCGCGCCTGACAGCCACCTGCGGGTCAACCAGCCCGGTGGGGCGCACGATTTGCTCGACAAATTTGCCTCGCGATGTCTGCATCTCATAATCCGCTGGCGTTGCCGAGACATAGATGACCTGATTTGTCCTGGCCCGCCACTCATCGAATTGCAGAGGGCGGTTGTCCAGTGCGGAGGGAAGCCGAAAGCCATACTGAACCAGGGTTTTTTTCCGTGATCGATCCCCTTTATACATGGCACGTAGTTGCGGGATGGCAATGTGGCTTTCGTCGATAAACATCAAATAGTCATTCGGAAAATAATCAAGCAGCGTAGGGGGCGGCTCTCCGGCCTGGCGGCCGGTCAAGTGGCGTGAATAATTTTCAATGCCGCTGCAATATCCCAGTTCCTGTATCATTTCCAAATCGAAGCGGGTTCGTTCTTCGATGCGCTGCGCCTCTATCAGTTTGCGTTCATCCCTGAAAAAATCAACCCGTTGCCTGAGCTCGTCCAGTATGGTTTTCATTGCGCGCTGCAGCGTCTGTCGGGACGTTACGTAATGGCTGGCCGGGAAAATCGTTACGGCTTCCAACGGATTGAGACTGAGGCCTCTCAATGGATCGATGCGTTGAAGTGATTCGATGGTATCCCCAAAAAAATCGACCCGCAACGCTTCACTCTCCTCATACGCGGGGAAAATTTCGACGCGGTCTCCTCTTACCCGAAACGTCCCGCGATGAAAGTCCACATCGTTTCGCTGATATTGCATCACAACCAGATCATGCAGCAAACGCTCCCGGGTATATTCCATGTCGACAGCGAGATCGATGCGCATTTCGAGATAATCTTCCGGAGCCCCCAATCCAAAAATACATGAGACACTTGCGACAACGAGCACATCCCGGCGCGACAACACCGAGCGGGTTGCCGAATGCCGCATTTTGTCGATCATTTCGTTTATGGAGGAGTCTTTCTGGATGTAGGTATCGGTGGTCGGGATATAGGCTTCGGGTTGATAATAATCGTAATAGCTGACGAAATATTCAACGGCATTTTCCGGAAACAGCAGCTTGAATTCATGATAAAGCTGGGCCGCAAGGGTCTTGTTTGGAGCCAAAACCAGGGCCGGGCGATTGACCGTCGCGATAACATTGGCCATGGTGAAGGTTTTTCCCGAACCGGTGACCCCCAGGAGAACCTGATTTTTTTTATTTGAAGCGACCCCTTCGCAAAGCGTCTTGACGGCAGCGGGCTGGTCGCCGTCAGGTGCGAAGTCTGAGTTGAGTTTGAATTGATTCATGTCAAATTTCCTGTACGCTGTCCGTTCTGAATCCAATCGCCTCATAAGGTAGAGGTCACGGTGGGGAATGTAAAGTGGGAAGTGTCAAATGAAGGGTCGCTTTTGGGCACATGACGTTTCAAAACATGTACAAAATCGTTTTGCATCGGGATCGGTATCTCTATCGGGAAAGGATGGGGCCTTCAGTCAATCCTCTCAAGCAGCACCACACACATCGCAGCCATTCCCTGCCCCTGGCCGGTGAACCCCAGTCCCTCGGTGGTGGTTGCCTTGATGCTGACACGTTTCGGAGGGATATTCAGAGCGCGGGCCATGTTGTCAATCATTTGTTCCCGGTACGGTGCCAATTTGGGTTCCTGGGCGATGATCGTTGCGTCCAGGTTGGCCACCGTATAACCGTCCGTTTCAATCAACTTGGCACAATGGGACAGCAATTTCAGGCTGCTGATGTCTTTAAATCGATGTTCCGTGTCGGGAAAATGGTGACCTAGATCGCCGAGTCCGGCAGCCCCCAGGATGGCATCGCAGGCGGCATGCACCAAGACATCTGCGTCCGAATGACCGAGCAATCCTTTGTCAAAGGGAATGTGCACACCGCCTAAAACCAGGTTGCGCCCTGGTGCCAATCGGTGGACGTCATACCCTTGTCCGATTCTCATCGCTGGCTCCACGTCTGTTGTCCATTATCCAAAAGCCTATTAATTTGCTTTCCCCATAACAGTGAAGGCTTTTATCGCGTTGCTCTTGCCTTTGACGCGAATAGGCTCGAGTTCATTGGTGCGAAACTCTTGTTGAACCACGAAATGCGTGAATTCAGAAATGATGATCTCACCCGGGCGAGCGGCGGAACACAAACGCGATGCGGTGTTTACCGAATCACCGATCACGGAATAACTCATGGTGAGACTCGAACCGAGATACCCGGCCACGACTTCACCGGTGTTGATGCCGATGCCGACTTCAATGGGAGACTGCCCCCTTGATATCCGATTGAAGTTAAACTCTTCCAATGATTTGCGAATATCCAGGGCTGCGCTTACGGCACGGGTCGGGTCATCGGGATGCGAAACCGGAGCGCCCCAAATGACCATCATGCCATCTCCGATAAACTTATCGATGGTGCCTTCATGGCGGAAAACGATATCCACTAACAGCTCGTAGTAATCATTCAGCATTTGAAGAATCTCCGAGGCTTCCGTATTGGCGCTCAATGCCGTGAAGCCTCGAATATCAACGAACATGACTGTGGCGACACGGCTTTCACCCCCTTTTTCCACAGTCAGCTGGCCATTGACAACCAATTCGGCCAAGTCCGGAGATAACAACCGCCGAAACCGCTCCCTGGTTGCAGCGTCCCGCTCCATTTTTTCAGCCGCCACGCGACGCTCGTTGATGGTAAACTGCGCATGGGAGCCGAAAATGGCAAACATGCAAAGCACGATGATGCGGCCCCAAATGTTGTCGAGTTCCACACCCAGTATTTTTTCCAGAAAATGGTCGTACGATAGAAAGATGGATAGAAACGAATCAAGCAACCAATAAATGACGGCCAAGCCGAATCCGATGAGAACCATTTGGTCGGTGATGGCAGAACGACGGCTTAGTTTGGTAGTCTGAGAAGCCTGCAGGTCCATGCCAATATCATTCATGTGTGCCAGAGTTGCTTTCTGACGGATAATGCCTGTTAGGATATTTGTGTCGATGCCGCGTGTGTGATTCAAAAATATAATTATATCATTGTATCACAATATTTTTCAAGGCCCTATCCATCCGCTGTTCAAGAGGAAGAAACCGGGATGCAGGACAAATGCCATCCGGGATGGTTTTCAAGACATCCTTGATGAAAAAGCCTAAAAATTTTAAAAAAAACCAACCCTTTGTCGCTTTCATCAATTTGATTTGACTTGACAAAAACGATCTTATGGACGAAAAAAAGGCGAGGATGACGGGTGGAAACGAAAATTGCTCAACTCGCTAGGCTGTACGGTAAGGAGATCCTCCTTGGCAAAACATGACGACATACACTCGACCGAAAGGTTGTTGAATCTTATTCGCAGTGACAACTCAGCCGAGGCGACGCATCGACCCAAGATGGACTCGGATGGATCAACCAAATCGAAGCTGTCCAGTTTTATTTCTCCGGTCTCATTTCGAAAGCGTATCACTATTGGCGTCGACATCGGTCACACCTACATTAAATTCGCAAAAATCAGTCAGTCGGACAAGTCATTCGAAATATTAGATTTTTTGGATGTCCCAATTAACAAGCAAATCAATGTCAACGACCCGCAGTTTCAGAAGCTGTTAAAATCGACCCTGGACAAGTTCTGTGGAGAACATCACCATCCGGCTATTTGGAGCGCCATCCAGTCGGCCAGGGTCGAGACACGCTGTATACACATCCCGAAAGTACCCCGCAAGCAGATTGCCAATGCCATCTACTGGACGTTTACAAAAAAAATTGAGTTTGATAAAACCGAGGAGCTGTTAGATTTTGAGATCCTGGGCGACATCACCGAAGATGGCGTCAAAAAAACCGAGATCATGGCCTTTAAGGCGCCGAAAAAAGAGATCTCGGATATTAAAGCAGCGTTTCAGAAAATCGGATACCCCCTCACGGGCATTACCATCGTCCCTTTTGCCATTCAAAACCTCTTTCGCTCCAGAATTATCACGCATACCGACGAAGACACATGCTGTCTGTTTATCGGCAGGGACTGGTCCCGAATAGCCATATTCAACAAACATAATCTCGTGCTGTCTCGCGGCATCAAAGCCGGAATGCGCAGCATGGTCGAGGCCATCAACATTACCGTCCAAAACCAGGATAACTGGAGTGGGCAACCTTCAGCGAAAGGTTCCGACGGCAGCTCCGCGGATAAGCATGACAGTAGTAGAATCGACCCGGAGTCGCAGCGTCTCTTTTTTGAATTTATCGGTGTTGCCGGACCCAGAACCGGTCCATCCGATCAAGCGGTCAAATACGATACAACTCATATTTTTCAAATGATATTGCCGGCGCTGGAGCGTCTTGTCAGACAGGTCGAACGGACGTTTGAACACTATGCTCTCAATTTCAACAGCGAAGGTGTCCGCCGTATATTCATTTCCGGGATGGTAACGGCCAATCCGATGATCATGGAGTATATCGGCAAGCAATTGGATCTGCCGATCGCGGCCATGAATCCTTTTCCAGCAGACAGTGCGTTTGTAAGGCGCATCCGTATTCCGGAAAACGTCCAGGAGCGCGAAGGGTTTGTACCCTCAATCGGACTTGCATTGGCCAACAATGCCATTACACCCAATTTTCTTTACACCCATGGAGACCGGGAACAGGCCGAATCGATCCGCCGCAACAACATGCGCATTTTAACCGCTTGCATGATCGTGCTGATGGTGTTGATCGGTATTTTTTCCTGGCAGGAAAACCGATTGGATGCGAAACGAGATCGCATCGATGAATTGAACAACCGCTTGTTGACCTACAATCCGCCTGCAGAAAAAGATCTGTTGCTCGCGTTGTATGCCAAAACTAAGAACAAGCGCCAGACGATAAACCAGATTGTCCATCGCTATACGCCAGCTGCCATTGTTTCGGAATTGTCGGACATCACTCCCGCCAATATCCGGTTAATAAGCATCGACGCCGTTTTCAGCAGCGACCATGGACTGGCCGATGCGCCAAGGACCATCGCCATCGAAGGCATCATATTCGGAGATCCTGACCGCTTTGAGCCAACCTTGACAGGGTATTTACTGAATCTGAAAAATTCACCCATTTTCAATAAGCCAAGTGTACGCAACAAGCAGGTCGAATATTACCAGAATCAACAAGTGCTGCGCTTTATCGCAAACTTGAGCATTATTTAATCGATACCAACGCAATGTAAAAAGGATAAAAAGGAAACCGGTCGGAACGATCATGGCAAATTTCAAAATTCATCCCAGCAACCTGATTTACGTCATTATCTGCCTACTGGGCGTTGTCGTTTTCGCCATGGTCGGTATCTACCCGAACTCCGTTGCCATGGACACTCTGGAGGCGGACATCGCGGAATTGGATCAAAAGGTTCAGGCACAGGAGCTGCTTTTTCCGGTCTATCAAAAACTGATCAAAGAGGTCACCCAAAAAATTCCATCGAAGCTGCCTTTGCCGGAGAAGAGCCAGAGAACTCAGAAGGACCTGGGCAGAATCAATGATATGTTTTCGAAACTGGCGAAAGAAAGCGATGTCGTATTCAGCAGTGCCTCCCCCGATGCCGTAAGCTACCTGGAAGATACCGAGCATTTGACTATGAATGTCAATTTCAACGGCGATTTCTTCAAAATGCGCAAACTGCTGCTAAGCGTATGCCGCCTTCCCTACTTGGGAGAAATAAAAGAGATGAGGTTTGAAACAGACCAGGGAAACAAGCGTTTGTCGTTTAAACTCAAGCTGAAGCAATGAGGGCCGCATGAGAGATAAATGCGTTTCTTGTACGAACCTAAACCGGTAAATCTGCGACTGAGGCGTCATGACCAAGCGGGAAAAAATCATTGTCGGAATTATGTGCCTGGCTATTCTGTACGGCGCATATGATCTTTTTGTGTATCGCAACAAGCCCAGATTCTCAGCACCTGCGCGAACCGAAAATCCGATTGCGGAACTGAAAAATTTCGTGGCGGAGGTGACTCAAAAACTCGTCAGTGAGAAAGTGTCGAACGAATACAACTACACAGTCTCGAAAGCCGGCGCCAACTGGACAAAGGACCCTTTTATCCTCTCCCTCGAACCGTTGAAAAAACGACAGACAACCGAAACGGTGCCGCAACAGCAGATAGAGCAGCCGACCCGCTCCGGTTTTTTATATACCGGCTTTCTTGAGCTTGGAGAGACAAAAGTGGCCGTCATTAACGGCATGGAGTATGTCGTCGGAGAATCATTGGATTCGAACGGCTTATACGTGAAAAGCATTTCCTCTCACCATGTGGTGATCGGCAAGGTAAACGGTCTGGAGACCATCCAGTTGCCTCTAAGGGAACTCGATCCCGGACTTGGTGAAAAAACTCGATAACCTGGATATGAATATGATGCGTCTTACGTTTAAAAGCGTTTTTGTTATGGGGCTGATCTTTTCGATGATCTGGATCTGTGGTTGCGCAAACACTGCAGGACCGAGCACGTCCGCATTTGAAAAATGGAAAGAGATGGCCGAAAAGAGTCGGGGCTACTCGCCGAAAGCTCGCTCACGCACCATTGATTTGCCGGGCAAAAAAATCGAAACCATCGCACCTCACCTCGCCTCAGCACAACCGCCGCGGTTGCTTCCGACACGGAAAATCACAATGAAAATGCATCAGACTGAAGTGGCCGTTCTGTTGCGTGCGCTGGCCAGAGCCGTCAATCTTAATATTATGATCAATGAGAGCGTGAAGGGACGCATCAGTATCAATGTCATCGACGCCAAATGGAATCAGGTATTCATGGGCATCCTGAACTCCCAGGGGCTTGCCTATGATTGGCAAGGCGATATCATACGGATCATCACCTACGAAGACCGCGATCGCAACTTTAAAAATCTTGAAGCGGACAGCAAAATCCTTGAGAAAAAGCGCAAAATGGAGATGCAGGCTCCGCTGGTCACGAAGATCATACCCATTGATTTTGCCAATGCCAACGATATGAAGCAAAGCCTCGAGAAAATTCTGAGCGCAGAAAAGCCGGGTGAGCCTGTTGGATCCGTGGTGGTGGACAACCATACCAATGCGCTGATCGTGCAGGCCACACCATCGGATATCGAACGCATCGTTCCCATTGTTATCGAACTGGACCGACCCACACGTCAGATTTTGATTGAAGCCCACATCGTTGAGACCACCAACCGAACAGCCAGGGAACTGGGAGTTCAATGGGGAGGGCTATTGTACAACACCGATCAAGATCTATGGCTCGCCCCGGATGCCATCACGCCTACCCAAATTCAGCCCGGCTCCGGGGATACACTGGACCCCACCGGCGGTTCAGCCAGCAATTTTCCGGCGAATCTGGGCAATGCCACACAGGCCGGCACGGGATTCACCTTGGGTTTAATCACTCAGGGCAGCCGCGGGTTGCTGGCACTGCAGTTGTCTGCGCTGGAGGAGCAGGGCGAACTCAACATCCTCTCCAGTCCATCGATCACTACTTTGGATAACATAAAAGCCACTATCGAGAGCGGTGATCAGGTACCTATTCCGGTTGTCGAAAATCAAAATGTGGAAGTCATCTACAAATCGGCCCTGCTGAGCCTTGAAGTAACGCCGCATGTCATACAGGACGACGTGTTGAAGCTTGAAATTGTAACGACCAAAGACGAATTGGATTTTTCCAGAGCTGTGAGCCTCTATCCAACCATTACCACCAAAAAAGCGTCTACCAATGTCATTCTGTTTGACGGTCAGACAACGGTTATTGGCGGTCTGAAGAAGAATACCGATTCGGACAGTGAAGCAGGCATTCCCTGGTTGAGAAGAATTCCATTGCTGGGATATCTGTTTAAAAATGACAGCAAGCGTTATGAGATGGAAGAGATATTGATATTCATCACTCCACATATCCTGAAAACCCAGCCGGTGGCAGAAACCGTCGAATAGAACAATAAAGCTGGTTTCCGGTTTGTTGTTCCTGGTTTCTGGTTATCGCTGAACCACATGATTGACCGAAAACTCGGAACCAGAAACCAGTAACCAACAACCAACAACCAGAAACCAGAAACCAACAATGCAATATTACAAGCTTCTGCAACTTGATCGGGAACCGTTTTCCAATTCCCCTGATCCGGACTTTTTCTTCAGTTCGTACCAGCACCACGGATGCCTTCAGAAATTGGAACTGGCGTTAAGACTGAAGCGGGGGCTAAACGTCGTTATCGGTGATGTTGGAACCGGCAAAACCACCTTGTGCCGCCAACTGATCCGTAAATTGTCCACTGAATCCGAATTTGAAACCCACCTGGTGCTGGACCCGTCGTTTAATTCATCCATCGACTTTCTCCGATATATTGCAGGATTTATCTGCAACCGCCAGCCCGACAACGGCCTTGCTGAAATCGATCTCAAGGAACAGATCAAACGCTACCTTTTCCTGAAAGGCGTCGATCAGAATAAAACCATCGTCCTGATTATCGATGAAGGGCAGAAAATACCCCGGCCCTGCCTGGAAATATTACGAGAATTGCTCAACTATGAGACAAATAACTTCAAACTGTTGCAGATTATCATCTTTGCCCAGCTTGAATTTGAAGCCGTTCTGTCCGAGCATGCCAACTTTTCGGATCGGATCAACCTGTTTCATCATCTGAAGCCATTGAATTTTTCAGATACGCGCCAGCTGATATATCATCGTCTTAAGCTTTCCAGCACAACAGCCAAACCAAAAAACATCTTTACCCTCCCGGCGCTGTGGACCATCTATCGCGCCAGCCGGGGGTATCCCAGAAAAATTATCAATATCTGCCACCAGAGCATGTTAGCCCTCATTATCCAGAACCGCACCCGCGCCGGCTGGGCGCTCATCCGCAGTTGCATCAAACGGCTTTCCCGTACAACGCGGTCAGAGCGCGCCATCATTGCCGTCATTGTACTGGTACTGGCGTCCGCCGCGGCACTGAATATCTTCGCGGCCTTGTTCATGATGCCAAAGACCGACATGCAGTTCTCGGGACCCTATAAAATACCTCCCATCGATCGGTCTGTTGAATCGCCGACAGCCATTGCGGTAAATGAAAGCACTTCCAGTCAGAGCGATGGCGACCCGCTCGTCAACCCGCCTGTCGCGGCAACGCCGGCTGAAACCAGCCAGGATGAAACCAACAAATTTGCAATGATTGACAGCCCCGCTGAAACAGAACCATTAGCGGTTGAAGCGGATGATGGCCCGGTCCAGCGGGAACTGGAAACGGCGCCACCCCATATCCTGGGGCAGCTTATCGTCCGGCCGGGAGACACACTCGGTATCATGATCCATCAGGTATACGGCGTTTTCAGCAGAAGCTTTCTTTCGACGGTCATCGCCGCCAATCCCTATATCAAGGATCCCGATGACATCGAAGTTGGCAACATTATCCAATTTCCAACGGTGGATTTTTTACGTGACCATCAATCTCTCCCCATCTTCATCATCGCTTTTGACGAACAGCCTTCGCTGCCCGCTGCGATGCAACGCAGTCAGTCGCTGTTCGAACAGATCCAACTGCCGGTACGTGTGCTGCCGACATGGTCTCCGTCTGAAGGCCTGCGCTTTCATTTGGTATTGAAGGGATATTTTAACACTTATGATGCGGCGAGCCGGTACCTGAGCCTGCTGCCGGCACAAACGTCCGAACAGGCGACGATTGTCTCCAGATGGCCTGATAAAACATTGCTTTTTTCAGACCCATATGGCGGCGGTTTGCGCTTATCGCCATTTACCGTGAGGAATAAAATTGAAAAGTAAAAAGAAACTCGGTGAGATGCTGATCGAAGCAGGATTGTTAAGCGAAGATCAACTTCGGCAGGCGGTGATTGATCATAAACGCAACAATCTGAAATTGGGACAGTTCCTGGTACGGGAAGGCATCATCAGTGGAAGCCAAATTGCCGACCTGATTTCCCAGCAATTGAAGATCGACAAATACTATCCGGAACGATACCCTATCGATATGAACCTGACCGATGTGCTCCCACTTGAACTGGCGCAAAAATACCAGGCCATTCCCGTCACCAAAACCAATTACCTGTTGACGCTGGCCATGACGGACCCAATGGATATCGATGCGCTGGATGCCATCGAAGTCTATACCAACATGGAGGTCGAAGCCATCATTTGCACCTACCAGGAGTGGAACCACCTGCTGGGCAGCCTCTACGGAACCTACTCCACCATGGGCGGCATGCTCGAAAATATGGAGGAGATGGAGATCGAGCGCACGGAAGAGTTCGATAGAAGCAAATCCGCGGATGATCTCGAAGTCAAGTCGCTTCACGACATGGCTGAGGAAGCACCGGTCATCCGGCTGGTGAATTCCATTCTGTCTCAGGCAGTCCGCGACGGCGCCAGTGATGTCCACATCAGCCCTGAAAAGGATCGCGTGCAAGTTCGGTTCCGGGTGGACGGCAAACTGCACGAAGTCCCGGCGCCTCCCAAGTCGATGCACCTGCTGATCGTGTCACGACTCAAAATACTGGCCAATATGGATATCTCGCTCTCCAGAATCCCGCAGGATGGGCGTTTTACAATCCGCATGGACAACAAAGAGATCAATATCCGCGCATCGACCATTCCCACCATATACGGTGAAAACATGGTCCTGAGGTTGCTGGACACCAGCAGCGGGGTCTTTTCGCTGGAAGAACTCGGCATGCATGAAAGCGATATCCGCAAGATCGAGTCGATCATCCACAGACCCTATGGCATGATATTGAGTACCGGGCCGACCGGCAGCGGCAAAAGCACCACCTTGTATTCCATTCTGAAACGAATCAATCAACCCGATATCAATATCATCACGCTGGAAGATCCGGTCGAGTACAGGGTGAACAAAATCCGGCAGATTCAACTGAACCGTAAGGCCGGCATGACATTCGCCAGCGGCCTGCGATCCATTATGCGTCAGGATCCGGACGTTATCATGGTTGGCGAAACCCGTGATGCGGAAACGGCATCTATCTCGGTCCAGGCCTCCCTGACCGGACATCGTGTGTTGAGCACGGTGCATACCAACGATGCGGCCGGTGCCATAACGCGCTTTATCGACATGGGCGTCGAACCTTTTCTTGTCTCTTCGGTCATGCTGGTTTCCATTGCGCAGCGCCTGGTTCGCAAGGTGTGCCCCTATTGCCAGAAGCCGTTCGCACCGCCTAAAGCGGCCTTGAAGTTTTGGAATCTGGATCAAGTCGATGACGCCAAATTCGTTAAAGGCACCGGTTGCTTCAACTGCATGGACAAAGGCTACAAAGGCAGGACCGGGATCTTTGAAATATTGATTATCGATGAGATGGTTCAGGATATGATTTTGAAACAACATTCCGCCCAGGAAATCACGCGGGCCGCCCATGCCGCCGGTCGATTGAGAACCTTGAAAGAAGATGCCGCCGACAAGGTGGCACAGGGCGTGACAACACTTGACGAGGCGACATCGGCCGTCATGATATAGGGGGAGCATCCAATGCCGGTATACGCTTACCAGGCGATCAACGAAAGCGGGGTTTCGGTATCGGGAACCATCGAGGCGGACACGGTCGAAGCCGCCACCAGCACCCTGGTCGGCCGTGGCCTGATTCCCAGCAAAGTGACCGCCCAGACGACAGCAAAGTCCTTCGCGGCGCTTTCGAGGATATTGCAGCGGCTGCGGCCTGTCAAAACGATGGAATTGATCCTGTTCACCAAGCAGTTCCGCACCATGATTCGTGCCGGCGTTCCTATGATGATCCTCCTGCAGACCCTCGAGACACAGACCGAAGACAAACAGCTCAAGCAAATTATCGTAACGATGCGCCAGGAAATCAGTGAAGGTGCAAGCCTCTACGATGCGTTTCGCAGACACCCGCGCGTTTTCTCCCCGCTCTATTGCAGTATGGTCCGCGCCGGTGAAGCCAGCGGCGCTCTGCCCGAAGTGATGGATCGCTTGATTTATATCCTGGAGCATGAACATAAAATCCGAAGCGACATCCAATCAGCACTCCAATACCCTGTTATCGTCTTCTCGTTTTTGGTTATCGCTTTTTTCGTGCTGTTGACGTATGTCATCCCAAAATTTTCAACGATCTTTGAGCGCTCTGGAATCGAGCTGCCACTGCTCACCCGTATTTGTGTCGCTCTCTATAATGTGCTGTTGAGTTACTGGGGCGTTGTGTCGATTGGGGTCGTGGCCGTCTCCATCATCTTGTTCTACTATCTCAGAACTGAAAAAGGCAGACTGGCCAGAGATACGCTGTTTTTAAATATACCACTGATGGGTCCGCTGTTTATCAAGGCCGCAATGACGCGCTTCGCGAGCATTTTTTCGATCCTGCAATCCAGTGGCGTGGCGGTTTTGGAATCGATGTATATCCTGTCCGGAACCATCAACAATACGGCCATAACCAGGGAGTTCAACCAGATTACGGAACGGTTGGAAGAGGGGCGCGGTATCTCGGGACCGTTGCGCCAGTCGCAATATTTTACACCCATTGTCATCAATATGATCGCCATCGGTGAAGAGTCTGGAAATCTGGAAGAGATGCTCTCCGACGTTGCCAAACATTACGACGCCGAACTGGAGTACGCCATGAAACGGTTGTCCGAATCCATCGGCCCCATGATGACGGTGGGCCTGGCCGTTGTCATTGGTTTTTTCGCGCTGGCTATTTATATGCCGATGTGGGAATTAACCCGGGTGGTGCAATAAATAGCATGCGCAGGTATTGAGGATCGGGTGCTCCTCACGGTAACACGATTCCGAAAACCATAGACAAGAGGCAATCGTCACTTGCATGAAAGACCTCAGGTTTAATATCAATCTCTATCTGATTATCCCGCTTATTTTTGCCGGATTTTCAACCCTCTCGCTCCTTGTCTCCTATCGGCTGACGATATTCTATATGGACCGGGACATGTCCCCTGAGTGGCCGGTCGCTTTCTGGGGCATTGTTCTGGTCATCTTCACCTTTATCTGCGGTCTGTTCACCGTCAAATTTCTGATCGATCCGGTCAAGCGCTTTGTTGTCAAAACCCAGACCATGGGCGTTTTACGCGATATCAACGCTACGGACGAAATACCGGTAAAAAGCCCTGAAATCCATCAATTTTCACGAGTGTTCGATCAAGTTTCCGAATTATTGAGCAAAGTCGAGGCGCGTCAACTTTTCCCTGAGATTGTCGGTCAGAGCGAGGCCATGAGGGGAGTTTTCAACCAGATCTTGAAAGTTGCGCCCACCGATTCCACGGTTCTGATTGTGGGAGAAACCGGCACCGGAAAAGAACTTGTCGCCAACAGCATCCACCGACACAGCCGCCGCCAGGGAAATCCATTCATCGCCATCAATTGCGCCGCCATTCCGGAGGGTCTTCTTGAAAGCGAATTATTCGGGCATGAAAAAGGAGCCTTCACGGGCGCCGACGCCAAAAAACCAGGCAAATTTGAACTGGCTGACAGCGGCACGCTCTTTTTGGATGAAATCGGCGATATGCCCCTCGAAACCCAGGCCAAGGTATTGAGAACGCTTGAGGAAAAACAGATCCAGAGGGTCGGCTCTGTCAGCGATACCCAGGTGGATGTGCGCTTTATCGCAGCAACAAACAAAAAACTTCCTGAAGCCGTCCGACAGGGCAATTTCAGGGAAGACCTGTTTTATCGACTCAACGTATTTGCCATCTATCTACCGCCCCTGCGAGAGCGACGTGAAGATATTCCATTGCTGTCACAACATTTTTTACAGATCATAGAGCCCGACAAGCAGCTTTCTTCCAACGCCATACAGCTGCTCATGGCCTATGATTGGCCCGGCAATGTCCGCGAGTTGCGAAATGCCATCAAGTCATCGGCGGTTATGGCCGACCGGATCATTGAAGCCGTGCACCTTCCGTCGTTCATCGCCCAAAGCTGGCACCATGATACGGCGCTGGGCGCCGAAAGCATCGATTCCATGTCGCCTCAGAACCTGGATCAACATGTTCAGCTCATCGAAAAGCGTTTGATCATTCAAGCGCTGACGCAGAGTCGCGGCGTTCAAAAACAAGCCGCCCGTCTGCTCGGCATTAAAGAGCGCAGCTTATGGCATCGCCTGAAAAAGTATGAGATCGATGCCTCCTCATTCAAAGCACGTTAACAAATTGAATCGAAACAGCCCTTCACCCTCGCTTTTTTGCCTACAAATCATGAAACAAAAACCACAAAATATGTTGTTTTTTGGTATAGGTTTGCTTCATATTTTTAATTGCTCAATGAAGGACCGCGTTATGGGGCTATTATTACGGCAAATTTTCAATATTGACCAAAATATGATTTGACATTTATTTGTGGCATGATATGTGCGTATTAGAGTGCTTAGAGTATTAATGTTCCAAATACCAAGGAGAACCATCTCGATGCCTCAGTTCAACTTAAAGCACAAATCCGTATTAGCCGATGCATCAGGTTTCACACTGTTGGAAATCATTGCGGTTATTGTCATCCTGAGTATTATTGCCGTCGTGGCAGTGCCGCGCTATTTTGATCTGCAGGAAGAAGCCCGCAACAAGACCATCAAAACCGGCTTGGCCGAAGCGATCGGCCGTGTCAACGGCCATTTTGCCGAGGCGTTGCTTGCCGGTTCGATGCCATGGGAAGTCGATCTGCGCGCTGAGGTACTCGGAACAAACTTGGGTGATTTTATTCTGTCCACCACTCCCGACGCACAGGGAGCGACAACCAAGGATGCTGTGGCGCCCTCGTTTCGAATCACGGTCGAAGGCCGGGATACAACTGCACTCAGAGGACTGAGCGCTTACACCATATTGCCCAGGCCCGGCTTATAGCCCTCTCCTGCCCCATATATCGGAGACCGTATAATTTTTAGCGCTCAAGGTTTTGCCCCGCGCCATGAACTGAGCGCATGCGACAGATGCGATTTGTCCGGCACATAAGGGCTGGCTGCGACGTTGCGCATCGCCCGGTCAACCAACCTGTCCAGAGGCTCCCGACCACCGATGGCGTCCAGCCGTTCGACACAGCGTTTCACGCCTTCGGCGTCTCCAACCTGATCGTACAATTCAATAAGAGCCAATATACCCAACAGATTATCCGGTTCCCGCTCGATCAGGCGCATCCAGCTTTTAATAGCCGCGTCATAGTTGCCCTGGCATTGTTGTGCCTGCCCTGACAGGGCAAACGAATCCAGATAATCGGGATCGGAAGACAGGGCTTTTCCGGCGGCGCTTTGTGCTTCACTGCATCGGCCCTGCCGCAGCAGCGCCAGCCCCGACAAGTAATGCAAATCGGCTTTATAGGGCCAGTACGTCAAAGCGGCCTCCACTTCACTGGATGCCGCGGCATAATCGCCCAATACGATATGCATGAGTGCCGTCTGGTACCAGATTACCGGATTTCCGGCATAGAAGGTTTTAGCGGTTTTAAATCGCTCCAGTGCCTGTGCGTAGTCTTTCTTCTCATACGCATCGTACAGGCCCAGGTTGTAAAGCACCAGTCCCTTTTGGTACAGATTCGTATATCGGTTCAGATCAAAGGCCTTTTTGAATTCGATCAGGGCCAACCCACGCAGTCCCGCGTTCCAATACGTATTTCCCAGATTGCTGTGGGACAGGCTGAGCATGGGCGCCCGCCTCGCGGCATGACTCCAGAGCGACCATTCGGTTGAAAATACCCGGTTATATCCAAACGTCGTATAGCCGAAGGAAAAACAGACGCACGCCACGCAAAGCCAGACGGCCCGGTGGAGCACTTTATGGTAGCTCAGCCGTTTGGCGGCATGGCTGGCAGCGACGGCCAGTGGAACAAAGGCCATCATGGACGGGATATAGTTGCGGTGCTCATAAACCAGTTCGAGATTTAAAAAGGAGGCTTCAATCGAATGATTCAATAAGAAAAACAGCACACAGTAGCTGAATAAGGGGTATCGCCGGCTATGCATCAGGGCTGCGATGATCACCGCGCACCAACCGGCAAGGGCTAAAATCGTGGTCCATGGATCGAACAGCGAGTGCGAAATCGCGGCATCGTGAAGTATCGTCATGCGTGACGTCATGGGCAGCGCCAACAGCGATACATAAAAAAAAAGAACCCGGGGTTGTGTCAAAAGCCTTTCCAGTTTGGAAAACGGACGATTGTCATAGGGCTCCAGGAGTGTTGCCGGATCCATATACAGCAGGCCGATCAAAGCAATCATGATCACTGCCGCTGCGATGAGTACGGCACCCAGACGCATACTGCGGCGATTGACGCCCTGGATCAGCATCACCTCATACAACACGAGCGCCGGAACCAGCAGCACCGCATTTTCCTTGGTCAGCATAGCTCCCAGCGCGATCAGCGCGCTCGCACTGAAGGCCGCAATTTTATATCTGCGACGTTGGCAGCGCCGTCCGATTTGATACAGATACAGGGTCAGAATGTAAAATAGGCCTGCCAACGATGCCATTCGCTGAACGATATAAGTGACCGCGGTCACCTGGATCGGATGCACCGCCCAAACAAGTGCGGCCATCCAGGCGATGAGCGTGGCGTTTGTGGCATATCGGTCCTCGAAGATTCTCAGACAAAGCGTATCTCTTACAAATAGAAAGAGAACCACCGATGTCAGCCAGTGAATGATGAAATTCACCAGGTGATAGCCGAAAACATCGCTCTGACCGAAGCGATAATTGAGCCCAAAACTCAGGAAAGCCAAGGGCCGGCTGATGATCTGATGACTTAGACCGGTATGGAACGTTCGGCTGATGTGGGTCCAGGACAAGTCGGTCAGATGGACGTCGGGATTATCGAGAATATTCTTGAAGTCATCATATTGCCAGGAGGCATGAAAACTATTGGAATAACACATCCACAGTGCAAGCAGTAACGTTGCGCCGGCCCATACGATCTGCAGTTTCCGGCCATGCCAACGAATAGCCCTGTTACTTGACGAGTCGCCCACCAATCCGATGTTCTCCCTATAGCCTGCTACAATTATTAGATTTTTTTAATTAACAGCTTCACTTCACATGAGCAAGTATAATCATGAATGGAATAAAATTACGCTGATTGGCCAACGCTGCGCCCGGAATGCAACACCTCATTCCACGATCCGTGAACTTTGAACTTTTTATCTGCCGCGCCATTTGATATGCAAGGGCTATGAGCTTAATAACGCACCGCAATCAATCGGGTTTCTCATTTTTCGAAATTATTGTCGTAATGGTCTTGATCGGCGTTTTCGCCGCAGTGGTCATTGTACGCCATACTTATAAAGATCCGACGTTGATTGCCCAGGCCCAGGTATTGAAGGCGCATATTCGATATGCACAGATGCGCGCGTTGAGTTCGGATTTGCCTTGGGGAATCAAATATCTTGTGAACGGCGACCAGAGATCCTATTGGCTGTTTAAGCAACCGGCAACAGAGACAAAAATAGTACTGCCAGGTGAAATAAAGGACCATGTCCCTTTGGATCAGACAGGCACTTTCATTACGCAAGGCTCTTTTCAGATTGAGTTCGACAGCTGGGGCCGCCCCTCCTCATCGCTGAGCGGCGACGCCACGTTGATCCTGGATCTGACGAAATCCGATGAAAGTGAGCAGTTGATCATAACGAAAAATACGGGCTTTATTCCATGAAACACCTGCTGTGTCGGATTGATCAGTTAAGGAGTGGGTTTACGCTGCTGGAAATCCTGGTGACGATCGTCATTTCGGCAATCATTGCAGTGCTGTTGGTACAGGTGCTGGGAGGGCACAGCTGGCGCAGTTTCCAGCCCCTGCAGGCCTTTGACGGCTCCATGGCGCTGCAAGAAACGATGTCGGACATCTCTTCTCACTATCGCTATCTGCTCATGACCGATAACAACCCGCTGGTGACATTGCAGACGAACATCAAAAACGGCGACTATTGGTCCGGACAATCCTATGCTAGTGGGATGCAATCGCAAACCCTTTGCATTGATTTCAACAAAACGGCACCCAAAACATGGAGCGGTACAAAAACATCCGCTATTTGTGCATCATCCGATACGATCTTGAGGGTGACATTGACCTATCATGATCAATCTTTGACAGCATTGTTTACGCGTTAGGGCAGAGGAAGGAATAGATGCCACCATATTGCGCAGGATCTGGATTCGTTTTCAAGGTGCATCAATGTGCGCGTGCGCGTTGCTTCTGCCCGGAAATTTCCGCGGAGGTCAGGCACCGGCAAGCTGGATTCACACTGCTTGAGATCGTCATCTCCATAGCGCTGCTGGGCCTCTTGACGGCCCTTTTCGGCATGGGGCTGGTGGCTGCGATGCAAAGCCATCAATTCAGCCGGACCAACGTCGAAGTGACGCAGAAGGCCCAACTCGCCATGACGCGCATTCAGCGGGAGTTGATGGAACTGGTACGAGTGATCGAAGTAACGGACAATCAAACGACACCGGGTATCAACCGGTTCATCATTTACGAACGAATGGTTCCCGGTAATCATCAGGGCATGGTTCGCTTCGGCCTGCATCTCAACCAGGCCGACAATTCCATCTACCTTTACACCGATCTGGACAGCGCGGTCACGCATTTGGACAGTTCGACCACCGGACAGGGAGATGTGCTCATCGATCGCGTCGACAACTTTACCTTTGAATGCTTCAAAGGTGCCGACACCTGGGATGAAAAGACAGATGCACAATCGCTGCTGTCAACCATTCGGGTTAAATTGGACCTGGTACGCCGGGACGATCCGGAGACGAACCAGCACTTCCGGACGGTCGTGCAAATGCGCAACAACAACAACGCCGGTGGGATTCCTCCTGATACCGAACCCATGACGCGGGATGAGTACAGCTGTTTCGTCCGGGTCGCCGCACAAACGGCGGCAGGCCGCCAGCCTGAAACTGACCGGTTTGACTGCAGAGGGATGCGATGATGTCCAATCGACTGTCACAGGTCCTGCCTTTCTATCGAAGCGTCACATCGGAGGACGCGGACCGTAATTTAACCCGCGGCAGCGCGTTGATCGGACTGGTCGCTGCCATTATACTGCTTTCGGTTTTGGCTGCAGCAATCGTTCCCATGATCAGTTCATCGGGGCAGCAAACGGCTTTGGTGGATCAAGCGGCTAAGGCCTATTATTTGGCCGAGTCCGGCTATCGACTGGCTGCCAGCCGATTTCTGCATGCCGGTTCACGATTGGATGAACAGCATCGGGCATTGGAGGAATTGGACGGCAACTATACCATGCAAGGCGTTCCGGGTCGCTTCGAGCTGGAGGCTTACTCCTATTTTTATGAGGTTCTGAACGATACAACAGGCGGCGCCACGACATTAAAAGCGCACTGCCCCGGATCCTTTCCCGGCCCCGGCGCCTTTCCCATGGACCCGGATGATGAAGTATCGCTGTCAGCCGGTTTGAAGGTGAGCATCGCAGAAAAAACCTATTCATTGGACATCGACTCTGGTGCAGTAGGCGGTGAGGATGACAATGTCACGTTTACTTTCGATGCTCCGCTGCCCTTCTTAGCCGAGGGAACGGTTATCTATCCGGTGGCGGTCGCCGATGAGATTCAGACGCCGACCCTGACCAACGGCGGGAATCTCTATTACGATGCCGGAAGCGCGGACATGTTCCCACTTCGCAATGGAAAGATAATGGTTGACGATTTGACCTTGACCTATCGTCTGAACGATCGGGCCAGCAATCGCTTTGTGGGTATTCAGAATCCAGCAGATCCCTCCATGACACACACACTATCGATGGACGCCGAAATCACGCTGGCGCGCTATGTCCGTCTGCATTCCACCGGACAATACGGCGACGATGTAATGGGAACCCGGCGTCGTGTGGTCTATTACGCACCGCTGCCGTTGGAAAATTCCGGCACTCGCAGGGAGTCGTTCAGCGACCGATTCGATTCCGATGCGAACTGGTCTGCTGTCACCGGTTCGCATGCCGTGGGAGAGGTCGGCGGCGACAGCGCGCTAAAGGTCGAGGCAACGGCTACAGTCGGTGACGATAAAGGCAGTTTGATCCAGTTCAACCCCACCACCGAGCCGGCGTTGAAAATAGACTTTGACGAGGCCCGGCGGGCCACTCGCGGCTATTTGAGCTATGAAACACAAGTCAAGGTCGGCTATGAAGCCGCGCCTCGACCCAATTTGGACTTTACGCCCTACAGCCCCATTCCGGCCCATGTCGTTGCCGGGATCTCCTTCCGCTTGAGCGGTACCAACCCGACAGACGCTACCTCTGTCGATCTGTTCGAGAGCAACGGCTACGGCATCTCGTTTCTGCGTGGCGACAGCAGCCTCAATTCGGGTATTCCAAATGATATTATCCCTGTGCCGGATACAAGGATGATTGTCCTGTGGCGTCAGACAGCCAATGGCGCTGAGCGCAACTGGATGGCCTATAAAGAACTGCCGATAGTCGTCGACTGGTCTGATGATTTCGAAGGTCCGTCGGACTGGAATGTCACGCCGTCGCCGGAC
Organism: Desulfobacteraceae bacterium; assembly: GCA_050291625.1. GTDB lineage: Bacteria > Desulfobacterota > Desulfobacteria > Desulfobacterales > Desulfosarcinaceae > JARRKU01. The sequence continues at coordinate 106,912 of JBNKKC010000116.1, forward strand.
CCACAGAATTTGTGGAACTTGACGAGTCAGCCGGTTGCCCCGTACAGCGGCTCGCAGGCATGGCATTTCGGACGCGAAGCTACTCCGGGAGTCTTCACCTATCAACCGGTTCCTCCTTTCGAAAATACCACCCCTCGCGGCGGACTGCTATCGGATCCGATCACGCTGTGCCATGCGCCGAAAGCGACGCTGACTTTCATGAGCTGGCATCGCACCGAAGATGACAATCTGACACGCGATCAAAAACAGGTCCGGATTCTGGTGGATGGCAGCGAACGCAAACGCCACATCATCAACAGAGATGGCGATGAGACCTACTGGTTCCGGGAGCATGTCGACTTAACTGAATTCTCCGGCCAGACGATTCAGATCGATTTCCATTTCGATGCTTTCGATAATGAGCAGAATGGATTTGCCGGCTGGATGATCGATGATGCAAACATTCTCTGCGAGGACTGGCCGCTGCAAGACGCCACTTTGGACGTTCGACTGCACGAAGCCATGGTGGTGCGTTTTACCGATGGCCAGGCCGAAATCAGGGAAGGCGATCGGATCCAGGGACGTTTACGCAACACGCTCGGCACGGTCATCGAACCGCCCATTATCAGTTCCGGCACCTGGGGAGGTACACCAGCCGCCTCCGGAACGTTGTTGCTCAATCGCACGGTCGTTACAAGCACTGGTGATGCCTTTGAAGCGGGCGAACCCGTTTTTGTCATCGGCAGCAACGGTCGGGCGACTGTCGCCAGCTGGGACGAGACCAATGACCGCAAGGCCAATGTGATTCAAGTTTTCTACGCCAATGCCAACGGTTTGGGCGGTGGCGACACCGATCCGCTGGACCGCATCACACGTCCCTACGGTCGACTGGGTATCGATCCGGATCTCACCGAGCTTCAATGGCCCCCCGAATTGGACGGCACCGGCAATTGGACCGATCGAGACGGTAACTGGACTGCGGCCGAGGACTATTTTCGGCTGGTCCAGTGGGACGCAGTCAACGATGCCAACGTGACCGGATTGTCCTCCATCGCCTTTTTTGATGATACCAACGGTTTGATAGAAAAAGCCATCATACAAAGCCACTACCACCAAAGCGACAGCGACACGTTGCAGACCCCGGATTTTCCGGCCATCTATGAAGAGCCGGAACTGGGCTTGCATACATTCGGCGACGGATCGGAAAATGTCTTTTTTGACGACTTTGGTATCGAACTGAATGTTGCCGTCGAGGACGTCCTGCTTCCGCCGCTTCAGCAATAGGGCGAGCGCCGGACTTGACAAGGGCAGATCGTAACAGGATTTGTCCGCATGGTCGGCCGCAGGATGCCTTGTGTCGGCGCATTTTTTTTGATAGTTGTTAACGATACAGGAATGCTTTGACCGACGGTGGCGTTTGTGCCTGCACCGATAGGATTGTAAGCTTCCATTAACGGTTCCAACACAATCCTGACGCTTGAAATAAGAAGCAGGAGACAATGAGAATAGAAATCGACCCGATGTACAAATACCGAAGCCACCCGAATAAGCGATTTGATTTTGAATTGGGTTACCTGATTAAAAGCCCATGCAAATCGTGTGTCCATCGACCCAGTATCCCCGGCTGCATCGACCGCTGCCGGATTCTGGACCGCGTCCAAACCACGCTGGCTCAAAGTGTTGCGACGACGTGCAGGCATTCTGCGTTGGAACCCTATGCCGTGCTGCTGGAAGATCGTCAGAAGAAATGATGTACCACTATTAAAAGAGCGTATCATGCCTGAGGTCTCAAAAGCATCGGCTCTTCCATACCACGTGGTCGCCAGTGGCAACGGTGCCATCGGCATTCAATTTATCGGACGCATCGAGCACTCCCAGACTGCACGCTTGATTAAACGCTTGAGAGACGAAATCGATTCCCGTCGTCCAGAAAAAGTGACGGTCGATCTCAACCGCATGACCTATTTCGACGACTTCGGAGTCCTGGTTCTGACGGAATTGCGCCATTATCTGTCTGAACGAAACATTGGATTCAGAATCATACAACCACCGCCGAAAGTCGGCGAAGTCCTCTCCCTGACGAACTTTGACGACCCGGACACCTGCCGCTTGATTACGAACAAACCTCGCGCCAACTTCGTTCTGCGACTCGGAAACAGCGCAATAGAAGAAGCCTACAATATTCGATTTCTGGTCTCGTTTCTAGGTTCTGCCGCGATGTGCCTGGCCCGCGTTTTCGTGCAACCGCGCCTGCTGCGTGTCAATGAAACCATTTCGCTGATGCAGAAGACCGGCGTGGACGCCGTACCCATCGTAGGATTGATCAGCTTTCTGCTGGGGCTTATCATGGCGTTTGTATCCAGCCTTCAATTGGAACAGTTCGGAGCCAGTATCTATGTGGCCAGCCTGGTAGCGCTGTCTATGGTTTCGGAATTGGGTCCCATCATGACCGCCATTGTCGTTGCGGGTCGATCGGGATCGGCATTCGCAGCTGAAATTGGTACCATGCGTATTTCAGATGAGATCGACGCCTTGTTTACCATGGGGATTTCTCCAACCCAGTTCCTGGTGGTACCGCGCATTGTCGCCGCGATGGTGGTAGTTCCGCTGCTGACCTTGTTTGCCGATATTTTTGCGATTTTGGGAGGCATGTTGATCAGCATCACCATGCTTGATTTAACGGTCGTGACCTATATCAGCCAGACCATAAAATCGTTGAGTTTGTTCGAGTTTGTGTGGGGGTTGATGAAGAGCGTTGTTTTTGCCGGCCTTGTGGCCTGGATCGGCTGCCTGCGCGGCTTTCAGGTTCGCGGAGGCGCCTCTGAAGTGGGCAACGCCGCCACTTCCGCCGTCGTATCCGGTATTTTTCTGATCATATTGTTTGACTCGATTTTCGCGGTCATCAGGAGTTACTTGTAGCCGATGCCGAAGAGCCGACGAAAAGCGCTGATCAGCGTTCGCAATCTGGTGGCCACATATGGCGACAGCACGATTCTGGACAATGTCAATCTGGATATTTACGATGGAGAGATTCTGGCCATCATCGGAGGCTCCGGCTGCGGCAAAACAACACTGCTGCGCCATCTGGTCGGCCTGATCCCGCCTGCCTCCGGAAGCATCCACATCGACAAGCATGAAATCACCGCTGGAGACGAAGAGGTCTTCGATGCAGCCCTCAGGAAAATCGGCATCCTTTTTCAGGGAGGCGCCCTGTTCGGATCCATGACCATTGCCGAAAATGTGGCGCTTCCGATTCAGGAGTATACCGATTTGCCTCCGTCATCCGTGGCCAATCTGGTACGCATGAAACTTTGCAGCGTCGACCTTGGCGGGTATGAAGACCACCTGCCGTCCGAGCTGTCAGGCGGTATGATCAAGCGCGCGGCACTGGCACGGGCATTGGCGCTGAACCCTGAAATTCTTTTCCTGGACGAACCCACCGCCGGACTGGATCCGGTTATTTCCGCGGAGATCGAAGAGCTGATCATGCGTATCAATCACAGCATGGGAACCACGATGGTGATCATCACCCATTCGCTGAACATCATCTTTAAGGTTGCACATCGTATTATTATGCTGGATAAATCCGCGAAAGGAATCGTTGCCGAGGGCAACCCCAGGCAGCTCAAGGAAAATAGTCCCGATCCCATCGTACAGCGATTCTTCAACCGCCAAGCCAGAGTATCGAAGAGACAGCTATGGCCTCAATAAAAACCAAATTCAGCGTCGGCCTCTTCTTGATCATCGGCATTGCCGTTGCCATTATCGGTGTCATCTGGCTGGGCATGTCTCACTATTTTGAAGAGGGCCGCTACCTTGTGGCCTATTTCGACGAGTCGGTGCAGGGCCTGGATAAGGATTCGCCGGTCAAATATCGAGGCGTGCACATTGGAAGGGTCCAGGAGATCAGGGTCGCACCGGACGGTCGGCTGATCGAAGTGATCATGCTGATCGAATCCGAGATTCAACCCAAACAGGATACGAAGGATATCGTTGCAAAACTCAAATCCGTCGGAATCACCGGATTGATGTTTATCGAACTCGAGCAGCTGGGCGGCAGGCCTCCCGACGTGGCTCCGCCGTTTGAGTTCACTCCCCCCTACCCGGTCCTTCCCACCCGCGCATCCGAAATCGCAAAGCTGTTCAAAGGGATCGAAGATGTCATCGAGCTGTTTCGCGCCCTGGATGCGGACGCCATTACCGACCAGTTGACCCGGGCGTTGCAAACCGTCAATAAAACCATCGAAGGTGCCCGGATAGAGACGCTTGTTTCTGATGTGCGCGACAGCGTGAATAAATTTCAGGAGATGGTCGAGCCGGCTCCTTTCAGGCAGATGCTTGCTTCCATTGACGAAGCTGCCGACAGCGTTGAGAAGATGGCAGATAATGCCGATAACGGCATTCATGATATTCGCCAGGCCGTCAACGGATTGGATGGCGTTATCTCAGACAGCGGCAATGATATTCGCCAAATCACGGCGGATCTAAGCGCAACGGCCGAGCAGATCAAAGTGGCTGTGCAAACCGCCACCGGCCTGCTCAGCCACACGGATCGGGAGCTCGTTTCGGTTCAACAGCAGATTATCGTTACGCTCCAACGCATCGAGCATGCAACCAACACCATGAATCGCTTTCTGGAACTGGTTTCCAGCCAACCCTCACAGCTGGTATTCGGCAAACCGCAGCCTGAAAAGCCAAGCTTGCCATAGCCGGGAGGGCCATGACACATGATTGGGTCCACGAACAGTTGCAAAGCATCAGGCCGAAGAAAGGAACCCGCATGAGGTGTGAAACGCCGATAGTCCTGGTGATGACCCTTGCCGTCATCCTGGTCCTCTCAGGGTGCGTCGGAAATGCTTCCGCTCCCAGCGCGGTCTACTATTACGCGCTCGATTATCAAAACGATGCGCCAGGCGCGTCATCACGACTGCCCGTCGTGCTGAGGGTGAATCGTTTCAGTGTCAGCCCTCCGTTCAATACCCAGCGCATCGTCTATGCCGAGAAAAATCTGCACCGCAATACCTATGCCTATCACCACTGGATCGCTCAACCCGGTGAATTGCTCAGCTACCTGCTGGCCCGCGACCTGGATCGATGCGGCGGCTTTCGCGCCGTCCTTCCCGCAGATGCAACCCAACCGGCGACGCATGACGTTTACGGTTGGGTCGAAGAGTTTGTCGAAAACGATGACCACAATCCGTGGCAGGCCTCTGTACGCCTTCACATTACATTGGCATCCGCCTTGGATCCCGATGCCAGCCGTCGCATATTAATGCAGAAACGATACAGCCGGACCGCGGATTGCATGGCCAAAACCCCTGCCGCACTGGCGCAAGCCATGAGCATGGCCGTCGCCGCCATTTATGAAGAGGTGGTGCGTGATATCCATGCCCGCCTGAACACGACAACGAATAGACAGGAAACCCCACAATGAAAACACCTCGTTTGAGTCGTCTCGATTTGCACGCCAAGCTGCGGGCACATGCCGATGCCATGCAGCATCCGGATAGACATCTGCGCCGTCTTATGGACGAACCGAACCGTCTGGCCTCATTTTCAAAGAGTGGTGCGGGCCTCTATTTCGATTACTCCCGCCAGCGGCTGGATCAGCATACCTTTGAACTTCTGGTGGCTGCAGCCGAAGAACTTGATCTGTTAAAGCGCTTCGAAAAGATGTGCCGGGCAGATAAAATCAATGTCACCGAAAAACGAGCCGTCCTGCATACGGCGGCCCGGGCGCAAAGCGCAGAGCCCATCGTAATGGATGGGCGGGATGTCGTGTCGGAACTGGCAGCCGTCCGCAGCGCCATCAAAACTTTCAGCACCCGAATTCGTGACGGCAGCATAACGGGATCCGCCGATAAACCCTTTCGCGATGTCGTCGTTGTAGGCATCGGGGGGTCGTATCTCGGCACCGAATTTGTCGCCACCGCCTTGTCCAGCGGAACGCTGCCACGGCTGCGGCTGCACTACCTCTCCAATGTCGATATTCACAATTTCGGCGATATTGCCGGCAGCATCGATCCGGAAACGACGCTTTGGGTGGTGATCTCGAAAAGCTACACCACTGCCGAAACCATGGCGAACCTCCGTCAGGCAGAGCACTTCATGCGCCAAAAAGGCCTTGATCCGTCCCGTCACACCGTCACCGTAACCGCCCAAGGAAGCCCCGGCGACGATCCTGCATCTCCGGTTTTAGCAACCTTTCACATGTTTGACTATATCGGCGGACGTTACAGCGTCACTTCTGCAGTCGGCGGGGTCCCGTTGAGCCTGTGCTTCGGCTATGAACGGTACGAGCAATTTCTCGACGGGGCCGCTCAAATGGATCAGCATGCCCGCAGATCGCCTGTAAGAGAGAATCTGCCGCTGCTGGCAGCCCTGATCAGCGTATGGAACACTTCTTATTTGAAATACCAGCAGCAGGCAATCATTCCTTACGCCGCTCCGTTGCGCAAGCTCGGCCCTCATATTCAGCAGCTCAACATGGAGAGCAATGGAAAGGCTGTCGACCTGGGTGGCACACTACTGCCGGAACCTGCCGGAACAGTCATTTTCGGAGAGCCGGGGACCAATGCCCAGCACAGCTTCTTTCAGTCCGCCCACCAGGGCCGGCCATTCCCCATCGATTTTATCGGCGTCCGCAGGCCTCAATACACCGAATACAATGTCCGCTCAAAGGGGATCACCAACCATCAGGAGCTATGGATCAACATGGTTGCACAGGCCCGCGCCCTTGCCATCGGGCAGTCCAGCAGCGACAAGGCGCGCTTCTTCAGCGGCAACCGTCCCTCCTCATGCATCGTGCTGGATGATCTGGAGCCTGTCAATATTGGCCGCCTGCTGAGCTTTTACGAAGCACGCACCGTCTATGAGGGGTTTTTATGGGGAATCAACTCGTTCGACCAATTCGGCGTACAACTCGGCAAAACGGTGGCAGCGGGCCTGCGGGATCAAATGGCCCGGCGCAATCAAGACCCGACCCATACATTTACTGACATTGACGATATATCCAGAACCTATCTGGAAATGATCAACTAAGAACCATCGTATGATGAAAGAAAGGCGTGACTTACAAGTAAAAGAAATAGATCATCGACACCAGCACAACGATATAGATAGCAGCCAATCCGCCACCGATCCTGATATAGTCCCGGGTTCTGTATTCTCCGGGCCCCATGTAAAGCACGTTGACCTGGTGGGTCGGCAGAATGAATGAGTTGGACACCCCGAGGCCAACAACCACGGCGGCTACACGCGGATCGATGCCGATCTGGCTGGCAATGGAAATTCCCAAGGGAATGAGCAGCGTACAGGCGCCGACATTGGAGATGACCATGGTGAATGCGCAACTCAGGATGGCCAGAAGCGTTAGGAGCAGCAGCGGATTCATCAAGGGACCGAAACCGGCGACGATACCTCTGGCGATCCACTGGGCTGTACCGGTCTGATCCATGGCCATTCCCAACGGAATGAGTCCTCCCAGCAGGAAAACCGTTCGCCAGTCAACCGCGCGGTAAGCTTCGTTGATCGAAATGACCCGCGTGAGAACCATCCCTACGGCACCCAGCATCAGGCATACCGAGAGGGGAATCGGGTTGTAAGGCCGGCCTTGAAAATAGAAACTCGACAATATCATCAATCCCAGCGTCACCAAAAAGCAGATCAGGGCCCAAACGGATTTTTCCGGCTTGTGAAACTCCTCTTCGAAAGGTGTGATAATGATCAGGTTGCGGTGAAGATCCTCCAGGGCGTGCAGCTGCTCCCAGGTACCGTGCAATAGCACGGCGTCGCCGGCTCGCAGCGGACGATCGGCCAATTGCCTGTAATAGGCTCTGTCGGATTGATGGATGGCCAGGGCATTCAGACCGAAGGTCTCCCGAAAGCGGATTTCCTTAATGGTTTGTCCGATGAGGCTGGATCGGGGTGACACAACTCCCTCGACAATCCCCGCCAATGAGGGATTGAACATATTGTTCTTGAAATATTCAGGCTCTGCCTTCAGCTCCAATCCGTATGCTTTTATGAATTTCGCGACCGCTTTGACGGGAGCGTAGACACACAGGAGGTGGCCCGGTTGAACCGTCATATCGGGAAGCGGAGCCACTTCGCAGGTGCCGTCGATTTCGGACGAAGCCACGATGTTCACCAGATATCGCCTGCGAATTTGCGCCACGGTCAGGGGAAGCCTGGCCGGATAAAAATCTTCAGGGACATGAATTTCAAAGGGTCCCTTGATCAGCGGGTAGGCGTCGAGAATGCCGTCACGGGTGCGATCGATGGATTTGCTCCGTTCGCCGGGAGATTTTTCCTCGCGTCCGGCAATCACACCCAATCCCACCGTCGAAAGATAGGCAATGCCGCAGACAACCAGGGCCAGACCAATGGGCGTCAGTTCCAGAAATGCGAATTTGGGCATCCCGGGAGGCAGAATGTCGTTCAGCAGAATCAGGGGACTGGTGCCGATCATGGTGAGAGTGCCGCCGAGGATGGCCGACATCCCGATGGGCATGAGCACCCGTGAAATCGGCATTTTCAACCGGTAAGAAGTGACCAGCCGGATGGCCGGCAGGAACAGCACGGCGGCGCCGGTATTCTGCATCACGCTGGAGATGACGGCGATCAGAGCGGAAAAAATGAGCGTCAGACTTCGCGAACTCCTGCCGACGTATTTCAGCAGCGGCTGAATGATTCGATTGACCAGGCCGGCTCGATTCAATCCATAGCTGATGATCATTACCCCGATGATGGCGATGACGGCGTTGCTGCTGAGGCCTTTGAAGGTGTCCTGGGAGTTCAGCAGTCCCAGTTCGGGAAGCAGCACCATCATCGCGATAGCGACCACATCCACACGCACCCACTCAACGATAAAGAGAAAAACGGCAGCCGCGATGATGGTCAGCATCAACACTTTGGTTTTGAGATGAGTGTCCACTTCGAAGGGCAAGCGGTAGACCCCCATATCCTGGAACTTGATACCGTCTGCGTCGACCAGCTCTCCATATATATCCATCCAGAAGGAGTGCAAACCGGCACTGGTTCGTGAGTTGACGATATATTCCACACTGGCGGTCAGCGGTTCTGAGTTGGTTCCGGAGGGAAGGCCGAATTTCACTAGAATATGGCGGTAGGGTCTGTCCGGGTGGACCCTGTCGATGAATGCAATGCCGCTTGATTCCGGAGCGGCGATATAGATGACCAGCGGCGCCGCAGCCTCACGGTCCCATTGCACGTTTTGACCAGAGGCCTTTTCCGATGCCGCCAGCCGGGCCTCGAGTTCGAAGCTGCCGGACTCGCCGGCAATCAGGGTTTCAAGGGGCCCCTTCATCCGCACGGCAATGTATTTAGGCGATCGAGAAGAGACGGCATTGTCCGAGGAGGAGGTCGTTTGCTTAAATCGGCGTGATAAGGGGGGGGCCGCTCTGCAACTGATGTGGGTATAAAAAGGTATACCGAGGAATACGGCCGCCGCCACGGCCAGACATGCCATCCATAAAAGCCGTTTTAAGATCTGCATAGGAATAGCGATATCCTTATCCTATCTGGTCGACCATCGCCGCGAACGACTATGCAGCACATGCATGATCTCTACCGCAAAAAGCAAAACCATAGCTGAGTAAAACATCCATAGAAGGATCAAGACAATGGAGCTCAATGACCCGTAGAGATCAGATACTCTGGCGACATGGGAGATGTAAAAACCGAAAACAGTCCTGGCAGCATGCCATAGCAGACTGAATACGCAACCTGACATCATGACATGGGTGATGCGAACCTTCACATTCAGGAAAAGCCTGGTGGCGATCCAGAAAAAGAAGATCGGTACCAGGATTGAAATGGTATAGGTCAGAACCAGGAATATCGGTTCCAAGAGCATCGGCTCGAGATTCATGGAAGAGATGATGCTGTTGATGACACGAATAGAGTGGTTGGCGATGGGTTGCAGTATCCCCCAAGCGAAATTGGTCAGGAAGATGGAGACGATCAAAAAAATGCTGCCCAAGGTATACAACAACTGGCCTAGCAAAAAGTGCCGGGTTGGCAGTCTGAAAATCTTCCGAAACGAGACCTCCAACGTTTTAAACGACAGGCCGCTGATAATGGGCAGCAGCACCAAATTGATAATCTTGAAGCTGATGCCGGCCCGAGCCTCGATCACATGTTTGATCAACCATTCCCTTGAGATGAAGGGAATCATGCGAGCCATTTCGTCTGTGTAAATCTCTTTCACCAGCTGTCCCAAACCCTCGTGGACCGGAAAAAACCATGCCTGCACTATGGATATGACGTAAACTGTCAGCGAGGAAAACGGCACCAGAGAGAGCAGAAATACATAGGAAACCGATGTGGCCAGTGTGACGCAGTCATCATCAATGAAATTTCTGACCGCTGTACGCAATACGGCAAACGTCTTTACGATCATCTCAAAAAGGCCTTTCCCCCCACAAGGCATGTCGCAGACCGGACATGCGTTCGATCGTCGCACTGACGGCCGAGGAGAAGATGTCGGCGGTGCCCCATATCTCCACCGCGGCGCGGGCCCGGGTAACGGCCGTGTAGAGCAGCTCGCGCGTCAGAATCGGGCTCGCATGATCCGGCAATACCAGAACGACCCGATCGAATTCAGAGCCCTGACTCTTGTGCACCGTCAGCGCGAAGGCCGTTTCAACATGGGCGAGCTGCCCGGCGGCCACACATCGGATCCCGCCTGCGGGATCTTCGAAATAGACATCGAACCGCTGCCGGCGGTCGCCGCCCCCGGCCATGGTGATGCCGATATCGCCGTTGAACAGCCCGAGGCTGTAATCGTTGCGCGTGATCATGACGGGCCTGCCGGCATACCAGTCCGGATGGGCCGAACGGTTGGCGGCGATGGCATTGGCACGTTGCAGCGCCTCCTGCACGGCCCGGTTCAAGGCCGTCACTCCATACGGTCCGCCGCGCAGCGGCGTCAGCAGTTTCAGACGATCCAGCATGCGAAGCGATGCGGCCGGGTCGCTGCATTGGACCAGAGGAAGAAATACATCCAACACCAGCTCATGGACGGCCGCATCGAGATCGGCCGTGTGGCGGACCGCCCGCAGGCTGATGTCGGAAAGGTCGGGATTGTCGAGAAGCGCCAGCGCCTGTTTTGCCCGGCCGCTGTTGACGGCATCGCCCAGCCGGTGAATACCGCTGCCGCTGCCGAAGCGGTAGGGTTGGTCCAGAACCACTATATGAGGTATCAGGGTATCTGAACCCTCCACCGCATGTGGTGCGTTTTGCGGTATGGCAACGGATGACCGGACCCCGCTGCAGATGTCGCCCAGCACGGCCCCCGGCGCCACGGAGGCCAGCTGATCCTTGTCACCGATCAGAATCAGGCGCGTGCTGTCGTCCAAAGCGGCCAGGAGGTGCGCCATCATTCCGAGATCGATCATGGACGCTTCATCCACAACCACCATGTCGGACGGCAATTTGTTTCGGATGTTGTAACGTGGTGTTGTCCGCCCGGGAACCACGCCGAGCATGCGATGGACGGTCTGCACCGTGTTGAAGAGAGCACGATCCTGCTCCGATACCGTCTGCATCTGTTCCATGGCCGACTGGATCGACGTACCTAACCGAATCGCGGCTTTGCCGGTCGGTGCAGCAAGGTGAATCCTCAATCGAAGCGCCTGGTCCATCCGATTGAGCAGGACCATCAGCATGGCGATGGTATAGGTTTTCCCACTTCCAGGACCGCCGGAAATGACTGTCAGTGATTGAGTCAGGGCCGATCGCATGGCCTGTGTCTGCAGCGGATCGGCGTTCGGCAGGAGGAGCTGGAGAGCCGACAATGCCGGTTCGATGTCAGATGGCGACTGAACGGTTCTGCAGCGCTGCAGCAACGCTTGAGCGACGTCGCTCTCATGAGTCCACAAACGATGCAAATAGAGTCGATGATCTGCCAGTATCAACGGGGTTCTATCTCCCGGGTTACCCACAAGGGGTGAGCTCGACAGGCGCTGCAGCCAATCCTCCAGGGAGATGTCCAGCATATCCGTTTCCTGGTTTTCGCCGCAGCAGATCCCAGTTGACAACAGTCCGGCTAAATCCAGGCAAACGTTTCCCTGAGATGAATAGTGACTGACGAGCGCTGCAGCCATTAAAACCCACCAATCGCTCTGAGGGTCCAAGCGCAGCATCATCTCGGCCAGCGCACGGTCCATGTTGGAAAAGGCCATGGAATGATAAAGTCTTTTGGAATCCATGATCAATCCGCGATCAGAAGGTGGTTCAAAGCCTGCACCAGGCCTGCATTGGGCGTATCAAAGAACGTGCCTTTCGGCGCGTCCGGCTCTGTCTGTACGCCACGCAGAAAGATATAGAAGACGCCTCCAAAATGCCTGTCATAGCGGTAACCGGGAACCCGGTTGCGCAGCCATTGATCCAGGGCCAGTACATACAAGTGATATTGAAGGAAATAATAGTGCTGCGCCATGACAATCGACAGCTTTTCGGCATTGTAATCGGCGTAAGTCGATCCCAGATAATTCGATTTCCAGTCAATCAGGTAGTAGCGCGTTCGGTATCGGAATATGGCGTCGATATATCCCTTGAGAAAGCCTCTCACAGGTGCGAAATGCAGATGTTTCCAGGCAGGCGTCGCCGCAGCGTTTATGCGGTCTGCGGCATAGCGCTCAAAGGTATGTTGAAGCTGTCCGATATCAATGGATCGCAAGCGATAGTGAAATTGCATTTCATTGATCCGGTCGGAGGAGCGAACCTGTTTCAGGGAAAAAGTCGTGCGGGAGTCCTGCAGAGGCATGTGGGTCAGGTTGTCGAGCAGTTTGTCGACGACGTCAGCCCAACCCTGTTCCAGGCCGTGCGCACTCAGCGTATCGGCTATCAGCGTCTTTCGCCGCGAATCACCGCTCTCATCCGGATGCCACTGCTCCAGCAGATCGTGGAAGAACAACCCCGCCTGAACACCTTTTGGAAAAGTGAATAACGTCTTTTCCAGATCCTCACTGCGAATGCCGGCCGGTGTATTGTCGGTATCACGGTCATCCCAGGCCTGCTCCTGCCCGACACGACTCAATCCGGCGGTCAATGAGGAAAAACTGGCGACGCGCCAATCGGATGAAACCGTTCGACCGAGTTTGCGGTATGTCAGCGCTGTGTCAGCCGACACCCCGTCTGGGGTGTACAACGAAGATGACGCTGTCGGAAGAGCCGAAATGCCGATGGTACCGTCCGATCGATCGGCCAAAGACGAGAGATCCTTTATCAACTCCGATTGTGTCATGCGGGTCATCTTTTTTTTAAGCTGCGAGAAGGCGATATCACCGTCCGGTGCCGCGGCATCCGCGTGCAAAAGATAGGCGGGAGCGGACAGTTCGGCTCCCTTGATTCGGCCCCACACCCAATAGCACCGCCGACGTGCCCGGGTCAGCGCGACGTAAAGCAATCGCAGGTTCTCGGCCATCGCTTCTTTTCTTGCCTGGATGAGGTGTTTTTCTTCAATCCCCGGCCCCAGCGCCAATGTCAAACGATTCGATTGATCGACGTCATGAAAAACCGCAGCGCGATCGTCCACGCCGGTCCCGCTCCAGGTGAAGGGGCAAAACACCACGTTGAATTGAAGCCCCTTGCTTTTATGCATGGTGATGATTCGCACGGCGCGGGCGTCGCTCTCCAGACGAAGCTGCTGTTCCTGACCGCCCTGCTCGACAGCCCCGCGGATGGACACCAGCCATTTGACCAGCCCGTCAGGCCCGAGACGATGCTCGATTTCCGCATGGTGCAGCAGCTCGGCCAGATGCAGGATATTGGTCATGCGTCGCTCGCCTTCAGGCAACGCAAGGATGTGCGCTCTGACGTTTTCCTGCGCCATAAGCAGACGAAACATGGGGTAAAATCCGTGACGGCTCCACATCTGACGATAGGTGTGAAAGGCAGCCCAGCGCGAATGCCATGTCTGGATGTGATCATCTGAAAATCCATCCAATACGTCGGCGTGAATCCCAATCCAGTCCGTGCATAAGGCGGAGCGCACGCGTACTGGATCGGTTGGCAGGGCTGCTGCACTCAAGATGCGGATCATATCCTGGGCTTCTGACGTATCGTAGATACGTCCCGCACTATAGAGCACCGCTGGTACGTGTCTGCGGACAAGAGCCGATTTGACGACAGCAGCCTGATAATGGCTGCGGGTCAGAATGGCGATATCGCCGGGCACGCATTGTTCCGGCGATGACGTCAGCAGATCGACAATTTCCCGGGCGACGGCATTGGCGATCATCGGGATCGCCTCGGTTTGACTGATCGCTGCTTTTGCCTGTGCCGAAGTCTCATGCTCCGGGTACCACAATGTCAACGCCGGCAAAGATTCATCTGTGTCGGCAAGAGCTGCCCGGACTTTTTCAAATGTGATCTCTTTCATGCCGAAGGGGTGCTGACAGCCTTCGAACAGGGTGTTCACCGCTTTGACCAGGCCTGGTGTTGATCGCCAGTTATGGGTCAGTGTCGCCCGCTCATCAGCACGCTCGGCAGCCTGGAGATAGGAGTAAAGGTCTGCTCCGCGAAACCCGTAGATCGCCTGCTTTGGATCCCCGATCATCGCGAGCAGGTATGGGGGATCGGCAAACAGCGACGAGAAGATGTGATACTGCAGCGGATCGGTATCCTGAAACTCGTCCACCAGAGCTGCACGATATTGAGAGCGAATGGCCTTCACAAGCCGGTGCCCTCGTCGTCCATCGCGAACGGCCCGATGGACGTGCAGAAGCAAATCATCAAAAAACAGAACATTGCGCAGGTTTTTTTTATCTGACAGACGCTCTCGAATCTGGCTGAGCAGCTGTACTCTGAGATATCTCGTATAGCGAACCAATTGCGCTTCCATGGCATCGTTGCATTGTTGAGCCATAGCACAATGCTCGAAAAAGGAGTGACGCGGCGTCTCAAAGCCCTTTTTGGTCGCCTTCTTTAAAAGGGTGGATGTGAAACGGTCGAATTGATCGAACAGCGGATAGCGTCCATCCCACCGATCCATGGCTTTGAGTAAAGCGCGGATTCGAACCTGCCGGGGGGTCTGTCCGTGAGACTTTTCGATTGTATTTAAGCTACCGTAATATATTGCATTTAAACCTATATCTTCAAGTATTGATCGAACCTCATCCCGCACGTCCGGCCATTGACCGACTACTTGACAGGCCGCTTGGCGCCATGGCTTGATCGTCGTCAGGGCAGGTTTTCGATCCCGTGGAACGATGTTTACCTGGGCAAACCGGCTGTATGCCAGCGTGCGGACCAACTGTTCCGGTCCGCCGATGGCCTTTACTGCATAGGCGGCCAATTCCGCCGGCGCGGCACTGATATACCGGCGCCAGAAATCATCGACGGCTTCCTGAACCAGAGGTGTTGCGTCCTGCATCAAATCGGCCTGGAATGGATGGCCGGTCTCAAAAGCGTAATTCTGCAAGATCCGTTGACAAAAGCCATGGATGGTAAAAATAGCGGCACGGTCAAAGTCTGCCAACGCATTCCGGATTCGGGCCGTAGCGAGATCGCGGTTGGACATCACACGCGACAGCTCGCTCAGGCGGATATCGCTTGTACGGCCCTTCTCAAAAGCGGTTCTGGCCTCATGCAGACCGCTGCGAATGCGCTCTTTCAACTCGGCGGTGGCGGCATTGGTAAATGTCACCACCAGAATCTGATCGATGCGCAGCCCCTTTTCCACGATCAGACGCAGGCAGAGGCCGGTCAGGGTAAACGTCTTACCGGTGCCGGCACTTGCTTCAATCAGGTTGACGCCTTCCAGCGGTGCGTTTGAAAGATTGAACGGTTTCATCGGTTTTCTCGATTCAAGCGATAGACAAATATCAGAACCTCAGCAACCGCACGGTAAAGGTCCGGGGGTATCTGGGTGTCGATTTCCAAAAGATCCATCATCCGCATCAGATCGGGATCGTGCACCAAAGGCACTTGATTGGATTGGGCCACGGCGATGATTTTATCGGCTAGCTTGCCGCGGCCTTTCGCAACCACTCTCGGCGCCGCGTCCAGGGCTTGATCGTAGCGCAATGCAGCAGCTTTTTTAGTTTCGTCTGATTTCATGCCTGAATGTCGACCATTGCGGCACCACTGTTTGAAGCATGCTCTTGTTCAAATTGAATGATTTTTTGTTCTGAAACCCGGGTAACGACCTGGACCCGTCCGAAAACCTTGTTGAGCGCATGACAGATCATGTCATGGGCGGACTCGAACGCTTGGCGAACCTTGTCGTTTCGAACGAAAAAGCCGACATCAAGGCTCCCCCCGAACATCGTCAGATCAACCCTCACCGGTCCAAGCCGGTCCATATCCAAAAGCATTGCGAGGCGATTGAGGCCTTTATCCTGATCGTTGCGTCCTTTTTTGGGATAGTAGACCATGAGCTTGACCGGCTGGCGCTGTTTCTCCACGTAGACGTGATGCATGACGACCAACATGGGATCGTGTTCACCATAGCGTCTTGCGATATGTCCCTGTTGATCCTGCAAATGGGCCACCATTTGTTCCAAACGGCTTTTGATGAAAGCGACCTCTTTCGCGGGAAGTGTCGTGACCGCTTCCGAATGCCCGTCCTGCCCGGTGAAAAACGCTTTAAGCTTGAGCAGTTGCGCTTTCAAATCATTTGCGATCACCGACCGGTAACGTTTGCCGGATGTCTCACTATGTGGTGCGCTCGATATGACGACGTCCGCTTCGACCTCTGCCATCTCTTTCTCAAAGAACAGACCGCTGCCGCCGATGGCTTGACGCAGGCAGTGCATGACCTGATCCACATTTTCATTTTCGTTTGTACGTATGGGCATCGGCAGCAGGACGCTTTTCAATTGACCCAACGCATCCAGGATACGCCTCGGCAATGGAATCTCACCCGTTGAAGCATCGACGGGTTTGACAAGTCGGTCTATCAGCGCAAGCAGGCGTCGGTGATCATTCAACGATATCGCCTGCCTGAAATCCAATTGCGGCAGGGGTATTTCAGCGGTTGTTGCTCCGTGACCACGAACCTTCAGTTTTAACGGCATCCCGGACTCGACAACTTCCAATCTGAATACCTGCCCGGGTTGCACATCCCAGTCGATCTGCGTCCTGGCACGAAAGCAACCGAAATCCATCAAAATCCGTCCATCCACGGAAAGTTTGAGCACTTTTCCGGTCAGTAGATCGCCGGGCCGCAGTGACGGCGCCGTCCGATTCGTCTGATCCGGTTCGACATCCAACTCGGCTTTGATGATGGCGGATAGATCCATGGCCGTCGTGCAGCTTGCTTGTGCAGCCCTACCTTTCTTCGTCATCCTTGGCAGCACCGCTGTCAAAAGCGTTGAAAAACGGCTGCAGTGGATTGATGTTTGAGAAACTCTGCTGGGCGCTTTTGGACATATTCATTCCCATTTCCAGCCACTGCTGGAATTGCTTGTCGACAGCCTGTTTATGGACGACAAAATTTTGGAATGTCTGCATAAAATATTTTTCGAAAAACTCGCCCAGCAGATTGTCGCCATATCGGATAATCATATGGAGAACCGTCTCCGGCAACAGAGCATTCTTGTTTTTGGCCTGTTCAAGGACGATCTGCGTCAGAATAAACGCGGTGACATCTTCCTGGCTCTTGGCATCGAAAATCTGAACATGGCGACCTTTGCGGATATATTGAGCGACTTCGTTCAACGTAACATAGGCGCTTTTCTCAGTATCGTATAATCGCCGGTTGGCATATTTTTTCAGAACAACGGTATCGCTCATCACCCCTCCTTTGCCGGTTGTACGCACTCCATATGATAATTGATGTATTGCAGCACGTTGTCATACCTATTCACTCCGGCGTAACTCCAAAATATCTCTCTGATTATACTAAATATATGACAATAAGCAAGGCTATCTCGGAAAAAACCGCTAAAAATATTGTGCACTGCATCAATTTTTTTATTGACATGTCCTCTATCGGTTGCAATATTTGGTCGAAACCAAATGGATTGTTTTTGTTGCAATGCCGCAAAAACACACCATAACCTTAGGAGGCAAAGAATGACACCTTACAACCAGATTGCAAAACAAGTGATCGACTTTCAGAAAACCTCTTTCTCCAGCATCTTTAACGCCATGGCGACGTTGCAGGACCAGGCCGTGGACGCAGTCGACACGGTACTCGACCAGACCAGCTGGCTGCCCGACGATGGACGCCAGGCCATTCGGGGATGGGTCGGTACCTGTCAGGAAGAACGGGATCGCTTCAAAACCTATGTCGACGATGGGTTCAGCGGACTGCAGAAATATCTCGGCAGTATCAAAACCACCGGTGCTGCAAAAGCGAAAAAGTAATGCGGCCAAAGCCGAACGGACCTTCAAGGAGATTGAAATGGATCAAAAACAACTACTTAAACAGATGATTGAATTCAACCAGGCTGCATTCAACAACGCATACAATGCAATGGTCATGCTGCAGGAGCAATTCGAACATGTTGCCAATACGGTTCTTGAGCAAGCCACATGGCTTCCTGCAGAAGGGCGAAATGCGATAGAGAATTGGGTTCAATCCTACAAAACCGGTCGAGACAATTACAAACAGTATATGGAAGAGAGCTACAGCCAAGTTGAAAAGTTTTTTCAGTCGTGATTGGCGCAATGGGTATTGCGGATTTGCGGTGTGCAGCGATCGATGCGCTGCACGCCGTGGACGCTCTGAACGGCCGTCCAGCAATACTGTTTCATTGAATATCATTCAGTTGTAGTGTATTGTTGAACAACAAGTGCAGGCGAATCCAATGATCGAACCACAACAGGATCATATCTGGAAATCGAGCAAGGCTGGGGCCGATCTACTCTTCGCGATGCAAGACGGCATGGCGACACTTGCTCGCTACATCAACACGCATGCCATACCCTTTTTGATAGCGACCAACTATTTTACCCGGGTGGAGAGCAGACGTGCATGGATGCGTACGCCCTGGGAAAACCTTGAAGCGTATCTGAAACTCGGTACCATGAATGCCGATATCGCCAACCGGGCTTTTCGGGGGGGCATCCAGGCGGCAAGCCAAATGATGCAAAGCGAAATTCAATCGTCGCTGCCGGCCCTGTTTTCACAGAATCCCGAGGCGTTTCAACAGTTTTCGAAGCGTATGGTACAGCTGATCAAAGGGGTTGCCCACACTTATCCTGCGGCTATCGACGGCATCGAACCCGAATTCGGCTTTCATTTCGAAAAACAGCCCCCTGAGTCAAAAATCGATGAAACCGATCGGTTTGAACTTTACCAAGTCCTGCCCGATGACAACCGGACGGCGGTGCGGTCGGATGGCAAACCGGTTCTGATTATTCCACCTTTTGTATTGGGCGCCAACATCCTGGCATTCCTGCCGCAGGATCGGCGAAGCTATGCCCACGCATTTGCAAATCAGGGCATTCCCACCTATATCCGAATCTTAAAGGATATCGGCACCTCTAAGGCGGTCCAAACGATGACGCCGTCGGACGATGCCCAGGATACCCTCCAATTCTGCAAAAAAATCATGAAACGACACGGCAAGGCCGTGACGCTGAATGGATACTGCCAAGGGGGCTATTCAGGCTTGTGCAATATACTGAGCGGCAAGCTGGATTCGGTGGTGGACGCGTTTATCACCTGTGTATCACCGATGGACGGCACTCGCAGCAAAGGCCTGTCCAACTTCCTGAAAGAGCTTCCAACCCAATTTAACGATCTGGCCTATGGTACAAAAACGCTTGCCAACGGCAACCAGGTAGCGGACGGTACCCTGATGGGCTGGATTTACAAGCTCAAGAGCATTGAAAGCGAAATGCCGCTGTTGGCGATGTGGCGGGATATGATGATTGCCTCCAGCAGTAACGGGAACCCTTCAAAAATCAGTAAAACAGCGGCGGCGCTCAACTATTGGCTGACATATGAGCGCAACGATTTGCCGCTGGAGATCACCCGCATGAGTTTTTCTTCCTATAATGTGCCGATACAGGCTGACGGCACACTGCCGGTGAAATTGTTCGACCGGCCCTTGAATCTGAAGCGCCTGGCCGCTAAAAAGATCCCCTGGCTGATATGCTATGGACAGCATGATGATCTGGTGGAGCCTGATACCGCGTTGGCGCCTTTGGATTATATCGATGCCGAAGTTTCCGCGTTCCCGAAGGGCCATGTCGCCATTGCCACTTCGTGGTCTCACCCGGATTCCGATTTTGCACTTCATACGCGTTTTGCGGATGGCGTCACCAGAGGACCGGTGTGCTTCCAACTCGATTTACAGCGCAAACTGGACGACCGTCGGCAAAGCTCCTCCAAAAAAACCGCTCGATCCGCGTCGGCGTCAACCAAAAGAAGCGGAAAAACCATTTCAGAGCGCGCAAAAAAGAAAAATTAACACCGTCACAAGGAGAAGAAGATGCTTGAGATCAAAGAGTCTGTGGCTGTCATCACCGGTGGTGCAAGTGGTATAGGATTTTCTATGGCCAAGTATTGGGCACAAAACGGCGGCAAGGTGGTATTGGCCGACATCGCCGAAAAGCCGTTGCTTGAAGCCGCGGAGAGTATCGAGGGTGAAGTGACCACAGTCACCTGCAATGTCACCGACGAGGCGGACTGTGCAAAGCTGGCAGCTGCCGCCATCGACTCCTTTGGACAGATCAACCTTGTGGCACCGTTTGCAGGCATCATAAAAGATGGGCTGACTCTCAGCACATCACGTGACACCGGACAAGTGAAGCGCAAAATGTCCCTGGATCAGTTCAAAATGGTGGTGGATGTCAACCTCAACGGCGTCTTTCTTACAGTGCGCGAATGCGCCGAACAAATGATCAACAACAATTGCATAGGATTGATTTGCCTGGTCTCGTCTACCGGATCCCTGGGCACGGCAGGACAGATAAATTATTCATCGACCAAAGCGGCCATGTCGGTCATCCCCAAGGTGATTACCGCAGAATTTTTCAGGCTGGGACTGGCGGACAAAATACGCTGTGTTGCCGTCGCGCCGGGATATGTCGGAACCCCCATGGTCAAAGGCATGCCCGCCAAGATCCTGGACAAGATTGTCGATCAGGTCCCTATCGGCAGATTGGTCGAGCCCGAAGAGGTCGCTTCCTTCATATGCGAGCTGTACCGCAATGAGGCCATTGCCGGAGATGTCTTTTTCATTCATGGAGGTCTGCGGCTTGGTTCGAAAGGGTAAACTCCCAATTATTTACGATCTTAATTTTATCAGGGGGGTGGGGTGTACGCAAACGGCAAGGTCGAAAGGCGATACGCTTAAGGTCTTTCATCTCTATCTCCTCTGAGCTCGCGCGGTAGCGCAAAAAAGAAGGTTGCGCCCTGATCCGGTACACTTTCGGCCCAGGTGCGCCCACCGTGCCGGGCGACGATGCGGCGCACATTGGCCAGCCCGATGCCGGTGCCCTCGAACTCATCCGCACGGTGGAGGCGCTGGAACACGCCGAACAGATTGTTGACATATGCCATATCGAACCCGACGCCGTTGTCGCGCACGTAAATCACTGCATCGGAGTCCGGTCCGGGACGTGTCCCGATTTCAATGTGAGCCATCTTTCGGGGCTGGGTGAATTTCAGGGCGTTGGAGATCAGGTTGTCGAACACGATTCGAAGCATGGACGCGTCGCCGCCAACCACGGGAAGATCCCCGATGTGCCAGTCGATGTCCCTTTCGGCGGTATCCGGCTCGAATTCCCGGATGACGTCACGCACGAGGGGCTCCAATTCAACCTGTCGAACCGACATGGCATTGCGGCCCATGCGGGAAAATGAGAGAAGATCCTCGATCAACAGGCCCATCTTTTTCGCCGCATCGCAAATATTGTTCATATAGTGCCGGCTTTCCGCGTCAAGCGCAATCCCAGCGCATTTTCCAAGCAGTTCAAGAAAACCGATGATATGGCGTAGCGGCGCGCGCAGGTCATGGGAGACGCTATAGGCGAAGGCTTCGAGTTCTTTGTTCGCCGCCTTGAGTCTGGCGGTTCGGTCGGCCACGCGCGCTTCGAGTTCCCGGTTGAGTGTGCGAATCTCTTCCTCGCTCCGGCGCACGGCTGCTTCCGCCCGTGCCTTGCGCTTCATCTGTACTGCCAGCAAGGCAATCAGACCGGACTGGATCAGCGAAAAGGCGATGAAAGCCGCAAGGTACCATCCATACTGCTCCCAAAGCGAAACAGGACGGTTGATAAAAACGGTTTCCTCGGGAAGATGGCGCACATCGCCTTTCCACTTTTTAATCTGCTGCCAGTCGAACATGACCACCGGCTTGGCGGCCGCTGATGCCGCTTGTTGCGCGCGACCGATTTCCCCTGCTAACATGGTGCCGGCAATACCGGCGATGCGGGCGCCTTCTGATTCATAGCCCAATACCGATCCGCCGACGACGCCATCGACTAACAGTGATTTATATACGCAAAAGACAGGCGCATTGGCGATCTTGGTGACCTTTTTGGCGACATCCTCGGCAAGAAAATTTCGACCGGTCTTGTCCCTTAAGACGATGTAGTAAATGATGATGGCATGGGGCGGCAAATGCGCAGCACGCTCGAGCATTTCCTCCATGGACAGGTTGTCGGTGTACTCGAATTCCAGATTGTCGTCAAAACCGGAAAAGATGGCTTTGATCTCTTGCGTGATCTGGCGTTCCGTCTTCCAGGCGCCGGAAACAAATAAAACATGCCTTGTCTGCGGGAATAAATCCAGCGCCCGCTCCAACGTGCCTTTCATATCGAGGCGTGCGTAAACCGGCAGAACGCGTCGTCCCGTTTGCTTTGCATCAAAGCCCATGGGCGGGGTGCTAGGTCCGGTTGGAATCCAGGCGAGGACGGGAACTTCGGGTAGAATGTCTTTGCCCTCCTTCAAGAGAAGATCCAGAGCGCCCTGATGCACGGTAATGATCAGATCGATGTAGAGCCGTGAATATTTTTTTCGAATCATATTCAGCAGCGTCCGTTTGCTTTCTCTGTCCCTTACATTCTTAAGATCCAGGAATTCGAAAAATAAATCTTCGCGGTTGAAACCGCTGTGTTCCATTGCCGATAAAAAGGCGGGGCAGAATGCTTGATATGGCCGCATCCTATATCCGTAAGAGCCTAAAAAAAGGACATGTTTGGGCCCTGGGGGCGGAGAGCCAACCGGATGGCAAGTTCCAGGACCGATCCACAATTCGAATACAAGGATGAAGAGCGTGTAGAACAGGGCATATCGTATCCACCTCTGGCGCGGCGGAGTGTCGTAAGTGTTGCAGCAAATGTGCGGTTCAAGCGGATCAATACTCGGAAACCATTGGCGCACGCAAATGTTCGGTCCTATGACTTTCATTTTGTATCGTTCCTTCAGCGGGATACGCTTAGGAATTGTTTAGATATGAAAATCCAACAAGTTTTTTCCACGCGTTGGCAAACCAACATGCGCGCAACCAGGAATCATTTGGCAGGTGAAAAGTGCTGCAGTGTGTTTGGTGATCAGCATATCCATACTTGTCTCAGACTTGTCTGATTTAATCAACCTTAATTTAAGATCGAATGCCGTACCTACCGCGATCCAATTTATGCTTGCATTTGCCGGCGCTTCAACATAGGATACGGCCTCGCTGGGGGTGCGATTTCGCTGAGAAAAACCCTTGGAACCTGATCCGGGTAATACCGGCGAAGGGAAGCGGCTGGTAAGGCAATTCGTTGTCCGTCAAAACACTGGATTTAATGGCCCGGTCACGCCGCATCCGTTCCCAGGGATCCGGCTCTTTTTTCCGTCCGAATCTTCCTTGGCGCTGAGACGCCCCACAGAGTGTTTCAATAACTTATCAGATTGCCATCAGATTGCCAAAAGCGATCTCCAACAACGACCGGCGCGACATTTCGCCGCCGATGGAGGATGATAATGTCTTACCATACACAAATGGAAGCCGCTAAACAGGGTGAGTTCACCCCTCAAATGGCGCAAGTCCTTGAAACCGAATCACTATCGAGACAGCAGCTGATAGAGGGTGTCGCCGGCGGCCGTATCGTCATTCCAGCCAATAAAAACCATTCAAACCTTGTAGCAGCCGCTATTGGCGAGGGGCTGCGGACAAAAATAAACGTAAACCTCGGGGTGTCTCAGGATTGCTGCAATCTCGATATGGAACTTCAAAAGGTTCTTGACGCACTGGCCTTAAAGGCCGATGCCATCATGGATTTGAGCACCTATGGCGATACGCGTCAGTTTCGCCGCAACGTTCTGGAAACGGCCCCGGTCATGATCGGCACTGTTCCGGTTTATGACGCCGTTGCCAGCAGCGACAAGGCTCTGGAGGATCTTACGGTTGATGACTTCTTTGAAACTGTAGTAAAACATGCCGAGGATGGTGTCGATTTTATGACCATTCATGCCGGCTTGAATCGAGTCGCCGTTGAAAGGGTTTATAAAAACCCGCGGCTGACACACGTGGTCAGCCGCGGCGGCGCCGTTTTGCTGGATTGGATGGTCAGCAACGATCAGGAAAACCCGTTTTACGAGCACTTCGATCGACTTTGCGACATTTGTCGCACCTTCGACGTCACCTTGAGTCTGGGCGACGGGCTGCGTCCTGGATCCTTGAAAGATTCTACGGATGCGCCCCAAATCCAGGAATTGATTATTTTGGGCGAATTGACCAAAGCCGCTTGGCGGCATGATGTGCAAGTCATGATTGAAGGGCCCGGGCATGTCCCGCTCAACGAAGTGATTGCCAATATGCAGCTTCAAAAAAAATTGTGCCACGGAGCCCCATTCTATGTACTGGGTCCCGTCGTGACAGATGTAGCGCCGGGCTATGACCATATCACCTCTGCGATTGGAGGCGCCCTTGCCGCCAGTTCGGGTGCTGATTTTCTGTGCTATGTCACTCCGGCAGAGCATTTGCGCTTGCCTGACAACAGCGATGTCAAAGAAGGTATCATCGCCGCCCGCATTGCAGCGCATGCCGCAGATATCGCCAAAGGATTGACCGGAGCCATCGATTGGGACCACCGGATGAGTGAAGCCCGTCGGGATTTGGATTGGGATCGTATGATGAACCTGGCCATGGATCCGGAAAAGGCAAAAAAATACCGAGAATCCTCTATGCCGTACGACGCATCGGTCTGCAGCATGTGCGGCGACATGTGCGCCGTTAAAAGAAGCCAAAAGGTATTGGGAGACCGGAACAGCAATTCGGATAAGTGACGGATGACCTTGGACTGTCTATAGATAAATTGGGATGAATAACGCATTTGACACATAGGCTTATCGATGGAACCAATACACAACGTTTCGGATCATGCAGCGGGAATCTATATCCACATTCCATTCTGTCAGCAAAAATGCAGGTATTGTGATTTCTATTCCAGCACAGATGCCAATCGCATACCCGACTTCCTGGATGCCTTGCAAAAGGAGATGAATCTGAGCAAATCGTCAGATTTAAAAGTCGATACACTCTATATCGGCGGCGGCACGCCGTCGCTCCTGACACCCAAGCAAGTTGGCAAAATCGTGGACTGGACGGCCTTGTGCTTCAACCTGGAAGCGTCTGCAGAAATGACGCTTGAAGTGAATCCCGCTACCGCTACGCCAAGGGATCTTCAGGATTATGCGGCCTTTGGTTTCAACCGTGTCAATATCGGCGTTCAATCGTTTAATGATCAACTGCTGGCCTTCCTCGGCCGCCTTCATAATGGACAGCAGTCATTGGCAGCCGTGGAGGCGGCAAAAAAAGCCGGCTTTAACAACATCGGCCTGGATCTGATATACGGCCTGCCGGAACAATCTCCAGTGCAATGGAAAAACGATCTGAAACAGGCCATGCGCCTGATGCCAAAGCATCTGGCCTGCTACATGCTCACGTATGAGCCGCATACCCCCCTTTTCGCGGATCAGCAGGCGGGTCGTATTGTTCCCCTGTCTGATATGCTGACCGCGGAGCTTTTCCGCATGACGCATGATTTTTTAGGCGTTGGCGGCTATGAACATTACGAGATTTCTAACTTCTCCAGAGGGCCGCGCTGGCGTTCCAAGCATAATCAGAAATACTGGAACTTTGTTCCTTACATCGGATTCGGTCCTTCCGCACACAGCTTCTCCTATCCCAGGCGGTGGTGGAATCATCGTCAGCTGGACGGCTACCTGCAAATGCTTGGCCAGGGCAGTCTCCCCATTTCAGAACAAGAAGAACTCAGCGAAGAACAAATGATGATAGAAGCGCTCTATCTTGGATTGCGGCAAGCCGATGGTCTGGATCTGACGTTTTTCAGAGAAAATTTCCATGTCGATTTCAAGCTTTATTTTCATACGGCCCTGGACCGGTTCGAGGCGGAAAAATGGCTGGATTTGGATAATAAGTATTGCAAACTTACCGTCGAAGGCATGCTCTTTTTAGACCGGATTGTCGACGAGTTGATCGAATTAATCGATTAGCTCTCTTAAATATCGGAAAAGTGATCTGGCCGCTCGCTTGTCAGTGCCGGAACGTTCTTTGTATTCAACGGCGTTGTTGATCAGCCGTCGCAGTTTCGACGGATCGGCCTGTGGGTAGTTTTTCAGCAGCCAATCATAACGGGAGGGGTCGCCTGTCAACAATTCGTTGCGCCAGGTTTCCACCTGCCTGAATTTTCGTTTCTCATCGCCTTCCCTTCCATCAGCTCGCTCAATCTCTGATTGGATGTCAGACGGGTCCACACCCGTTTCCCGCATCAATCGTCCAATATACTGCAGCTGTCTCCGGCGCGCTTCATGTTGATGAATACGCCGAGCCTGCACCACAGCTTCACGAAGCTCTTCTGAAATGCCAACCGCATCCAGCACGGCATCGTCAAGATCGACCAGCCGCTCGCCAACCTTCTGCAGCCGCTCGACATATTTCTTCTTCTGCGTCCGGCTGATTCGCTCCAAAACTTTCCCTTCTCCACACCTCTGCTTCTGTCCACAGCTGTGATTAAACAACAATGGTGAAAAAAACTGCCAGCCAATACACTGGAGGCTGGCATCTATTTTTTTCATTCTAAAACGCTAATCAGCGTCTATTGATCTCCCCTTCCCTCAGAATAAGATGAGACTTGCGAAAGCCCCCCTCACCTAGCCTCTCCCCCTGAGGGGGAGAGGCATATTTATTAGTTGCTTAGGCGCCATTGCGTGTGCTACGGGCGGACTTTGCAACGGACCGGCTTTAATGCCAAATAATTGTGAATGCATATCCGCTGTTCGTGGACTGTCGTCAACTGTATATTAATATTGCTTGACTAAGTGAACTTTTCCACCCAAAACGGCATACACCGCAACCCAATCCCCCCTTTTCTCACCCAAACGCGCACCATTGGTATGACATCATTATCGATATCCACCACATTCGGTAACTCTTCGACAAATGCGATGTCCTTTTTATCGAACTCAAGATAAAAAGCCCCGCCTCCGTAAGGATCGGAAACAAGGATAATCCGATCCGAATCATGGGGATGTTTGCGAGGTGAGCCTGAAAATGGGACATGTGTACGTCTAAGCCGTTTGATGTCCTTGGGTTCTTTATAAAGCGCGACTTCAAACTTTTCCGTCTCTTTAACCAGCAGCGGCATACTCATGATTAAACATACCTACTGAATTAAATTCTCGATTTTTGCTTCCTCACGAAGTTTATTGATATAGGTATTGACCTCTTTCTGAATACGCTCATTTTTCAACTTCGCTATGATTTGCTGCTTTTTTTCCGCATACACTGCTTTTTGCGGGGCCTTGCGATCCTCCACCTTTATCAAGTGGTAACCAAAGCGGGTCTCGACAATGTCACTGACCTCGCCTTTGGCCAATTTGAATGCGACCTCTTCAAAAGGCTTCACCATCTGTCCTTTTCCAAAATACCCCAGATCACCGCCTTTGACGTTGCTCGGGCCTTGGGAGTGCTGCTTCGCCGTCTCTGCAAAATCGTCTCCGGACATGATTTTTTTCTGAATATCGACAATTTTTTTCCGTGCTTCCGCTTTTGTCTTCTCATCCGCGGTTTTTTCGACTTTTATCAGTATATGCCGCGCACGAACCTGTTCCTTTTGGTCGAACTGTTCTGGATTCGCATCAAAGTAAGCTTTGGCTTCATCTTCCTTGATGTTGATCTTGGATATGATTTCCTGTTCGATAAGCGTTTGTATTTTTGATTGCTGCATATATTGCTGTTCGAAATCACTTTGACTTAGATTCATGCTTTTCAGCGCTTCTTGAAACTTTTCCTGACTGGGAAAACGGCTCTGGATAGACTTGATCCCCTGTTCCACCTCTTCCTTGTCGACCTTGATGCCCCGCTTATCGCTTTCTTGCAGCAGAACTTCCCGGTTGATCAAGGCATTGATCGCCTGCATGCGGATCTGCTGCATAAAGGCAGGGGGAAGATTACCCTTGGCGCCCTGGTATTGCATCATGTATTTTGCGACTTCCTGCTCGAATGTCTTCATATCGATCGTTCGGTTGCCGACTTTCGCTGCAATGTTGCTGGGCTTATCTGCAGCCGAGGCAGATGCAAGTGACATCGCAAATGTCAAGATAAGTGCAACACCCATTGCTATATACCTGATACTCAATCTGTACATTGGTTTTCCTTTTCGTTAGATTTATTTTGCATGTCTGCCGGTTGTGCCGCCGTGGGATACTTCACTGACGCCTCGATCGATGGGAAGCACGACGAAAGCTGTGAACACACGCTGACCGTTCCGATGCCATCCGATCGTCCAATGAGAATCAGCGATATGTCGGGGTTTCATCAGTTTAAACCAAGCTCCGTGAGAGGCTCCATTTGGTGTGACCGCATCAGACTGGCACTGGCGGATGATCCAATTTGCGCCAGCTTAGCGTGATGTTGCTTCAATGTAAACAAAAAAGAGCGTCTATTTAAGCTTGACAAATTTCGGCAATACCGATACAGATCGCTGATATCTTGCTTGAAGGAATTTTCAATGAAACGGACCGGCACAGGCGAATTTTACTTTTTTGGGTATTATTATTTCAGCAGAGGCCTGCCTGGGCGTTGCTGATCCGAACGTTAAACTTCATACAGCGATGAACCGCAGGCCCGACAGCCTGCGGTTTTTTTTGTAAAAGGAGATCCCGTTCATGAAAAAGACATATGATGTAAACATTCATGAGTTTGTCCCCCTGATTTCGCCTTCACAACTCAAATCGGAACAGCCTATCGGGCAGCGTTCAGCCGAGACGGTGATCGCCGGCCGGCAAACCATACAGGATATTATTCTGCAAAAAGATGACAGGCTTGCCGTTATCACAGGCCCGTGCTCCATACACGATACTCAGGCTGCACTGGAATATGCCCGGCGGCTCGTCGAGTTACAGGCCAAGGTTGAAAAAACGCTGTTTCTCATCATGCGGGTATATTTTGAAAAGCCCCGCACAACGCTCGGCTGGAAAGGTCTGATCAATGACCCTTACCTGGACGGCTCCTGCGATATGTCCGAGGGCTTGACGCTTGCCAGGCGTCTCCTTCTGGAGATCACGGAACTCGGGGTGCCCACAGGCACTGAGATGCTCGATCCAATCACCCCTCAATACATTGCAGGTCTGGTATGCTGGGCGGCCATCGGCGCGCGGACTACCGAATCGCAGACACATCGCGAAATGGCCAGCGGCCTCTCGATGCCGGTGGGTTTCAAGAACCATACGGACGGGGATTTGGAGACAGCGCTGAACGCCATGATCGCCGCAGGTTCTCCGCAAAGCTTTCTCGGCATAGATGCTGAGGGAAAAACCAGCATCGTAAAAACCACAGGGAATCCCTATGCCCATTTGGTGCTCAGAGGCGGCATCAGGCCCAATTATGATTCGGTCAGTATCCGCGAAGCCCTTTCCTTCTTGGAGGACAGACGCCTCCAGCCGGCCGTGGTCGTGGACTGCTCGCATGCCAATTCACGGAAACAGTATGCAGAACAGGCCATCGTATGGAACGATGTCATCAATCAACGCGTGGGCGGCAACAGGGGCATCATCGGCCTGATGCTGGAAAGCAACCTGAAAGAAGGCCGCCAGGATAACAGCGGCGATCTCGGCAAGCTCCAATACGGCCAATCCATTACCGATGAGTGTATATCCTGGGACACCACGGAAGAGTTGATCTTAACGGCCCACGAAGCGTTGTCCGGGTCTATGTAATACCGGCCCGCCCGATCAATGACATCCATGCTCAGATGACAGCTGCTGCGTTGTACCGATCGGGTTGTCAAACCTTTCCCCATTTGATAGAACCCGATGGATGAATTCGACGATTCAACAAGAGGGTCTGATACTGGCGTCCAAATCGCCGAGACGAAAGTACCTGTTGAAACGGGCAGGACTCAAATTCAAAGTAATACCAAGTGCTTTTGATGAAGACAGCGTCAAATTAAGCTCACCTCATGATTATGTATTGACGTTGTCCCGTCGCAAAGCCGATGATGTTGCCGACCGTCACCCATCCCAATGGATCATCGCTGCCGATACGGTTGTGTTTGCCAATGACCATGTATTGGGAAAACCCTCATCCACGTCCACTGCACGCAGCATGTTGCAGCAGCTGAGCGGCCGGACGCACCAGGTCTTTACGGGATACACCATTTGCTGCAGGGACATGCAGCGGGCGTACTCCGAGGTCGTCTGTACGGACGTGACATTTAAAGATTTATCCAAGGATGAAATCGAGTGGTACATTCAGACGGATGAACCGTTCGACAAGGCGGGAGCCTATGCCATCCAGGGGTTGGGAACGTTCCTCGTTAAAAGAATCAGCGGTTCTTACACAAATGTCGTAGGACTGCCTGTTTGTGAAGTCATTGAGTATTTGATCCAGGAGCGGGTCGTTCGCCTGAACGGGCCGCAGCGCGGTAAAATACGCGGATCTGACAGAGTATAACCAAATGAAGCGGAACCTTCTTTCCATTCAACAACGAATCGTACGAAGCGCAGAACAATGCGGACGGCAACCGGAGGATATTCATCTTGTCGCCGTAGGAAAAACACAATCAGTTGATCGCGTTCGTGAAGCCATCCATGCCGGAGCAAAGATCATCGGCGAAAACTATATTCAGGAGGCGCGCAAGAAATACGAGCAACTGGTCGATTTGGATGTTCAGTGGCACTATATCGGCCATCTGCAAAGCAATAAGGCAAAGTTTGCCGTTCGTATGTTCAATCTGATCCATAGCGTGGATTCGATCAAACTGGCCGCTGAGTTGGATAAGCAGGCTCGAAAAATCGGAAAGCGTCAAAACATACTCGTTCAGGTGAATATCGGTGACGCTCCTTCCAAGTCCGGTTTGACGGAAAAAGACGCCGCAAAAGATATTGTTCGTATTGCCGAGATGGAAAACCTTCACCTTCAAGGCCTTATGACCATGCCGCCTTTTTTTAACGATCCTGAAAAAGCGCGCCCCTACTTTGCCGCATTGCGGCGACTGCGCGACAGCCTCGCGTCGAACACCGTGTTGACGCCCGATTTCAGGGAGCTTTCGATGGGGATGACCGGCGATTTCGAAGTCGCCATTCATGAAGGCGCAACCCTGGTGCGCATCGGAACCGCTCTTTTTGGAGCGCGTCGATGAAAATACTGATTCACATCTGCTGTGCACCGTGCAGCATCTATCCCATCGAACAGCTGCGGAAAAACGGCCATGACGTAATGGGCTTTTTCTACCGCAGCAATATACATCCATATAGGGAATGCCTCAAGCGCCAACAAACCCTTGAGGAATATGCCGGCAGGATCGATCTGAAGTTGATCATCGCCGAGGATTATGACATCGAGACATTTATTCAAAATGTTGCATTCCGCGAAAAAAACCGGTGTCAATATTGCTATCACCATCGCCTGCTATCGACTGCCAAATTAGCCAAGCGCGGCAAGTTTGACGGTTTCTCTTCGACCCTGCTCTACAGTAAATACCAGAACCATGAAACGATTCGTTCGATTGGCGAAGCACTGGCAAGGAAGATTGGAACGCCATTTTTCTATGACGACTATCGCAGGGGATGGCGGGAAGGTGTTGAAAGGTCCAAACAGCTCGGCATGTATCGTCAGCAGTATTGCGGGTGCATCTACAGTGAAAAAGAACGATTTTTTAAATAGCATTCATGTACGCCAATTTTATTTATTTCATCATCGCTTTGCTCGTATTGGCACTCTATGAGGCGCCGGCAGAGCCCCCCCTGTCCTTGGTTCAGGCGATGGCCATGGGTTTGGCCCTTGCAGCAGTGTTTGCCGGCTACACTTACAACAGGTTCCAGCACTTGTTTGCAAATGCCGGCCAAAAATCGCAAACGCAATTGGACCATCGCTTCGGTGTGTTGAGTACCCGTCATGCTATTCTGGCCTTAACCGTGTTTGCCATTGATATTTGGGGCCTGCACCTGCCAGCCTACCTGCAATTGATGAAGCTGTTCGATTATCTGCCGACATTGCGCGCTCTGTGCCTGCTATCGTTGTTTGTCGGGTATCTTTTTCTGATTTGGTTCTTCTCCTATGACGCATATCGTGTCATCTACCGGACCAACATTTCGCGCCGTACTTATGTCTATTCAAATTTCGCTTTCAGCATTCCTGTTCTTATTCCATGGACGCTTTTGTTCGCCATTTCCGATATCATTGAATTATTGCCATTTGAACTTCCAAAGCAGATCCTGAATACGACGGCCGGCCAGATCGGATTCTTCCTGATCTTTCTGCTGATCGCCGCCGTATTCGCCCCGTTGCTGATTCAGCGTTTCTGGCGATGTCGTCCCCTGGAAAACGGTGCTCATCGGCACCGTATCGAAAGCTTATGCCGTCAGGCGGGAATTCGATATGCCGATATCGTTTACTGGCCTATCTTCGGCGGACGCATGATCACTGCGGGCGTTATGGGATTGACGTCCCGATTCAGGTATATCATGGTTACCGATGCCCTGCTGCAGCTTTTGTCGCCGGACGAAATCGACCAGGTTATCGCCCATGAAATCGGACATGTACGACATAAACACCTGATCCTGTACTTGCTGTTTTTCATTGGATTCATGTTGATATCCTATGCGGTGTTTCCAGTCAGCAGCTATTTACTTTTTTATACAAAGCCTTCCATTTATCTCATCTTCTATTACTCTCTGGATATTGAGAGAATTTACAGTATTCTTTCATCTATTCTGCTGGTTGTCTGTGCCATTATCTATTTCAGGTATCTGTTCGGTTATTTCATGCGCAATTTTGAGCGCCAGGCTGACCTCCATGTCTTTGAACTTTTTCCGTCCGCGCAGCCCCTGATAGAAACATTTGCCAAAATTGTTGCGGCCAGCGGCCAGTCGGCTGACAAGCCCAACTGGCACCACTACAGTATCCAGCAGAGAATCGATTATTTGACGCTGTGCGAAAAGGCCGGTTCATGGATTGTCAGGCACCATCGAAAAGTCAGGAAAAGTATCATCATTTTCCTGATCGGCTTTTTTTTTATCTCTCTTTCCGTGTATCAATTTACTCAGGCGGTTTACAGCGGCAGTGGTCAATACATCAATGTGGAAGATTTAGAGAGGATTTTGGACAAGAAGCAAACCAAGACCGACAGGGATGCGTTGCACTACCGGCTCATCGGCGATCACTATACCGGACATGGCATGCCCAAAAAGGCGATCAACGCTTATGAAAAGGCCCTGCAGCTGAACCCTGATTTACCGGATACGCTGAACAATCTTGCCTGGCTCTTAGTGACCACAGACGATCCATCCGCCCAGGATCCCGTTCGCGCGCTCTCTTATGCGCGACGAGCCATTCAAATCAAACAGGCTCCGCACATTTGGGATACCCTGGCGGAATGTTTATACAGAAACGGCCGAATAGCAGAAGCCATCGAAGCCGAAGAAGAAGCATTGGCGATGAATCCCGAAGATCGCGGAATTTATGAGATGCAGTTACAGAAATTCAGGCGGGCATTAACGGAATAGTCACACCGTCAATTCATCAAACGGGTTCAAACGCATGGAACCTGCGATTTGACGAATCGACCAATCGACGCTTTTACCAGTTTACTTAATACACACTTTCCGCACCTGAAGCAAATCGGTGTGGCCTGCGATTATTTTTTCGATGCCGTCCTGCTTCAAGGTGGTCATGCCGTCTGCAACTGCCTGATCGCGAATATCTTCCATTTTGGCGCGTTGCTGAATCAGGGTTTTCATTTCAGTGGTGCCGACCAGCAACTCGTGAATACCCATACGACCTCGATAGCCGGTGCCGTTGCACAAATCGCAGCCAACCGCCTTGTTGAGCTCAAGATCTTTGTTATATTCAATGTTAAGGTTCTTTTCAAAATCCTCGGGGCCATATTCCCTGATCAGTTCATCGAACTCGGCCTGGGTCGGATGATAAAGTTTTTTGCAGCTGCTGCACAGGGTGCGCACCAGACGCTGCGCCATGATGCATAAAATGGCGTCGGCAAAATTGAAGGGATCCATTCCCATGTCCAGCAAACGGGTGATGCTTTCAGGGGCGCTGTTGGTATGCAGGGTCGAAAAAACCAGGTGGCCGGTAAGGGATGCTTCGATGCCGATATGGGTCGTCTCTTTATCGCGCATCTCACCCACCATGATCACATCCGGGTCGGCGCGCAAAAACGAACGCATGGCAGCGGCGAAATTGAACCCGATTTTGGATTTGACCTGCACCTGGCGGAGCCCTTTTTGTGTGATTTCGACCGGATCTTCCGCCGTCCAGATCTTTGTCTCGGTCTTATTGATATGGGCCAACGCCGAATGAAGCGTGGTGGTTTTACCGGAACCGGTCGGCCCGCATACGAGAATGAGCCCGTAAGGATTGATTACCGCGTCGACAAATTTCTCATAATTGCGCTCGGAAAATCCGATTTTGTTCAACGGAATCGGCTCACCTGCCGCCAGAATACGCATGACCACATCTTCCATTCCGCCCTGAGTCGGAATGGTGGCAACGCGCAGTTCGATGTCTTTGCCGCCATACTTTTTAAACTTGATCTTGCCATCCTGAGGCAACCGGCGTTCGGCGATGTCCAGATCGGACATGATTTTGATTCGGGAGATAACGGCATTCCGGTATGCAAAGGGAATGGTTTGATAGACGGTACACGCTCCATCCACCCGGATGCGGACCATCGTATTCTGCTTGCCCGGATAGGGTTCGATATGAATATCCGATGCATCCCTGGCATAGGCATCCAGGATGATTTTATTGACCAGTTGAACGACGGCGCTGTCCTCTTCTCCGACGGCGCCTTCGGCTTCTTCGATCTCTTCATGTTCATCTTCGAGCTGTGACAGGATATCATCGATCTCCGCCATCTCTTTCTCATCCTGGGTAAACAGCTTGATGAAATCGAGAATGTCCTGCTTGAGCGCTACGGCAAACTTGATGCTGCGACCCGGAAAAAGCGCCTTGATCTCGTCGATCCGTTTCAGATCGTGGGGATCGTCGATGGCGATGACGGGTTGACTGTCTTGCGTACGCAGCGGGACCCATACGTTGGCCCTCATAAACGGGACTTTCAACCCCGTCAACAGTTCGCCGGGAATCGGAAAGGTGGCGTTGTAGGCCACAAAGTTGGTCTTGTAATATCGGGCCAGCGACTCCCCAACCTCGCTTTTGGGAATTTTAAACTCCCGCATCAGCACCGTTTCAGCCGGTTCCCTGCGCTGTCGAGAATCGGCAAGCGCCTTGTTGAGCTCCTTTTGGGTTACCAGGTGGTTTTCCAGCAAATAATCGAATTTGTTGGTTCTGCCGCCCCGGGCTGCCATACGTTTTTGATTGTAGATGGCAACGCCGATGATCTTGGCCAGAGCGCTCGCCGCTTTTTCCTCCTCCGATCCAAACGCGTCCCGCCCTTTGCAGTTGATCAGTTGCAAGGCTCCCATCAGGTATTTTTGAAAAACGATGGGATAGACCAGGACTTGTTTGGTACGGTAGCCGGTTTTTTGATCCCAGCTTTTATCAAATTGCAGATGTTCATCGATCTGATGGATCTCTTTATCGTCATATACATTGGAAATATTGATCAGCTTCTGTTTCAGAGCCGAAAAGCCGGCAAGAGAGTTGTTGTTCACCGGCACCCGGATCTCTGCGACTTCATCACCCGACTTGAAGCGGGACACCAGCTCCCTTTTGACACCGTCGATAACATAGACTGTCAGGCGCTCGGCCCCGAATAAATCGGTAATGTCGCTTTCAAGATCAATCAGAATCGCATCCAAATCCCTGGCGGCATTGATCTTGTTGCCAATTTCCTGGAGATTTGATTGGATTGCCACTTCATCCTGCACTGGAGCTGCACCGCCGTTTGAGGCAGCCTGGGTCTGTGACGCTTTCAGCATGATTTCCTACCTGTCTTCACCGTCTCCAACCTTATCAAAATCGTTGTCACCGTTGAGGGCCTGCCCGCCAGGTCGAAAATGGTGGTAGAGTTTTTTCAGGCCGCCGCCGATCAAGATCGCCCCCATCAGATAGAAACAGAACCGGACGAACCACATAACGTCCGAATACTGGTCTATCTTTTCAAGTTCCGGCATGACTTGAGGGATCCGAATAAAAACGCCAATGCCCGCTAACGTGAGCGCGGCCCCCCAGACAAGCTGGATATGTTTATTTTTTTGCGGCCTTCTATCCATAAGTACCAATTGTTAATATAACTGATCGACTCCGATACTGTCAATCTACTCAATTCAATTTTCCTAACAGCAACAATACCTTACCAGTATCTCAGGATATCTTGAACACGAGAGACATGTCTGATGATGAATATCGGTCGTTTATCCAAATTGTTTAGAGTTGATCCAGCTGCTCTTTTTCGAGAATCGAAATCCCGTTGTTTTTCAACACATCGATGGCCGCACTGACATTGTCGAATCGGAAAATCATGACAGCATCCCGGCCGCTGTGTCGAACGTATGCATACATATATTCCACATTCAGTTCGGCACCCCGCAGGATTTCCAGAATTCTGTTAAGGCCTCCAGGTCGATCTTCGACTTCAACGGCAACCACGTCCGTTCTTCCAACAGTGAATCCATTATCCTTCAACACTGAATTGGCCCGGTCATTATTATCGACAATCAGACGCAAAATACCGAAATCGGATGTATCCGCCAGAGCCAAGGCGCGGATATTGACACCGGCCTCTGCCAGAATAGCCGTGACCTCGGCCATTCGCCCGGTTTTGTTTTCCAGGAATACCGATATTTGTTCTACCTGCATATGCCCTCCTTCAACCAAGGAAACATGTCGTCATAGTTTTCGGTTATCGATGACGCGTACCGCTTTGCCCTCGCTACGGGCAATGGTTTTTGGATCGGCCAGCGTGACCTTAGCCGATACGCCAAGTAATTCTTTGATATTCTTTGATATTTTACGTTCGGTAGCTTGGAGCTGTTTCACTTCATCCGAGAACAGGGCGCTGCTGACCTCCACCATGACGGTCAACGTATCCAGTGAGCCTTCGCGATCGACAACCAGTTGATAGTGAGGCGTAACGCCGTCTGTATCCATCAGGACGCTCTCGATCTGTGATGGAAAGACGTTGACCCCTCGTATGATCAGCATATCATCGCTGCGCCCCGTCACCCGGTTCATACGCAGATGCGTGCGGCCGCAAATGCAGGGTTCCGGATTCAACGAGGTGATGTCACGGGTTCGGTACCGAATCACCGGGAAAGCCTCCTTGGTGATGGTCGTGAAGACCAACTCTCCGGTTTCGCCATAGGGCAGCGGTTCCAATGTCTGTGGATCGATAATCTCCGGTATAAAATGATCCTCAAATACATGCAGCCCGTTTTTGGCCTCGTGGCATTCGATGGAAACACCGGGTCCCATCACCTCGCTCAGGCCGTAAATATCGACAGCCACCAGGTCCAATTTTCGTTCCATCTCATCGCGCATGGTCTCCGACCAGGGTTCAGCACCAAAGATACCAAATTTAAATTTTAAATCCTTGAATGAAACACCCATCTCGTCGGCCACTTCTGCCAGGTGCAGGCTATAGGAAGGGGTCGCCGTAATAATTGTCGGCTCAAAATCCTTCATGATCATGATCTGCCGCTTGGTATTTCCGCCAGACACGGGAATAACCGAAGCGCCCAATGTTTCGGCACCATAGTGGACTCCCAGACCGCCGGTGAAAAGGCCGTACCCATATGCGTTGTGAATGATATCGTTGCGGGTGGCGCCGCCTGCCATCAGCGATCTGGCCATCAGCTCGGCCCATGTCTGAATATCCCTCGCCGTATATCCCACTACAGTGGCTTGCCCTGTCGTACCCGAAGAGGAATGGATGCGCACTACATGTTCCATGGGTACTGCGAACATCCCGTATGGATAGCTGTCCCGCAGGTCCTGCTTGGTCGTAAACGGCAGTTTTCGCAAATCGCCGATGTTGCGGATATCAGATGGTGATACGCCGGCTTCCGTAAATTTTTCTCGATAGAACGGCACATTGGCATATACCCGCTCCACTGTGGTTTGCAATCTGCGTAGTTGAATAGCCTCCAGCGCTTCACGCGGCATGGTTTCATATTCCATGTTGTAAATCATGTGCCCGCTCCTTCTTTGATAGTAGAGTTTATCTCAGGGTTCCCTTGAATTCCGCTTTGCGCTTTTCCAGAAATGCTCGGGTGCCTTCTTTCGCGTCCTCACTTGCCATACATAGCGCAAACGCATTCTGCTCAATTTTCAGTCCGGTGGAAAGATCGACGTTCAGACCATGATCTACGGCCTGTTTGGCCGCTCTGAGGGAAACCCGTCCCTTTGCCGCCAAAACACCGGCCGTCTCCAGTACCGTCGGCATTAAAGCGTCGGCTTCCAACACGCGGTTAACGATGCCCATTGACAAAGCCTCATCGGCACTGATGATTTTGCCGGAAAAGATCAGCTCCTTGGCCTTGTTCGGCCCGATCAGGCGCGCCAGGCGTTGAGTTCCTCCAAAACCCGGGATCAATCCCAGATTGGTCTCGGGCAGACCGAAGGAGGCGTTGTCGGAAGCATAGATGAAATCGCACCCCAGGGCCATTTCTGTACCCCCACCCAACGCATATCCATTTACCGCTGCAATCACCGGAATATCGAGAGCACTGATTTTATCGATAACTCCATGACCTCTGGCAGCGAAATGTTTCGCCTGCAGTGGATTGAGTTCAGCCAATTCATTGATATCCGCCCCGGCCACAAAGGCCTTGTCTCCCGCTCCGGTCAACACCAAAACCGCAATGTCATCGTTCGCTGCCAGATCATCGACGGCTTGATCCAATTCGGTCAACAAAGCGCTGTTAAGCGCGTTCAGCGCCTTGGGACGGTTGAAAGTAATGGTCGCGATGGTGTTTTCAACGTCCACCAGGATATGCTCGTATGCCATAAAACCTCCTGTAACGGGTTGAGGCGCCGCAGGCCTGCGCGACCGGCGCCAATTCAATCTCAGCCTTCCGAACGGCCATTTGCCGGTGGACGGAAAGCGGTCGGGTTGGTTTCTCTGATGTAACGTTTGATTCCGTCGATGATTCCCTGACACAGCTGCTGCTGATAGCTTTTGCTGACAAGCCGTTTGCACTCTCTTGGATTGCTGATAAAGGATGTTTCAACCAAAACCGACGGCATATTGGCTCCCAGCAGAACATAAAATGGCGCCCGCTTGATGCCCTTGCTCCGAATTTGCTTGTACTTGTGCTGCAGTGAACCGGCCATGGATTGCTGGACGTAGCTTGCCAGACGGGTTGATTCGCTGACCTTGGCATTGGTCATCAAACTTTGCAGTATGGAGTCCAAGTCACTGATATTCTTTGTCGAAGTGGCATTTTCACGAGCTGCCACCCGGATGGCTTCATCATCGGTTGCCAGGTTGAGGATATATGTCTCGACACCATACGCCCGGCGATCCGGCGAAGCATTGGTATGAATGGAGATAAACAGGTCGGCTTCATGGGTGTTGGCCATGGCGGTGCGTTCTTCCAGACTCAGATACATGTCGCGGCTGCGGGTGAGAATGGCTTCGACCTTGAGCTGGGATTGAATCATCTGCTGCAAACGCTTTGCGATGGCGAGCACCACATTCTTTTCATGTACCCCTTTTAAATACCCCGGCGCACCGTAGTCCTTGCCGCCATGCCCGGGATCGATCATTATTCTCCGAACACCAAGGGCAAGCTGTTTGGCTATAGCACTGGTGGGAATCTTCCCCTGCCCCGGCTCTGTATGGGTGGCAGAGGCCGTTGACTGCTCCGTGTCGCTGGAGATTCCCCAAACATCCAGAACGATCCTGAATGGATTTTTCAATGAAAAGATCTTGTAGGTCTTGAACGATTTAATATCCACCACAACGCGGACTTTGTCGTCTCTATATTGACCGGCGCGGGCATCACTGAGCAGATCATCGTTGATGGGAACAACTTTCTGGAGATTGCGCCCGAGACGGCTGTTGTGCACGTCGATATAGATACGCTGCGGTTTGCCGATGGTGGGATCTTCACGCAATTCATGATAGGAAAAGACCGTATCTTTATCCGCATCAATAACCACGCGGGTATAGCGCGGATTGGACCAAAACCGAAGCCCGTCGACCGAGGCTGGATTGCGGGCGGAAGCCATTTGAAGGTTATCAGAACGGTCCGATGCTCCAAGATCGTTGGCCTCCTTGATCATTTCCGAGATGGCATCGGTAGATGTATCATCCGCCTCATCGGCTTCAGTAACACCCAATTCCGCCCTGGCTCTTGGTGCATACGGGCTGTCGGGATATTTTTGGATCAAATCTTCATAGGTCCGGCGCGACTGGGTGCGATCGAGATCGCTGAACGAGTAGTGAGCCATTTCTCCGTAGCTGCGCGCTACGCCAAACAACGCGGCCGCGGCCGTCGAGCCGTCGGGATCGGCCTGATAGGCTCTGCGGTAATAATCGATGCATTTAAGCCACCGGTCACGGTATTTTTTCAATTGCGGTTTGCGCTGCAGCTCACCATAGGCTGCATCCGCTTTTTGGAGCCATTTTTCACCCGGCGAACGGCTGACCGCAGCCGGTTCGGTCGATTTTCCCGCCAGCAAGTTGGCGCGGTCATTCCTGGCTTTGCCGCGGTAGCTGCTTTTAGGGTATTCGGCAATCACGCGCTCAAACAGTTCCAGTGCCTTCTGCTTGTCCGGAGCGTAATAGGAGTGCTGGTAAAGCTGTGCATACAATCTTGCCGCCTGGTACAATCCGGCGGAGGCCCACTTGCCCCGTGGTGCGTGCCGATGCACGGCCATGAACTTTTTGATACAGCTCAGCCAGCGATCCCGATACTTTTGAAGCTTGGGATTGTTCTTCAAATATCGATAGCAGTTCTCAGCCGCATAGTATTTCGATTCGGCCGTAGCCCCGTGTGCCTCTGGAGGGACTGTGGCTGTCAAACACCATGCCGCAATGAGAATGACGAAAAAAAATCGATGAAATCGTGTCCGTTGTTCCAACATGATTATCGAATACCAATTTAGTTTTTGCCGGCGCCTTCCGACGCTATCCGCTGCAGTTTTTGAAGCATGTCAAGCGCTTCGATGGGAGTCGTCGTATTAATATCGATACCTTTCAAGCGCCTCATGATCTCCTTCTCCGCCGATTGAAACAAGTCCAGTTGAACAGGATTTTGACCGACCGACTCCGAAGCGCTCCCCTGGAGGTTGACATCCTGCCCGGCCGGAGCAAGATGCTCGATGCGGTCCAGGATCTTTTTGGACCGGCGGATCACTCTGTCGGGTATTCCGGCCAGTCGGGCCACCTGTATCCCATAGCTACGATTTGTACCACCTGGAACCAATTTTCGCAAAAAAATGATCTGATCGTTCCACTCTTTTACGGCAATGTTGAAATTTTTAACCCTTGGTTTGGTTTCCGCCAGTTCTGTCAATTCATGATAGTGGGTTGCAAACAGTGTCTTGACCCCGCGATTGTCCACATCGTGCAGGTATTCCGCGACCGCCCAGGCGATGCTCAAACCATCGTAAGTACTCGTTCCGCGTCCGATCTCATCCATAATGACCAGGCTTTTGGCCCCGGCATGATTGAGAATATTGGCCGTCTCCTCCATCTCGACCATAAAGGTGCTTTGCCCGGACGACAAGTTGTCCAGGGCACCGACGCGGGTAAATATTCGGTCGGTCAGGCAGATATCCGCCTCGACGGCCGGCACAAACGATCCCATCTGGGCCATGATCACCATCAATGCAACTTGCCTCAGTACGG
Source organism: Desulfobacteraceae bacterium (assembly GCA_050291625.1). Lineage (GTDB taxonomy): Bacteria > Desulfobacterota > Desulfobacteria > Desulfobacterales > Desulfosarcinaceae > JARRKU01. The sequence goes on from JBNKKC010000116.1 coordinate 149,104, forward strand.
TGGATTTACCGGCCATATTGGGTCCCGTGATGATGAGAACCTGTTGTGTTTGATCATCCAGTGTGATGGTGTTGGGCACGAAACGCTCTGCGCGTATCATTTTTTCCACAACCGGATGTCGTCCCTCTCCGATGTGCATCACACCTTGCATGTTGATATTGGGCCGGCAATAGTCGTTTTGCTCTGCAACGCTGGCCAGAGATATCAGACAATCCAACCGGGAAAGAAAATCGGCGACTTCCTGAATCCGTGCGCTATGCGCCTGTACTTGTTCGCGAAGTTGATTGAACAGTTCGAGTTCCATCACACAACGCTGATCCTGGGCTCCGAGGACCTTGGTTTCGAATTGTTTCAGCTCATCAGTTATATAGCGTTCGGCATTGACCAATGTCTGCTTTCGAACGTAGTGATCCGGCACGAGTTTGACTTGTGTTTTCGGCACTTCCAAATAGTAGCCGAACACCTTGTTGAATCGCACTTTGAGGCTGTTGATGCCGGTGGCCGCTTTTTCCCGGACTTCCAGCTGCGCCAGATACCCTTTTCCATCTTTTGAGATGCGGATCAGCTCGTCCAGTTCGGCATGATAACCGGGTTTGATTATCCCGCCTTCATTGATCGTAGCGGGAGCATCGTCTCTGATGGCGTCGCGGATACGTTGGGCCAGTGAATTGAGGTCATCGAGCGGTATCCGGCATTTAACCGCATCGGCGTGCAGGCGCGCCAGCACTTTCCAGATGGCCGGCAGCACGTCTAAAGAACGTTGCAGAGCGGTCAAGTCCCTCGCATTTGCACGGCCCATAGAGATTTTGCTGTTCAATCGCTCCAGGTCGTATACCGAAGAGAGCTGATCGAGAATCTGCAGTCGAGCCTCGGACTGGGTCAGCAGTTCGTCAATGGCATCCAATCGGCGGCCAATTTTATCTGCGGTTCGCAGGGGGTAAAGGAGCCATCGCTTCAAGCGCCGCCCTCCCATGGACGTTACCGTTTTGTCCAGTATGCTGATCAGCGTTCCTCGTCGTGTGCCGCTGCGCAGGTTTTTTTCCAGTTCAAGATTCTGCCGACTGATCGAATCGATAACCAGATGATCTTCCAATCCGTAAGACGTGATGCGGTGAAGATGGGATACCGATTGTTTCTGCGTGTCCTGCACGTAGTTCAGCAGTGCACCCGCAGCACCCAATCCGGCTTCCATTTGTTGACACCCGAAGCCTTCCAAACTCCGGGTCCCCAATTGCTCAAGCAACTGATCGCGCCCTCGGGAGGGATTGAACCTATCAGCCGGCATCCAGTTGACGGCTTTGGCCTCAAAGCTGCGCCGAATTCGATGCATGATGGGCAGATCCTGCATGTTCGCGGGAAGCAACAATTCGCTCGGCCCTATGCGCCGCACCTCTTCGGCGGCTCTCTCGGTGTCCGTTGTTTCGGCTATTCGGAATGTGGCGGTAGAAATATCCAGAATGGCTATACCGACGGACTCGGCGTGCACGGTCATTGCCAGCAGGAAATTATTGGATTTGGCATCGAGCAGTTCGTTTTCGACAATCATCCCCGGTGTAACGACGCGTACGACCTCACGCTTGACCAAACCCTTCGCTACGGCAGGATCTTCCACTTGATCGCAAATGGCCACTTTATGGCCGCTTTCGATCAGACGGGCAATATAGGTTTGGGCCGCCCGATACGGCACACCGCACATGGGCACTGGAACGGCATCGTTTTTGTTGCGGGATGTCAGAGTGATTTCCAGTGCCTTTGAAGCGACCTGAGCATCTTCGAAAAACATCTCATAAAAATCCCCCATACGATAAAACAAAATCGCATCTTTATACTTCTCCTTAATGGACAAGTATTGCTGTATCATGGGGGTGGACTTGGGCTTGCTCATAGCCAGCGTCAGATCTTCCTGGTTGTGATAGACGTTAAGACAGCTTTTTTGGCAAGGCTGTAAGGACGAAGCGGCATCGTCATACCGCGTCGACTGAAAACGCCGTCTAAATACATTGCCTGAACGTCTATGAAAACCCCTTGCCGGCGGCTGGCATGATTGGGGAATGATTTTTGGGAATTGTCGTGCAATTGAAGCACCTATGTTCGCACATTATGATGCCTGCGTCGGTTGGGCCTCTTCACTCTCCTGGGGCTGGGCTGTTTCATCGGATACCGCCTCCTTTTCCTGATCAGGTTCCCAGCCGACCTTTAATGCGCCAACCTCTTTTTTCAGTTCGGCGATGGTTTCCGATGACGCATCGATGGTGCTTTGAAGGGTCTTGATGGTCTTTTTGGCTCGATAGCGCTCAAACAATGAGCTACCGTAGGTTATCAGCATCCCGCAAAAGAAAAATACGGCGATGATGACCAGATTGTATACTTCGGGTGTAACGTTTTGATAGAAACCAAGGTTCAAACCCAAACTGTATTTCGTCAAAAAAAAGCTCTTGTTTTGATATACCAGCAAACCAATCAGCGCGATAAGAATCACCCATAGACCGTATTTGAATTTCTTCATTGAAATTCTCCCTAAAAATCAACAAATTGGGGATTAAGTTGCATTAATACCTACAATTTTCGCACCTAAAACTCAACCTTTTTTTCCATCATAACCAGCAGCTGTACTATAACTGCGCCGGTTTGACGTTCATGTATGCTGTCTATTGAGCGATATCAAAAACCATTAGCTGGCCAAACCGGCTCTACGGATTGCTCAGTTCCAATGGCACCAATTCAACTTTCCCCCAAGCGCCCATCTTCTCTCCGAGCACAACCAAAATGCCCATGACACCATCTATGGCCCCCCCCCATCGAATCGCAGGGTCGATATCCTCGGTTGTCCGTACACGATTGCCGATGGCGGTTGCTGCGGCATCGGCCAGAGGGCAGGAGCGGCTCAATACGCAAACGGCATCCGCCCTTCCCTTGCTCAACGAGTGACCGACTGTTCCCGAAGACGTGCAGACCGCCAGGGGCATCAGATCTGCTGTGATTTTCAGGCCTATTCTTAAACTCAAGGGCGAATTGGCCGCATACACTGCGATAGTTATATCCTGAGCAGCATCGGCGAACAAATCTCCACCGTTTTCGATGATGATCTGATTTGCATCCGCTCTAAGGATTCGAGCCACATGTTCGGCCACCGCACCGGCCACCGCCGCCATAGGACCCACCTGCGCTTTGCGGCCGGCATCCATCATATCCTGGACAATCTTCGGTGCCAGATCATCCAGGGGCAAGGGATTGAGAGATGGAGCGAATTCCGGATGCCGGCGCATATAATTTTCGATGTAGCCACGCTGTCGAATAACCGCCTCTTTGGCCGAGGCCGATACATCACGATCCGCGTAGATGCACAGATCGGTTTCCTGGACGATGACCCGCGTCGCTTTGAGCCGGGTCTGTACCAGTTGGCGATAGGTTCGCCGTGTGGTTTGCTTTGGATCCGGCGGACTGGCCGAGGTTGGCTTCTTTTTCATATAGCCGCTGCACTTGATAAAGATGTTATTCTCTGACGGAGTCGTAATAAGCCCTGAATTAGCGCTTTACGTCATTCCGGCGAAATCAGGAATCCAGTCATTTCAAAGTATTATTGATTCCGGCTTGCCAGACTGTGTCATAATTTAGAAAACGCATGTTTTTACTCTGTCATGCCGGACTCGATCCGGCATCCAGAAATGTAAGTCATTGGAATATCTGGATTCCGGCTTTCGCCGGAATGACGTCTGCTCCAAATGTCGTCGTTTGGGTCAATTACGACACAGTCTCGTTCGCCGGAATGACGATATGAAGACAGTTTTCGATACCATCATTCCTTGCCACCTCAGGCAGAGAGCTCAGGCTGCAATAAATCTCTCCCCCCTCAGGGGAAAAGGCCAAGCCGCAATGAATCCCTCTCCCCCCTCAGGGGAAAAGGCCAAGCCGTAATGAATCCCTCTCCCCCTCAGGGGGAGAGGTCAGGTGAGGGGGTGGTTTTTTACAAGGTCCACCCTCACCCTAACCTTCTCCCTTAAGGAATATGCAACAACTAATTGAAATATATTTTGATCCGATCTTTTCATTAAACCTCTGGTTTGTAACACTACCGGATCCCCAGTGTGCTTTTCTCAATGCTCATTAGTCTTTTTGCCTTTCGCCATCTTTTTCATGCAGCGTCAGGGTTATGCATGATGTTGGGCCGCATCTTTTCCGGGCACTGCAACAGGAAATAGCGATCGGTCATCCCGGCGATAAAATCGCGGACGATCTCCGCCGGCTGGTGCTGTTCGATGTAGGCATCCGACATATCGGCCAGAAAACCGGTAAAAATCTTTGAATGTCGATTTTCTGTCTCCAGGTCATTCACATACGTTTCAAACAAGTGCGCAAACAAACAGGAAATGGTTTCGGAATGCTGCTTGATCAGCGGATTCATGTATATGCGGTCCATGTTGAAATCCTTGAGCCGCTTAAGTGCCTGGGAAACGCGGCGACTTAAGGCGATGTAAGGTTTGCCGGAGCTGTGATGGATGATGTCGGTGACCAGATTGTATACGATAGTGCCATTGGTGTTGCCCAAAATCGATTCCACATCTTCCGGCAAATCGGATCGGCTCACCACATTCAAGCGGATGGCGTCTTCAAAATCGCGTCCGATATAAGCCACCGTATCCGCCATACGAACCACGCATCCTTCCAGGGTCATGGGCATCAGCGCCAGATCGGGATTCTGTTTTTTTTGCGCCAGTTCGTTTCTGAAACTTTCAAACGTCTTGCTGTTCCTGGGCCTCAGCACCTGGTTGTGAATCTCACCATCATGACAAAGAATTCCGTCCAGGGTCTGCAGACACAGGTTCCACCCCTGCCCTTTCCGTTCAACATGGTCAAGAAATTGGATGCTCTGAACATTATGCAAGAAATAACCGATCCCGGCGCGCTGGCATAGTATGCTCAAGTAACGCTCGCCGTCATGTCCAAAGGGAGTGTGTCCGATATCATGCCCCAGCGCAATAGCCTCGACAAGATCCTCATTGAGCCCCAAAAAGCGTCCGATGGTGCGGGCTATTTTCGAAACGAGCTGAACGTGCAATACACGATGCGTAATATGATCGTTTCGAATCAGAGAAAACACCTGCGTTTTGTCGATATATCGCGTGTATGCCCGGGAATGCAAAATACGATCGGCATCCAGGGCGAAGGCCTGGCGATATCCCGTTTGGGATTTAGGCCGGCGGCGGCGAAGCGCCTGGTCACTGTACGCGGCATGCGGCGACAGCATCTCGCGTTCGCGTTGGTCCAACCCCTTTCTCAAGCTGTCCAAGCTCTTCGTCACTTCAAATCACTCCCTTTTCGATCAATTCAGTCAATAGTTTAGGATAATCGAGTCCAGCCTGCCGGAAGCCTTCCTTGCCATACTTCATGTTCCCTTCAAGGACATAGAAATTGCCCTGATGTTCACAGACATCGATTCCGACATCATCCCAGCCGCAGCGCCGCGCCGTTTCGCAGGCCAGGCGCACGGCGCCGGCAGGCACATCATTCAGTTCGATGCGACCTCCGGCAGCGACATTCGTGCGGAATTCGCCGTCTGAGGCAACCCTCCAATAGGCATGGACAACCTGCCCCCCGATGACGATCACACGCATATCGCGGTCTATGGGCAGATACTCCTGAATATAGGCAGGCCCTTTGGCCTGGCAATATTCGGCAAGTTCCTCGGCATCCTGTATCAGATATACCCCCCTTCCCATGGCAGACCCTCTTGGAATTTTGGCGATGAAGGGAAACTCGAAAAAGTGGCCGATGCGGGATTTCTGCCGAGGCCCATAGAAAACCCTTGTCCTGGGATGAGGAATCCCCGCCAGCTTGAACAGGGCCGTCTGCTTGATTTTGTCCTGAGCGAAATTGTAAGTGCGGTAATTTGGAAAGGTGGCCTTTCCCATCGCATCCAGCAGCTCCGCATAGAGTGCGGAGGGGTAGTATATCTTGGCGGCATTTCGAATCAACGTTTTGGCACGATCGTCGTAGTCATCGAAATTGGGCCGGACTCCCAAGGTAATCACCTGCCGACTCGCCATCAACCGATTTTCCAGCGCGATCAGGCAGGGTTGGGCGCGGTCGCGGTTCATGGGGAGAGGGCCGCCGTTATTTTCGCTACCACACCGTCGAGCGCCGACATAAATGCCGCAGCATCGGATTGCAGCCTCAGCGGTTGTCCCGCATCGCAGGCCTGAACGACCTGAGCATCGAATGGCAGCGTTCCGAGAAATGGTACCTTCATCTGCTGCGCCGTGGCCTGCCCGCCGCCGCTTTTAAACAGCGATAAAGTCTCACCGCAACAGGGGCATGCAAAGGGTCCCATATTCTCAACCAGGCCAAGCAGTTCCATTTGGATCACGCGGCAAAAATTAATCGACTTGCGTACATCGGAAAGCGCCACATCCTGAGGCGTTGTCACGATGACGGCCTTGGCTTCCGGTATCGTCTGCGCAACGCTCAGCGGCTCATCTCCAGTTCCCGGAGGTGCATCGATAATCAGATAATCGAGCGTATCCCATTTCACATCTCCGATAAATTGACGGATGACACCGGTCTTGGCGGGTCCCCGCCAGATAACGGCCTGATCGCTGTCCCGCATCAGAGACTGCATCGAAACAACTTTCAGATTGTCCTGTACCGGAATCGGGACGACTTTTTTATCTTCAGAAATGTCCATCAGCCCCTTGACCCCCATGATACCCGCCAGACTCGGTCCGTGAATGTCCACATCCAAAAGACCGACCCGTTGCTGCGCAGCAGCCAGGCGGATGGCAAGTCCCGCGGAAACACTTGATTTTCCGACACCGCCCTTTCCGCTCATGATCAACAGCTTGTTCTTGATTTTGGCCAATGAGGTCTTGATATGGTCATCTTTGAGTTTTGATTCGGCACTCGCCGTTGTCCCTCCAGGGCATCCCTTCGGTGCTCGTGATTCGCTTTCGTTGGTCATCTGATCGGCTCTCCTATCATTTATTTTCGCTGGATTTACCATTATCATATTTTAACCGCAAGACAATCCCTTAACTCAATCCTCAAACCATTGGCGCATCAGTGCCATCCACCGTCGGGCATGGCTGCCGGGCCAATAGATTCGCCCACAGGACTCACAGCCGAAAAAATGCCCGTGTCGTCTGAAGGTGTAGTCGGGGATACGATGTTGAAGTTCGGATTTGACTAGAGACACCAATGGCGAGTTGCAGGTGGCGCAGATGCTCAGCGGATGCAAATCGTGGTATTCCAGATTCAAGTGACGCATGACGTATCTGGCCTGCTCCAGGGGGGCGTTTTCCTGAATAAACAGCGTGCGTTCCTGTGGCAGGTTGCGTCGCACCCTCAAGGTGCGCGTCAGGATCTTGCAATGCTCATCGGCGCAGTGCATCAACAATCTTTCCGCTTGAGGCCTGCCGCTGACGAATGCCGTAGGGAAACCAGCCAGGCGAAGCCACTTTGCCAGGCGCCCCAAGGTGCTTTCAGCTACAAAGGATATGGATGTTTGCGGCATCGCCTATGTCCCGTGCACCACTCTGGGTTTAATCGGGACCTGTAACGGACGGTTTCAGTTGAAATAGTGAATGCGGTACATCGACATCAGGCCAGAACTTGACCATGGACAATTCCAGCCTCTGACCGGTTGGCGTTATCAGTTCAACATTTTTTGGGATGTCATACGATCCGGCCTGCTTCCAGCCTTTCCAAAGGATAGTATACACAAGCCGTTGATCTCGATCCAGATTCTCCATACGCGCCAACCTGCCCCGGGCAGGATCGACAGTAATCTGGGCCATCAACCGATGCCATCGGTCTTTTAGGGCGATGACGACCTGTTGATCATCCTGGTCAATGATTTGGGCGGCGGCAAATTCAGGTAATTTGGGTCGACCCGTCGTCAAGCTCTGAAGCACTTCGATTCCGATTGGAATGTGAATCAGCGGCTCGAGCGACACCGATGTCTGCGGCATCCGTCGAATTCGGCGTTCTCCTGGAACGGCAACTGATATTTGTCTCCCGTCTCCTGCCAGTCGAACCGATGGTTGGCCCATGGACGGAAGCCATTCTACACGCAGTCTGTCAGGGACTACCGCAGCCATTGCCACACGGCCTGACAGCGTTGCGCCGTTCGTATCAAGAAAAACAGTCGCCAGGGCCTTGTATTGGTCAAGTTGAGCATTGTGATTCCGCACCAGGCTGATCAACCGACGGGCTTCGCTATCCTCGGCGGGTGGAGGCCACAATGTGGCGCATCCAGTGTACACGATCATTGCGGTTGCACAGACTGTCCATCGTAATATGTTCATTTAGAAACAGGATCTTTCCGGGCATAGCATTCCGGGCCCTCGAGGAATTACTGGGGATCCAGGGTTCGAATCTTCACTTTAAGCGCATTGCGATCTTTTGCGTTATTGTCCAAGGAGCGCTTGTAGCAATTGATGGCCTTTTCTTTGCTGTCCAGCTTATGATAGACATCCCCAAGGTGCTCCAGGATAACCGGATCATCGGGAACGAGTTTGATGGCCTTTTGAAGCAGCTGCAGGGCTTTTCGGTAATGGCCCCGCTTGTAATAGACCCACGCCAGGCTGTCGGTTATATAGCCGTCGTTGGGCTTGAGTTTCAAGGCTGTCTGAATAAGGGTCTCGGCTTCATCCAGGTTGATACCCAGATCGGCATACGTATAACCTAAATAATTTAACGCCTCGGCATCATCCGGGGAGAGCTGAATCACCATCTTCATGGCATCGATGGATTCGTGCTTGCGTCCCATCTTATCGTAGATCACCCCCAGCCTGAAGTGCATGCGAGCGTTTTGATCGTCAATCTGCAGTCCTTTCTGCAAGGTGCCGGTCGCCTCGTCGTAACGCTCCAGTTCCTCGTAGAACGATCCAAGATAGAGATAGTAGTCTGCATTCTGAGGTTCATGCTTGATAGCCGTCTGAATGACGGAAATGGCACGATCGATTTTGCCCAGATCATGAAAGATAAGAGCCGTATGCATGACAGCAGTGGAGTAGAATCGTGAATCCGGATCGACTTTGAGCAGATGAGAAACAGCCTCCGAGTGTCGATCAAGGCCATCGGCGGCGATACCGGCCATGTAATGCAAATCCGGATTGTCGGGGGATGCCTTAAGCATTCCATTGATGGCCCATATGGCGGTGTCGTATTTTTTTGTTTCCAGATAAGCTTCAAATACCTTGGAAACGACACCCTTGTTGGTTGTGCAGAGTTTGCCCAGCCGAATCAATAGCTTCTCAGCCTGGGCCGGTTGGTCGATCTGGCGGTAGTGTTCCGCCAGTCCAAGGATGGCCTCCACATCGGCGGGATCATCAGCCAGGATCGATTGGTAGATAGCGGTGATTTTGTCCGTCAAGTTCAGGGTTTTATAGATATTGAGCAGTTCCAGGCGTGGCTCTGTCAAGGAGGGCTCAAGCTCCAGTGACCTGAGCAGTGCGTGCTCCGCCCGGTCCAGTTCCCCCGCTGCCAATAGAGCTTTTCCGTAAAAAAAATAGGCTGCGTAGGAACCCGGAAGGTTGTCGACCATTTTCTCGAACACACGTACGGTGTCGGATACAGCGCCCTCATCCCAGTAAATCCGGCCCAGCAATAAATAGATATTCTGGTCCGGCGGATCCGTGGCCATGGCTCGTTCAAGAACCGCTTTGGCTTTCCCGGATTGATTGCTCTGCTGATAGATTCTGCCTGCTGCGACAAGTGCTTTCAGATTTTCCGGATCCCCTTCCAGCACTTCCTCTATCAACGTCAGGGCCTCGTCCGGTTTTTTTTTGATCAGCAGCAGATTGGCTGTTTCAAGCTTCAGATAATTCGAGTCGAGATCGTACGCACGTGCTTTGTTCAACAGCCAGATGGCCTCGTTGACATCACCCTGCTTCAGCTTTTGCTGTGCTGCCAGAAAATAGTGATACGCCCTGGCTCCGGCACCGGTGCGCAGTTCTGCGACCCCCGTTTGGGATGCAGTTGACTGGGCAAGTGACTGGCATCCTGTCAGGAAAATCAAGCACAGGATGGCGATGAATATTTGGTTGCCGATATATCGCATTTTTATAGATGGGCACTATTTAGCGCCGCTGCCTTTAGCCGCATAAACGTCGAAATCGGGAATTTCATTTTTGAAAAACTCGCGCATCTTCTTGATGACGTTTTTCTCGATTTGACGAACCCTTTCTCTTGAAATTCCATATCGATCACCGATCTCCTGAAGGGTCACAGGCGTATCAGAAAAAATCCGTTGATCGAAAATTTCCAGTTCCCTGTCGGTCATCTGTTTCCTGAAAATGGCCACCTTGTCGTGCAGCAGCGCTTCAATCTCCTTTTTAGCAACACGATCTTCTGCAGAGGCGGATCCTTCGCTTATGAACTCGATCCGACCCGTATCGGAACCCTCCTTTACCGGTGAATCCAGGGAGACATCCCATCCGTCCAATCGTTGATCCATATCGATGATCTCCCGCTCTGAAACACCTAGGCGTTGCGACAGCAGTTTCGGTTTGGGATCAAAACCTTGTTCGATCAGGCGTTGCTTCTCTTTTTTAAGCTTGAAAAAAAGCTTGCGCTGGCCCTGGGTGGTGCCGATTTTAACCAGCCGCCAGTTATCCATTATAAATTTAAGGATATACGCTTTGATCCAGAATGAGGCATAATAGGAAAACTTGACATTTTTATAGGGATCGAACTTCTTGACGGCCTGCATGAGACCGATATTGCCTTCTTGAATCAAGTCCAATAGGTTTTGCATCCAAACCCTTTGAAATTCAAGTGCAATTTTAACAACAAGCCTCAAGTTTGACGTCACCAGACGATAGGCGGCGTCGGTATCACCGCCCTCCTGAATGCGTTTGCCCAGTTCGACCTCCTCCTCACGTGTTAGCAGGCGATATTGACTGATTTCAGATAAGTAGCGCTGCAACGGATCGAATTTAACGAGTGTCTTCGAATCCTTGACAGATGGCGCACTTTTTGCGGCCTTTGCTGCAACAGGCTTATCCGTGGAAGCAGGCGCCTTGGTTTTGCGTGATGTGGTTTTCATATGGTTGAAGACTTTCCCCTTTCGAGGCGGAATCTATTGTGCTCTGAGTTACTTGATCCAGAATCCCGCGATTTTTGTGGACATACACCAGTTTGCTATGGTAATTGCCAAGCCGTTCAGCATGCGCGCCTGTAGCTCAGCTGGATAGAGCAACGGACTTCTAATCCGTAGGTCGCAGGTTCGAATCCTGCCAGGCGCGCCAGCATATCATCTACTATTTTAAAATTACCATACTATCAACTACTTTTCAAAGACAACCTCCCCGCCCACAGACTTTGCAGACGCCAAACGCGTTCATTGATCGATATTTCCCTAATCCATTCTCGGCGCCTTTTTGATTGCCTTGAGCCCTTCTCCGTCGATTCTTGTTCATCGAGCATCGCAAAGTGCCCTGTCAATTGATCAGGATACAGCACTCCAGGAAATTGGTCGTAAAAGCTCCAGCAGGCTTACATGGCTTGGGCAGGGTTGAGTGATATAGCTATTTGGATTTTGCAAGCACGACGGTAATATTGTCTTTGCCGCCGGCCTTTTTGGCACATTCAACCAACAGATGAGATATTTCTTCTAACTTATTGCTATCTTTTATTATATTTTCTATTTCAGTATCTTCAACCATATCTGTCAAACCATCCGAACACAGCAGGAACAGATCCTTTGGAAGCACCGGACCGGATATGGTATCCAGTTCCAAGGAAGGGCGAACACCGACGGCTCGCAGGATCACGTTCCTCATCTTATGGCTGCGAGCCTGCTCAACGGAGATAACGCCCTGGTCGATCTGTTCCTGTACAAAAGAGTGGTCCCTGGTCAACTGACGCAGACAACCGTCGCGATACAAATACGTTCGACTGTCCCCCATATGACCGATCACAAAACTATCGGACGAAAATGCCATCAATTCTGCGGTGCAGCCCATACCGGTGTGCTCGGGGTGTCGGCCGACATGAGAGAGTATCAGATCATTGGCCTTTTGGAATGTCGCCTGAACATTTGACATGACGGCCGACCCGTCCATGCTGGTTTGCGGAGCAAAAACCTCTCCGGCGGTCTGTGCAAAGATTCGACTGGCCGTCTCTCCGGCGGCGGCCCCTCCCATACCATCCGCTACGAGGCAGTAGATCGCCTCTGAGTTCACAACGAAGATATCTTCGTTGTTGGACCGGACAAGCCCCACATCCGTTTTTCCGCAAAATTCTATGTCAACCATAGTCGTTTCGATTGTCCATCATGACGGCGCATTGCGTGGGCATCGTTGGCAGCTTAGGCGCACACGGCCTTTATTCCGCTAAAATTACAATTAATTTTTTTTAGAGTCAAGCACCATCTGTCAAGTGCATCACCCCTTTTGGGATGGTCGCTTGCTCAACCCACATGTCAAATAAAAAATAGGATTTGATTTAAACCGTATGATCTGGTCAGTTATTCAGAAACACCATTTTTTTATTAAATGATCCATGTCATTGAAAACCATCCAGGATGTAAGTGTTTCGACCATGGCCAATCTGGTGGGGCGGTCCGCCAATGTCGCTCTGCCATTGACAGTGATCTCGGTCTTTGGCGCAGACGCCCACACGGACCTCTTTTTTCTGGTTATGGCGCTTGGATTTTTTTGTTTTGGCACCTTGTCCAATGCCATAACGGAATCCACTGTGCCGCTGCTGGTATCGACGAATCTGAGGATTCCACCCGCCAGCATATTGACATTTGCCGGCACAGTGATGCTGATCGGCCTGGCCCTGGGATGCCTCTGGTATGGATTCATCGAACGATTCAATCCGGTTTATGCCCCGGCGCTGGCTTTGATGATGGGCGCGGGAATCGCAAACGGTGTATTGAGCGGCATCCTCCACATGCAGGAGCGATATGCGCCGTCCGGCGTGACATGGGCCCTTCGATTTATCCCGCTGCTTGCCTTATTGACCATTCGTCCGTCCATAGACGCCCTGCCCTGGCTTGCGCTGGCCATCGGCGTCATGGATTGGCTGCGCTGCGCGATATTGATCTATTGCAGCCGCAGAGGCTCGCCATCGAATGGTGCCGTCGATCTGAGATACTTCATCAGCCGCTTCCGCAGCACGTATGGAACGGTGCTGCTCGCCATGGTGATCATGGGCCTCAATCCATTGGCCGATCGATTCATTGCGCAGCTCAGCGGTCCGGGGGGCTTGACGATTCTTGATACTGCCGAAAGAGTATACGCCATGCTGGGCGTGCTGTGCACCATCGGCTTGATGACGGTGCTGTTAACCCGTTTCAGTCAGAAAGCGTCGATCGGAAGGTTGGACCATGGCTGGCGCCGAACGCTGAGTTTAATTGCCTTGTGGAGTCTGGCCTGGATGATCGTTGGTACGGCAATCGGCCGCTGGGGTTTGGACTGGTGGTTGTCACGAATGGCGGCATTGGATGCACGCCAGGGCGCCGATGTCGCCCAGGCGTATTGGTATTATCTCATCGGGCTTCCCGTCTTTATTGCCGGAGTGGTTTACACCAGGCGGATCCAGGCGCTCCATCGCACCTCCATCCTTGTATGGGCGGCGGGCCTGTCCGTCGTGCTCAATCTGATCGCCGGTCTGGCTTTAAGAAGCATGTTGGGAATACCGGGCATCGCCCTGGCCAAAATACCGGTCCACATCGCCACCGCCCTCCTTCTGATTCGCGCGGCTCATCGAAAATCCGAATAGTTAGCTATTGACGGCTTCGTAAAAAGTCTTCAAACCACTGCAAATGTCCTTCCGGCGAAAGCCGGAATCCAGTCATTGCAGACAGTTCTGGATGCCGGATCGAGTCCGGCATGACGACAATCGGACTTTTCACGAACGCGGTTCTCTATAAAGCTTAAGCCACGACATTCCTCTCCCCCTCAGGGGGAGAGGTCAGGTGAGGGGGTGGTCTTGTGCGACGTTCACCCTCACCCTAACCC
>JBNKKC010000117.1:0-59780 GCA_050291625.1 Desulfobacteraceae bacterium
GCCATGTTGTGAATGCGGTCGGTTCCCGAGAAGACCTTTTGCGTGGTGGAGATGGGGATAAAGATGGTCTCCTCCTGTCGGTTGTCACCCGGGTCGTGGAACACGCCGACTACCAGGAAGGGGATGCCGTTGATCTGGATATACCGGCCCACGGCCGGCGCATCCGGGAAGAGTTCCGCGCGCACCACCTTGCCGATAACGGCCGTTTTGCGGACCTGTTCAAGGTCGCGCCGGTGGAGCCGACGCCCCGTCAGCATGCGGATGTTTTCAATCTTCTGGTAGTCCGGATGGATGCCCATCACCGTGAAACTGGAGGAACGATCCTGATACCGGATGGTGTTGTTCTCCCTTAGATATAAGCGGGCGGAGATCAGATCCGCCTCCTCAACCCCGCCCGCCAGGTCCTCCAGGTCCTTGTTGCGAAACTGGATGATGCGGCCCTGGCGCAAGCCCTTGTAAGGCAGGCTGGTCTGCCCCGAATGGACCCACAGGCTGTTGACGGCATCTTGGGCAAAGGCCCGGCGCACGCCGTTTTCGATGCCGTAGCCGGAACCCAACAGCAGAATCAGCATGAAGATGCCCCAGGAGACCGACAGGCCGGTGAGCAGCACGCGCAATTTGTTGTTGCGGATGTTGTGGACAATTTCGCCGATTTTATCGCCAAAAAATTTCATGCCCGTCCGTCGTCTCCGCTCTCGGTGATGATCCCGTCGCGGATGCGCACCACTCGCTGGGCCATGTCGGCAATTTCGGCCTCATGGGTGATGACCACGATGGTGATCCCCTCCTGGTTGATCTGTTGCAGCACCGTCATGACCTCTTTGGAGGTTCGGCTGTCCAGCGCGCCGGTGGGCTCATCGGCCAGGATCACCGACGGCCGGGTGACCAGGGCGCGGGCAATGGCCACCCGCTGCATCTGTCCGCCCGACAGCTCGGCGGGCAGATGGTGGGCCCAATCCAGGAGCCCCATCTGCTCCAGATATGTCAAGGCCACGGTGTTGCGCTCCTTTTTGCTCACGTTCTGGTAAAACAGGGGCAGGGCCACGTTTTCCATGGCGTTTTTGAATGGGATCAGGTTGAAGTGCTGGAACACGAATCCGAGCTGCCGGTTGCGAAGCCGGGCGGCCCGCTTTTCCGTCAGATCCCATATCAGGTCGCCATCCAGATAATACTTTCCATGGTCGTAGGTGTCCAAGATCCCGAGAATATTGAGCAGGGTGGATTTTCCCGACCCGCTGGCGCCCATCACCGCCACAAGCTCACCACGGTCGATCGCAAGGTCGATGCCCTTGAGCACCTCGAGGCGTTTAGGCCCCATGGGATATGATTTATACAGACCGGATACCTGAATCATCAATTCGGCTCTTTTTGATCTGATGATCGCCTGTATGGCAACCATAGGCTTTAAGATCATTCACCCGGCACGGATAGAGGGAGAAAGCGGTATTGCCATACCGCGACGAGGCGCCAACGCCGTCCAAATGAATTATGTTAAAGCCAAAAAATGGATCATGTCTAACAGACCGGTACGCGAGAAAGTTCGATGAAGTATGCCAAAATCGGCTATAGGGTGTCAATGGCCATCGTCGGGCACGCAGGC
This sequence comes from Desulfobacteraceae bacterium, assembly GCA_050291625.1. Taxonomy (GTDB): domain Bacteria; phylum Desulfobacterota; class Desulfobacteria; order Desulfobacterales; family Desulfosarcinaceae; genus JARRKU01. Next base: position 1,601 of record JBNKKC010000117.1, read on the forward strand.
CGCATTTAGCTGGGGACGCATATGTTATGATGAGTCCTGTCAGGACATCTATGTCTCATTCAGGAGCATTGGATACAGGTTTTCTACACACTCCGGACAAATACCATGGCTGAATTGGGCTTCGGAATGATCACGAATATACGTTTCAATTTGTTCCCAATAGCCTTTGTCATTGCGTATTTTCTTGCATGAAGCGCAGATAGGCAACATGCCGCTAAGCTGCTTGACATTGTCAAGCGCAAGATTCAGTTCTTTATTGGTATTTTCAATATCTTTTTTCGTTGCCCACAATTGAGTGTTCAGCCGCTTCAACTCTTGATTTCGATGCCGAAGTTCTTTTTGTGATCCCTTCCGCTCTTCTATTTCCTTCTCAGGCCGTTTATTCAGTTCTTCCGTCTTTGCTTTTTCCTTGGTTAAAAAGGAGCAAAGCGCTTCATTGCGAATACTTACGATATAGGCGCTCAAGCTGGCGGCATGCATCACTTTTCCTGTCTGCACTAAAATGAAAATGATTTTGTCTCCTAAATATCTGAACGGTTTTATAATATGTGCCCTAGCGCCTGTTTTTTCGGCCAACAGCGTCGTTCAATGGACAAATTTTTGATATCGCGAGATACGATTGATCAAAATGGACAAATTAGAGATGAATTTCGCACCGATATCCGCTTTTCATTCGAGCCTCGATCACCGATCTATAAAGCTCCTGATAAAAAACGAGATTCAGACAACAAATTAGATTTTATTTCAGGCAGTTGTTACCAAAATCGCCATGGAAGGACCTGATGGTTTCTGAATGCAATTTCCAGCCAGACGGAAATCTTAAACTGATGGACCTGGTTCGACAGGTACGACGATAGTACCCTATATAGATACCGCATTGAGCAGCCCTCTTGCAAATGGATTTTGCGCTATAGTGGCATCATCGCTGCAAAACCCATCCTGAAACTGGAGGTCGCCCACTCCAATTCATCCTGTTGACGCGGAATAATTACCGACGGCCTGTATCAACGGGCGGATTCCTGTGCAGGCTCCATTGGAAGCTCCCGATTCGCGACGACAATACCATCTTCATCGCAATAGACCCAATCGCCCGGTCTGACAGTGATCGTGCCGAAACTGATTTCAACGTTTGACTGCCCTTCACCGTTCTTCCGGCTTTTGCGCGGGTTGCTTCCCAACGCTTTGACGCCGAAATCAATTTTTGCCAGTGCCGGCGTATCTCTGACGGCTCCATTGATAACGATTCCCGCCCAACTGTTTTTTCTGCCGATCTCGGCGATGAGATCCCCCATCAATGCGGCGCTCAGCGAACCGCCGCCGTCAACCATGAGTACGGCGCCGCCGCCTTTTTCCTGAAGCATTCTTTTCAGGATCACGTTATCGTTTTCGCATTTCAAGGTCTTGCAGGGACCCCAGAATGCTTTGCGTGCGCCGTAATTCCTGAACTGGATCTCGCAGCTCTGCAACTCTTCCTGAAAATCATCCATTAAGTCTGCTGTTTTCATTGTCCCCCTCGATTTTTTAAAAATGATGCCGCGCCTGCCGGTGCTTTTGTCATACAGGGTCGCACGGGAAAGGAATCCCGGCGAGCTTCCCTTCCGACTGCAGGGCCTCTATAACATCGCGCGTCAGCGGAATTCCGTGAGCCAAGCGATCACATTCGGTTCTGTATTCAGGCTCTCCCGGCATCAAAATCTCGTCAACCCCCTGCGCCCGCGGCTGTTCTTTGACGCGCCCCGCCAGCGTCCGCATACGGTTTTCAAATGTATCCGTTGGCATAAACAGATCTGCCTTAAGCGCCATAAAAAAATGCCCCGTACCTTGAGGGCCATCCAATCCGGTGAAAGGATTTCGAACGTCTCCTCCAAAAGCGGCGCCCGTAAACACGCCGCTCAATACTTCCATCAGCAGGGAGAGCCCGGCGCCCTTCACCCCACCCATGGGCAGGACGACGCCCTCGAACGCCGCCGCCCCGTCGGTGGTGGGCCGCCCCTGTCGATCCAGAGCCAGACCTTCCGGGATGGGTTCACCCCGCTGGGCGGCAAATTTGAGCTTGCCCCGGGCCACTTTGGAGCAGGCCATATCCAACACAAACGGGCAATCCCCTCCTGTGGGCGCACCGGCGGCAAAGGGGCTGGTGCCGAGGAACTTGGTGCACCCGCCCCAGACCGGCAGAGCCGGCGATGCATTGGTAAACGCCAGACCGACACATCGCGCTTCGACGGCCTGCAGAACGTAGAGTGCTCCCATCCCATAGTGCCCGCTGCGTTTAACGCCGGCCAAACCGATGCCATACGTCTCGGCGATAGTGATCGCTTCAGCCATGGCGCGGCGGCCGACCACCAGTCCAATGCCATCATCGCCATCCACCAGGGATACAGCGGGAAAGACGCGCGTCACTTCGATCTCCGGTGCCGGATTGGCCACCTTCCGGCGCATTCTTTCACAGTACATGGTTGTCCGGGCGACGCCATGGGAGTCGACGCCACGCAGACTGGCCTTCACCAGGGCCTTGGCGGCGACATCCGCATCGTGAGGCGGCATTCGGTGGGCCGCAAATACTTTCTTCAGCCAATCCCGGAGTTCTTCTGCTTCGATGGTTGTTACATCGTTGACGCTCATCATTTCCCTTCTTTTTGGAAAGGCCTTTACGACGGCCGGATGAACAGGTCATGGGTCCGGGTTTCGGGATCCTTGGCCGCCATGATGCCCTCAGGATCCACCGCCAGGACGGCGACAGCCACCTTGATGCCGCAAATGGTTTCGCGGGTTAAATGCCCGCCCAGCGTAACGACGGTCTCCTTTTCGACCATGGAGGCGGAAAAGTGGGCGTGAACGTTTATTGCCCCGCTCAGCTCAGAAGCAATCCATCCGGTGAGCGATACGAGTTCCATGGGCCGGGCAATCTCCAGATAAAGACGATCCTGTGGTTCTACAGGGAAATCGGCGGGAACGTGTTTTAGATTCCTGAACACCGCTCTTTCCAAGGCCCCCAACCCGGAGACGATCACCCCGGCGCGGATTTTCTCGGATGCCGCCGCTGCTTCGATGGCACTGAGCAGGGATGTACCCGGTTTTGCCCTGAACTGGACCACCCGCTGGATCTGCTGGCTGCCGACGTTGGATAGCAGGTTCATAAAGCACGGTTTCCTTTCCGCAGCTTTGGCTTACTCACGAGACTGCTCTATGGCGTTTTTGACCAGGGCGGCATAGCGGTACACCCCATGGACGAATTTACCATAGGGCATGGTAGTAAAAAGCGCCAGAACAAAACCGAGGTGGATGGCCAGTACGGTCCCCATGGCCGGTGTCGCCCTCAAACATAGCACCAGCAGTCCGGTGAAGCTTATAAGCAGCAGCAGCGTGGTGAATACCACATCCATACCCACCGTCTCCTGTGAAGCCGGCGCCTTGTCCATCTTCCATTTTAGGAAGAGCATCCCGCCGGTCCCCGCCATCAACGCCAACCCTCCGATGGTGCCCAGAAGAACGGGCCAGCTCCAGAAGGGATAGGGCGCCGGCCTATGCAGGCAGTGGTCATAGAAAAAAGCGATGGTTGTTGAAGCCAGGCACAGCATGAATCCGTAAAAGACCGCATGATGAAAATTGCGGCGTATCATGCTGAAGCGATCGTCGGGATAGTTGCACCCATGGCCGCCGCCATCCAGATATTTTAGCCTCAGCACGTCCCATATGGCCTGTGCGTGGGCCGGCCAGCGTTTCAGCGACCGGGTTGTTTCACCGGTGGCGCGCCAGAGATTGATGAAGCCTTTCCACAGGCCGATCACCAGCAGTACGGCAACCAGTGAAAAGGGAACCACCATGACGCCATATGGAATGACCCGGTAGAATGCGCCGTCGCCGATGTGGGAGGCAAACAGAACCTCGCTCCCCTGCAACATCAGGGTCAGCGACAGGACCAGCGTCACGGAAAAGGCCGCAACCAACGAGACGATGGACCCGTTATGCTGAAAAAGCCCCTTCATGGCCTTTGGCCAGCTCGTTTCCTGGTAGGTCTCCTGCCTGAGGGCTGCCATGCTGCGGGGTACATTCAAATTGAATTCATGGGGTGGTGCATACTGGCAGGCGTAATAGCACCCGCGGCAATTGTGGCACAGGTTGGCCAGGTATTTCAGGTCCTGATCGGTGAACGCACGCCGCAGTTCCATGGCGGGAAAGACGGCGCAAAAGCCTTCGCAATAGCGACAGGCATTGCATATGGTCATTACCCGGTTAACTTCTTCTAAGCGTGTCGACGACATGGCGCACCGCCTCCTTTCCCGCGACTCGACCGAATACCGTGCCGATAGTCATACCGAGACCGGCCATGTATCCCTGACCAAGAATGTTGCCCGCCATGATCTCTCCGGCGGCGAAGATATTGGTCGACGGTGTGCCATCCTGCATCACCACCCGGGCGCACTGGTCGACGGTCACGCCGAGGTATGTGAAGGTGATCCCCGGCCGCAGTGGATATCCGTAGAATGGCGGCGTGTCCAGGCAGCGTGCCCAATGGGTTTTGGGCGGGTCCAGATCCCTGGTCGCGCATGTGTCGAGCTGCCCCGGATCGAAACGTCCGGGTTGAACGGCTGCGTTGAATTGTTCCACCGTGGTTTCCAGGGCGGCGGCATCGAGCCCCAGCTTTTCGGCCAGCTCGCCGATGGAGTCGGCTTCGAAGGGTGGAAATACCGACGGCATGAACAGGTCGATGGAATTGGCGTCGATGATGGAATAGGCGATCTGCCCAGGTTGCCCGGCCACCAGACGTCCCCATATGGCATAGCGTTTCGGCCAGAAATCCTCACCTTCGTCGTAAAAGCGCCGGGCGTGCTTGTTGACAACAATGCCGAAGGAGACACAGTCCAGGCGGGTGACGATGCCGCCGTCGAATTTGGGCGCCCGGGCATCGATGGCCACGGCATGGCACTGGCGCGGATCACCGGCGGGTTTGGCGCCCTTGTCCAGCAAAACTCGCAACATCACCCCTTTGTCATAGGGCGTACCGCGTACAATGAAGTTGTCGGCGGCCTCGCCCCAATGCTTTTTCAACCAATCTAGGTTGGCCTGAAATCCGCCGGAAGCCACAACCACCGCGCCGGCCTCCACGCGCTTCAGGCGGCCGCGATATTTAAAGGTCGCCGAGGTAAAGCGGCCGTCCTGGACGGCAAGATCCACGACTTCCGCCTCGTATAGAATATGGACGCCGATATTTTCGGCATAGGCGTAGTACCCGTTCATCAAGCCCTTTCCGCCGCCGAGAAAAAATGCATTGGTGCGGGACAGGTGGAGTGTCCCGCGCATGGAGGGCTGAAACTTACAGCCATGTTGCGCCATCCATGCACCGATATTGTTCGACTCTCGAATGGTGAAGCGGGCAAGCGTTTCGTTGGTCTTTCCCCCTGTGACCCGCATGAGATCGTCCCAGAATTCCTCTTCTAGGTAAGGGCCTGTCAGGTAACGATTGCCGCTTTCATGCAGGTACCGTAAATTGCGCGTGTGACGGCTGTTGCCCCCCCTGAACGCGAAGGGGGCGCTTTCCAGCAGCAACACCTCGGCCCCGGCCTCCCTCGCCGTCATCGCGGCACACAAGGCTGCATTTCCGCCCCCGACGACGACGACGTCAAACCGGTAAGATGGATCAACGGCGGATCCATCATCTCTGTTCTTCGTGTCCAAATTGATGTCCTCTCTATCTGGGGTTTGACTGTCCCGGATGCCGATTCCCATCCAAACAGTCACCAGCGAAGCACCTTTCGCCCTACAATATTTATACCAATCACTAGAAGTGGTTTCAAAAGACGGCAGTGTCATTGACTCATCCAAAAAACAACCGATCACTCAAAGCCATTATGAAACCATATGTTTCATGGTTGTTACGATTTGTAGTGACATAATGTTTCTTTATCAAACAAAATTCCTTTTATCTCAAGTTGGTTGATTTGGCGCCGATACTATAAACAAACCACTGCGCACTTTTGCTGCATACAGGGGGAAGGCAATGAGTGAATTGGTATGGAAGAGCGAGTACAGTATCGGTCATTTCCAAACCGACAACGAACACAAGGAATTGATTTCGCTGGCCAACAAGGTCATTCACTTTTCCAACACAGGGGAAAAAACCGACAGGATACGCGGGGCGCTGAAAGCGCTGCATCAATACACCGTCATTCATTTTCGCAATGAAGAACAGTATATGGAGCGCATCGGGTATCCGGAGATCGAGCACCACAAAAAATGCCATACGAAACTGGTTGCCCGGCTGAATGAGGTTATGGCCGAAAACAGCGACGTGAACGAACTGGTGCATGGACTCAAACGATTGATGGTCGTATGGGTCATCGAACATATTATCAACGAAGATCTCAGAATCAAAGCGGCTTGCTGAAAATCGATTTTGTCCCGTCTTTTGGAAATGACAAGCGGTGGGACCTCCATTCAACGAACCAGCCACATCAGCTTCTCGTCAAATTTAGAGCGACAGGCTGTTATCACACCAACGGCCGCCCGCGGACCGGGCGGCCGTTCAACGACACCTGTTGATAAAAGAGGGCGTGATATTAAAACGTCAACACCATCCTACTCCGGAATCAGCGCTTTGTATCGCCAGTCCGCATCGGATGCAACGGATTGGATGCGAATCATCTGAGCCAGGGGATATGAGACATCCGTGCTGCTGGAATAAGTGACGACAGCATCACACGGAACCAGAAATTTGCGGATACTGACCTGGCGACCGTCCAGTCCTACAATGATGGTCTGTTTGGACACGGCAAAACGATCCCCGGTGTTGGTGGTCACACTTTCAGGGCTCTTGCTGGCGATGGTAACATGTGTCTCGGGCAACTGGACGCGCACGGCTTCCACTTCATCCTGGGACGGACCGGCCGCCGGAACTGCGCCCGGCGCCCACAGCATCGCAACCAGCATGACGACAGGACCCAACCTCAGCATATGCATTATTATTTTTTTCATCTTACATTCCTTTAATGTATGCTTCTTCGAATTTATCTCCTGATGATCGGCATGCGAAACGGCTTTTGCCGCCCCGTCCCGGCCACAGCCCTGCCGGGAACGGCAGGGCTGTCGAACCGAAGCCGATGGCTACGGACAGGTCTGATCATCCGGTACCCAGGCCATCTTGCCGCTCTTGACCGTACCGGGGTTCTGCTCTTCCAGATCCTTGATGGCGCCGGTGCTGGTCTGAATATAGGCCCTGGAGCCCGCTTCACGCCCCACATGAATATTGGGCGTGATGGTCAATCCCTGGCCCAGATCCGCCCGCTTGAGCACCTCGTTGTTCACGTCGACGCCGAACACCGACTGCGGATAGGCCGTGCCGGTGCGGTAGTAGAGAACGTAGACCAGGCTCTGGCCGCCGATGCTGCACACATCCCCGGAGGGAATGTAAGTGGTGAAGGTCAGCAGGTCGCCGGCCAATACCGCCTGGCCCAGATTTCGCTCTCCGGTCGGATCGTAATCAAAATCCATGACCCAGCCGTCGTAGTTGGTTTCGATATCATTGGCCAACTGCATAAAGTCACCGGCGTAACCGGACAGTACCCCGCCGCCCTCCTCGACACCGATGTTGGTGGTATCCATCAGCATGGCGCGGGTCAGGGTATCGGAGTAGCTGAATTCTTTAATGCCGCCGGAATCGGTATAGGGCTCCATCAGACCGTAATAGGACTGCTGATCCGTATTGAGGCTGTCGGCCGACGACATATAGCGCCCGGTACCGAAGTAGACCCAGCGGTTTCCGCTTTTGTCCACACCGGCGTTGGCCGGGGCCATGATGGGCTGTCCGTTCTTGGATGAAACCGACTCGATCAGAACGTTGTCGGCAATCCAACTGGTCACGACGAGCGGGTTAGGCCCGCCGACACCGTCGTTGTCCATGATAATGCGGCGCATCCGGCCGTTCCATCCGCCGGCGTGATCACCGTAGCTGGAGCCGAAGTAGACGACATCCACGTTGAAATCCAGGTTCCAATCGATGGAGATCGGCCGCGAAATGCTGCTCTGGGTCTCTGTCAGCTCCACCAGATGGTAGTTATCGTTGGGGTTGGCCGGGTTATAGACTTTCATCCCGCCGCTGGTCGCCGTCTGAAGCGTGCTGCCCGACACCAGGCGGGTCAGATCGATGGCAAACATCTTGCCCTGCTGATCGCTGGTTCCGTCGGTAAGCGCGATCCGCTGGGCGGCAAACTTGGTGGTTGCGGGATCCGCGACTTTGTAATGCGGATCGTCGCCGATGGGTCCCGAGCCGACGAACAGGTACCATTGGTTGGCATTTTCCGTATTGCCGGTCTGGAAGTCGCGCATGGGAACCACGCCGGGAAAGCAGGTCGTAAAACCCAGGTCCGGAAAGCTGATTTCCGCCAGCAGGGTCGGCGGCTCCTCCGGATTAGTAACATCCAGGATAAAATAGGCCGAACTCATGGCCCGGTCCGTGGCGGGATCGAACGCGCCGCCGTCTTTGACGATATCCGCGGCGATCTTGCCCCCGCCAAAACGCATTCCGCCCACCAGAACGGTGCCCCAGCCGTGGGGATATTTGCCGCTGCTGCCGGTGTCGGGAAAGATTTTGGCATCGAAAATCCTGGGCTGCAGGTCCACATAGTAGACATGCCCGTAGTCCGTGTCGGTCAGCCAGTGCAAATGTGACAGCAGGTTGTACGGCACATAGGCCCAGAGCTCCGCTCCGATCTCAAAATCGATGTAGGGGCTTCCGCCGGGCTGCGTGATGGGAGTCGAGCCAATCTCCGGCTGTTTGAGCCATTCGCCGTCATCCTGGTCATAGAACCCGGCATTGAAGGCGTGGAGCATGCCGTCGTTGGCCCCCACATAGACCACGTTTCGCCGGTTCTGGTATTGACGATAAAAGTCCGCGTAGCCCTCGTCGCGATAGATCAGGTCGTAGTTTTCAGCCGGCCGCCCCACCGTCGTGGGCGTGGAGTAGACAATATCACCCAGGCGCCAGGTCTCGACCCGTCCGTCCTCGTCGTAATCGATCTTCCTGGAGCGGAACGCCGGAGACGTAATACCGCCGACATAGCTGTTTCCCTGATCCTGGCCACGGATGTAGTTGATGATCCGCCGGGCCTGCCGCCTGACCAGAGCCTGATGATTGATGTTGTCGGTATTGTCCAGGTTTTTGGGCGCAACGGGCGGCGTGCCGAAGGGATCATAGGGATGCAGGTAAGCCTCGAACCGGGACGGATCGTTGACATCGGACCAGGACGGATCGGATGTTGCCGCAAAATCCTGAACCTCCCCGGCATCCGCCACCATATCCTGGTCGGCATCGGCAAAGGTGAAGATATAGCGCCGGTTATCGGTGCTGGTGTAGCTGCGCTGGGCAACGGCATCGGCATCGGTCATCTCGTTGAGCCACGGGGGCGTGCTCCACAGGAACTTGATCTCCTTGATGCTGCCCTTTTCGGCCGCCTTGGCCGGATCGCCGTCGGCCCCTTCGCTGTCGCTGAAAATACCGTCGCCATTGGCATCTTTGTATTTATATACCGGATAGTCCGGATCGTCGGTATAGACGATAAAATAGTCGTCCGCCAGGTCCAGTTTCTGATTCTGCAGGGTGTCTTCGCGCACGTTGCCATGGGCGTCCACCAGCAGGGACTGCACGCGGCCCATCCACTCCACGGTGTTGCCGTCCGAGTCGCCGTCGGCCGGGTAGAAAATGGACTGGAACACGGCGCCGTCACCGGCTCTGGAGTTGGAGATAACCGAAGCGGCGGTACCGGAGGCGGCGCGGTTGAAAATATCGTTGATGGCCGCCAGCAGCTGGTCCTGCAGCAGGTAGCCGTTATCGGCTTCGAAGTAGGTGTCGGGATTGCCGTCGCCGTCCTCATCCCACTCGGCGGTGAGGTCGGGTATGTTGTTGTTGTTCAGATCTTCGAAGCCGCCGTTTTTCGCCGCATCCTTGAGCAGGCTGCGGGCGTTGTTGTCGTTGCTGAAGGCGTAGATGGTATACAGGTAGACATTCTGATCGCCGGGCAGTCCGGTGCCCTTGACGCCCGGATTAAAGGGACCGGGTCGCAGGTCGGTGGTCCGGGCATACAGGGCGACGTCATCCAGATAGTCGGTACCGCGCGAGTCGTAGTCGCAGGTCGTGCCCCAGTTGTTCTCGTCACAACCGGTGGCGTCGCCGTCACCGTCATAGTCCTTCAATGCGGCCGGCACGTCCGAGTCCATGGTCGAGGCGCCGTCGGTCAGCAGAATGACGAAGCTTTTGGCGCACTCGACGAACTGCTTGGTGTCCTTGTCGTAATAGGGATCGTCATTGAAATTGGAGTTGGGGATGTCGCCCAGGGGCAGGCCTCCCGCGACTTCCTGCTGGGCAAAGTACTGCACGGCCATGTAGTAGCTTTCCGCCAGGGGCGTCCAGCCGCCGCACGACTGGTTCTGCAGATCGGTGGCCATGCTGGCGGCCGGCGATGACGCGATGGTGGAGGAGAACTTGGCGCCATCGGGGCTGTCGAACCACATGTTGCCCCAGCGGGCCCGGTCGCCGATGCGCTGCAGGATGCCGGCCAGACTGCCCTCGTAAAAATCTTCGGGCTCGATGCTTTCGTCTTTTTTAACGTCGATCTTGAATTTGGCGATAGTTGCGCCCCAAGGGGAATTACGCACCTCGATATCGCCATTGACAATGTAGTAGTAATAGTCGCCGTCATAGGGAGAAACCGCCGGTCCCGTACCGCTGGTGCTGAACCATCGCGTATAGCCCCATCCGGTGCCGTCTCCCTCCAGCTCCTGGTTGCCCCCGCCTTGACGGGAGGTCGACTTGCCGCCCATAAGCACCTTGCGCAGGATGTCGATGCGGCGCATGCTGACCCAGTTGATGAAGTTGCCGTCCCACAATTGGTTGGACGTAATAAAGGCGTCGTCCAGGTTCTGACCGGCCCCGCCAAGCGACTTGCCTTGCCAGCGCCCGTTCAGGTAATCGTAGAACTCTTTTCTATATTGAGCCTTGAACGTTCCACCGTCCATTTTATAAAAGTAGTCGGGGTTGAACAGACCGTAATAGCGCTGGATGCTCGAGCTGCCGTAGTGCACCCGCAGGATCGGCCCCAGGCCGGTCGCGCTTTCGCTGGATTCCACCTGGCGATGGCCGGTGGTGGAGACCGGGAAGTTGACGCCTCCGATCCGGAACAGCATGGCGTTGCCGTCCACCCAACCGGCGCGGTCGACGATCTCCTGCACGATGGCCGAGATGTCTTCGGTGATGTATGTCTGGCCGTGCGAGAACTCATCGGGGTACCACGAAACCGCATTGGCGGTCACGGGCCGGCTGGAGATATTAAAGGGGTCGTTCACGTCGAGAAAGTTGGCGTCATCGGAGGCCTCGCCCCGTATCTCGAGTTCGGACACCGATCCGACCGCGGAGTCGCCGTCGGCCACAAACTCGATATAGGCCCGTTCGATCACCGTGCCCTGCGGGATGGCCACATTCTGAAAGCGGATCCCGACAAAGTCGGTGCCCATGTCCAGATCCTGGGCGCTTGCGGCGCCGTCTCTCAGGACGCCGGATGCGTTTTCTTCCATGTCATCCTGCGTGGAAACGACTTCGAAAGACTTCATGCCGGCATAGGGCTCGCCCAGGTAACTGTTGGAGTAGGCCAGGCTGTTCATACTGCCGGAGTTGTCCAGGATGATCATGATGTTGGGCTGAGCGGCTTTGGTAATGAACGGCGGCATCTTGATGTAGTCGCTCATGACAGGCTGTTGCCAGTCGTCGACCGCCCAGGCGCTGGTTCCGAGCAGGCAGAGGGCCGCCGTCAGCCCGATAGCCGTCCTGGACGCATGTATCGAGTGTTTCAGTGAATGATATAGATCACGTATCATGACTTGTATCTCCGTAGAGTTTATAACCAAGCACCGATATCGCAACGGCGCTGTCCTTTTGCCAGTCGCCCCAAAACAGCAGGGCGATGGGCAGAGCCTACATCACGTGCCGCCAGCGGGCCGCGATCCGGGTCTGGCTGTTGCCGAGCCCCTGGCCGAAGTTGCGGATGGTGTAGATAATCTGAACTCCGCCGCTGGCCGCGCTCTTGCCTCTGCCGTGGTAGCCCGCTGCAACCTCGATCCCGCTGCCGGGATTGAATAAGCGATTGCCGTAAACCCGGATGTAAGAAATGTTTTTCTCACCACCACTGTTTGCCACCTGGATATCCCGGTTGGCTGCCGACGGGATATTGTCCTGGCATACGGCCTCTTCCGTGTTCAGGTAGAAGTTGCTGTTGTAGACATCAATGTCGCCGTTGTTGCCGTAATTTATAGGCGGCGCCGCACTTCCAAAACCGCGCTTTTCGATGTTCTGCTCGATAATCTCTGAAACCAGCTCTGTGTCGGCATCGGTTTTAAAGAAATTCATCTTGTGAAATTTATCGTTGGCCGCCTGATTCAGGTTGGTGCTGCTGATCTTGGCGGTCACAATTGCCAGAGCCGTGAGGCCCACCAGCATCATCATGGCGATGACGAGGGCGAACCCTGTCTCATTGTTCAGAATTGCTATGGGATTTTTCCTCATGGAACACCTCGCTTAGATAATGTCTGCGCGTATATCGTTGATGACAACACTCCGTGTTCTGCCCCGATATCGCCAGCTGACCGTAACGGCAATTGACATGGTGTTGTCCATAACGGCATTCATCGTGGTATTAATGGTGTACGAATATCTGCCGTCGTTCGATTCCGGTTCCGTACAGGTGTTTGTTTCCAGGCAACCGCCGAAATAGGGAAGTTTGGCCAGTCGTTCGATCACATCCGCCCCCCTGGCGGTGGCTTCGGTGACGTCCCTGGAGACATTGTTGGTGTTGAAAGTGCCGACCAGCATACCCATCACCCCCATCATGAATATTCCGAAGATGGCTGCGGCGATCAGGCCTTCGAGAATCATGAATCCCTCCTGGTCGGAGGTCAGGTGTCGAACCTTTTTGTTGAATCGATGAATTATAGATAGATGTTTCATGCAACCACTCCCATCACGATCTTTCCTGAAGGTTAAAACGTTACGCCGAGATTGCGGCACTCGACGGTCCGGGCCATCAACCTGACCTTCAAACTATGGTGAAATTCTTTAGCCGGATCAGCGACAGTGGCTTTTGCCGTGTAGATGCGGTCGCCGACGAGATACTTGCGATCCTGGCTGAGATCGGATTTGTCTTTATCGACATAATCGTCTTGCAGCTTTTCCGCGCGGGCCAGCAGCCAGATGCGCACCGCCCGAATGCTGGTCAAGGGATACGTCGTCGCGATCTTGCCTGCGCCGGCATCATTTTTGTCGATGACGTCATCACCATTGCTGTCATCGGCAAGGTCGATACTGCCATCGTTGTTGACATCCAAATTGGCGTCCAGCACATTGTCGTTGTCGGAATCGACCGCCCAGATGATTCGCCCGTTGGGATCGTTTGCCGGTATGGTGTCCAGTTCCCCGTCACCATCATCGTCCACCGCATAAGCGAACCCGATGGCATGGATGTTCTCGGCCAGGATCTCGCGCGGCAGGATCAGGCCGCTGTTGTCTCCCAGCTCGATGTCCCGGGCCAGCTCGAACAGACCGTCGTTGTTTTCATCGATCAGGCGGTAGCTGATAAACGAGTCGTTGACGTCCAGGCTGCCATCCGCGCTTACTGTGGAAAATTCGTCGTAGACAAGGGTGAGGGCTGGGCTGCCGGCAGCCGATGCAGCGGGCACCGTCATCTCGTCTTGAATCTGATAGCGGCGCACATCGGTGATACCGAACAGGTTTCTGGCCATCGGCGCCTGTGGATCGTAGCCGGCCATGCGAATCTGGAGCTCCATATCCTCGATGGATCCCCTTTGATTCATGTGCATTTCAGCCACGTCACGCTGCGCGTTGATGTGCTTGGCTGTTGTGATGTAGGCGCTCATGATGGCTGTGGCGACCAAACCGCCCACCACCATGCCGACCATCAGTTCGACAAGGGTGAATCCGGCCACTCTCCCCGGAGTCCTTTTGAGTGGGTGAATCCCTTTTTTCTGGCTTGGGTTGTCTCTCATGGTGCTTGTCCTTATCTGGATGTCCAGCTGTTTGAGGCGGGATTCCAACGGTGCAGCGATACACCACCGGCCAGTGTGGTCCGCACACGAAAGTAAGCGGAATTCCCGTTATTGGTAAAATGGACGGGTCCGGAGCTTCCAACCGGACAGGTTCCGCGGAAGGTAAAGCCAATCTGCCCGACCGAGTTGATACCGCCGCCGGATGGATCCGCGACGATTTGAACCCCGCCGCGAAACATGTTCAAATTGACCGGCGGATAGTTGGTCACCGCTCCCGTGGCCGGATCGGTCAACGTGGACTGATAGGTTCCGGCACCTGCATTAAAGGTGATGGTGGCGTTTCTGCGGGTCTTGATGGCCAGATGCTTGATGCGATTCAGATCGCCGAAGAGCTGTTCCGCCGCATCGGATGGTCCCTTTGCCGCCTGGTAGTGCATAACGGAGGGCACGCCGAAGCTCGCCACAATACCAATGACGGCAACGGCGACCATCAATTCGACCAGGGTGAATCCGGCGTTTCTTTTCATATCGTCATTCCATCCTTTCAGGTTTATCTATGGTCCCGATGACCTTTACTGTCATATCCCGAGTGTGCAACACCTATACCAGCAACCGGGTTATCGGCAGCCTGACGACCGGACTTTAAACCGCAGGATGCATTATTGTCCGGGATTCCGGATTTTTACGGGGATTCCAAAAAATGTGACACCACGTGTCATCCCGATCCAAAAAGCTCGCCAGGCATGACGACACCCCATTAAATCGGGTTCATTCTATAAACATTCTTAATAGCGCACGACACGCCAACGGCTTCGGGTTTGCGGATCGCCCGTGGCCCAATAAAAGCAATAAAGTAAAATTATCAGATTGTTAACTCCGTCTGGTCTCCGCACAAAGCGTCTATTGCATTTTGCAAAATCTGTTGTCGCGAATTGCTATGTATAATTTGCAATTCACAATAGCGGCGTTCCTCCTGTTCGACCGGCCGGCGCCGATGGCTTTGCATCCATGTTGATGTCCGCTATAACGGACAAACCCGACCATGCAAAACGGACTGGAACAGCGGCATGCAGCCGTCCGCACGCTTATAATCTCCGAGTGGAGTTGATCGTCTCTCAGATTAACGCCACCTGGGCGCAACTCGATACTCTTAATTTTTCAATAGGGGTGATGGACCAGGGGAAGCAAGTGTCGACGCCGTGTTTATATTTGCCGCAGCTTGCTTTGATTGGAGCAATCGTTTACCCAAAGTGGGATCTTTGCGTTGATCACGGATTCCATGATTGTCGAAATCAAGATTTCCCCGCGTTTTCATTTATGGAGATGCCAGATCCGGCAAAAAGGTGGCGATGTGCGGAAAGGCCATCAGCAGGATTGTAAAGACGATCAAGGCCACCAGAAACGGCAAGATGCCCTTGAAGATCTTTTCCAGGGCGATATCCGGGGCAATACCGTGGATGACGAATACGTTGACACCCACAGGCGGGGTGATAACGCCCATCTCACTGACCAGCACAATGATGACCCCGAACCAGATGGGATCGAAGCCGAGCTTCTCGACTATCGGAAAGAAAATGGGGATCGTGACCACGATAAGCCCCATGGCATCCATGAAGAACCCGCCGATGAAGTAAATGCAGACGATCACGCCCATGACTGCCATGGGAGGGATGGGAAGCCCTCCCAGCCAGTCGGCCAGCGCGAAAGGAATTCTGGATACGGCCATGAAATGTCCAAAAATGACCGCCCCGGTAATGATAAAAATGACCATGCAAGATGTTTGCAGGGCCTCTTTGCACGCCTCAATAAATGTCTCCCATTTGAGCTGGCGCCTGCTCAGTCCGATGAGCAGGGCTCCTCCGGCGCCGATCGCTCCGGCTTGAGTGGGACTGAACAAGCCGCCGAACAGCCCGCCGATGGCGAGAATAAACAGCATCAGTGCCTCGATGATTCCCGTGAGGGCTTTCAGCCTCTCCTTCCAGCTCGATGCCGTTCCCGGAGGGCCGATCGAAGGATTGCGAAAGCACAGGTAAGCCACGGTTGCGGCAAACAGGATGCTCAATAGTATCCCCGGCAGGATTCCGGCGATGAAAAGCTTGCCGATGGACTGTTCGGTCAGTATGCCATAGACGATCAGCACCGTACTGGGCGGGATAAGAATGCCCAGCGTGCCGGCGGCGGCCACGGTGCCGGTGGCGAGGGTGTCATCGTAATGGTACTTTTTCATCTCCGGAAGCGCTATTTTGCCCATGGTTGCCGCCGTTGCCGTGCTGGATCCGCAGATCGCGCCAAATCCGGCACAGGCGAACACCGTCGCCACGGTCAGGCCGCCGGTAAGGTGTCCTATCCAGGCATAGGTCGTCTTGAACAGCCTCTGACTGATACCGGAAGCAAAGGCGAACGTCCCCATAAGGATAAACATGGGGATGACACTCAAGGGATAGGAAGAAAAAGTGGCAAAGATGTCATTGGCCAGAAGACTAAACGCGGCTTCAGGGGAGGTTAACCATGCAAAGCCGGCGAATCCGACCAGTGCCATGGCAAAGGCAACCGGCATTCTGAGCAGAAACAGCAAGATAAGCAAGGCGATGCCGGCAAGGCCTACAGTAATTGGACTCATTTCCGTTCACTCTTTTTCAGTGTTTTCATCAATTGCACGAATATGATTAAACAGACGGGAATGCTTGCCAGCGCAATACCATAGGCAAACGGAAAATAGGGGATGTGAATCGTGGCACTGTATTCTCCGGACGTTTGGAAGGAATAGCCCAGCACACCGACTTGCCAGATAATGACAATGAATAGCGCCAGCAGCAAAAGAAGCACGACACTGTCGATAATCGTCCGGACCGGCTTCGGCAGCAGCTTGATAAAAAATTCCACACGAATATGCCGTCCGTTAATAAACGTAATACCGGAGGCAAAAGCGATCGCCACCAGTTGGGACAGCATCACGATGTCAATGGCGCCGGGCAGACGCCACCGGAAAACCTTTGCCCCCACGACATCGACGCAGGTGATGGCAACGATAAGCAGCATGGCCGCAATGCTCAGCCACTGACACCAACCGCTCATCCGAGAGTTGAACTTTGCAAATTTGTCGACCAACGAGCTTGTCTCACTATTGCAGGCCTGTGCGGGCGGCAAGCCCCACGCACAGGCCCAATCCCGGCAGGATGGGAGGCGCCTGTACCTCCCTCCGCCCTTAATTATGTGAAGATAGGCGGCACGAGCCTCGACTGTCTGCTACTTGATCGCCCCGGGCTTCAGCTCCGGAGGACCGGCGATCGACGGGATGCGCAGCGCGATTTGTCGCTTTGTCCAATAGTCAATGCGCTCCCGCAGGAATGCAATCCACCCGCGAACTTCCGACTCCGAAAATCCTTTGGCAACCATCTTTTTCACATAATTATCAATCACCGGCTCAACAGCCGCCTTCCATTTGGTCAGCTCCTGCGGAGGCAGATCGATAAATTCGACGCCCTTTTTCTCACCAAACGCTTTTCCGTTGAAATCGACGGAATTCCACATCATGATATAGCGTTCTTTGTACTCTCCGACGAGCTGGTCAAAGATGAGTCTGATATCCGGCGGCAGCTTCTCATAGCTTTTCTTGTTCATCACACAATAAAAGGGAAACGGATAAGTGATCTGCCAGATCGAGGTTGAGTATTTGACAACTTCCGCGAATTTGAAGGCGACGAGTGTTTCGAAATTCGAAGCCTCTCCGTCGATTACTCCCTTTGCGATGGCGTCATACACTTCCATCATCGGTGTGGGAGCAGGGGTGCCGCCCAGCGCTTTCATGATATCGCCGGACAGGCCGGGGGCCCTGATGGTAAGCCCCTTGAGATCTTCCAGTTTGCGAATGGGCTTTTTAGAGGCGATGGCACTCGGAGTGGAGGTGTTCAGCCAGAGCACCCTTACTTTGTCGAATTCCTTTGGCTTGAATTTGTTGTTAAAATCATTCAGTACCTGACCGCCCACCCAGGCGCTGGGGTAACCCAGAGGCAAACCTGTCGTTTCGGTCACGGGCATACGTCCCGATGTGTAGTACACATGGGAGTATCCGATATCCGCAATGCCGTTTACGACCCCTTCAAACATCGCAGTGGCTTTAAGCAAAGAGCCGCCTGCGAAGTAATCCGCCTTTACGCGCCCGTTGGTGCGCATCTCGAGCTCTTTGCAGAAAGCATCCATCAATTTGGACTGGTTGGCCGGGGGAGGAAAGTAATTCGCCACCTTCAGGCGAATGACTTTTTGGGCAAAGGCGGGTTGGTCAATCAGGGGTGACAAGGTCGATATACTCACAATTATCGCCAAAGACAGGAAAATCAAACATGCTCTTTTTTTCATGGTCTGGGTGCCTCCTTCCTGAGATGAGATAAAAACCGATATGTCTCTACTCAAAGGTTGTTGCTCCAAAAGCTCCTTTCTGTTTTGGCGTGAGCGCACCATACATCGACTCTGTATGGTTTCAAGCAGGTGCAGTGCTTGCCACCACCATTGTTCTCTATAATGAACGATGTATTTCCATAATTGATAATTATCTCTATAGGTTATTTCCCGCTAATTGTAAATCCCTAAATATTTTAAATACCGTTCAGTTTTTCGTGAACAGAGCACTCACAAACAAACATCTGCTATGAATACTGTTTGTTAGGGGATCGGCACCACATCGGATTCCGGCTTCATCAATATAAATTGTCTAAGGGAATTATCGGAACAATAACCGCTTGAATCGTACCCTGAACACCAACAGTGGGGTGAACATGACATGCGCACCTGCGCATTCGCTTGAATGTCATTATCGGTGGGGAAACATCAATCGTTTCAAACCCCGATCCAGGCCGCCCCGTAAACCCCGGCTGAATCTCCGAGTTGATGTTTGAGAATCGGCGTTGTGGCATGAGGATGAAACGCGTATGCCTGCATGCGCTGGCGGCCCAAAGTGTAAAGCTCATCGATATTGGACAGCCCGCCGCCCAGCACCACGGCATCCGGATCCAAAAAGGAGACCATCCCGCCCAGGCAGCGGCCGAAATCCTCCAGAAACCGGCTGAAGGTCTCGATACATTCAGGATCCCCTTTGCGGTAGCCCCGGGCGATGTCCTTCATGGAAAGGGTCTGCCAGCAGCGCGCTTTGTGCCTGCGTTCAACGCCGGTGCCGCTGATCAATGTTTCCACACAGCCCCGGTTGCCGCAATAGCAGTCCGTCCCATCGGGATCCACAGGGAAATGGCCCCATTCACCGGCAATGCCGTGACGCCCGTGGTGGATTCGACCATCGATGCAGATTCCGCCGCCGCAACCGGTTCCCATGATCACTCCGACAACCAACCGCCGACCGCGGCCGGCGCCTTTGACACACTCTGCCAGAGTGAAACAATTGGCATCGTTTTCCATGGCGACGGACCGTCCCAGCCGCTGCTCGAGATCGGCTTTAAAAGGACGGCCGATCAGGCTGGTCGTATTGGCCTTTTGGATTTTTTGGGTATCTGCATCGAGGATTCCGGGAATGCCGATGCCTATAGTATAAGGTTTTCCCGTCGGTACGTCCCGGGTGGTCTCCTCGATCAGGCCGCAAACCGTCTCGACAATGGCGGCATAGATATCGGGATCGGACATTTGCCGGGGGGTGGGCTGCCGTTTTCTGAAAAGCTCGTCACCGGCCGGGTCCAGCAGCACCGCTTCGGTTTTGGTGCCGCCAAGGTCTATACCGATTTGATAAGGTCTCATTGCAATTGCTTTATTACCCTTTCGCCGCACCTGCCGTCAATCCCCATAGATCATACTCGTCGGCCGCCAAAAAGAAAACCCTCCGGCCGCCGACGGCCATTGGCCGACGACCGGAGGGTGGAAACGCAACAACCAAACGGCGTCTTTGACCGCCATGGCCAAACCCTTGGCGGCGCCTCGGACGCTCATATCGGAATGGTAAAAACTGGCGATGACATCCTTTTGCTGTATCTTTCTCTCTTTTTCTCTGAGTGAATCGATATTAAGTTCGCCGTTTGAATTAAAGAATGCCACCCCTCCGCACAGGTGCGAAGGATAAGCGATAAACCGGTTTTTTAAACAGATATCAGCTCATGCCGACACATGTAAGCCATTAAAAGTTGTAATTCAGCCGTACTTTAAACGCCAACGCATCGCTGTCTTCTATCGTCGGGTCATCATTGGAAGCCGCCGCCTGGGATACGGCGAACTTGATGGCCGCCCCATCGATGGGCAGCGGATGGGCGTAAGCGACGTAATACTGGTTATGCTCCTGGGTGTAATCGTCGCCATCATATTCAAAGGTCGTAAAAGAACCGCCCATGGTCAATACGCCTTTGCCAAGGGCCAGGTCACAGTATCCGCCCATCGAGCTGGTGGTTTCATCGACGAGATCGTCGCCGGTGGCGGCATCTGTTCCACCTTTTGTTCCATTGGCGTAATTGATCCCCAGGGTCACGATGCTGAACACTGCCTTGACTCTTGCGCCAAAACCAACCTGTGCGATCTCCCCTTCCGCGTTGTCATCCTGGGGTGTGGTCGTCAGCATGTCCGCCCCTGCAGAAAATTCAACAAGGCCGAACTTGGCAAGGATCACCGGCCGGAAACCGACGAGGTTGACATCGGTATCCCCACCGCCCAAATCCGCACTGTCTTGGCCATAGACCAACCCCACCTCAAAACCAAAAGCGTCACTGGGCAGCACATGCAGCGCCAGTTGTCCGGCACCGTCCATCCGCCCGCGCGCGTAATTGGCCTTATATCTTGCCGCCCCGGTGGGTGCGTCGACGATGAGCATGTCGTTGCTCTCATCGTAAAGATTCCATGCTTCGTAACGGCCGATCTGGACGTCGAATTTCGATGTGCCGATTTTGCCCCAGCAATCGTCTATGCCTGCGGAGCCATCCACTTTGGCCAAAATCTGGGCGATAGCCTCCATATACAGGTTTCCGGCTTCTTTGCGCGCCGTCGGCTGCACTTTGATGCGGCCGTTCAGATCGTATACGGTATCATCTGCATCAGGATCCGTACTGTTGGCCGTATATGTAGTGTCGATTTCCAGATCGCCGACGACACTGAAATCGGCCTGAACCGGTGAAAAGAAAATAGCCAAGACAAAAGCACTCGCAACCATAACCCCAACACTTTTCAACAACTTCATCGGCAACTCCTCCTTCAGTTTCTGCGTAAGAAAGTAAAGATGCATGAGGATAAAACCTTAATGGTGAATCAAGCATCCCTATCTGAATGTTGTTATCTCACCCCCTTTCACGTTGAGATTGCCTTTATCCGCAGAGAGATTCCGGCCCAATGTTCTCGGCCCGCCCTCTGAATACGGCCTCAGAAAAATATAAACTCACATGGAATACCGACCTGCCCCGTCCGACCGATTGCGCCAACGCGTGGCAAGCCGTATCATCCTCTTTTTTCCCCAGTGAATACTATTTAATTTATTGGTTAAATTAAATAGTGCCGACTTTAATCTCAGTGCAAGTGCCAGCACTTGACATGCTTATTCGAATTAATAATGTATTAATACAGATGATTATGTATGTTGAATTGGCCGCTTAATAGGTCGGCGAACCGTATCCAGCGGCTACTATGGCACCCCATAACCAATTTTCGACTGGAATGTCAATAATTAATTTACTTCGTAAACAAAATAACGAGGAACTAAATAAAATTCTTGCCTGGAGAGCAAAAGTTTGCCACCATTCGAATTCGTCACTTGCAGACCATATTGCGGCTTCGGAATTTCAGTTGTCGGCACTTTTGTCATCTAACACAGCAAATTAATTTGCAAAAAAAATGGTTGCCCATGCCTGTTGCCAACAGCGATTTGATTCGCGCTATTAACCGTTTCAACATTTTAAATACGATTCGTATTTCCGGCGCCATTTCGCGCGTGGAGATCGCCGAAATCACCGGTCAAAGCCGTGCCTCGGTGACCAACATTACGGCGCATCTGATCGATGAGGGCCTGATTTACGAAAAACGGACGGAAGACAGCGCCGTACGAGGCCGACGGCGCGTCCTGCTGGCCATGAACCCGAACGCCGCCTATGTGGCGGGGGTCAAGTTATCGGCCTCGCGGATTTCATGCGCCGTCACCGACATGCAGGCCGAAGTGCGCAGTTCGGTGAATCTGCCCGTACGCACCGCCAAGCGGCCTGTGGAATTCATGGCGGACTTGATCGAAGAGGCCGTCCGGCATTGTGTCGAAGAGGCCAAACTGGACCTGCGCGGCATCTCCGGCATCGGCATCGGCGTCCCCGGCTTTGTCGACAGCCTGACCGGAACCTGCTATTGGACGCCTTTGTACCAACAAGGGGATATCGATTTGAAACAGTTGGTGGAGAGCCGCCTGGGCATTGACACCTTTATCGAAAACGACACCAACACCGTCACCCTGGCCCATCAATGGTTTGGGGAGGGGCGCGGCATCGATCACTTTTTGGTGGTCACCATCGAAGACGGTGTCGGAATGGGGATTGTGGTCAATGGCCAGCTCTACCGCGGAGCCAGGGGATTTGCGGCTGAATTCGGGCACATGGTGGTCAACGAAAGCGGCCCGCCCTGCCGTTGCGGCAAATGCGGCTGCCTGGAGGCCTATGTGAGCGACTTTTCGATTCTGGCGGAAGCCCAACGGGCCGCCGCCTCCGGAGCCTGGCCCCGCTCACCGGCCGAATCCCTCACGACTTATGAGGATGTTCTCGCCTTGGCCCAGACCGGCAACACCGTGCTGACGGCCATTTTCAACAACGCCGGCCGCTATCTGGGACAGGGGCTGTCGGAATTGATCCAGATCTTCAACCCGGCAAAAATCATCATCTCCGGCAATGGGGTCAAAGCCGGCGACCTCATGTTCGCCGGCATGCGAGAGGTGCTTTCCAAACAGACCAACCCCGCCCATCATCGCGCCACCAGGATCGTGATTCAAAAATGGCACGATACGGAGTGGGCGCGCGGCGCCGCCAGCCTGGTGCTTCAAGAGCTCTACCGCTCGCCTTTTAACCGCGTCAGGCCGGTGATTTAACGAATTCAATAAGACTCATCGTAGCCGAGCTCTTCGGCTTTGATTTTTCCTGAAAAGAGTTTATAAGCCCAAATCTGATACACGATAACGATCGGTATGAAGATGAGCACGACCATCAGCATGATTTTCAGAGTGAGTGGGCTTGAAGAGGCATTATGCGCGGTCAAGCTGTACCGATCATCGATGCTGGATGGAAACATATTGGGATAAAGCCCGATCACCCCATAGAAGGTTGCGCCGACGATGGTGAGAGCGGAAGCAAACCACGCCTTGAAAGGGGCGTTTCTGACCAGGAACACTTTAATCCCCAGAAGGGAGATCACCGTCACCAGGACAACGATAAAAAGAGCGGGGTGCGCCAGATAGTTTTCATACAACCGGGTCCAAAAGAGGCTTGCGATGAGTAAAACGACTGCCGCCACGAGTTCAACAGGCCACAGCCGGTTGGCGGCGGCCAATGCCTTCCGGTAGCGCGTGTCGTTGGACCTTATGGCCAGCCATAAAGCGCCGTGGACCAGAAACAGCATCACAAAAAGCACGCCGCCGATCAGCCCGTAAGGATTTAAAAGCGATAGCAGGGTTCCTTGAAACAGGCCATTTCCGTCAATGGGGAGTCCTTTGAAGATATTTGCAAAGGCGACACCAAATAAAAGAGCCGGTACAAAACTTCCGATAAAAATGCAGGCATCCCAGATGTTGCGCCATGTCGGGTTATCCGCCTTGCCTCTGAATTCAAAAGAAACGCCCCGCAGAATCAAGGCGAACAGAATCAGCATCAAGGCTGAATAGAGGGATGAAAACATGACGGCGTAGACAGTGGGAAATGCAGCAAACGTGACGCCTCCGGCAGTAATCAACCATACTTCATTGCCATCCCAGAGAGGTCCCATTGAATGGATCATGATCCGTTTATCTTCCTCACTTTCAGCGAGAAAGGGGTAAAGCGTCCCAATGCCGAAGTCCGCTCCGTCCGTCATGAAAAAAACAGCCCACAGCAATCCCCATAAGTAGAACCATATTGTTTGTAATTCCATTATTGCCCCCTGACTTCAATCCTAAGAGTTGTTCAACCTTTTCTATTCAACGTCAGGGCTTATCCGGCCCGAGGTTGACAGAGTTCGTTTCGCCGGCAGTCACCACCGGGCCCCTTCGGACGGCATCCGACATCAAATAAAACCCAACCGCGCCCAGCAGACCATAGACCAGGATGAAGGCAATCAGCGATATGGCTACCTGGGTGCCTGCTACCGGGGATGACGCCTCGGACGTCTTCAATAAACCGTAAACGATCCAGGGTTGTCTGCCGACTTCAGCCAGCGTCCATCCTGTCGTGGTAGCAAGATAGGGCAGCGGGATGGCCCAGAGCATCACTTTCAGGTATGTTGCGCTTTCAGTCAGATGCTTGCGTTGAAACCATCCATATATACATAACAGGGGAAACAGCATGCCCAGCGCAACCATCATCCTGAAAGAAAGCATGGACAAAAAAACAGGGGGTCTTTGCTCCTTAGGAAAATCTTTGAGGCCTTTCACTTCCGCGTTGATGTCATGATAGCCCAAAAAACTGAGCAGGCCCGGGATCGAACCAAATTCAAAACGGTTTTTCTCATTTATTTCATCGGGAACGGCAAACAGATGAACCGGCGCTCTCGAGGAGGTTTCCCAATGAGATTCCATGGCAGCCAGTTTGGTGGGCTGGGTTTTCGTGACATTCAGGCCGTGGAGATCTCCCGTGATCACAACCAGGACCGAACATATCAGGCCAAAGGTCAGGGCCATTTGAAACGATTTGGTAAAAAAGCCCGTATGCCGCTTTTTCAGCAGATGATAGGCGCTGATGCCCATGACAAAAAATGCACTTAGAACATAGGCTGCCGGAATGGTATGGACAATTTCGAGCAGACCGAACTTATTGAAAACCACCGCGGCGAAATCGACCAGTTCGGCCCGTCCGTTTCTGATCACATACCCCACGGGATGTTGCATCCATCCATTGGCTAACAGAATCCAGATCGCAGAGACGTTTCCTGCCGCCGCAACCAGCCAGATGACTGTGGCATGCGCCTTTTTTGACAGCTTTTTCCAGCCGAATATCCATATGCCGATGAACGTCGACTCAAGGAAAAAGGCGACGGAGGCCTCGATGGCCAGGAGCGAACCGAAAACATCGCCGACGTAGGCGGAATATTGCGACCAATTGGTTCCGAACTGAAATTCAAGCGTTATTCCCGTAACGACCCCGAGGGCAAAATTGATCAAGAAAAGCTTGCCCCAGAATTTCGTCATCCCCAGATAGGCTTCATCTCCGGTCCTGACATATCTGGTCTCCATTGCCGCTACAAGAACAGAAAGCCCCAACGTCAACGGGACAAACAAAAAATGAAACATGGTGGCCGCTGCAAACTGTAACCTGGATAGCATGACGACATCCATAGATCCTCCACTTGCAAAAATTAGAACACGATCCTTTGACGATAACGTTGTAAATATCGTCAACATGAATTACTTCTTGACGTCTTTCTTCAACTAATTACTGCTAAGCATCGATTATGCCACGCAGCCCCAGGTCCTGCTTGTGTCCATCCCCAAGAAATCAAACCGGAATTTTCATTGTCGCTTTCTAAAGAGATTGGAAAGAGTAGCGGATTTGCGACTGTACTATCGGTGAGGGTCGAAAAGATGCAACTGTGATGAGAAGATATCTGCGGCCTCAATTCAGGGGCCGCCAAGACACCCGCCGGCACCGTGCCATCGTTTGAGCCGACCGGCAGTTCAGGAGGTATACATGCTAAGACGGGGTCAATGTCGCGGTGGTGGAAGCGACGTCCCCGCACAGGGTGTGGAGCGTTCCTGAATGGAATACATGGCGACCTGCCTGGACAACCGATTCGTCAAGGGCGGTATCGGCGATGTCGTGTCAATCCGGCAGGCCGCCGTAAAGGCCAGCCGTCAGCGCATGCGGCCCTGTTTAATGACCGATAACGGGCATGACCATTATTGATCGGCCGTGTTTTGATGCTGCTTGAGCGCCTCCTTGATCCCTTGCGTAAAACCTTTTATCGATTTGTCGCGAAGGGCGATGCCATCGATAAACACCGTGGGTGTGCCGCGAACACCGACTTGTCTGCCGTTTTGCACGTCGGCGTTGATCCTGTCCGTAACCTGCGGCGCTTCCATTTCTTTCTTCAACGCACGGGAATCAAGACCCAGTGACACGGCGATTTCTTCTATTTTACTGTCACTGAGATTGTTGTAGTTTTTGAAAAGCAGATCGTGAAACTCCCAGAATTTGCCGTGATTGCCGGCGACGACGGCGGCCCGAGCCGCGGGCAGCGCATAAGCATGGCTGCGCAGAGGGTAATGTTTAAAGACGACTTTGACTTGCCGGGGATACTGCTTGAGCACCTGCTCAAGTTTCGGCACAAGACGCGCACAATACGGTCACTGAAAATCGCTGAAAACCGCGATGGTCACCGGTGCGGACAAAGGGCCTTTGACCGGTGATCCCTCTATGTCAATCTCTTCGCTGATGCTGATGCCAACCACCTGAAGCGTGCTGTCTTTGCTGTTGAGCAGGAATAAAACCCCTTCCTGCGGTCCGGTTTTTATCCTGTCGACATTGGGGCCTACCGCAATGGTGTCTTTCAGTTTTCCCGAAGCCGAGTAAATCAGCAAATTGCCTTCTTCACTTAGAATGTACAGCCAATTGCCATTTGCGGAAACCTGTAAATCGACCGGCGTATACGACAGCTTCAGGTTCTGATACACCTCCCACTGCGTCTTGGCCTGCGCCGCCGGCATCCAGGACAACAGGACCAGAACACCTATTGCGGGAAGCAGATATGCAAAAAGGCGACTCAACCTGTACCTCCACCTATCTTTTATCATGCTGTTATCTTCCTTTTCGTTAGACGTGGAATCTATGCAGACACTTAAAAACAGGGGTCTGCACGAGGCAGTCCTTTTTTCCCAGCAAACACTGTATACTTTAAAAAAATGGAAAAGTAAAATTCGGCCGGGCGGCCTCCGGACGTTACGATGAAGCATCCGGGTGGGGCGCTTCCAATTCGTCGCTCTCGTCCGATGTTGGCGCTGAGGCCTTATCGATATCGATTATTTTGCCTCTCAGATAGTCTTTGGAGGTGTAGTGCGTAATCGTCATGAGTTTGGCGGTGATATCGCCAAGGCGTTTTACCTGACCCAGTATGGCATTGGCCCTGTCATAGTGCGGACTGTCCTTCCCGATCCGCATCGCCAGCAGCTCGGAATAACCGGAAATGGCCTGCATGGGCTGGTTCAGTTCGTGACACACGGCACCGGCCGTTTCCAGTACGCCCTGAAGCTTAGCCAGGTTGCGTAATTCCGCCTCGGACTGCAGCCGATACGTCAACTGACGGCTTACGATAAGGCCGCCGATGCTGACCGCGGCCAGACCCGCAAGCCAGACAACCGCATGAAAGGCCATGAAGGAGACGATTCGGGTGCGATGGATGGTCAAAAAAGGGGAAAGCGGCACCGAAACGCTGATGCCGCCACGAATATCGCCCTCCTTGTAACCTTGAGCGCCATGACATTTGAGGCATCCGCTTTCGGTTATCAACGGCCTCATCAGTCGAACATACGACTGCCCCTCCATTTCGATCACATCGCTCATCTCGGCTGATCCGTTTTCGAATGCCATCAGCGCCTTGCGTTCCCATTGGTCCGGTTCGTTGGCGGGCCGAATGCAATTCAAGCTCGTGATATGTCCCCTGACACCGGTGGTCTGCAATGCCAATTCATGGCACTGGCGCGTCATATAGGCGGGATTGATCAGCGTAAACTGGCGATGCGACGGGGTGGTAATATCGCGTTCAGGAACATTAAGATAGGGATTGGGTTGGGTGGTTGTCGTGATTTGGGCATAGACGCCGCCGCGGTTCGCATTCCAGCGCCGATAGAGGACATCCTTTTCATAAGCTGTCTGCGCCTCTATCTTGGCCCCCTCTATGGCTTCGGATATCTCTTCCTGATAATTCCAGACCATGGAAAGGGCAATGAAAACAGTCCAGACGGCCATAAGGCCGAATGCATACCAGCCCACTCGAACCGTTTTTGATCGAGTTGCGTTGCTAAAATTGAACATCTTGCACACAGCTCATTGAACAGGTCCGTATCCCATCGAATTCCAATTCATTCAATATCCTTATCGTCATTTTATATTGTTTTTTGATGGAATGGAACAGATAAAAAAGAAAAAAGTGGATGGGCGCCGGCAAATCGCCCGCTGTGGAGGGCACATCAGAAGTCCCACCGCCTGGCGTTTCGATGTGGATGCGCACGCCGGGACCAGGGAGATACAGTGGGCATATCTGAATTGACATCAGATGTGCCCACCGGGTCTTTCGTTCATCCAGGATAGTTATGCCTGGGCCGGAGCCAATCCTTCGATGCCGAGATAGGAAGCCAGACGACCAGATATTTCATCGGTCGGAAATAGCTGTAAAAATGTTTTTTCGCCTTCCTTCCTCTTGACGACGGCCTTTATGGATCCGACATCATCGATGTCCAATAGAACGTCGGTACCCACTTCATGGGGGCAATTAGCGGCAAGCTTTGCGCCATCCATGGACAGGTTGACCGTCTGGCAGGGAATTTTCTGATCGCCCACAATCATCGTGCCTGTGGCAGCCAACGCGATTCTGGGGTTGCTCCTGCGGTTACTCCTGGCTTTATCTCTGTTTCTTCTGCGCCGGTATTCCTCCGGAAAGGTCCAGCCGATGACAAACCCCACAAGGCAGCATACAATCGAGCAATAGGCAAGAAATGAGAAGTCGACATCGACTCCCCGAAGCCCGGCCGAAATGATGTAAGCCAAAGCCGCCACGGTCCCCATGGCTGCCCCTTGAATGGAACCTTCAGCCAGTCGCTTGCGATCAACTCCAAGAGAACACAGGTAATAGATAATAAACCCCGCAGTGGTTGCCGGTATCATCGGCCACGGCCAGATGTTTATTAAATCCATCTTCGCCGAGCCATCGATATCGTTGTCGGTCAAAGTGAGGACATAAAACATGATGATGGCAAATCCCGCCAAATAGCCTGCCACGGCACCGATACTGATATCCGTACGAAGGCCGAAAACAAAGGTGGAATTGCTTGTGGCAAGACCGGTCCTTCTTTTTATCGACAACCGCCGGTAAAGAAATACCGCGCTGACGATGCTTGTTCCCATTAAAAAAATCATGACAACCGTCCATGAGACGACCAGGGCCATATTTTCTATCTTTTTGGGATCAATCAAATGGAACACATATGTCGTTACAAAGGTCACCAGGGTGGACAGAAAAACACAGTTCAGTATGATATCGACGTAGACTTGCGGTCCCTCGCTGAAATCAGGATTCAGACCGAAATAGCGAAAGGCATCTATACGGCCTTGATGGGTTTTCTGAGTTGCCAGGACACCGCATGAGATCAACCTGAATGCTTTCTCAAGCAGCCGATCCAACCGCGCGGATATATCCCCTTTTCTATCATCGAGGTATTCTTCATCCCTCTGGGACGGGTTCTCACCGATCTGCTTTTTACTGGTGTAGTATGACCGGATGTCCAACTGCAGCTTTTCATATTCCTTTTCGCAGTTCTTCGGGGTCGGGCCGCACAGGTCAAAGAACTGCAGAAATTTCGGATCCTGTTTCGACCCATTAAGCTGGAGATACAGATAGCTCATTTTAAACCAGCGATGTCCCAGCCGTTTGTCTGGTCGCGTAATATGTCGCGTTTCGGGTATATCCTCACCGATAGCGGCCATGACCCGTTCCGTCGTTTTGGTGTCCGGCTCAAAACGTGCGGGGTGCATCATAAACTGGTGCATCAATGCTTCGGCCTCGGCCGGGATAAACGCCTGTCGGTGCAGTTTTAGGCGGATCCATTGTTCGGCCTTTCTCAATCCCGGAGTGTTCGGCGCCACGACAATTAGAGTAACTAACAGATAAAGCGGATAATTTCCTTCCTTGCCGGTATTGGTTGTATCCACCTGGATGGGTAAGTCGAACGCTTTGGTCACCACTTCAATAAGACCAGGGGCAACCAGAAATAGAACGTAGACCGTTTCCACGACCAGCGCGTAAAGAAATGCATACCAGACATACCTGGAAAAGGTCGTAAAATGGCGCGGTGGATTGTTCATCACTGTTTCAAACTTCTCCCCGGCCCATGTATTAAAATTAAACCATGCATAAATCGGAATGATCGCCAATGACAGGATGGACTGGATGTTGGTCAACACCTCCAGTTTAGGCGCGATCCCACCCAATACATCGATTATTGTGGGTGTCATGATTCGTCCCCCTTTCGTGTACAAAGCTCGCATCAATTGATAGACGCTTAAGTGCTTTCCTAAGTCTGAAGGAACCCCATCGCGTCTTTATGGTATAGAATAAAAGTTAGAAAACCTCAGGCGGGATTTGATGGAAATGCTGCTGAACACTCAGTCCTGCTTGCGCAATAATGATCAGACGAGCCCCAACTATCATTCGAAGCCGCAAAGGGGATCGCCGGCGGTTTCCCAGTGTGCTTACGATAGCCTACGTTAGCAACAATTTCTGTGACTTACACCACTAATTAAGAGTGATATTCATCACGATATGCTGAAAACCATACGATCGATTTTCAACACACCTGTGTGCAACCTACTGTATTGACGATGAGATTGACACGAAAGCATCGGTTTGACATACTTGGAGACGTAAAGGACGGGTTCTTATCTTTTTTATGTGCGCAGCAGCACCAACCAGAAATCGAAGGCATGATGATCAGAGTTCTGTTGGCAGACGATCACAGTATCGTACGGGCCGGATTGCGGCGTATCGTAGAGGAAAGCGGCGATATGGAAGTCATTGCCGAAGCATCCGACGGCCGCGAAGCGCTCCGGAAGGTCGAGCGATACGAACCCGATGTGGCCGTCATCGATATTTCCATGCCGGGACTGGACGGACTGGAGGTTGTCAGCCAACTTGGCAGCCGATATCCAGACCTGCCCGTTCTGATCCTGACCATGCACGAAGAAGGTCAATATGTGGTGCGCGCCATCGAAGCCGGAGCGATGGGTTATATCACCAAGCAAAGTGCGCCGGAACAACTGGTTATCGCCATTCGCAAGGTGATCAACGGGAGCCGTTATCTGACCGATGAGGCTGCTGAAGCGCTGGCGCTGCGAATTGCGCGCGGACGCAAAGGGCAGACGCCTCTCGATTCCCTCTCGATGAGGGAATTGCAGGTTCTCAGGCGTCTGGCCATGGGCAATACAAACCGCGAAATTGCATCCGCCTATACCATCAGCATCAAAACCGTCGAAACATACCGTGCGCGCCTGCTGAAAAAGCTGAATCTTCGCAACAATGCCGAGCTGTCCCGGTTTGCCATTCAAAACCACCTGATCGAGACCTGATCCCACATCCCTTTGTTGTCAGAAAATTTCTGACACTAAAATCAGAAATAGTCCAATTGACATTTTATCTCAGCCTTATAAGCTACACTCAGATAAATCGTTGACCGCGCGCCACTTCCGTTCCTCTGGTGCCGCGCCTATGGGCGAGCGGCATCAATCGAACATCTCTATTTCTAATGGTATCATATAAACTCGGGCTTATAGGAGAGGGGTTATGACGTTTAGGATAAAACTTACCATCTGCCTGTCCGCCATTTTATGTGCTGCCGGAATTGCGATTGCCCAGGATACTCCCAAATCGACCGAACCGCTGATTATCGGCATTCCTCATTCTTCGCGCTATCCGTATGCAACCATGATGAAACAGTCGTTTGAAATGGCACTGGAAATCGTCAATGAATCCGGCGGCATCAACGGCAGACCGCTTGGACTCGTCTATGCCGATGACCGCGGTGAGCGAACGCCGGGTCAGAACGTCGTTAAAGAGCTGGTCAAAACTCACGGCGCCGTCATGCTGGTCGGTGGCTACCACAGCAGCAATACGGTCTACATGGCCGGAATTGCGGATAAATTGGACATGCCGTTTCTCGTGTGTACAGCCGCGGACGACCGGATCACGCAGCGCAAATGGAAAAATGTCTACCGTCTCAACGCGCCGGCCAGCCAATATACTACCGCACTGGAGGATTTCTTTCTAAAACAGATCAAACCCGGATCGATGGCCATCGTTTATGAAAACAGTCCTTACGGAACCGGCGGCGCGCTCAGAATGATGGGATTCTGCCGGGAAAACGACATTGATCTGCGCGCCATCGTACCCTATCACAAAGAACGCCTGAAAACCGAATATTTTCAAAAAATTCTGGCGCCCCTGAAAGAGGACCCCCCGGATGTGGTTTACATGGTATCTTACCTCAACGACGCGGCGCTGCTGGTCAAAACCATCCGCGAATCCGGTATCCATTCGCTGCTGTGCGGCGGCGCCGGTGGTTTCACACATCAAAAATTCATCCAAAAAGCAGGGCCTGTGGCCGAACTCCTGGTAACCGCCACCCTATGGATCCACGAGCTGAATTATCCCGGTACCCGGTACTATTATGAACAGTATGTTCGACAATATGGTATCGCCCCGGATTATCATGGTGCGGAAGCCTATTCGGCGCTTCTCGTTGCGGCCGATGCGCTGAAAAGAGCGGCCTCATTTGATCCCGTCGATATCCGGCGGGCACTGGATCAAACCGATATGCAATCGCCGTTCGGTCCGGTCAAGTTTTTAAGCTACGGCAAGTTTGAACGGCAGAACAGTCTGCCGACACAAGTGCTTCAGGTGATCGACGGCAAATTCGAGTGTGTGTGGCCTGAAAACCTGGCCACGTCGCCCTTTAAAAAACCACCCGGGTTTCGGGTTTTGGAATAAAAGATGATGCGCTCTAAACCCTTTTTGCAGTGAAAGGAGGTGGTGGGCAGAGCAGGCTTGTGAACCGTCTATCGAAAAGACAACATCATCTAAAATCATCATTATCCAATCAGTGGAGGAAGATCTCTATGAAAAAGAAACACGTCACAATGATTATCGGTATGGTTGCGATTATCGCAATGACCTTTGTATTTTCCACCAGTGCTTTCGCTAAATTGTATGTCTTTGGCGGCGGGCCTGCCGGTGGGACGTTTCAGGTAGTGGCCAACGGCATCCAGGTATACAAACCGGTCAAAGGACTCAAAGGCGTGACGGTAAAGGCCCAGACATCAGCGGGCTCCGTTGAAAACCTGCGCAAAACCGATGCCGGCAAGCAGCAGTTCAGCACCGTATATTCGGGACATGTCTGGCTGGGCCGCAACGGCAAGATGAAAAATGACACCAAAAAGTACACCAACGTCATGGCGGTGGCCTGGCTTTACGGTGCGCCGGCCCAACTGGTGGTTCGCAAGGGCAGCGATATCAAAAGCGTCAAGGATCTCGCGGGCAAGAAAGTGGGCGTCGGCAATGCCGGATCCGGAGCGTTTGCCAACTGCGAACTGTTCTTTTCCCATATGGGCGTATGGGACAAGATCGAGCGCAACGCCATGGGCTACAATGACGCCGCCGCCGCCTTCGGCAACAATCAGCTGGATGCGTTCTGGCTTTTTACCGCATTTCCCAGCGGTGCTGTCATCATGGCGGCCCAGACCAACGATATCGCACTGCTCGACTTGAATGCCGATGCCGAAGCGACCGGTTTTTACAAAAAGTACCCCTACTTTGGAAAGCTCGCTGTTCCGGCGGGTACGTATCGGGGGGTTGACTACGATGCGCCTTCGTTCCAGGACAGTGCCTTGTGGGTGGCCAATTCCAATGTACCAGCGGACGTCGTCTACAATCTGCTGACCCTGATCTACTCGGAAGAAGGGTTGAAGCATATGCACGGTCAGAAAAAGACGTTTAAAAACATGGGCCTGGAAACCGGTGCGACCAATATCGTCACACCTTTTCATCCCGGAGCTGAAAAATTCTGGAAAGAAAAGGGAATGCTGAAGTAAACGAACTATACCCAAGGGGGGGGCTTCAATTTGCGGCCAATGGCCGCAAATTGAAGTGGAGACGGCACGTCTCCGATCGTTTACGTTTTTACCGCGTGCTTTGCACGCGGTAAAAACAATAAAACCGGCTCCACCGGTCAGACTCCATGCGACGACGCGTCGTTTTCAGCATGCACGTAAGAGATATGGACGACCTGCGCCATTTTTAAACCGCTCATATCTGGCGTATGATATGCTTTCCACCTGCAACGGTCGGGCGGATGGGACTGAATATTGAAATTCGATAAGGATACAGATATAGTTAGTATCTGTTCAGAACTGTTTCAGAATCTGTAGCCGCTTAAATCAGCCTATTGAACGCTGCAAGCATCCACGTTGGGGTGTCATGCGGACAGCGTGACGGTAAGTGAATGGGGGTAATACCGTGTACGACAAATTGAATAAAGTTGAAAAAATCATTTTTGACGTTTTGGCAGTCAGTATGGTCCTCTTTTACTCCTATTCAGCAGTCCTGAAACCGGCGGCCACCCAGTTTCACCGGGGCATTTATGTCATCATCACCTATGTGTTGATTTTCATGACGTATAAATCGAAAACGAAGATCTTCAGAATCGTCGACTACATTCTGATTCTGCTGTCGATCTTTTCCATCGGTTACTGGATCATCAATTTCGAAGCTATCAACTACCGCACCGGCGCCGAGACCCCCTTCGACATGTTCGTGGCGGTCATCGGCGTGCTCATCGGCATCGAGCTGGCAAGGCGGGTGGTGGGCACGGTGTTTGTCGTCATGGGCACCATTCTGTTGCTATACGGCGTATACGGGGCGTATATGCCCGATCTGATCGCCCATGCGGGCGACTCCTTCCAGGGATTGTGCACCAGCATATTCTACAAGAGCGACGGCGTCTTCGGCATCATGGCCAACGTACTGGCCACCTACGTCATCCTGTTCGTGCTTTTTGGCGCGTTTCTCGAAAGCAGCGGTGCGCAGCGCTTCTTCATCGATTTTCCCCTGGCGGCCGTCGGCCACCGCATAGGCGGGCCGGCCAAGGTGTCGGTCATCGCCAGCGGATTGTTCGGCTCCATTTCGGGCAGCGCCATCGCCAACACGGTCTCCACCGGGACGTTTACCATCCCCATGATGAAAAAGGCGGGATTCAAGCCCCATATCGCCGGCGGCATCGAACCGGCGGCGTCGATATCGGGGATGTTCATGCCGCCCATCATGGGCGCCGGCGGCTTCATCATGGCCGAACTGACCGGAGAGCCCTATTCGAAGATCATGCTGGTAGCCATTTTTCCGGCCCTGATGTACGTGTTCAGCGTATTCATCATGGTGCATTATGAAGCCAAGAAGCACAATATTGTGGGCGAAAAAAGCGAGCACAGCGCCCTTGAGATTTTAAAGCAGCAGTGGCTCTACATAGCCCCCCTGGTGGTCATCACCGTCTTGATGCTGTACGGCTTTTCACCCGGCTATTCAGCCATTATCGGCATGGCCACCTGCGTTGCCGTCAGCCACAAAACCCAGGATACCAAGATCGACCTGGGCATCGTGTGGGTCATGGCGCTGATACTCATCGCGAGTTGGCTGGCGCCGCTGGCCTCTTCTGTGGCAGGTGCGGCGGCCGCCCAGAAGATCAGATCGTTTCTGACCGGCAACGGCATCCTGGTTGTCGGTCTGATCGCGGCCGTCGGCATCGCACTGATTCGCCATCGCCGGGGGGCGGACATCAGAACGGAGCTGGTCAGATTCGTAGAAGCCTCCCGCAAAGGCGCCGAAAGCAGCCTGAAAATCGGCGCCACGGTCGGCGTCATCGGCATCATCATCGGCGTGTTGACCTATTCCGGGCTCATGCTCACCTTTGCCGATATTATCATTGAGCTTGCCTCCGGCCGTCTGTGGTTGACGATTCTGCTCATCGCCTTCGCCTCTCTGATTTTAGGCATGGGCGTGCCGGTGACCGCTGCTTACCTGATCACGGCCGTGGTGGCGGTACCCGCCCTGATTCATTTGGAAGTCAATGAAATCGCAGCCCACATGATCGTCTACTGGCTGTCGCAGGATTCCAACATCACACCACCGGTCTGCATTGCCGCCTTTGCCGGCGCCACCATCGCCAAAGCCAACATGTGGCGGACGGCATTCGCCTCGTTCAAATTCGCCAAGTTTCTCTATTTAGGACCGTTTCTGTTCGGTTACGTCCCCGGCTTTTCTCTGGACGGCACCTCGTGGGACATCGCCAAAGCATTTGCACTGATCATCATCGGCACCTATCTCTATTCCTGGCTTTTAAGCGGCATTTGGTTCAAACCCCTGAGGGGTCTATTCACGAAAACATCCACAAGTTGACGGAAGAACACGGGGTCAGGAAGAACACGGGGTCACATCTCAATTATTCACTATTCGTTGAATAAATTGAACAACGAAGATGCGACCCCGTATGGTTTGTTTACCATTGTCGTGCCGCTGGATTCCAATTGACATAGACCCAGAGATAGGCTTAATTGACTTCAACTCACAAGAATCCGGATGCCGGCTGCGTCTGCTTTTATCGGTGCTGGCAAGCGTTTTGCCGCAGATACGTTGGACGCGTGCAACGATATTTTCATTGATATACAGCGTCGTTCAGCTTTCGATCGCTCCGGCAGCCCAATGTTTCGCTGAGCTGATCTGGCGCGGCAAGAAAGGAAATGCGCAATGGATAAACCAACCCGAGGGGCCGTAACCGGAACCTACAAAGACATTGACCCGGGCTTCCGTCTACTGATGGGACCCGGCCCCAGCGATGTTCCGGCTCGTACGCTGCAGGCCATGGCAGCGCCTTGCATCGGCCACCTGGACCCGGTGTTTTTGGACATCATGAACGAAACCCAGCAGCTGCTGCGCTATCTGTATCAGACCGATAACGCCTTGACCATCCCGGTGTCGGGCACCGGCAGCGCCGGCATGGAAACATGCTTCGTCAATCTGATCGAGCCCGGCGATGAGGTGGTGGTCTGCGTCAACGGCGTTTTCGGCACGCGCATGTCCGATATCGTCCAACGCATCGGCGGTCAGCTGATCCGGGTGGATGCGCCGTGGGGAGAGGCCATCGATCCCCAAACGGTCCGGGAGGCCATCAAAGGCCGCGGCCCCAAGCTGGTAGCCGTGGTGCATGCGGAGACCTCCACCGGCGTCTGCCAGCCCCTGGAGGAGTTGGCCGGCATTGCCCGCGACGCCGGAGCGCTCTTTTTAGTGGACTGCGTGACCTCCCTGGGGGGTATGGACGTGGCGCTGGACCGCATGCAGATCGACGCCGCCTACAGCGGCACGCAAAAATGCCTGTCGGGCCCTCCGGGCCTGTCGCCCATCTCTTTCAGCGCACGGGCCATGGAAGCCCTCAAGACCCGTAAAACCCCCGTGATCAGCTGGTATCTGGACATGACCATGGTGCAGGACTATTGGGGCAGCAACCGAAAATACCATCACACCGCACCGATCAATGCGATTTATGCCCTGCGGGAATCATTGCGCCTGGTCGCCGAGGAGGGGCTGGAGGCACGCTGGGAGCGCCATCTGCGCAATCACAAAGCCCTGGTATCAGGCCTGGAAGCCATGGGCTTGTCCATGGTGGTGGCGCCCGAGCTTCGTCTGCCCATGCTCAACACCGTCTGGATACCTGACGGCGTTGAAGACCTGCCGGTGCGCAAAGCACTGCTGAAGCAATTCGGCATCGAGCTGGGTGGCGGATTGGGAGATTTTGCCGGAAAAGCCTGGCGCGTTGGCTTGATGGGCCATTCCTGCCGTCGCCGCAACGTGCTGCTCTTTTTGTCGGCTCTGGAGGCCGTGCTGCATCAACGAGGCGCCTCCCCCAGGCCCGGCGCCCAACAGGCGGCCATGGACGCATATCAAGCATAGATCCGTCTGGCAAGCCTACCAACGACTAGACATCCAAGGTCCTTCCGCCCCTGGAAGGACCTTTTTTTATCACTCAACTTTCTTTACGGCATTGCCGTCTCAATTCAGGTAATCGACCAGGGCGGGTCAGGGGCGGCCATCTGGGAAATATGGCGCACGGCGACACCCAGCCGGTGTTTGCGGATGCCATAGGCCAATTGGATCATGCAGGCCGGACAGGCGGTGACCAGAAGATCGGCTCCGGTCTTGCGAACATTCTCGATTTTGCGGTCCAGAACCCGGTTGGCCAGGACAGCGTTCTCCAGGGCATAGGATCCGGCACCGCCGCAACACCAATCCGCTTCGGGCAGTTCCACATACTCCACATTAGACAACCCTTTGAGGAAGTCGCGCGGAGCGTGCACAATACCCTGGCCCCGCACCGCATGGCAGGGATCGTGGTAAGTGACCCTCACTTTTTTCTTGCTCCGGGCCGGGACAACCTCGCCGGCGTCCAGGCATTCCACCATATCCCGCACCTTGGCGGCCACTGACAGGGCCTGTTGGCGGCGTGGATCGGCGGCATCGAACAGGCTGGGGTATTGTTTGAGAAAGGCGGCGCAACTGGCGCAATCGGTGACAATCCGATCGACATCGGCGGAATGCAACACCGCCATATTTTTTGCGGCCAGATGACGCGCGACGGCCAGATCGCCATAGGACCAGGCCGGCATACCGCAGCAGCCGTTATCCATCACCGTAACGCTGCGGTTCATGCGGCGCAGCAGGACCAAGGTCGCCCGCCCCGCCTGCGTCTGCATGCAGTCGATACCGCAACCGACAAAATAGCCGACATCCGGACCGGTGCCCTCCCCTTTGTACCGGCCGGGTGTATATATGCGGCGAAAGGCCCGCACCGGCATCTCGGCGATCAATTCGTGGGCCTGGATCAGATGGCGGCCGAAAACCCGCAACAACCCCAGGGCGCGGGCCAGGTCGGCCATACCGCTGCTTTTGCCCAGCGACAGGGCCCTGGCCGCCCAACGCAACCGCCGCGGATAGGGCAGCAGGTGGTCGAAGAGCAGGCGGTGAACAGGCTTGCGTCCCACCCGCGACAGATAGGCCGCGCGCGCATTGACCAGCAGGTCCACCGTGGGGATCGCTGGAAAACAATTGGCGGTGCAGGCCCCGCACAGCAGGCAGTCGTACAACGGGCCTTCGATGTCGTCCGACCAGTCCAGACGGCCTTCGATGATCGCCCGCAGCATGGCCAGCCGACCACGGGCGACTCCGGTTTCCTGTCCGGTGGCGCGGAACACCGGGCACGCGACCTGGCAGAACCCGCATCTGTTGCACTGGGCGATCTCATCGTAGCTGGCGTCAATATCGGTGGCGTGTCTGTTTGGCAACGGCGCGTCTCCTGATCTATCCTTGTGAGGCTTATACCCTTCCCGGCATCCGGCCGGGACAAAAAATGCGATGGGGATCCAGCACGGCCTTGATGCGGTGCATGACGTCCCATCCCGTCTGCGGCGGCCCAAAGACGTCGTGGGCCTGTTTGAATTCGTCGCTGGCTTTGACCAGCAAGGCATGCCCCTGATGACGGGCGGCCGTTTGGGTCAAAACATGCCACCGCTCGGCATCCATCGCATCAAACGCCGCCCAAGTGCAGCCGCTTCCAAAATCGACCCGTAAAACGGCGTTTGGCAGGGATTGGGCACTTTGTGCCAAAAAGGCCGGCAGCCGGTCCGGACGGCAATGGACGCGGCACAGAAAGTCCCGCCGAACCAGATCGGCACTGCGAGGGCCGATCCAGCCGTCATAGCAGTCGAAGCGTTCAGGGGATTCCGCCGTCAGCCCGTATCGTTCATACCGGCGATTCAATCGTTCCAGCTGGGCGCTCACCTGCCGGGGAAATCCCTCGAAGCCAACCCCCAGCGTCCATATGCCGCGGCCGTCTGCGGCAGTTTCAGGCAGCCCCACGGCGAAAACAGGCGGATTGTCGGACGACAACAGGTCCAGGGCGGCGCGGCTGCAGTCGGCCAGAGCCCCGCGGCCCTTCAGCACGCGGCACCGTTCGGGAATGGCGGCCACCCGAAGCGTGGCCTGGGTGATCAGGCCGAGCGTACCGGCGGACCCCGCAATCAGGCGGGTCATGTCGTAGCCGGCCACATTTTTAACCACCCGGCCGCCGGCGTTGATGCCGCGTCCCTCTCCGCTGATAAAGCGAAGCCCCAGCAACAAATCCCGGGGGGCGCCGTAAGAGACACGCTCCGGACCGCAATGACCCAGAGCGACAATCCCACCCAGGGTATGGGCCCCCCCTGCCAGCGGCGGCCGCAGGGGAAGCCACTGGTTATGGCCTGCCAGAAACTGCTGCAGTTCGGCCAGGCGCATGCCCGCCTCGACCGTCACCACCTGGTTGGCCGGATTGTGCTCCACGATGCCGGACAGGTCTCGGCTTTCGACGACGTCAAGAGGCATCGGATCATAGTTGCCGAAGTCGCGCAACGTGCCGCCGCCCAGGGGAAGCAATCCGCTGCGGTCGGAGATGGCTTTTTTTATTCGTTCCTGCAACCGTTGCTCGCCTTCGGCATTACAGAGCGGACGGCAGGCGCAGTCCGGCGGGTAGGGATCCGGCTCCCCGCTTCGCAGCGGCGGCGGAATCACTTTGCCGGGATTGAGCCGATGGTCCGGGTCGAAGGCCGACTTCACCCCGCGCTGAGCGTCCAGGTCCGCTTCGCTGAACACCATGCGCATGGCCTCTATCTTTTCCCGGCCGATGCCGTGTTCGCCGGAGATGGTGCCCCCCAGATCGGCGCAGGTCTGCATGATCCGCCAACCGGCCTTTTCGACCCGCGTCATCTGGTCTGCGTCGCGGGAGTCAAAGAAAATCAACGGATGAAGATTGCCGTCGCCGGCATGAAAGACATTGCCGTGCTCGAAACCGAAATCCCGGACGATGGCGGCCACTGTTGCCAGGGCCTCCGGCAACCGGTCCCGGGGAACGGTGCCGTCGTTGACCAGGTAGTTGGGAGCCAGCCTCGCCACCGCACCGAAAGCGCCCCGACGGCCTTCCCACAGCCGGTCGCGTTCGGCATTGTCTTTGGCCTGCCGGATGTTTCGGCACTTGTTGCGAAGGCACAGCTGCCGGATCTGCTGCGACTGGCCCTCCAGTCCGGCCGCCGGTCCCTCAACCTCGATAATCAGGACGGCGGCGGCGTCCCGGGGATATCCGCAGGCATAACTCTCCTCTACGGCCTGAATGACAGCGGCATCCATCATTTCAAGAGTGGCCGGAACGATACCGGCGGCGGTGATGTCGGCCACCGAACGGGCCGCATCGGCGACCGTATCGTATACGGCCAGCAGGGTGATGACTGCCTCGGGTTGGGGCATGATCCGCACCATCACTTCGGTGACAATGGCAAACGTGCCTTCGCTGCCCACAAACACCCCGCGCAGATCAAAACCGGGCGGATCCAGGCCCGGAGCCCCCAACCGCACGATCCGGCCGTCCGCCAGCACCGCCTCTAACATGATGATGTGATTGGTGGTCACGCCGTATTTCAAACAGTGGGGACCGCCCGAATTTTCACCCACGTTTCCGCCCAAGGTCGCCACCTTTTGACTGGCGGGATCCGGCGCGTAGAAAAAGCCGACGTCGGCCAGAGCCGTCTGCAGCTCAAGGTTGGTGACACCGGGTTGCACCACGGCATAGCGCCCCGATGGACTGATCTCAAGGATTCGGTTGAACCGGGTCAGCCCCACCACGATCCCCGAACCGGGCAACACCGTTCCGCCCGACAAATTGGTCCCGAATCCCCGGGGCACCCAATCCACTCCGGCCTTTTGAGCCGCCTGCACGACCTGCGAGACTTCGTCGGTCGTCGCCGGAAACACAACGACACCGTGACCACCGCGGGCCAGCGAGGCATCGTAGCTGTAAAGCTCGCTCTGCGCCCGGGACATCAAGACGTTATCCTTGCCGACGATCTGTTGAAGGTTTCGGATCAATTGCTTTTCTGCCATGGCGCCTCTCAAGAGTTCGAGGTACGATCCTGCCTGAAAAAAACGGTTCAAGCCTTGGGTCAATCGCTTATCGTATTTTTCCAAAATCCGTAATCCCCAGTCGATTGTCAAGGAATTCGTCATAGGCGGGTGATAATTCGTCCCTGGAAGTCGCCTGGCAGTGGCGGGAAAGATGC
The DNA here is from genome assembly GCA_050291625.1 of Desulfobacteraceae bacterium. GTDB lineage: Bacteria > Desulfobacterota > Desulfobacteria > Desulfobacterales > Desulfosarcinaceae > JARRKU01. The sequence continues at coordinate 43,717 of JBNKKC010000117.1, forward strand.
CATCGGAAAATCCAGCGCTGGAACAACTTTCCGAGCTGAATTTAAAGATTGACACATTTTCTCAATTGGCGTTAAAAAAACAATAGCAATCCTCGATTTTATAATCTCAAACAGTTCAATTGACTCAATCATCATAATTTGATGAACTCGTGATAGCATGTTACAGCTGCTGTGAAGGATTTCATTTTCGCTTCTAGCTGAATAGCAAAATCAATTCTTTGCAAACCCTTTTGATAGCCTTTAACAAAAAGATGCACGATTTTATCTAAAGGAGGAAGGATATGACCGGTGAAAATAGAACCATTGTCTCCGCCAGAGATGAAGGGTATCCGACCATTGAGTTCAACTATGAGAATGGAGAACTATTCCCGTACCATCTGGAACTCGGCTTAGATGAGTATTATATCACTGTCGGGTGTAGTGAAAAAATCGATGGAAAGGTTTTGGTTTCCGATTTGAAAGGCGATCGAACGGCTAAAATAGCGGGCGAGCTTAATGAGGAAATTGGGCCGTTTCAGCTTTACGAAGGGACTCAATTAGGGATCTTTATCACGAATCAGGATATCTCCATAAAAACAAGGCCTGATTGCGTCATTGAAGGCAATGCAAAATATGTTCTTTGTTCAGGTTGTATCAAGGTTTGCGGCGGGCCCTGTCCTCCCGGCTATTACTACAAAGGACCGGCCGGCACCTGCAGCTACTCATTAGTATTAATGTGTTGCTGCAGGGTTCCCTAGGCAGACCTCAAGAGAGATCTTCACCCTGAATGACCCACATTCTCATCCCTTAAGAAGAATCACCGCCTATGTACAATTAATGATTGTTCGATAATCATTAATTGTACATAGCGCTATCGCACTACAACAGCGTATATACATTTAACATACTGTAATTATGCGTCTATTTTATTATATTCGCATTTGGCACGATGTGTGAAATTCACAGCAGTAAATTCGAGAGCCGAACATAAATAATATGAGGAGGCCTAAATGAAACTTCTTAAGAAAATTGCTGTGAACATCAATTCCCAAATCGATGCCGTGGCCGGACGCTTCGAAAATCGAGAGGCCCTTTCCAACGCCTATATCCGGGAATACGAGAGGATCGTGGCCAAGGCCAAAGTCCGGTTGGCACATGTGGACAGCGAGGTCGCCCGGCTTGAAGAGAATGTCCGTGAGTTAAGCCAAAAGATTCAATTGTGGACCGAGCGCGCCCGCCGGATTCATGGCTCGGATGAAGCAAAGGCATTGGAGTGCGTGGCCCGCCTGACGGCATGCAGGCAACGCCGGGAACAGGCCCAAAAAAACCTGGAGCAGGCCGGACATCTCAGAGACAGGATGGCCCGGGACGTCGATCACATTCTGCAAAAACTGGAAGCGCACAAGCGTCGTCATCAACAGCTGACCGGCAGGCAGGTGTGTGCAGAGGCCGTTCATGCCATGCAATATGCCGAAACCGGTCTTAAAGGCGATATCGACGATTTATTCACACGCTGGGAAACCGATGTGGTGGCCAGCGAGCTGCACGCCCAATTGCCCGCTTCCGGCGAAGACCCTCTTGACCATGAATTTGATGCGGCCGAGCAGGAGCAGGCATTGCGATTGGTCCTGGAAGAGATCATTGCAACCCCTGAGCCGAATAAGGAGAAAAAGGAATGAATCCCATACCCAATCCAAGCCTGACAATGGATGATCATCTTCTTGATATTGACCTGACACCAGCCAAGGAAACCCAAAAAAGTGCGGCGCATCTATGGCGCGGGCTTAAGCTGGCACAGGTCCTGCGCTGGAGTGGAAGCATCATTCTGGCGGCGGCCGCCCTGGCCTTTATGTACCAGGGCATCTATTCGTTCTCCCCCATGACGCGTCATTGGATCATGCTGGCGGTGTGTTTGCTTCTCGGTCTTTTTGGAATGGTTACCGGCAATCTTCTCAAAGAAGAAAAAGGCGCCCGCCTGTTTCTTGGTCTGGCGGCGGCTTCTTTTCCGGTGCTCTCTTCTCAGCTGGGTGCTATGTTTTTTTCGATGTTCGGCTCGCCGCCGGCCGGCATGCCTCAGCCGCTTGTTTTCACCTTGACGAACTCTTCCATGCTTCTGCTGGTCACCGGGATAACCTTGATGATCATCATACCGATGAGTCATCTGGCATTCAGGATTCTTGCGCGGCCGCACGCCGGCATCCTGACCATCATGTACACGCTGGCAAACCTGTGCATGCTGATACCATTGCGGCTCGACTTCTGGATCAGCACCATCATCATCCTGGTCACCGGTGCTCTGTTCTGGGCAGACAGCGGGCGACTGAGAAAAGATTTCCGCCTGGACAGCTTCGAGGGGCACGCCTCCCGATTGATGCTGGCGGGACCGCCGGCGGTGATGATCGGGCGGTCGTTCTTCTACCCCATGGATCCCGCCTATTACGGTATTATGCTCCTTGTGGCGGGTACATGCTTCACGTTCTACTGGGGCAGGGTCGCCCGTAAAAATTGGGCCAGACGCACAAATCGGACGGCCGGACTGACGGCGATAGCGGCTGGCTGGTGGATCTGTTTTACCCAGATACTGGGTTCCTTTGATATCGGCGATGCCGCGGCCGTCTATCTCGGCCTCCTTCCACTTGCGGCGGCATTGGCGGGGCACTCGTTTATCACCTCCGGCAAAACAGCCCGCTACCAGAGGATGGCGGCTGCATTGACCGCCCTGGCCGGCGTCATTGCCGCTCACTGCAGCCAGGCGACCATACCGGCCTCTGTCATGGCCGTCGCGACAGCTGCCGCCATCCTGGTTCTCGGCACACTGGTTGCCGAAAAACCGGTCTTGTTTATCGGCGGATCGGCAGGCCTCATCGGATTGGGCAATCTGATCATCCTGGCCTTCCGGATGCACATCGGCCACGCATGGCTGGTTTTGGCCATCATTGGCATCGGCATTATGCTGGGTGCATCGCTGATTGAAACCAGGCGCCCATGGAAAGCCCTCAAACACAGCTCTTTGTGGGGAATACTGGAGCAATCAAAAAATTAGGACTCAAAACGAAAACCCCCAAACCGGCAGCGGCCGGATCGGGGATTTTGTTCAAAGCAGTTACCACCCATTTTCCATCAGCCAGTCGAGCGCGTCGGCGCCGCCGCAATTGGTATCGGTCTCGAAGCCGCCGCAGACAAGATGCGGACAATCATAGCGAACGTAGCTGGCGATAACACCGTCGCAGGTCTTCAGCGCATTGAACAGCGCCGATTGTTGCTCATCGGGGACGATATCACCACCAGTAGTGCCGCACGCCGGGGAGCCCGGCGTTCCGGAACAACTCACGAAGCGGTACAGCGTGGGCTCCGATTCCTGGATAAAGTCTTCGCAGGCATAGAGGCTGTCGGGATCGACGGTTTCAGGGAGGATGCTGTCCAGAACCCAGTCCGCAGCATGATTTGGATTGGAACAATAACAGGCGTCGTTCGAGCAGGAATGGATCAGGGGCGCGCCGTCACGATAGCGACCCACCCATCGACGATGGAAGAGACCGCAGCTCGACCCCACGTCCTGACTGCCTGCCCACTCATCCAGCGTGCGGGGATTTGATATGCCGTCGAACATGATGACAGCCGTATGAGTCGAGCCGGTCCATACGGACGCATAGTCGTGCAATGCACGGTGAGTGGCGATCATTACCATCGGCGCAGTGCCGCCGTGGCTGGCGCCCGAGATGAGGAGGTGGCTGCCATCCCATATGTCTGATGCTTCGCTGCGCAGTCGCTGCATCAAGTGGTGCATGCGATCCCATTCTACGTGGTAAGGATACGCGCCGCCCGCTTCATCCGTCGTATAAGGTTGAGCGCAGGCCGCGACAAAACCCCGCTCAGCAAACTGACCCAGGAGCAAATCATAGGCACCGACGTTGCCGGAGTCCACATCGTCACACAATTGATTGCCGCCCGCCCAGAAAACGACCAGGCGATCGCACGGCTGGCCCGGGCAACATTCGGCGGCATTCCACATCATGCGCAAGTGACAGTCCTCGGACCCCGGGGAAAGACCATCGCAGCCTGAAATCGCGACAGGCTTGATTTCGACACCGGCATTGCTGTCGCATCTTCCGTTGTTGTCGTCGTCACCCGAGTCATTGCAGGCACCGGCTGCGAAAAGGAACAGAAGAACAAACAGGACCGGAAGTATCCATCGACCGGGACAGGAGCAGATACAAAGGGTAGGTGTAACGTTCATGTTTCCAGGCTCAACTCGAAAGTTAGAAAAGCATATCTGTAGCCTGCCGGCAAGTCCCGGACTGGCTTTTCCGATGAATAATCATATCCGGTCCATTCAGGCCTCTATGTTTCGACTATCAGGCAGGCCGATTTCGACAACCCATGTTTTACCGACAGAGCCCATAAAATCAATTAAAGAAATATCTAGTAATGTAAAGAAATGTAAACACTTGAACCTTGGCGCAACTTCAGCCATACCGTATGGTACTCCCGGGTCGACACGATATCGTGGCACGTTATGGTCATTCAAAACAAGGATAATGATCATGTTTCCTGGAACGCTGACTCATCGGCTTGCAGATGTATTTTCCATCCGAGGGGACCAGGCATCCTTCGTATTTCTTCGCGGCGGTCGCCTCGAAACCGAAATGACCTGCCGCGACCTGGATCAATACGTCAACGGCTGCATGGCCGCCTTGCTGGAAACGGGAGTTGCCAAAGGAGATCGGGTTGTGCTCTTTCTCAACAAGTCGGGCTTTTTCATCGTCGCCCACCTCGCCATTTTGAAGATCGGCGCCCCTGCCGGCCGGGGATTTTCAAAGGATCGCCCGCATCGTCGGCAAGCAACCGGTGGAGCGCGAAGGCATGTCGGAAACCGGCATGAATTTCTCCAACCCCCTGCATGGGCAGCGCAAGCCCGGCTCCATCGGACTGCCGCTGCCCGGCGTGCAGGGGCGTATCATCGATCCGGATACCCTGGCCGATATGCCCCGGGGGCGGATCGGGGAGATTCAGAATATCTTGCCCGGATTCATCAGTCCTTTGGGATCGAAAAGATCTTTGATCCGCCGCATCAGGTCGTAGCCTGCGCCGTGCTCCCGGCGCATGTACTTGCGCTTACCGATGCCGATGCCGTGCTCGCCGGTGCATGTGCCGCCTTTCTCGATGGCGCGGGAAACGATGGCCTCATTGATCTGTTCCAGACGCCGCCATTCATCGCCGTGGGCTGGATCGCCCACCAGAACCACGTGAAGGTTGCCGTCGCCGGCATGGCCGAAGACATAGCCGACCGCGTCATGGGCATCCACCTGCTTCTGGGAAAAGACGACCATCTGCGGATAGCTGGATATGGGCACGGCGGCATCGACGATCAGGGTCTCCTTGCCGCGATGAGCCCGGTGGATGGTCTCCCAGGCTTCATGGCGCGCCCGCCACAACTGCCGGCGGTCATCCTCGGTGACGCCGAATGAAAATCCGGTGGCGCCGCAGTCCCTGCACAGCTCTTCGGCCAGGGCGGCGGTTTCCTTTATAGTGGCTGCACTGATGCCGTGAAATTCACAGAACAGCGACGGCGTCTCGGGCAGGTTCAGGGACTTTTCCCTGTTCATCAGCCGGATCAGTTCCGGGGTCAACAGCTCCAGGGCGGCCGGCTCCAGACCCGATCCCATCATCACCGCCACAGCCTCCGACGCGGCCTCCAGCCGGTTGAAGGTAATGGTGGCGGCCAGATGGTGGACCGGGATGCCGGCCAGCCGCAGGGTGGCCTCTGTGGCGATGCCCAGGGTGCCTTCGGAGCCCACGAAGAGCCGGGTCAGGTCGTATCCGGATGAAGATTTGGGCGCCTTGCAGCCGGTGTGGATGATCTCGCCGTGGGGCAGAACCACGGTCAGACGCATCACGTAGTCTTTGGTGGCGCCGTACTTGACGGTCTGGACGCCCGAGGCGTTGTTGGCGATCATGCCGCCGATGGTGGCATCCGCACCCGGGTCGGGCGGAAAGAACAGTCCGTGGCGGCCGCATTGATGGTTGAGGCTCTTGCGCAGGACACCCGGCTGGACATCGGCTTGCAGATCCTGAGGACGGATCTCGATGATACGGTCCATCTGAGTCAAATCCACCACCAGCCCCCCCTGAACGGGAACCGGATTGCCTTCCGTGCTGGTTCCGGCGCCCCAGGGAGTGATGGGGATATTCTCTTTATAGGCATAGGCCAGGATCCGGGCGACCTCTTCGGTGCTGCCGGGCCAGGCGATACCGGCAGGCAGCACGCCCTGGTGGGGCGAGATGTCATGCAGGTGCAGGTTACGGGCCGATTCGCCGGTGGAGAAGCGCTGTGCCCCGAGGATGGCGCTGAAGTGGTCGATTTGGTCTCTATTGAATTGTTTCATGGATAGATCCTTTGGGTTCTGGTTTGGAATCATCTCAACGACTGCCGGGTCTCCGAGCTGTCGATGACCTGCGTCCGGTCGCCTGAAATCAGGACAGCCTCCGCATCACTCCGGCGGTGTCACCGGATGGTCTGCTTCAGGTCGATCACCCGATTTTCCAGGGTTTCGAATCCGGTGATGCGGCACTGGACCGTATCCCCGTGTTGAATCGGCACGGCGCCGGGTGTGCCGGTGGAGATGATATCGCCGGGGAGCAGCGTCATCACCTGAGAGTGGTAGGCCACCAGGGCATCCGGGGTGAAGGTCATGTGGTCGACGGTGTTTTCGGCGTGGGTGCGGCCGTTGATGACGGTGGCAACGTTGAGCCTTGCGATATCCTCGATTTCATCGGGGGTGACCACCTGGGGGCCGAAGGAGAAAAAGGTGTCGAAACTCTTGCTCATGGTCAGATAGCGCGGATTCTGCCTGAGAATATCCTCGGCGGTCATGTCCAGAATGGTTGTGAAACCGGCCACCACGTCCAGCCAACGCCGTCGCTCGACATCTTTGCAGCGCTTGCCGATGATGATGCCCAGTTCGGCCTCGGCGGTGGTCTTGTGGGAAAGCAGCGGAATGGCGATGGTTTCCCCGGGGCCGATGATGGTGGTGAAAGGCTTCATGAAGCTCGCCGGTGCGGCGGTGGGAGACTGTTCGGACAGATCCCTGGCGTGGGCGCTGTAATTCAAGCCGATGCCCCAGATTTTGGGAGGGCGGCGAAAGGGCGGGCTATAGACGCATTGCTCGACCTCCAGCCAGAGATCCCGCCGGGCATCCAGCTTGCCACGGCCTGTGCGGCCGTACCAGTCCCCGAAACTTTCGAGCTGCTGCGTTTGAATCATCGCTTCCATGGTCTCCGGCCACCGGCTGTCAAAAATACGGTTGACCTCAGCCACAGGAGCGCACCCGCCGGGCATGCAGACGGCCAGCTGTTCCTTCCCATCGACCATGAGGGTTGCAAGACGCATGATGGCACCTCCATATCCACTATCAACCCTTTACCCTAAATCGATGGGCTTCGGCAAGCGTATGCTGCAATTCAGAGATATCTAAATAAAATGTTTAAAGGTCCGATTGATCACATTCGCATTGCCGATATCTTTTTCAAAAGCAAATATGGTGGCCGCAAGACAGTGTCTCGGCGAAGCGCCGTCAACCTGGGAGAAAGTGGGATCGCCGGCTGCCAGAAGATCTGTTATCTCATCCACAATGGACTGGTCGGCATGGGTAAACGTCATCAGCTCTTTGTAGCTCTTGTTGCCAAGGGAGGCCATATTGTGTGTCAACAGGACCTCGGCGGCGATGTCAGCCGACTTGACCATCTCGCCGATCGGGCATCGGGCAAGCACATATTCTTCTGTCAGATACCACTCGACATCGTCAGCGGCGGGCCGCAACGATTCAAACCGTGTCTGGATCTCGTCGGCCAGCTGATTGTGCGCTGCGCTGATCAATCGGAGCGCCGCAATGTTCAATGCATTTCTGACATATGGTGTGGGGTGTTCTTCCGGTGCATCGCCGATGCCCCCATTTGCGGAAAATAAGAGCCAATGGTCTTTTGAATTGAAGCCGATGATCTGCTGCAGGGCAACGATTGCCGCGGCGCCGCAGCTCAACAGGCCCACCATATCCGCCTGGGCCTCGTTGGCCCAGTTTTTCCAGACAGTGGTGATGAATTCCGCCCCGCTGTAAACATGCTGGTAATTGATTCCGAAAGGGGTCAGATCGATGACCACTTCGGGTATTTCCAACTCACCGTTCTGAACGGCAGTCGTCATCCTTGCCTCCAATGCTGCTTCCAGATCGGTCTGAAGACCGCTGACCGTCGCATAGGTGTCATGGCCGGTCTCATGCGGCAGGGCCAGCCACTGCCAGACATTATCAAACGCGGTATGGGGCAGATTAATGATGGCAAACGGCCGGTTCCAACCCGGTGGATGGGTAAAATAGGCCCCCAAGCCGCCCTCGCCGCCGTATACAAGGGGCGCCGCATCCCTGGCATAGGCGATATTGTTGTTGGGCACATCCTTTAAAAATTGGCCGAAAATGTCTCCAACGACTTTATCGGCGGCCCGCAGCTCTACCGGTGTAATTGCCGCGAAGCGCTGTATAACGGCAGCGCGATACCTTTCCCAGAAGACGACCAGATCGGACAATCCGTCAGGATCATTGTCCTGATAATATTGTGTCGCAATTTCGAAAAAAATGGAGAGCTGATGAAGCGCATTTTCGTATCTGGAGAGTCCGGGTGTGCGTCTGGCGAGTTCAGTGACTCTATTGACCTCGTTCAAATCAACCTCTATCCTTCTGCGAAGTCTGACAAGCAGATCTTCCCAGGCGGCCATGTTATTGTATGTTGTGTTCAGATATCCCATTTCACACCTCCTTTTTTGCCTGTCCGTTTAATGGTTTTGAGCAAACCGAGAAGAAACTATCGACGTATCTATGAACTCAAGCGCCTTTGATCCACGTCGGTAGGGTTGAGGAACGAAACCCAGCGACAGGATGACCCCATGTCGGGTTTCGCAAGCTCAACCCAACCGGCTTGTTGATTAAATAACCACGAAAGACACGAAGAGCACTGTGAAGTCGAAGAGTCAACGGAGTGCAGTTGCAAAAAGCCGATACATCCCATGGCTTGAACGTTCCAAATGCTCGAACGGCTGCTTGTTATCAATAGCTGATATGAGAATTCAATGCTGTGACTTGTATCACTCTTTTTATTTTTTGGCGGCAGAAATGGATGTTCACTATCTGCCGCAGAAACGGCAGAGCGGTTTTGCAAAAAAATGACAAAGCGGATATAAACGCCTCAACATCATTCCCGCTTTCGTTGACGGGGATCGCAACATCTTGCCCGTGCGGCACTCACCGCATCATCCTGACAAGGATATGGCGCCGGACGCCGCCGCATAGGGAGGTCAATGCCAAAGGGAGTCTATAAAAAAATCGGCATCGCCACGCTGATCATGATGGCGAGCATCTTTCTGAGCCGCGTCATGGGCACTGTCCGCGAAATGGTCATCGCCGCCGTGGCAGGGGCCGGTGCGGGTGTGGATGCCTATCGCGTCGCATTTGTCATGCCGGAAATCCTCAACCACATTCTGGCCAGCGGCTTTTTGTCAGTGACCTTTATTCCCATCTTTTCAAAGTACCTGGCCGAAGACGACGAAACCGGAGCCTGGCGGGTTTTTTCGATCATTCTCACCACTTTCGGCACGCTGATGGTTGTGCTGATCGCCGTTGGCATGCTGTTTACACCTCAGATCGTCCCTTATCTGGCACTGGGCAGAAGCGATCCCGAGTTTTTGAAAATGGTCGTCCACATGACGCGGATCGTCCTGCCGGCTCAGCTCTTCTTCTTTGCCGGGGGCCTTCTGATGGCGGTGCAGTTTGCCAAAGAGCGCTTTCTGGTCCCTGCGTTTGCGCCATTGATCTATAATCTTGGAATCATCTGCGGCGGTCTGTTCCTGGGGCCACGCATGGGCGTGCAGGGGTTTGCCTGGGGGGCGTTGGCCGGTGCCTTTATCGGCAACTTTGCCGTTCAGATTTTCGGCGCACGACATGCGGGGCTGCGGTTCGATCTGCAGTTCGATTTGCGCCACAAGGATCTGCGGCACTATATTCTGCTGACACTGCCGTTGATGCTGGGTCTGACCATGATCTTTTCCATGGAGATCTTCTCCAAATTTTTCGGCAGCTATCTGCCGGAGGGCGGGATCGCCTGGCTCGATTATGCCAAAATCATCATGCTGATGCTGGTGGCCTTTTTCGGCCAGGCCATAGGAGTGGCCTCGTATCCGTTTCTGGCCCGTCTGGCGGCCGAAAAGCACTGGGACGAGATGAACCGGATGTTCAACACCCTTCTGCGGCACCTGGCGACGCTGGTCATCCCTGCCTCTGTGTTGATGATGGTGCTGCGCCATGAGATCGTGCGGGTGCTGTTCGAACGAAAGGCCTTTCATCCCGAAGACACCCGCATGACGGCCATGGCCCTGGGCGGCCTGCTGGTCGGCGCGGTGGCCATATCGGCTCAAACCGTTGTCAACCGTGGTTTCTACGCCATGCAGAACACCCTCCTGCCGGCCATATACGGCACCATCGCCGTGATCGTCAGTCTGCCGATCTACTGGATCGGATTGAAAATCTACGGCCTGCTGGGCGTGGCGCTGGCCATCTCGATATCGGCCATCATCCAGGTGACGGTGCTCTTTGCAGCGTGGAACCGCCGCAGCCGCAATAAGGAAAGCGTCCAGGTGTATGGCACCTTCGCCAAGGCCGCCCTGGCCGGGATACCGCTGGGCGGCGTGCTGTGGTTTTCGCGACAGGCCCTGCTGCAATGGGTCGACCCGGCCTCCTTCTACGGCAGTGCCGCTATCATCGCCGCGACGACCGCCCTGTTCATTGGATGCATGGCGCTGGGGGGGTGGTTTTTCAAAGTGGAGAGCATCCACTATGTGGGCACGCGTCTGCTCGGCCGCCTTCGTCCCTCCGCCAATCCGCCGCCCCGCTCTCCTGACGATTGACCGTGGAAAAGCCCGTTATGGTTCAGACAGCCCCCACACCGATACCGACCCGCCGCGTGTAGAGAATTCACCCCAGCCGTGCTCATTGATGGTCACCGCCCCGGGTACGTTCCCCAGTTTGTCTCCGAATGTTTTGCCGGCATGGGCACCACCCACTTCCATCCATTTTCGGCCTCCGGGCCCGTTGGACATCAGCACGGCCAGTCCCGAGCCGGGGTGCCGGTCATCCCCTTGCCGGGTCCAACCGATCAGATCGGGGTGGTCAACGTAATCGCGCTGCAGGCCGTATGCCAGGCGCTTGCGCGCATGGATCATCTCATGCAGCCCCGGCACCGGGGCCAGGGCGATATGATGACCGCAGTCATTGTACTCGGCGCCGTAATAGTCGGGGTAAAAGACACATGGATACCCATCCTGCCGCAAGAGGACGACTGCGTAGGCCAACGGTTTGAACCACCAGTCCACCCAGCGCTCCAGCGCCTGGCAGGGCTGGGTATCGTGATTGTCCACGAGGGTCACGGCATGGATGGGATCGTTTGCCACCAACGTGTTGTCCAGCAGGCGCCTCATATCGAAGTGCCCGTCGGATGTGCGGGACGCGACATAAAAATTGTTCTGGAGCGGGGCGTCGAACAGCGACATCAGACCGTGTGTTTTTTCAAGATAGTAGGTGAGATCGCCGACTTGTGAGCTCCAATATTCTCCCACGGCAAATATCTCTTTGGGATCGAATTCCCGCCGCAGGAAAGAGAGCCAGTCTCTGAAAAAACTGAATTGAATATGCTTTACTGCATCGAGGCGGAAACCGTCCACATCGGTTGTCCGGACAAACCACGTGGCCCAGCGAGCCAGTTCGGTGCGAACCTCGGGGTGATTCATATCCAGATCCGAGAACATCAGATAGTCGTAGTTCCCGTGTTCGTGGGAAACCATTTTTTCCCAGTCCTTGCCCAGACCCAGAAATTTGAAAATGGCTTTTTCGCCCAGGTTGTGGGCCCAGTCCACGCCGTCGAAATGGCGGTAGTGCCACTTGAAATCGGAGTATGTTTCCGCTCTGCCCGGGAAGGAGAATTGGGTCCAGGCCTCGATCCAGGTTTCGTCGCCGTAATGGAAGTTGCGGTCCTCATAGTGAACCCGGGCCGCCTTGACCCATTGTGTATCGTCTGCGCCGGCCTTGTGGTTCAGCACCACATCGGCATACACCTGCATACCGGCGCGATGGGCAGATTCGATGGCCTTCAAGTACTGCTGCCGGGTCCCATACTTTGTCCTCACGCTCTCTTTTTGGCGGAACTCGCCAAGATCGTACAGGTCATAGATGCCATAGCCCACATCGTGCCTGCCGGCGGCGCCCTTATAGGGAGGCGGCAGCCAAAGGGCGCTGATCCCGAGATCGGACAACTCATCGGCCTGCCGGGTCACCTGCTCCCACAGGTCAGGGGCGGCGTCATTGCTGCCGTAATACCAGTGGAAATATTGCATCATGGTTCCGTTATCAGACATGATCCGGCCCCCGCTGCAATGGGTGTTCAGAAGTGGTTTCATAACCTTCAATCGGACCCAAAATCAAGGCGGACTGCAGATTTAAACCGGAGGAATAGTCTTCTATTTCGTTGATTTAAATCTGTAGTCCAACACCGAGTTTGGGTTCGAGGGGAGGTTATGAAACCACTTCTACATGAATATTAATACACAAAAGACGATAAGGAAGGATAGGACCGCCGTCCCCAATGTCAACCAGGACATGACATGGGAGACCATCGGCTGCCGTGCGGGATTGGCACCCCCGGCGGAAGACGGAGGTGGGATGAGTGTGATGACCGGCGGGTCGTCGAGGCTGAACAGCCTTTTCAACCAATTTGCCCATTGGGCGATGCTGTCATCGCTGCGGGCCAGAACCCATATGACGCTCTTTTGACCAAGCACCTTCTTCAGATCGGATTCCAACTCGGTCGCAAATGGGCCAAGGGCATCATCGCAAATAACAACATCCGCATCCTTCAAGTTCTGAAGCGGATCACCACCCGCATCGACTTGCATCAACTGCAGCAGATCCTCCCTCAGTTTTTCCGATGTACGATAATATACGGCTTTATTCCGCGTCGTCAGATGGGTGCCCATGGCGCAGCAAAGACCTGTTTTCCCGCAACGGGCCGGGCCGGCCAACACCAAGTGACCGGGATGTTGACCGCTCATGAAGCGCTGGATCGCGGTCACGGCCTGATCATGCGACTCAAACCGGCAGCGCAGCTGTGGCAGGCGGATGTGCATCGGCAGGCCGGATCGATCGAACCGGTTGAGAACCGCCTCGTTATCGTTCAGCAGCTTTTTGGCACCGATATAAACATAGAGCCCGACCAGAATGAGCACGACATAAACCATGGCACTGCTGCTGTTGGCGGCGAAATAACAAAAGATGGCGATCAAGGCGCCTGCCGACCAGAAAAAGCAATCGGTGACACCATCAAAGAACAACTCTTTTTTCAGATGTTCCCTGATCGTAAATGTTCCGCCCACGCTGTGGATATCGACCAGGTAGTCGGTGGTGTCTTTCAGAATCGGTATGATCAGAAACAGCAACGCCCACCAGTGGGACCACCCCAGCTCGACCGCAGCAAACGTGAACAGCATGGCACCGGCAAAGCCCATCATGGCATGGGCCACCTGGTTGGCCTTCCAGCCGTAGAGGTACGTTAACGGTACAAACACATCGGAACCAAAAAGCTTCGTCGCATCTTTCATGATGTTCTAACCTGTTTTGACATATTAAGGCGGGATCTGGGAAGCAGTGTAACGTTTTCGCGGAGGGGGGCATAGAAGATATGAAACGATTTTAACGGCTTGCAAATCTACTAAAAAATCGGTATAGAGTTTATATCGTTGCGAAGAACTCATCCCGGTATCCCAACACCCTGTCTGTGCTCGCGGTGCGGCCGCCAGGACAATGGCGCCGGTATACACGGACGCTCGTCAAGGCTGACAGCGTGCAAATAACCGTTTCTTCGGTGTGGGGGTACTTATCGCGCAGGTGTTACTTCTCAAGCAGCCGATCCATGTGCCGCCTCGTATGAGGCACTTGCTGCAACCGGAGTTTCCCGATCATGCACCAAAGACGTCGCATCCTGATTGTCAACTGCCACTTTGATGAGATCCGGCTCCCCGTTCGCCGCAAACTTCGCATCCCCCAAGCCATGACACCGGCCTACCTTGCCGGGCTTTTTTCCTCCCGCCTGTGCGACATCAAGCTTTATGACGAGATCTACAGCGGCCCCCTGGAAGACGAAGCACTGCTGAGCTTTCCCGAGATGGTAGTGTTGACCGGTTTGAACACAGCCTTTGACCGCATGTTGCACATCACGGCTTATGTCCGGACCAAGGCGCCCGGGGCGGTGATTGTGGCCGGCGGACCGGCCATCCGCGCCATCCCGGGATTTGCGGCCAATTTCTTCGACTACTGCTGCACCGGTGACATCGAACAACTGGCCGATGTGATCCGTGACGTTTTCGGCAACGCCTATGTGTCGGAGCGCTATCGGGAGTCGGGATGGGCGATTCCGAGATACGACCTGACCTACTGGATGAAGCTGCTCGGCTATGTCGAGTCGAGCCGCAATTGCTATTTCCGGTGCAGCTATTGCTCTCTGACGGCCGAGCGCGGGTGCTACCAGGCCTATACGATCGATTACCTCGAGCAGCAATTCACGGCACTGGGCTCCCGGGGTTATGTGCACTTTCTGGACAACAACTTCGCGTCCCGCGATCAGCGGTTCCAGGCCGATCGGTTCGATCTGCTGGAACAACTGCACCAAAGGGGCGCCTTCAATAAATGGACGGCGGAAGTGACCAGCGATTTCTTTCTCAAGAAAAGAAATCTTGAGAGAGCCGTCCAAACCGGATGCGGAGCACTCTTCTGCGGTGTCGAATCCTTTGATCATGAGGCCCTGGTCAACTTCAGAAAACAACAGAATACCGTTCTGCCTCAAATCGACACGATCCGCCGCTGTCTGGAAGCCGGCGTCGCATTTCACTACGGGCTGGTGTTTGATATGACCACCCGAAGCATTGTCGAGATTGAACAGGAGTTGTCATTTATCCTCGACACACCGGAGATCAGCCTGCCGGCCTATGTCACCCTGGCCATCCCCATGCTGGGCAGTCCCTATTTCAACGACTGCCTAGAACGCGGACTGTTCTTCCCCAACACCCGGCTGCGGGATATGGACGGCGCGACGCTGTTCCTTAAAACGCTGGATCCGCTTCCTGAGACGGTCCGTTTCATCAAAGACTCCCAGTGCCTGAAAGGATTTCGCCGGCGGGCCCTGGCCCATACCGCCCGATTCTATGGCCGATATCGAAGCTTTCTATCGGGAATGACGTTGATGTCCAATCTTTTCGACTCGCTGCTGCTGTGCGCACCAACCCTTTCGACTCTCAGCGACCCTGGAACCATTCTGAAAATCTTCAGCAAAGGCGGCAATCGGACGTTTTTCGGGCCGACGGAGGCCCTGGACAGCGTTTATCGACCGGCATTTGCCGTTGACGAGCGCTACCGGCACTATTTTAAACCGACCATGGTCACCGATGAATGGGGATGTCTGGCGCCCGAACTGCACGACGATCTGGCATCGCCTTCAGGGGCGTATGAAAAGTTACCACGAGCAGCAGAGGCAGGCTGATATAGACGTTCAGAGAATGTTTTTGGACTGCGTTATCGGTCGTTGCGGTATCTCGATACAGCTTCCTCCCTCTAGCCTTGCCAAAAACATTCTCTGAACGCCTATAATCGGGTAATTTTTCCGGACGGCGGTATCGGTCGTTGCGGTATCTCGATACAGCTTCCTTCCTCTAGCCTTGCCGAAAACATTCTCTGAACGTCTATAATCGGGTAATTTTTCCGGACGGCGGTATCGGTCGTTGCGGTATCTCGATACAGCTTCCTCCCTCTAGCCTTGCCAAAAACATTCTCTGAACGTCTATTTAATATTACGCGGTTCTCTATAAAGCTTAAGTCACGACATTCCTCTCCCCGCTCAGGGGGAGAGGTCAGGTGAGGGGGTGGTCTTGTGCGACGTTCACCCTCACCCTAACCCTCTCCCTCAAGGGAGAGGGGATCCGTACGAACAAACCGTCCACTTGA
>JBNKKC010000118.1:0-35908 GCA_050291625.1 Desulfobacteraceae bacterium
CCCAGACAAACCAGAATGTGGGTTCGCAAACCCGCTGCTCTTCCATGAAATTCTCTTTCCAGACCAATCAGTCCACTGAGAAATGTTGCCACCAGAAGTTTGGTGGCAAGGTCGATATATTCAGCCGGAATGTTCAACATAATCATTCTATCTCTATGGTTTTAGAAATATCATAGCGACAAGTTTATACAGTCAGAGTAGCTTAGGATGGGGATTTTTGTCAAACGTTGGAATAGATGGTTTTCGAGTTGGTAATCTATATTCTAATGGTCAGTCAAATATGCTCTGGCTACCCCCTCAAAAAACGGGGTTTCGAAAGCAACAAACTACTTACCATTGGCTTAACTGCGGAATTGAACCGTCGCTTTGCGATACGTTTCGAGTATGTTAGGTTCTCAGCATTTTCAAAACCTGGCCAGGATAGCAGTACATGCAGGTCTGGCTTTTTGTATGGTCCGGTCCAGTTATCGGAGGATTTGAGTGGATTATGGTTTTGCATGCATCTGTTTTTATCCACAACTTTTTTCTACATTTCGGAACAACATGATTATCAGAATTAAAGCAGAGATCGGAATTGGAATAGCAATATCAGTAACACCACTTGGAATAAAATAAATTAGAATCTTAGCTTTCAAGGATAGTACAAACCCCGAAAAATAAGGAAGAAGCTATATCCAATGGATGGGACCTGAACCTGTCACCTCATCTTGACCCATTATCCTATTAACCGCCTGAAATAGCAAAACAACACCCTGGCATCTGCAAGACGATGCTGCTAGTAGACAATTTCCACCGGACTTGCCCGCCAGCTTGTGCCGTCGCCCAACTGGCCGTAATCGTTGTCTCCCCAGATCCAAAGGGTGCCGTCGTCTTTCAGGGCCAAGGTATGATATCTCCCTGCAGCCATGGCCTCCCAGTCGGCGTCGCTGCCGATCTGCACAGGTGCATGTTTATCCGTGTTAGTGCCGTCGCCAAGCTGGCCGCGGGTGTTATCGCCCCAGGCCCAGAGCGTACCATCGTCTTTAAGCGCTACGGTATGACTATACCCCGCGGCCACGGCTTCCCAGTCGGCGTCGCTGCCGATCTGCACGGGAACATTTTTTGTTTTGACCGTACCGTCACCTAACTGGCCACTAAAATTACTTCCCCATGCCCAGAGGGTGCCATCGTTTTTAAGGGCCAGGGTGTAATTGCTCCCTGCAGCCACTACCGCCCAGTCGTTGTCGCTGCCGATCCGCACGGGTTTACTTTTCCACCACGTTGTGCCATCGCCTAACTGGCCGTCATCGTTAGCTCCCCATGCCCAGAGGGAGCCATCGTTTTTCAGGACCAGGGTGTGAAAGCGTCCTGCAGCCACGGCCGTCCAGTCGTCGTCGCTGCCGACCCGCCTGGGTGTGTTTGTAAAACTGCCAGGCGGGTAATCAAAGTCATAGATATATCCCCAAAACCAAAGGGTGCCGTCGTCTTTCAGGGCCAGGGTATGATAGCTTCCTGCAGCCACGGCCGCCCAGTCAGCTTCGCTGCCCACCCGGACGGGTACGTTTTTACCTGTGTTGGTGCCATCGCCCAGCTGGCCGTCTTCGTTATATCCCCATGCCCAGAGGGAGCCATCGTTTTTCAGGGCGACGGTGTGACCCCACGCCGCATCAACGGTCGCCCAGTCGGCGTCGCTGCCCATCTGTGCGGGAACATTATTATGCGTGTTGGTGCCATCGCCCAACTGGCCATCATTGTTTCTTCCCCATGTCCATAGGGTGCCGTTGTCTTTCAAAGCCAGGGTGTGATAGCGCCCTGCAGCCACGGCCGCCCAGTCGTCGTCGCTGCCCATCTGTGCTGGAGTGTTATTATGCGTGTTGGTGCCATCACCCAACTGACCGTATCGATTTCTCCCCCACGCCCAAAGAGTGCCGTCGTGTTTCAGGGCCGCGGTGCTCTCATCCCCTGGTACCACAGCCGCCCAGTTGGCATCGATGCCGATCTGCTTAGGTACATTGTTATTCGAGTATGTGCCGTTGCCCAACTCGCCATATTCGTTTTTTCCCCAAGCCCAGAGGGTGCTGTCCTTTTTCAGGGCTGCAATGTGATAGCCCCATACCGCCACGTTTTTCCAATTTGTGTCGCTATCGATTTGTACGGGTGTATTTCTATCTATGTATGTGCCGTCCCCTAACTGGCCGTAATCGTTTCTTCCCCAGGCCCAGAGGGACCCGTCGTTTTTCAGGGCTACGGTGCTATCAGACCCTGCCGCCGCTGTCGCCCAATCGGTGTCGCTGCCGATCAACACGGGCGTTCTTTTATTTGTGTCAGGGCCGTCAGTGCCGTCGCCCAGCTGGCCGTGATCGTTAGCTCCCCAGGCCCAAAGGGTGCCGTTGTGTTTCAGGGCAATGGTGTAACCGATTCCTGCGGCCACTGCCATCCAGTCGGTGTCGCTGCCGATCTGCATGGGTGTGTTTTTATCCAAAGTTGTGCCGTCGCCCAGTTGGCCGTGATTGTTTCTTCCCCAGGCCCAGAGGGTACCATCGTCTTTCAGCGCTACGGTATGATCATACCCCGCGGCCAGGTCCATCCAGTCGGTGTCGCTGCCGATCTGCGCGGGTGTATTTCTATCTATGTATGTGCCATCCCCTAACTGGCCGTAGTCGTTTCTTCCCCAGGCCCAGAGCGTGCCGCCGTATTTCAGGGCCAGAATGTGATATCCCCCCGCAGCCACTGCCGCCCAGTCGGTGTCTCTGCTCCCGTTGCTTTGGCTGCAACAGATGAAACCAAAAAGTGAAAAAATTAGAATTATTCCAAACAAACAATGGCGTAATTCTTCGTGATGTTTCATTGACCTATCCCTAGTTTTTATCCCGATTTTCAGCTTGGCATTTGGCAAAAAAAATCGCTTTATTATGCTGGCCGGGTTAATTTTTCAGTTACACTGTTTTCCACTAGTTTTCCTTATTGAGTATAACATTCCTGGGAAAAAAGGGGGACAGCTATGATTTTATGCTTTTCTCTAATAATTGATCCCATTTTTTCGACAATCATTCCAAATGGTTCAATCAGGCGTTAATTCAGTTGCCCTGAAATCTTTCGGTATTCCAGGCATGACGGAATATTTTTTTTCAACGGGTTTATAGCCTTCGGCTTTGATAAAAAGCTTGTAATCCCCGGCAGGCAGCCCAAAGAAACCAAAGCAATTATTATAGCAGCCATCGATGCGCCAAATAAAGGGATCCAAAGGATTCAACTCCGGTCCCTTTTGGGGTTGCAGGATCCGCTGGATGCCGTCGCCTTTCAATGCAATTGATTGGATATTGATTGTTGTATCGATGGATCGGTATCTGATTTTCGGCCTTCCCATAAATTTATCTTCCGGTTCGAGTGCGGCTGTCACACATCCGCGAATCACACCGTCCGGTTGAAAGACGAAGCCCAGCTCTTTTGTTCGATTGCTTTCGATAGCGACAGGGACAAATTTTTTTTCCGTTTTTGCGGCATATGTGATCATGTTTGCCACATATTCTCCCTCCGGAAAAGGTCCAAGAATTTTGCCATTGTCACCAGCGTCCAAGTAAACAACGATTTCCTCTTCCTTTTGACCTTTACGACGAAGTATGAGTGTTGGACTGGGTTTCCGGACCTTGTCATCACTGTCGTAGGAAAATTGTATTTTTAGGTATCCCCCGGGTTGTTGACGTGTCGTGCTGTCTTTTTCATCAAATGTGCTGAGGGTTGCATTATACTGAGATACCACCTTTTCGCTGAAAAGTATGCTTGCGTGGCCCTCATCAAATGCATAGCTCATCTTCGCCTCGGATTGCGGCCTGTCGTCCAGGAGGCTGGATAAAGCGATCGTGCTGTCATTGTTTGATCGAAAAGGGTTGCGACTTCCTCTGTAGCCGTAAAACAGGTAAAAGCTGACAGATTCAGGCATTTTTTTTCTGTATAATGATTTGATAAAATCACCTTCCGGCTGCATATCGATCCAGCTCGGAATGACGGCCGGAGACTGCTTGACACCGTATTCGGCGATCGGATCACCGCCCCATGGTGTGGCCAGTGAAACAAAAAGTTTTACATACGGAAATTGTTGGCCATAATTTACAAGAAACGATCTGGCGACCAGGCCGCCCATGCTGTGGGCCGTCATATACATTTTGTCAAATTGATATTTGGCCTGAAGGTTTACTAATTTCCAGAGCAGCAGGTAGGCCATGCTATCGATTCGGAGTCCGGTCGGATAATAAAAAAACCATGGCTGAAAGCGTGTTCTATCGATGTGATCAATAAAATACCGCCAATCTATGGGCGTGCCGGTGGCACCGTGTATAAAAAGAACCGGCGTTTTATCGGGATCATACTCCTCGAGAAAATAGATCGTTCCACCAAATTGATTAAAAAATGACCAGGGCTCCCAAAAGCCTTTTGCCCCATACGCTTTCGAAAAGCGTTCATCATCTAAATCCGTTATAACTCCCGCCTGCCGGCTGTAGATTTTTTGAGGCTTGATCGATGAGATGATCTGGCCGTGGGGTATCGCTATATGTTTCTCCTCTTCCGGAATAACGATATGAATACCGCTGACAACGCCGACAGCCGGAACTCGGACCAATTTTGGTTCGCCATATTGCCCGGCGGGCTCGCCCGCCTCATAAATCAGGTTGCTGTTTTTATCCCAATACGCAAAGACGTAGTAATTTCCTTGACCAACGGCGAGTTCATACTCACCGGAATCGTGCAAAACCGTATAGTTTTCAATATTTATTCCATCGTCCATAGACCAAGCGGCAACAATAATCGGCCCATTTCCCGGGAACTTTCCCTCAACACGCCCAACGATAACTGTCGTCGCCTGAATATCTTTTACTTCTTTTTTTAAATGAATCAGAGTGCAGCCCGTCGTCATAAAAAGGATAATGAAGAGAGCGGTAACCAATCTATAAATAGATATCCTTTCCATCCGGTCCACCTTTAAACTCAACTTTGATATGCAATAGACGTCTTGCCCACAACCCTTATAAGGACAAATAATAGCCAATTTCAACCAATTATTGTATTTGGTCCATCCTCTAATCGATCCCATAGCTCTTTTGTCCATTCCCGAACCGCCTCATAAAGAAACGCATAAAATCATAGCTGTCCCCATATATGAAGAGTCCGTCGCATTCAGTACTTGATTATTTTTCTGAAATATTTCAGAATATGCACAGTGCATTGGCCAAAACGACTGCTTTGTGTTTGAGCGCGGCCACCCTCTCTCATGATCGCCCTGACGTTGATTGTTTTTGAATTTGCCGGCTGAACCAGCCTTTAAATCCTATCCATAGATTGACAACATGATGCGGCAAAACAGGGTAGGATGATCATCAAATTAATTTCACCGGAAGCGAAGGGCAACTGTCATGTATCCGCATTTTAAGAACAACGATAGACGAAGAAGGGAAAAAAGGCGTAAAAGTACCCTGACAATTCATTTTTCTGAAAGACGATCCGGAAAGGAGAGACGGATTCTTCTTGATCGCAGGGAGAGCTCATCAACCGAACGGGATCATGGCAAAGAGCGCAGGAAAAGTCTGATATCGAAATATCAAACAGGACAACCTGCCCGCCCTTTGATGTAATAAACTTCTTCAATCTTATCTTTAATCGAAAGCCGATTCGTATTCATCACGAAACAGATTTCGAAGCCCTGATGCGTTCGGCGTTCAGACGGCCCTGGATATAGAGCGCCAGGGCCTGTACGGCACGGTCTGAGGAGCGGAACACGGCCATGCCTTTTCCGACCAGCTGATCCACAAGCGGATCGTAGAGCCGCCCGCCATCGACCACGCCCACCACCGGTTTGGCCATTTTGGCGGCGAGTTCGGGCATCCGCAGGGCGATGCTTTCCCGGTCATCGATACTGTATTTCTGCGCTTCACATTCGGCCAGGGTGCGCATGGCCGGCGACAGCGGGTCGAGACCCACCACCACCGCATCGATATCGGGATCTTCGGCCATGGCGCTCACCGCCTGCACGTGGGTTTCATCGTCCGCTGCCGGATTGATATCCAGAGGATTCCGGATCTGCACCAGGCCGTCGAGCCGTTTTGCCGTCAAGAGGGTATCGAGTTTGCCGACGGTGGTCTGGGACAGGCGGGCCATTTGCATGGCATAATCATCCGACTGGATGTTGTCCGCCATGCCCACGGCTTCAAATCCCGCTCCGCTGACGGCGGCCAGGCGGTTGCCGCCGATATGCTTGTCGTGCAGCCGCTGCGAGAGCATCAGCAAGTCTTCAAATTGCGGAAAGGTCTGGGCTACGATTCCGCCGGCCTGACGCAGGCATGACTCGCAGACCATGTAGTCGCCGGCCAGCGAGGCGGTGTGCCCGGATGTCGCGATTTTGCCTTCCGGCGTACGGCCCGCTTTGTAGAAAATGACGTCTTTACCGGCCTTCACGGCCGTGCGCACGGCACGGCAGAAAAAGAGCCCGTCCAGATCCTTGAACCCTTCTGCATAGACGGCGATCACGGCGATATCGGGTTCGTCTTTGAGATATTGAAGTACATCGCCCAGTGTCAGATCGTTTTGATTGCCCACCGATATCATGTACGCCGGGTCCAATTCGGGGCGCTTGCTCAGTCGGGTGATCATGAAGGCGCCGCTTTGGCTGACAAATGCGGCGGTGCGTTTGTGGGCACCGCGCTGCTTGGGCAGTTTGGCTTCCGGTATAAACAGTGTGTCGTATTTTCCGGGGTGGGAAATGACCCCCAGGCAATTGGCTCCCAGAAAAACAGGGCCGCCATGGGGCAGGGCATGGCTGGCATTGAGCTTTTCCGCCACCAGCGCTGCGCGCCGGGCGCTTTCCTGCGTTTCGCCCATGCCTCCCGGCACCAGAATCACCGATTCGGCGGCATCCGCTGCAATAATTCGATCGATCAGATCGGGGACCTGATCTGCACCGACGGCGATGACCAATAAATCGAGTTTGGTATCGAGGTCTTCCAGGCCTGAAATGCATTGGATGCCGTCGAAGGAGGATATGCCCGGTTTGATCATCAACAAATCCGATTTGCCGAATCCGTTGGCCAATATATTGTTGAGAATAATCCGACCGAAGTTGACGCGCGTGGTTGAGACACCCATGATGCCGATACGTTTCGGGTGCAGCAGGTTGCCGATTTTGTAAAAGGGCCTCGGTGGGGGGAGTTTGGCCGGTTCGGAGAACCGGCACAATCCATCCAGCGGTACCATCAGATAGTCGGTGAAAGCAAACGGGTTGATCTCGAGCTCTTCGATGACAAAGGGGGCGTTGGGGTTGTGTGGGGCATAATAGTTGGCCATGGCGATAAAGGAGGTGAAACACTCCTCCAATTGTTCGTCCGTAACGATTCGTCGCTGTCCGCGCGTCAGCCCGGCCAGCTTTTTGTAGCTGATGGTGCTGCGAAAATAGTCGAAAAACGTCTCACCGTCGGTCATGGCGGCCGATGCGGCGACCACGGCCTGACCTTTTCTGAACCGTTGGGCATACAGCTCCGTATCGGTCCCTCCCAGCCCGGCACTGATGATCGGACCGAA
Source organism: Desulfobacteraceae bacterium (assembly GCA_050291625.1). Classification (GTDB taxonomy): domain Bacteria; phylum Desulfobacterota; class Desulfobacteria; order Desulfobacterales; family Desulfosarcinaceae; genus JARRKU01. Next base: position 7,546 of record JBNKKC010000118.1, read on the forward strand.
CTCCCTAGTATTGCGCAGCCCCACGATCATTTCATTTCCAAACGCCTCCGAATCGGGCGGCATGTATTGCACCATCAGAACGCCCCGGATATCTGCTTCGACCGCGTTTTTCAATTCGTCGCCATCGAGTCCCCGGTACGCCTCGGCTGCATAGTGCGGGTTCCGGGCCATCAAGGCGACATAGTTGTCCGGAACGTCCTGAATCATACGCCGCCATGTCGAACGGATCTTTTGAACGGTATTGGTGACGACCCGGACACCGCCCACCTCGGTTTTATGAATGATGGTGGGCGAGACAATCTTCAAGACCACTTTGTCGCCGGGCAATACGTCAAGATCTTCGTCACGCAGACGTTCGCCTTTCGGCAGGAGTCTGGTGCGTGGAGGCGTCTCGGCGCCGGAGAGTTTCAGAAGTTCATAGGTTTCGTATTCAAATAAAAAATGGCGGCCTTCTTGCCTGGCAGAAGCAAACAAACCGTTGATGGACTCGAAATCGATGGCGAGCCTTGCGGAATGGTTCACGAAAGTCTCCTGCAAGTTTTCTGGTTGTTCTGGAGGCGAGCCGTTCATGCATGCCCCAAAACACAGCATTCCAGGTTGAACTAACAGAAAGCAGCCCAATTGCCAATACAACATGCGATAAGCAAATTGATTTTTAAGGTTGCCCCCCGGCGCATCGCCCTTATAATACAATCCAAGTGGCTGAAGCAACTTCTATGGCATACAGAGAGAGGAACCGCTTGAACTATCTTGCGCATCTATACCTGGCCGATCCTGCGGATGATTCGCTGATTGGGAACCTGCTTGGGGATTTTGTCAAAGGACGACCGGGGGAGCGTTACAGTGACGAGATCGTTGCCGGTATCCTGTTTCACCGCAAAATCGACGCCTTTGCCGATGCGCATCCCACCATGCGAATAAGCCGCGGCCGGATCGCTCCACGGATGAGCCGCTTTTCCGGCATTATCATCGACGTGTGCTATGATCATTTCCTGGCGAAGCACTGGAATCGCTACAGTGACCAGGACCTGACCGCTTTCGTCCAACACGCCTACCAGGTGCTTCAAAAAAATCATCCCATCCTGCCGGGCCGGCTTCAGCGCATCCTTCCCTATATGATTTCGGAAAATTGGCTGGGGCGCTATATTGAGCTAAAAAGCGTTGGCGTGACCCTGGATCGGATTACCCGCCGGTTAACCCATGGAGAGCGATTCAAGGGTTCCATCGTTGAAGTGAATAAACATTATGCCGATCTTGAAAGCGATTTTCTCAATTTTTTCCCGGAACTGCAGGATTACGCGCGCTGCGCCAAGCTCAAAGTCAACGACCGCTCCTAAAATGAACCGCTATAACGGGCGGTGCTTGACCGCCAATGATATCAGAGACGGTACATCGGCCGGCGTTCAAGTTGTTGCCGGGTGCAAAGCGCAAGATTTCATCAGAAACGATGAATCGACTTGATCTGAAATGGGAACTCACACAGCCGGCGAACGCCGCCACCACTTGTGCAGGCGGACCATCGGACCTATGTTCTATGTGGAGGTGGTATTATGAAAACGCAAGCGGAACGGACCGATCCGGTGTGTGGGATGACGGTGGGCATCGCCGACAACAGCATCTGGGCCAGGTTGAACGGCAGCACATACTATTTTTGCGCCCAGGTCTGCAAAGATCAATTCCTGGCCGATCCTCGAAAGTATTTGAAGGCGCTGAAGCCCAAACGCAAAGGGTTTTGGCAGCGGTACCTGGACCGGCTCAATAAAACGACCGGTGGCAAACCGCCATCATGCTGCCAATGAACATCGATTCCGGAGGGCAGGTCTTAGGGCGCTGGCTGCGGATATCATTTGTCGTGAGCCGGACAAGGTGATCGGGCAGCTTCCCCTTGGTGCCGGGCAACGGCGGACAATCGTTGACGATTTTCCGGGCGGGTTTATGTCTTGCCTTTCACAGGCCGATTCAGTACAAACACCTATTTGGCTTGTGGCCGCATGATAAAATCACCCTGGAGCGCGTTTTGATCGGTACCCTCGTCAATACACTCGCCATCATCGCCGGCAGTCTTCTGGGCCTGCTTTTCAAAGGAGGGATTCCCAGAAAGTACAGCCTTACGGTCATGCATGCCGTGGGACTTGCCGTGATCCTGGTAGGAGCCAACTCGGCCTTGAAAACCGATGCCATCCTCGTGATTATCATCTCTCTGGCAGTCGGAAGTCTGCTGGGAGAATACCTGCGAATTGAAGATCGGCTCGACCGGGCAGGCGAATGGCTCGAAGGACGTTTTTCAACGGCCGGCCAAGGCTTAGCCAGAGGGTTTGTCACCAGCAGCCTGCTTTTTTGCGTTGGGGCCATGGCCATTGTGGGCGCTCTGGAGAGCGGCCTGTCCGGAAATCATCAAATCCTCTATGCCAAGTCGATCCTTGACGGTATCACCTCAATTGTATTTGCGTCGACGTTGGGTGTCGGCGTACTCTTTTCGGCCGTTTCGGTCTTGGTCTACCAGGGATTGATCGCCTTGTCAGCCGGCTATTTAAGGCAGTTTCTGGTACCGGAGGTGGTGGCCCAGATCTCTTCCGTGGGCGGGTTGCTGATCGTGGCCATTGGGTTGGGGCTGCTCGATATTAAAAAAATCAAAATCGGCAACATGCTGCCGGCAATCTTCATGCCGCTGGTTTATGCGGTGATCAAACAGCTTGCCGGGCGACTTTAAGATGACCACGACTGCAGCTCCACGATATTGCCCTCCGGATCCCGCAAATAGACGAACTTGAGCGTTCCCACACCCTCGATCACTTTTTCTGTGGGACGCCCCAGATCAGCGGCTCCCTGGCTGAGCGCCGCTTCATAAACGCTGTCAAAGTGATCCACTTCAAATGCGATGTGCGTCAAACCGGTATGGTTGGCCATGATCGGCTCACGGCTTTGCAGCTCCTGGTAGGTAAAAATCTCAAGGGTCGGCCCGTTTGAACCGTGTCCTGGCAACATCAAATGCACGCCTTCCAGTTTGGCGTTTTCCAACCCGGTCGCACGATCGAGCCATTCACCCGACAGGTTGCGCTCCGGCGGTTTGACGACACAGTCAAACACGTCTATGTAAAAATCCGCCAGACGTTTCCAATCTTTTGCGGCGATGTTGGTGTGGGCATAGCGCATGGTTGGCCTCCGAACGTTATCAGTTATGAATCAGAATTATGCCGTTTTTGGATGACGGCGCATGATCAGAATGATGATTCCGGTCAGGATCATGGCGGCGCAGAGAAGTTGGCCCATGGAAAAACTTAGCCATATAAAGCCTAAATGTTCGTCCGGCTGTCGCAGATATTCAATCAAGAATCGGATGGTGCCATAACCCATCAAGTATACCGGCAACATGGCTCCCGGGATAGATATACGGTTGCGAATGGTCCATAGGACAGCAAAGAGCACGATACCTTCACCAAAGGCTTCATAGAGCTGAGAGGGATGCCGCAACACCGGCCCACCGGTCGGGAAATACATGCCCCAGGGTACATCCGTTGTGCGGCCCCACAACTCGCCATTGATAAAGTTGCCGATCCGGCCGAAGGTGTAACCCGCCGGGATACAGGGCAGAATGAGATCCGCCATCTGCCAGAAATCGAGCCGGTGCCTGTTGATATACCACCAGGCGCCGACAATGGTGCAAATCAATCCCCCGTGATACGACATGCCCGAAATGCCGGTAAAATGCATGCCGCCTTTAAAACTGACCGGCAGAATAATTTCCAGAGGGTGTGCCAGGTAGTAGTTGAAATTGTAGAAGACCACATAACCCAGGCGGGCTCCGATGATCAGACCGATGATCATGGACGTTAGCAGGCCTTGCAGATGTTCTATGGGCAGATTCCATCGATCTTCTTTTCTGATTCGATAAAGTGCCAGCAGATAGACAATGCCGAAGGCGACCAGGTACATCATTCCGTAGTATTGCAGCTTAAAGTTGCCTACTGCGAAGATCACCGGGTCGATTCGTTCCGGCAAGTGTTGCCACCAGTTCCAGAATTCGCTCATTGAGTGTTTTCCTGCGTGGGTTTGATTATCGTTCTAATCGACAGCGTATATACCATTATCCATCCACGAATATCAACCAATGGATCACCAGCTCAAAGAACCGTTGACAATGGTAAAGACGTCCTTCCTTCTCCCATGGGGATGACAGCACCGGGAAAACAATGTTATATAAGCGATAACCAAAGCCCCTTTCTCCTTGGAGGTGCGCATGCCAAGAGCGCCGATTTTTGAAGCAACCTATCAGGACTATCTGAAACAGATCGGTCGACTGGACCTTGGAGCCTGCCGGCAGGTGCTGGGCTTTGAGATGAAAGGCGACACGGCCCTCATTCCGATGTTCGACAAAACGTATCATGTCAGCGGCGACGAGATTTGCGACAGTACCGGAAAAAGGGCGGATTGGTCCATCGCCGTCGTGCTGTGCAAGTACTTGCTGATTTGTCCGTCCACTCCGCTGCTGTCTCGGGATCTGCGGACGTTTAAAGATTTTAAAGATGCCGCCCCTCTGATCAGCTATTTTGACAGCACCGTGCAGGGTAGAATCGCCCGGGAATTCAGCGGACGCTCCAACGATTTGAAGCAGGCCTGCCGGGACATTGGCGGAAAGCCGTACGAGCAGGAACTTGCCTACCAGATCAAATCTCAATTTTTAGCGTTGCCAAAGATTCCGGTATATCTGCTTTTTAATGATGCAGAGGAGGGATTTCCCGCTCAGTGTACTCTGCTGTTTGAACAGCGAGTGCAAGATTACCTGGACATGGAAAGTCTGGCAATCTTGGGCGGCACGCTGGCCAGTCGGCTCAGGCTTGTGCAACATTAGAAGTGGTTTCAAAACCTCCTTTCAGGTTCAAGGTCTCCCCGCCCAAGATTGGCGGGACTGGAAGGCGGAGCAAGCGATTCAAACGTCCCGCATGGTGCAACGCTGCTGCAGCGGCCATCTGCTTCTGAACGACATTTATTTTTGAATGAGGTGTGCAAAAAAGGTACTATTTGTGCAAATGGTCGTAACCAATCGCGGCAACCGTTTGGCCTGATATGGCGAAAAGATACGAATAACAGGCATCTGGAATATTGGCACAGTGCTTGCTCAGAAAAAAAATGGCGAAGTGCCCATCCTGAAGCACTATGGTTTTAATTAGGTACCCAGCAGGAGCCGGATCCAATGCAGGAAAACATCGCTGAAAATCGTCGTAAAGAAGCTCGTTTCTCGGTTTCCGACATTGTCTATGTTGTCATCAACACGGAGCCTCAGACCTTGGGGCAGATGGTAGAGATCAGCACCAGCGGGCTGGCTTTTACATTTGTTGATCTGAATGAGACCTCAAAAAGGCTTGCCGAGCAGGCCAAGCTGATCATGGACCTTTTTGCAGGGGGTAAGGGATTTTTCATAAAAGATCTGGCCTGCCGCCTTGTTTCGAAAATTGAAAATGTATCCGATCAATCACTCTCTTCCCTGGCCATCAAGCGCGTCGGCGTTGAATTTGAAAAGCTGACGCTGCCCCAGCAAGTTCAAATCAATCATCTTGTTCAACGGCAGGATGAACTCGCTCACTAGAGAGACAGCTGCAAAACCTCTTTCTTCCCAATAACTCAATCGTGTCGAATCCGTTTGTGTGAAGTTTTCAAGTGGTGTATGTAAGGCCGATGCCGACCATAGCCACCATTATCCCGATTTTTGCCATTATCGCCCTGGGGGCGTTTGCACGTCGTTGGGGCTTTATCCCTAAAACGTTTTTAGAACCGGCCAACCGCCTGGTCTATTATCTGGCCATACCTGCGATGGTCTTTCGGGCCATTGCCGGGGCTTCACTGCATCAGGAGTTGAATCCGGGTATTTTACTGGTGACACTGGCATGTATCTTGACTGTCTGCGCGGCGGTATTTTCCGCTGCTTGCCTGGTCCGTGTGAAACAGTCCAGGCGCGGCACCTTCGCACAATGCTCCTTTCACGGAAATCTCGGGTATATCGGCTTTGCGGTTATTTTCTACTATCTTGGTGATTCAGGTTTGGTACGCGGCAGTATATTGGCCGGCTTCATCATGATACTCCAGAATCTTTTGGCGGTGGTAGTACTGCAAATAGGTGCTGATGACGATTCGCAGGGAGGCTATATCAAGCGGTTTGTGGGACGTGTTCTCATCAATCCGGTGATTCTGTCGGCGCTGCTGGCCATCGCATACGCCGCCATGGGTCTGCCCTTGCCTGAAATCTTAAGCCGCGCCCTTAAAATACTCGGTGGCCTGGCCTTACCCATGGCGCTGCTTCTGATCGGTGCCTCGCTCTCTTTTTCCCTGGTTCGGGACCAACTGGCCGGTGCGCTTGTTACGAGCTTCATCAAAATTCTGGTCATGCCGGCGCTTGGCTGTGCCGTCTTTTTTTATTTCGGCTATTTAACCGATGATATCCTTCCGGCGCTGATCCTGTTGGCGGCACCACCGGCGACAATGACCTATGTTTTCGCAACTGAGATGAAGGGCGACAAGGACCTGGCCGTAGCCGCCATATCGGTGGGGACCGTGGGGTCGGCTTTAAGCTATATCTTCTGGCTGCAACTCTTGACATGAATGCTTCATACAGATTACTCCTGGTTTATATCTCGACCGTGTAACGAATCGGCAAATTTGTTCAATGCCCGCAAGGCGTTATTCAGCCCGTTGCCATCTTTTTTATGCAACATTAGGGTTCAGGTGATGCTGCAGTATCCGAACAAACACCTCTTGACAATTTCGCTTGCGACGACTTCCGGTACGTCATTTTCCCACGCGCCGGGGCCCTTTTTGAGTCGATTGAGCACTTCATCCGGCCAGATGTGCAAGTTGGAGTTGTTGTACTTTTCTACCGGAAGGATCATGCTGTTAGCCTGTAGATGACGGTAGAAGTACTTTAATTTCTCCGGCACCGGAAAGGTATCGGACGTGATGACTTCATCAGGGTTGTCGGCATCGCGCATTGGATAAACAAACAGGAGGGTCTCGCGGTCGAACAGTGAAGCGAAGGCGCCCATCATACCGCCGTCAAGGCCTTCGTAATAGGCATCGTCAAACAGTGTAATCAGATTCGGAATACCCAGTATAAAGGCGACTTTCTTATGAGTATAACGTCCGAGGTAATCCCGCAGTCTGAAGAAACGCAAGTAGTTGGAGACGATGACGGGGTAGTTCAACAGGTTCAGGCAATCGACCCGCTCGAGTATATCCGGCATGTCGATAGCCTTCTGCAGACGCATGTCCGCAACGGATATTTCCGGTACCGTGATGGTTGCGTCGGTATCGACATCCGGGATACGCGAAAAAATATCCATGCCGCTGGTCATCATGTCGATGCTGACATTGGTCACCGGTTTGAACATCCCGCGCATGACTAGAACGTTTTGGTTGTAAAAAAGTTCGGATGGATGAATCAGGGTCTTTCTGTCTGCGCTGAACACGACGGCATTGGCCAGCTCCATTTCCACCAGCTTCAGTGCCATCAGGCGATTATCGACATGTTCGAAGCGGGGGCCCGAAAAACGAATCAGATCGATCTCGAGGCGGCCCCATTGCAAATTGTCGCCCAACGATTGAATCAGCCTGTCCAGTTGAGAGAAGTATTTAAATGCGCCGAATATCAAATTCACCCCCAGAATGCCCACGGCTTCCTGCTGCAGGGTGTGGCCCTCATCCAGCATCCGCAGGTGCAGAAGGATTTCGCTCGGTTCGGCTCCCGGTGACAGCTGCAGTTTGATTCCGAGCCAGCCGTGACATTCACCGCGTTGGCTGTAGCTTCGGGTAGTGACGGTATTGGCAAAAGCAAAAAAAGTCGTTGTCTTGGGCCGTTGATGCACCAGGCGTTTGACCAGCAGACCGAATTCCTTGTCAAGCATTTTCTTGACACGGTTCTCGGTCACGTATCGTTTCCCTTCCTCTTCACCGTAAATGGCATCGCTGACTGTCATATCATAGGCAGAGATGGTCTTGGCAACCGTTCCGGCCGCTCCGCCCGCCCTGAAGAAGCAGCGCGAAACTTCCTGTCCGGCTCCGATTTCCGCGATGGTGCCATACGTATTCTGATCCATGTTGAAAGCAAACGCTTTTTGCATCGTGGTCAACGTGTCATCCGGCATGTCCATCCTCTCGCAGCACTTTGAGCTTGGCATCGATCATCTGCCTGTGCGACAGGCGCAGCAGATTGGTCAGTTTGTTCATCAGATAGTGCTCGTTGGGATCCATTTTTCCATCGACATAAACGATGCGCCAAAGGATCTCCATCATGTCGACTTTTTCGTCGATGGTGAAATTTTCGTTGATGGCGCGTGCAAATTGCCAAAGGTCCACGCTCTCTTCCAGCTGCTTGTCTGCTTGGGCAATCAGCGCATGAGCGTGTTGCGGCGACAGATCATACTTGTCCGTCAAAATACCGATCAGCGTCTCCAGCTCCTGCTGGCTGAAGGTCTCGTCAATACGGGCCATCTCAACGCACAGTGCGCAGACGGCCACACGAAGGTCCTGAGGCGAACGGGTTTGCCGTTGAGCGTCATCGCCTGCCGTTGTTGTAAAAAATCGCTTGAGCATGTCTATCATTGCATATCCTCCCAAATGGTTTCCTTTCTTTATACCATATGATGACTGGTTAAAAAACATGCCCGATCAAAGAGGTGAGGCGTTAAGATAATTCATTTGGCAAGGATAGAGGAAGGAAGCTGTATGTCGATACCGCGACGACCGATAGCGCCGCCCAGATGGATTATCCTATGATATAGGCGTTAAGATAATTCATTTGGCAAGGCTAGAGGAAGGAAGCTGTATTGCTATTACCGCGACGACCGATAACGCCGCCAAATGGATTATCCTATGATATAGGCGTTAAGATAATTCATTTGGCAAGGCTAGAGGGAGGAAGCTGTATTGCTATTACCGCGACGACCGATAACGCCGCCAAATGGATTATCTTAAAGCCTATATGAAAAGAGCGCCTCGCCGGTCCATGCGAAACGCTCCTAAAATTTATTATGAATTTCAGTTAGACGACGGTTACGTTTACCGCAGACGGGCCTTTGGGGCCGTCCTCGACGGTAAAGGTCACACGGTCGCCTTCAAAAAGACTTTTAAATCCGGTACCGTTGATACCCGAAAAATGCACGAATACATCCGGTCCGTCTTCTTGCTCAATAAAGCCATAGCCTTTTTTTTCATTGAACCACTTTACGGTTCCGCTCGCCATAGTGACTTTTCTCCTTTCAAAAAATTCTCTTAGTCCCAAACTTCAGGGTGCCACTAGGATGGGTGCTCCTTCGGAAAGAAACCGGCCCGACAGGTTTTAGCGAGCCCATGAAGATTGCGCCGATCATATCTTTTATTTTGATAAAGTCAAGCAATTATTAAAACTGAATGCCTTCAAGGTTCTGAAATCTATTCGATACAGGCACATCAGATCGATCTGTTGATTGCTTTTTCATACACGCGATCCACGGCCAATCGGGTGCCTTTCGCCGCCTGGGTGGCCAATTCATCACAGCGCTCGTTTCCCGCTATTCCGGCATGGCCTTTGACCCATTTGAACTGAACGTCATGTTTGGCGCATAATTCGAGCAGGCGCTCCCATAAATCGGGATTCTGGGCCGGTTCAGTCTTGGTTCGCATCCAGCCATTGGCCCGCCATTTTTCGGCCCAGCCCTTTGTGATACCGTTGATGACGTATCGAGAATCGCTGTGCAGCACAATGGAAGCGGGTTTTTCGATGGCGCTCAAACCGGCGATACAGGCCTGCAGCTCCATGCGATTGTTGGTCGTCAATCGGTAACCTTTCGAAAGTTCTTGTATGGTTGAGTTTTTGATAATAACCACACCGTAGCCGCCAGGGCCCGGATTGTCGATTGAGCCCCCGTCGGTATAGATGACGACCTGTCCCTTGGCGGCCGAAAGTTGGGCGCTGCCGGCGTGTCGGGCCGAATTGGATTTTGGAGCTGTGCGTTTGGGGCCCGCGGCAGCGGTACGTTTTATTGACTTGGCCGGATGTCTTTCAAGAAACGCCTCGGCTTCCTGCAGATTTGAAAATCCTTTGTATACGGCTCCGGGATAGCCGCGAACCTGTATTTCAGCCCCGGATGGGCCGAACCATTGAGTGAAAATACCACGTGTCTTTCCTGCAGCGACTGCATAATACTTCTTTTTAGCGGCCATATTTTTTTCCCTGGTTATAAGTATGGCCGGCGACGGCCGGCCTTTATTCATGTAATCTCAACATGTTTTTACATCAACCCAGTCGATGCAAAAGCCGGAGGGCTTCGGAGCCTCCCGCTAAAAACCAGCGGGACAAGAAGGCACTGGTCGAAGACCCCGCGACTATCGGGAATCTGGAGTCCTGCGGCTTTTGCAGCGACAGGGTCAGTTGTCGGCCTTGATCAGCTCCAAAAATCGAGATCCGAATTGATCCGCCTTTTTCTCTCCCACCCCGGTGATCAGAAGCAATTCGTCGCGGTTGGTGGGACGCAACGCCACCATTTCCTTCAGTGTGCGGTCGTGGAAGACAACATACGGCGGAATCCCCAGCTCTCTGGAGATGGACATGCGCAACTCGCGCATCGCTTCCCACAGCGATAGATCTGATTCCGGGAGCTGGATCGGAGCGCTTCGCTGTTTGGCGCGCTTTTTCTTTCTCGATTTGACCGGTTCCGGGTCTGTTCGGAACTGAATCCGACGCTCTCCCTTGAGTACTTTCCAACTTTGTTCTGTCAGCCGAAACCCGGATATTTCGCTCAAATTGACCGAGATCAGTCCGGCAGCGGCCAGTTGTCTGAAAACGGAGCGCCACTGCCGATTGGACAGTTCGTGACCGACGCCGAACGTTTTAATCCGGTCGTGGCCGAACCGTCTGATGCGGTCAGTGGTCCGGCCCGTAAGGACATCGGTCAGGTATGCCGCACCGAAACGCTCACCCGTGCGATAGATGCACGACAGCGCCATCTGGGCTGCAATGGTACCGTCCCACGTGTCCACCGGTCGCAGGCATGTATCGCAATTACCGCAATCCGAGGTTCCGGTTTCTCCGAAATAGTCCAGCAATACCTTGCGGCGGCAGGCCACGGTTTCGCCATACCCGAGCAATGCCTCGAGTTTTCTGAATTGGATGCGCTTAAATGCCTCATCACCCTCCGACTGGGCCATCATTTTTCGCATGGCCACGACGTCGGACAGGGAGTAAACCATCCAGGCGTCGGCCGGCAGGCCGTCACGACCGGCTCTGCCTGTCTCCTGATAATAGGCCTCCACACTGGCAGGCAGATCCAGATGGGCTACGAATCGCACGTCCGGTTTGTCGATGCCCATACCGAAAGCGATGGTTGCCACCATGACCAGTCCGTCCTGCTGCAGAAAACGTTTCTGATGATCGGAACGTGCGGATTGGTCCAGACCGGCATGATACGGCAGGGCCTCTATGCCTCGATCGCTCAACCACTGAGCGATCGTGTCGGCCCGTTTGCGGGTGCGCACATAGACGATACCGGCTGAGTTCGGATGCTCTTCCTGAAGAAATGCCAGCAGCTGGCTCTTGTCATTGTTTTTCAACCCGACGCGGTAGCGGATATTGGGCCGATCAAAGCTAGAAACAAAAGATCTGGCGGCAGTCAATTCCAGATTGGATAGAATCCCTTTACGCGTCTGCCGGTCCGCCGTGGCGGTCAAGGCAATGCGGGGCACTGTTTTGAAGCGTCGGGTCACGCTGGCGATGCCCAGGTATTCGGGTCTGAAATCGTGGCCCCACTGTGACACGCAATGGGCCTCATCGATGGCAAAAAGCGACAGTCGGCAACGGCTTAAAAATTCCTGAAATTCGCCGGTCGACAGCCGTTCCGGAGCCACATAGAGCAGATCGACGGTACCGTTTGATGCCATTGCTTTTACGCGGGCGGACTCGTGTGCCGACTGCGTGGAATTCAGATAGGCGGCCCGTACGCCGATGTGTTGCAGTGCCTGGACCTGATCCTGCATCAGCGCAATCAGCGGAGAGATGATGATGCCGACGCCCGGGCGCATGATCGCCGGGATCTGGTAGCAGATCGATTTGCCGCTTCCGGTGGGCATCAGGACGAAGACATCCTTCCCATCGAGCAATGTCTGGATGATGTCAAGCTGGTTGGGACGAAAGTCGCGATAGCCGAAGTACTTTTTAAGAATATGATGCGGATCTTCGGTGGCCAACACAGCGGATGACCGTTCTTCCTCCGAAGGCGATACAGGCAATGTGTCGAATCCAATCGGCTCATTAAAAGGATCTTCTTCCTGCAACGGCGGCATCCGTGCAATCAGATCGACCTTAAAGGATGTGTTGCAGGCAGGGCATTGCGCATCGATGCATGGATCGCCGGATGGTGCGGCCGGCGTATCGAATTTGTCGCTGCATTTTGGACAGATGAGTATCATATGCATCAGCCACCCGATATTTTTACCGAATATCCCTGCTTACACAGCTCCGATTGCACCTTGTTGCGATGATCGCCTTGTATGATGATGCAGCCGTCATTGACCGATCCCCCCGACCCGCAGACTCGTTTGAGATGGGCGGCGGTTCGTTTTAGGGTGTCATCTGTGGCGGGCAGGCCCGATACGACGGTAACCTGCTTGCCTTTACGGCCCTTCACCTCTCGCCGGATTCGAATGATACCGTCGCTTGGCGCAGCCGTTTGATTGGCATTTTGGACCTTGTTCATGCTCTGTTTCGACTTGGATCGCTTATTTGCAACGCGACCCGGTTCGGTGCTGTATACCAAACGTGAATTATTCATCGGTAAAAACCTTTATCCCTGTCTCGCATTCGTGAAGCCGGTCGGGTCTGAAGACCGGCCTTTATATAGCGTATTGCGGCGGGACATGAAATGCTAAATTGAACTGCGCCGAAGATCACAACCATTTGGAGAGTCGTTGACGGCTTCGGATCAGTGTGCTGCGATCGGAATCGAATACTTCCAATGTAATGGTATTGTCATAGCCGATCGCGCTGAGCCGCCGCATGACCGGCTTAAAGTTGATTTGACCATAACCGATGCACATGTGTTCGTCGTGCTTCCCGTGATTGTCCGAAGCGTGGATATGGATCAGCCGGTCTGCGAATGCGTCGATGAACGCCATTATCCGTTGTCCGCTGCGATCGCCGATGAATGCATGACCGATATCCAGTACCAGGTGAAGGTTGGCAAAGGAGGCAAAAACAGCATGAAATGCATCCGGTTCGACAAAAAGCGATGTGCCTGGAAGCATGTTTTCGATCCCCAGAACGAGACCCAGTTGTCTGGCTCGCGAGACGAATATCTCCAGACTCTCCATCGCAAGTGCATGGGCACGATCCGCCACATGAATCGCCATGCCGCTGAGAAAGCTTGGATGCAGAACCACTTTTTCCGCGTCCATATCCGCCGCTGTCTCGAGGGCGCCGATCGTCTCCTTTACAGAGGCCAGTCGAATGCCATCTGTCAGATCGGCGGTTTGGACGAATGTCGGCAGATGGCACACCAGACCAAGTCTATTCCGCTCGAGCGCCTTTCTAATGTGGTGGCGGCCTGTTTTGATTTGGCTGAAATGGGCCTGGGGTGGGTCCATGGCCAGTTCAACATAATCCATCCCAACGGCGGCAATGGCTTCGATTTCGTCAAGTACCGGATAAACCGGGAAATTCATGGCACCGAATCTCATCATAAAATATCGTTTCCAACGTTAAGTAAATGAATTCTATAGGCAGTATGGGGGAACTACTTACCATATAATCCTGACATGGCAAAGATCGGTCGCATATGCACTGACTTTTCATGGGATAACTTTTATTCTGAATGATGTGAATGTACGGATATTTGTAAGATCCTATGGCGTATTTAAAAATTAAAGTTAACAATATTCATGCGTTGTTGCTATAATGGGATTGTCATGCATATTGTTTTAACCGAAATCGATCATGCAGGCTTTTCCACTTTCAGCATTTGACCGACATTGGTGCATCAGTAATGGTTTGATGTGAAACCGGATTCACTGCGGAAAGCCGACCCGGGAGCGTTTGAATACTCATACCAAGAGGAAACATCATGGCCAAAAAGATTCTATCGCTGATTTTAATCGTCTTGGGGTCGTTTACCACCGCGTGGGCAGGCGCTTCGGTCTGGGTCGTTCAATCCGGCCGCAATGTGATGTATATCGGCGGCACCTGCCATTTGCTGCGTCAAAGCGACCATCCGTTGCCGAAAGAGTATACGATCGCGTACCAAGCCTCAGAACGATTGGTGTTCGAGACGCAACTGGAGCAGTTGCAATCAACGGCCTTTCAGCAGGAAATGACGCTCAAGGCGATGTATCCGGACGGCACGACCCTTGACCAGGTGCTCTCTCAGGATGTGTATCGCAAACTGAGCGGCTACTGCCTCCGCGCCGGTATCCCCATCGCCCAGCTCAGGCAATTCAAGCCGTTTATGGTCATCCTTACGCTGGTTGGCGTGGAACTCGAAAAAATGGGGGTCAGCAGCGAGGCGGGTGTGGATCAGTACTTCTTCAACAGGGCACGGGCGGACCAAAAGTCCACTTCCGGACTTGAGACGGTTCAGGCCCAAATCGATTTTCTAAGCAGCATGAGCGACGGGATCGAAGATCGCTTTGTCGCCAAGGGCCTCAAGGATTTGGATCGTTTTCAACAATTGCTGGATCAGCTCATTTCCGTTTGGAGAGAAGGCGATGAAGCCAAATTATTCCAGTTCTTTCTGAGTGACATGAAAAATGATTTTCCAAAGCTGTACAAACGACTGGTGGACGATCGCAATGCCGCTTGGCTGCCTCAGATCAAGAAGTTGATTGCATCGCCGCAAACGGAGTTTGTGCTCGTTGGGGTGGCCCATCTGGTCGGCCCCCAGGGTATAATTACACAGCTTAAGAGCCAAGGGCTGAGGGTCAGGAAATTGGCTGAATAAGGCCTCAATTCAGTACAAGCCATCGCAAAAAAAACTTTTGGCCCAATATCTTTGTTGGAGGCAAAATTTAAATCCTCGGAATACTTGAGCAGGCCTTTGGTTTAAATGTCGACTCCGCCGCGATCTTGAACCAACATCCTTTTTTCGAAATGGCTTGTAATGTCAATCAGAAACCCCTGATAGTAGTTTTGTCTTCTGTTATGGTTGCGAACCACTTTGGCGCAGATCATGACCCAGATAATATCCCCTTGTTTCCGCCGGAACCGGGTCTCGAAATTTAAGATTTCGCCATTTTGTTCGAGCAGGTCTCGAAAACGATCGCGATCCTCAGGTTGAACATACAGTTGCTCGGCGACATCTTTGATGGATGTAATCAGTTCCAATGGACTTTCGTAGCCCAATATCCTCGCCAAAGAGGGGCTGGCGCTGAGCAGTCGTCCTTGAGGCGTCACCTCGAATATGCCTTCGATGGCGGTTTCATAAATGCTGCGGTACCGTCTTTCACTGGCCATGAGGTCCTCATGAGCCTGCTGCAGGGCAACGGTTTTTTCCCGGACCCTTTTTTCAAGGTTTTTGTTGAGGTCTTCCAGCTTACGGGTCAGAACGATACGGTTGTCCATTTCTGCTTTCAACTGCAGGGCGGCTTTCAGGCGGGCCTTGACCACCGGCAGGCTGAATGGCTTGATGATGAAGTCCACCGCACCCAGGTTAAGCCCTTTGGTCTCATCGATTTTATAATCCCGCGGAGTGGTGAAGATGATCGGGATATCCCATGTTTCCGCACTGGCTTTGAGCCTGGAGCAGACCTCGAAGCCATCCATTCCCGGCATCATGACATCCAGCAAAATCACGTCCGGCTGGTCTTCGGAATTGGCGATTTGGATGGCTTTTTGTCCGGTTGTCGCATAGGTCACGCGGTAATCGCCGTCCGCCAGGGCTCCCATCAGCGCATGAATATTGTCAGGGTTGTCATCCACAACAAGAACCGTCCTGGGCGATGGCATGGTCGGAGCTGCCTTGAATAGGTAGGTGTATTTTTCTTCGTAGGCAAGCAGGGCCTCTCTCGTTTCATCCAGCTCCATTATTTTCGTGCGGACCTGCCGTTCCAGCTGTAGGTTCATCTCCTCCAGCCTGGTTTTCAGGATTAGCCGGCGCTCCAGTTCCTTTTTCAGTTCAAGCACGCTCTTTATGCGTGCCTTCACGACCGGTAAGCTGAAAGGTTTGACAATGTAGTCCTGTGCCCCAATTTCCAGTCCCTTGACTTCGTCCTGATCCTCAGACCTTGCCGTGATGAATATGACTGGAATGTACCGGGTGTTCGCTTCATCCTGCAATTTGGCAAATACCTGGTAGCCGTCCATTTCCGGCATCATGACATCAAGAAGGATCAGGTCCGGGCGATTGGAGGAGCGGGCAAGCGTCAAGGCCTTTCGGGCACCATTGGCATAAATGACCTCGTAGTCCGATTCCAGATGGTCGATCAGTGGCCAGACGCTTTCGGGGCTGTCATCAACAACCAGTATTCTATCCTTCGGAGACATGGAACGACTCCTTATCCTGCTTGGGGGGGATTTGAATGATTGCGATCATTTTCGATACGCACGTCAGGGCCGAATCCGAGTCCAGCCGGTAGACGGCGCGGTCCAATCGGTCTAGCTGCGTTATGAGTTGCGTGCCTTTGACCAGTGTCACTAATTTTGGAAGCAGGTGTCTGACCCGGGAATCACTTTTTTCCAGCAAATTCTTCACTTCGAATAGCAGAGCGGCGATGGCGTCCACGTCCATTGTGCCATCCGATCCGTCTGTAGGCGCAGCTTCATTCGTCTGGTTCAAATCCAACCCTGCCAGTGACTCGATGACAAGTCGGTACTTTATTGCGAATCTTTCCATTTCTGGTGTTGATTCAGATAGGGGACCCGATAAAATCCTCTGCTCCAGTTTTTGGGTCGCCACATAGAGCGCCTCGGCACCGATATTCCCGACAGTCCCTTTGATAGTGTGAACCAGCTGCTTTGCCTGGTCCATTTTTCCTTGCGCCAGCATTTCCCGTATCTGCTGATCGGACTTGCTATATTGTTCAAGGAAACAGCGCAGGATTTTTTTCAACAGACCTGTTTTACCACCGATGCGATCCAGGGCGCGTCGAAGGTCGATCCCCGGGATCTTCTCCGGCATGTCATCCCATGAATCGTATTCGGTGGTTTGCTTTACAGCCGGCTGAAGTGGTTGGCTTGTTGACCGCGGTTGAATGAACGAACGGGAGGTAACTTGTTTGATTTTATTTTTCATTTGAAGATCTGTCCGTCTCATGCGCTAATCGATCATCTAATGTAAAATTGCATAACACGGAATAGGCAATCCACTGCTCTTTGAAAACCTGAATTACCCACGAGTCCGCAGAGCGGTGATCCAGCAATAATATTTATCTATCGAAGACAGGCAGGACAGGAGCAAGGGGTGTGTCGAACGGGAGAGGCCGGACCTGCTAGTGGCGGCATATACCACACGACAGCTTATCAAGGCTTCTTTTGCGCAGTGGGTGGAATCCTCTGTCGCATCAGCGGGTAGTCTCGCAAAACGCATCGTTACCAAAGAGCTTATTGACCTAAATCGTGTATCCTATACTAAAATATTCAACGGGCTTCAACAAGAACTAATTCATTTTGCGATGGAGGGCGCGTGCACAATTGGCCTCCGATTCGCTTGGTTGAGCGGTGAGTCGGGCAGCGGTGATCTGACCGTTGGCAGAAGACATACTTGCTGTTTATGAGGTTTTAACGTACGGTGATGCTTTAACCTTGCGGGAGACTGCCATGCCATACAATCCGGAAGTTGATGATCGTATCCGTCGGGCTATCGAGGATTGGTCCGGTACCGACACTAAAAAGATGTTCGGCGGGGTCTGCCATCTACTCGACGGCAATATGGTGTGCGGGGTCTATAAAGATTACCTGATCCTGCGGCTTGGGATCGAAAATGCCCAGACAGCCTTGAAGAAAGAGCACGTGCACCCCTTCGACATCACCGGCCGCGCCATGAAAGGCTGGGTGATGGTGTCACCGCAAGGATTTGAAAAAAAGGCCGATCTCAAGCACTGGCTCGACCAGGCGCGTCGATTTGTCAAAACGCTGCCTGCCAAGTAGATCCACGCGTTTCACCCCAGATCAAAGAACAGCACGCGCTGATGACTACCTGACAAGGACTTTGGATGAATTGGAACACGTTGATACGCATTACTGCAATGACCCTGGTTGCTATCGCCTCCCTGGACGCCTCGGCGTATGCACAGACCGCCGAGACAATCAATCATGTCGCCTGCAATGCGCTGGAGGGTGGCAACTACAGCGATAAACTGGGTGTGATAAAGCTCTATGGCATACGAACCAATGGGCCGGACACCCAACATGGTCGGTTGGCCTGTGCCAAAGTGGCCACCATCATACTGAAAAGGGCCGGTGTGATAAACAGGGTTTTTCTCGGCGTCCGCAATGTCGAAGAGCAGTTGAAGTATTGGGAAAAAATTAAAGATGAGCAAGACCTGAAACCCGGCGATGTCATCGTGTGGATCAATCGGTTCACAGGCCGGTCGGACGGACGGTGTACCGGAGGAGGAAACTGCCATGTCGGTATCGTGACCGAGAACGGCTATTTTCACAACAGCCCCATAACAGCCACACCGACATTTGGAGGGGCTTCCCTTTGGGGCTTTCGCTTCAAAATCGGGTTCCGGCCGGCGGACTGATTACACATATCCGTTGCATAATAATATTAGAGCTGGATTGGAATATTAGAAATGGCTTTTACAATTCATCGGATTGGAACCATTTTTTCACCCTACAAAACCAAAGAGGAGTGCCCGATTCAAGGGACGGCCGATCCCACAGGCAGAGGGCGTGTCGAAATTCTGCCCGAATTCGAGGAGGCCCTTGAAACCATAGAAACATTCTCGCATCTTTTTTTATTCTACATCTTTGACCGGGCAGGGAAAATCATATTATCGCGTCCCACCTTCCTGGATGACGCGTTCCACGGTGTGTTTGCCTCTCGCCATCCCTGCCGGCCCAACGGCATCGGCATGTCTATCGTCAAGCTCGACAAAAGAGAGAACACCATTTTGCATATCAGTGAGATCGATATACTCGACAATACACCGCTGATCGACATTAAACCCTATATTCCCATATTCGATTCGAGGCCGGACGCCAATAACGGTTGGGTGGAATCAAAACCATTGCGGGAAAAGCCGCCGAACAGGGAATAAACGCCGCAAAAGGAGCAGATATGCCGTATGTCAGCTTTTGCGGACGCGCGTCACATCTCCCGAAAAGATGCGGTGCCGCTGCCCTCTGTCATCTTTCAGAATCAGGACACCGTCATCATCAACTGCTTCCACAATTCCGGCATGGCGCACATCCAGCACATCGACATAGACCGGTCGGCCGATGATGTCGCTCATCTCCCGCCATTGAGCCATGATGGGTTTGAACCCATCGTGCTGCAGCATATCATAGTACCGCTCGAACTGCTGCAGCAGCGAGCACAGCAGATCTGACCGGGAAAAGCGGCTGCCGCTTTCGATCCGGACCGAGGTGGCGATGGGCCGTATGTCGGGCGGCATGTCGGCGGCAGTGGTGTTGACATTGACACCCAGGCCCACCACCACATAATCCACGGCGTCCATTTCCGTCGTGATCTCGGTAAGGATGCCGGCAATCTTTTTCTCCGCGATGAGGATATCGTTGGGCCATTTGATTGTTGCGTTCAAGCCCGCGGCCTCCTGAAGGGCCCGGGCCACGGCAACGGCCGTCGTCAAAGTGATCTGCGGTGTCTGGGACGGAGCCATAGCGGGACGCAGAATAACAGAGGCATAGATGTTCTGTCCGGCCGGAGAGAACCAACTGCGGCCCCGGCGTCCGCGTCCGCCGGCCTGGGATTCGGCCACCACCAAGGTGCCTTCGGCGGCTCCCTCAGCAGCTAGGCGCTTTGCCTGGCTGTTGGTTGAATCGGTTTGGTCCAGACAAATGATCCGGTCCCGGCCCATGATTCGGGTGTTCAAACATGCGCGAATGTCGTCCGCTGCGATTAGATCTGCCGCTTTTACCAATTGGTAACCCTTTCTGGGTGCAGCTAGAATCGTATGCCCCTGATCTTTCAACGTCTTGATATGTTTCCATATGGCGGCACGCGTGATGCCCAGCCGGTCACTGATCTGCTGGCCCGATACCCACTGCTGAGGCGCCTTCTTAAGATAGTTGAACAGCTTTTGTTTGGTGTCGCTCATGTCTCCAATCTTCTAATGTAAACCTTTAATAGTGTTGAGGTTGACATTGGTGGCGGTGTCCTGGTATAGGTTCGCCTTGCTTGGTTTACCCAGGACGTCACACAGGTTTACAATTAATTATAGGGGATCCCATGTTTAATCAAGCGTTTGTTGAACTGGCAGAGAAGATCGTCCGGGATGACGGGGATATCTCCCGGCAACAGGCAATGGAACTGGCCCATGCCGATGCCGACCTGTCGATGGACTTGATCGCCTTGGCCGGAAAGATCCGGCAGCGGTTCAAGCAAAAAGAGGTCTTCAAATGCGCCATCATCAATGCCAAGAGCGGGATGTGCCCTGAAGATTGTGCATTCTGCGCGCAATCGGCCCACCATCGAACCGAGGTTCAGACCTATGCCTTGCTTGACGCCGACGAATTGGAACGGACCGGTCTCGACATGGCGGATGCCGGCGCTACCAATTACTCCATTGTCACCAGCGGTACCAGCTTAACCGCATCCGAAATCGACACGGTATGTCGTGTGGCGCGCAATCTCAAGCGTCAGACCGATCTGACACTTTGTGCCTCGGTGGGGCTGCTGACGGCCCGGAGCGCCGGACAGCTTAAAGAGGCCGGCATCACACGCTATCACCACAATCTGGAAACCGCCCGCAGTCACTTTGAAAAGATCTGCACCACCCACGATTACGACGACGATATCGAGACCATCCGCCTTGCCCAACAGGCCGGACTGGTGGTGTGCAGCGGCGGCATTTTCGGCATGGGGGAGAACTGGGCGCAGCGTGTCGAGTTGGCCTTTACGCTCAAAGAACTGGATGTGGATTCGGTGCCCATCAACTTTCTCAATCCCATCCCAGGCACCCGCCTCGAGGAGCAATCCCTTTTGCCGCCCATGGAGGCCCTGAAGTGTATTGCGCTCTATCGCTTTATTCATCCCAAACGTGACATCACCGTTTGTGGTGGCAGGGAGTCGACTCTGAAAGATTTTCAATCATGGATCTTTGCCGCCGGTGCAAACGGCGTGATGGTGGGCAATTACCTCACCACAAAGGGGCGCAGCATCGATTCCGATCTGGAGATGATCGTCGCGATGGGACTGGAAGGGAGACAGGCTGGTTGAAGCAGGCAGCCAAACGACGCTGTTCGGGCACGTTTGTTTTCGATCCCCGGGATCCCGTTTTTGCCGAACACTTCCCGGGCCATCCGGTGGTGCCCGGCAGCTTGATCGTGCAGGCTTTTCTGGAGGTCGTCAGGGAGTATACCGTCGACGGTGCTTATCGGCGAGTGGAACGGTTTCGCTTTAAGCGCTTTATCCGGCCGGGGCGATATGCCTTTTTGATTGAGCAGGCCGACGCGGATCGTCTGAATTGCATCTTGAAGGAGGGGCGGGATATCGTAGCCACCGGAAGGCTGCTTCGTCGATCGGGATCGGCGGGGGAGGGAACCGGGTCAGGAACAGCGACATCCCGGGCAAACGGATTGCGGGAAACGCTATGACCTTTACCTACCGTGGAACACGCGCCCTGATCATGGGGGGCACCTGCCAAATGGCCCTTGATCTGGCCCGGGCTTTGATCGATCGAAAGATCATGCCCATCCAGACCTGTCGATCCCCTCTGGGGCGCGAGGCGATCGAGACCGCATTGCGGGATCGGTCAGGGCGATATGCCGTTTGCTCGCTGGATCTGGCCAGACCCGAGACGCTGGGCAATCTTGATGCGCACTTGAGTCAGGGCCTCGACTACCTGGTCGATTTTGCGCAGCAAAATCTTGAAGGGCTTGTGGCCTCGGTGGATTCTGATGTCATGCGCGCCTATCTGGAGACAAATGTCGCCGGCCGGGCGGAGGTCATACGGCGGGTCTCAAGGAGCATGTTGGCCGGCCGCTTTGGGCGCATGGTGCATGTGTCGTCCATTGCCGCCGAACGACTCAATCCCGGGCAGGGATTTTATGCCGCATCCAAGCTGGCCGCGGAGGCCCTCTATAAAAGCACAGGTGTGGAGCTGGCAGCGCGCGGCATTACCACGGTGAGCCTTCGGCCCGGATATGTGGATTCCGGCCGAGGCCGCGACTATCTGGATGCGCATGCCGGGCTGGAAAAAGTGCCTCTGGGGCGTTCGCTCTCTTCACAAGAGGTGGCGGATACCATCCTTTTTTTACTTTGTGACAGCGCGGCAGGAATCAACGCCGCTACCGTGACGATGGATGGTGGCTTGGCGGCTGCGAAATAGTCTGATTCCCCGCATTAAAAAGAAAAGGAGACCGTTCTATTGTTGTTTGAATCCATCAGAGACATTCTCGTGGAGTTGCTGGATCTGGAGGCCGAGGTCATTCAACCGGAAAGCTATCTGGTGCGAGATCTGGGCGTCGAGTCCATCGATTTTCTGGAATTGGCGGTCACCTTGAATGAGCGCTTCAAAATCCCGGTGCATGATGATACGGTTTTTCTTCGTCATCTGCGGCTGCATCTGGCCGAAGCCGAGGCAGCGGGTCAACCGCCGCTGGAATTTTTAAAACCGCTGTATGGCTTCTTGTCCGAACAGCGGCTGGCGCAGATCGTTTCCGATCTCGATGGCGGACCGGTCATCCAAGTTCAGGACTTGATGGGGTATGTGACATGGCAGCTGACCCATGCCAAAGCGGCATGACACTCCAACCCGCCGATATCGTGGAAACCTTGATCCGGGAGCGACGGAGTATTCGCAAGTATAAGAGCGATCCTGTCCCGCAAGAGTGGATCGATGCCATGCTTGCATGCGCCCATCTGGCACCCTCGCCGTCCAACAGTCAGCCGGTGCGCTATGTTCGCATCGATGCCCCGGACTGTCGCAACAAACTTCGACGGGCATTCAACGACGGTCATGCACGCTTTATCGTCAAACACAAAGCCGCCGGAGGGTCGGCCAAGCTGCGCAATTGGATCAACGCCTATAAACGCTATGCCGAGTTCATGTATGAGGCTCCGGTAATCCTGGCGGTGGGAGTGACGACACAGACACTGGGTTTTGCCGGGCGGCTGGCCGAAGCCGGCCTGCTCGAGCGGGATATGCGCCAAAGCACCGACCTGGACATAACGGTCGGGTTGGCGCTGTCGGGTCTGATGCTCAAAGCTCAGGCGCTGGGGGTGGGCAGCTGTATCCTCACCGCCCCTCTGGTGTTTATCGATGAGCCGGAGCAGCTACTGGAACTGAATGACATTAAAATCAAGTGTTTCGTGACCCTTGGCCTGGCCGGCGAAGCACCGTCGCCAACCAGCCGCAAACCTTTGAAAGATGTGGTCAAGGTGATCTAGATGGCCGCACGGGTAGTGATAACGGCCATGGGGGTCGTCAGCGCGTTGGGCAACTCCCGTGAGCAGATTGTGCGGAGTTTTGAACAGGAGCGTGTCTGCTTTAGACAAGCGGACGGGTTATCACAGGTTGTGGCCCCTGTGGATGCCTTTGATGTGCGCCATTTCACAGGCCGACAGAAAAATCTGCGCTATCTGAACCGTGGTGCGGAAATGGCTGTTGCCGCAGCGGTCGAGGCGGTTCGAAGCAGCCGGTTGCCCGCATCATCCATCGAGACATGCGGTCTGTTCGTCGGCGCCGGACCCAATCTGGACCTGGGAGCCGAGTGCCCGCACATCGAAGACGGGGATATCTTCGGTGAGGGCATGCCCGCCTTGTGGATATTGCGTTTTCTCCCCAACACGGCCGCCTCGACCATCGCGCAACTGACCGGTATGCGTGGCGAGAACCTGACCGTCGGTACTGCCTGTACCGCATCGATGCAGGCCCTGGGTGAGGCCTATCGCCGGATCAAAGACGGCTATCTGGATCACGCCGTGGCCGGCGGCGGCGATTCCCGCCTCAACGCGGGTGCACTTCTGGCCTATCAGAAAGCCCAGGCGCTTTATGCCGGATCGAAACAGCCGGATCGGGCCAGCCGTCCCTTTGATAAAGATCGACAAGGGTTCGTGCCGGGTGAGGGGGCTGCTTTTTTTGTGCTGGAGCGCGCCGATCAAGCGCTGGGGCGTCAGGCACCGATTATGGCGGAGATTTGCGGTTACGGAATCTCCATGGACGGCCACGCCATGACAGCTCCCCGTCCCGACGGCCGCTGGGCCGAGCAGGCCGTTCGGCAGGCCCTTGGAGAGGCCGGGATCGAACCCGATGCGGTGGATATCATCTCGGCCCACGGGACCGGTACGTCGTTGAATGACGAAATGGAGGCCGACCTGATCGAGCGCTGTTTCGGCGGCAGCCGGCCGCTGGTTGTAGCCCTGAAATCCTGGATCGGACATCTGGCAGCGGCCTGCGGGGCGGTTGAATTGGCACTGTGCCTTTGTGCTTTGGCGTCCGGACAGTGGCCTTGGATTCGAAACCTGGGTGATGCCTGCCACCCCGATGTGAACTACGCGCGAACCCGCACCAAGCACGACGACAACGTCGTCCTTCTGCAGAACTTTGGCTTTGGCGGCCAGAATTCAGCCCTGGTGGTGAAGCGATGGCGCGGCTGATCATCAACAGCCAACTGACCTGTTTTCAGTTAGTCCGGCGCGTAACGGCTGTGTCGAACCAACGCATCGAGGCCGTTGCGGAATTTAGCAAGTGGCCAATCTACACAGGACTGGAGGTCATGGCCCAGTTGGCCGCGCTGCATGTGCGCCACAGCCTCACATTTGAACGGCATGCCTTTTTACTCAGCGTTGACCGGTGTGATCTGCCGCTTTTGGAAACACTTGACGGAGATTTTTACTTGACCGCCGAGCGTGTCAGTCAAAGCAGCCAGGTCTTCGCCTATCGAACGACGACCCGGGGCCCGGATGACCTTACCATACGGGCGCGGCTGCTTATCGGCACTCAAGTTTATGACGAGCGGTTTAAAGAGGATCGATTGAAGCAGTACTACAGGAAGATTTTTGAGGATTTGCAGGCTGGAGGGAACCGGTCGTGACCGGTGCAAAGGAAAACCCCGGTTATTGAAGGAAAGTGAAGATGCCCATGTTCATGGATCGCTTTAGACGTAAGCTGGATGTGCAGCGGCAGAGTGGTTTGTTTCGAGATCCCCCGGTTATCGACAGGCGGGAGGGCAAGTACGTGTTCAGCAACGGCACGCGCCTGCTCAACTTCGCTTCCAACGACTACCTGGGCCTTGGGGCATCGGATGAGCTGCGGCGCAAGGTGGCGCGCAACTTCGAGCGATACGGGGCATCGTCATCATCGTCTCGTCTGGTTTCAGGTAACTATGCATTGATCAAACAGGCCGAGGCGGCCTATGCCCAACACTTCGGATATGAAAACGCGCTGTTCTACCCCAGCGGTTATCAGGCCAACCTTGGTGTGCTATCCTCATTGTTTAACCCCGACGATACCGTCGTATTTGACAAGCATATTCATGCCAGCAGCGTCAAAGGCATTGTCATGAGCGGATCCAAGGTTCGAGGTTACAACCACAGCAGCTTCGCCCATCTTGAGAGACGTCTGCGCTACAGCGTCGGACCGGTGGGTGTGGTTACCGAATCGCTCTTCAGCATGGACGGCGACTGTCTGGACTGCGAAGCCATGCAGGCGCTCAGACAGACCTATGAATTTTTGTGCATCGTGGACGAGGCACACGCTTTCGGCGCTATCGGTCTCGGAGGGCGGGGGCTCGCATCGGCGGTTGCCGACGTGGCAGTGGGCACCTTTGGAAAAGCCCTGGGGTTGTTCGGCGCCTTCGCCCTGATGTCTTCGGAGATCAAATCATACCTGCTCAATTTTTCTTCTCCGCAGATCTACACGACTACTTTACCCGAGGCGCATGCGGCATCGGCTTTGGACATCCTGGATCTGATCGGTGACGCGGAGGCGAAACGACGGCATTTGAGGGATATCAGCCGTTACTTTGTCCAGGCCATGAAATCACGGGGATTCTCCATCAGGGGTGACGCTCATATCAAAGCCGTGGAAATTGGCGACGAACGGATCGCCGCAGAGATGGCCCGGAAGCTCTATCGCTGCGGCCTTTTCATTCTGCCGGCACGTTACCCGACGGTGCCGCGGCAGAAAGCAATCCTGCGGGTCAGTTTGACTGCGCTGCACCGGCAGAGCGATGTGGATCTGCTGGCCGCAAAACTTGAGGAGACACGATCGGTATGAAACCCATCGCCGATATTATCGTGATAGGAACTGATACCGGGGTGGGCAAGAGCGTGGTCTCATTGCTGCTGATGCAACTGCTGTTCGCCAGGGGGTATTCGCCGTTTTATTTAAAACCGTTTCAGACCGGCTGCCGATCTGCTCTGGAGACGAACAGCGACGCCGTGTTTGTCTACTCCCACACCAAATCCCTCGAGCAGGACGATCCAGGTCAATCCGTCCTCTACTGCCACCCGAATCCCAAGGCTCCCTATTTTGCAGCCCGAGATGCCGGCCAATCGATTGATGTGAACCTTGTTGGTCAAGTGATCGAGCGGAAGCGCCGTCGATTTTCCCCCTTGGTGGTTGAAGCGGCAGGAGGCCTGCTGGTGCCTGTCGGCGAGGACCTTCTGGTCATTGATGTGATCGAGACGATAGGCTGTCGTCCCCTGTTGGTCGCCAGGGCGGGCTTGGGAACCATTAATCACACCCTGCTCAGCATAGAAGCGCTGCACAGCCGCGGTCAACCCCCGATGGGGATTGTTTTCGTAGACCCATCCGAGTCACCCGTCGATCCTGATCTGGTATCCGACAATATGGCGGCGGTGGCGTCGTTTTCCGGTTGTCGGGTCCAGGGTGTGATCCCTCATCTAACTGATTTTGACAGACCATCGGAGGCAGCATATCGTCCTTTGGAAAAAATTCTATTTGAGTCCAATGTTTAACCGGGCTTGCACAAAAAAAGCCGCATCTTTGGCAAGGCGGCTTAAAAACAGTGTGAACGACAGGCTTTGGACATGCTCATTTGGACTGCAGCATCGGTATTGGGGAAATGGCATTCCAGCGTCCCGATTCTATCCTTGCCAAATCAGCTGTCAAAAGTTTATCGCCGATTGGATCATATCAAATGTTGATATAAATGTTCTATCCTTTGGATGAGTTTTTTTTCAGTATAATTTTCAAAAACATACTCGCGCGCTTTGGTGATCAAATCCAGATTGTCGCTCTCAAGCAAGTATTGGATGCCACTTGCGATCGCATCGGCATCGCCTTTGGGACATAAGATACCTCTTTCACAAATATTGAATCCGCCTTTGGACTGTGATTTGGCTTCAATTCTTCCAAGCAGATCCTTTACGCCGCCCACGCCGGTGGTAACAACCGGGACTGAAGCCGCCATCGATTCAATAATGGAAACGGGGGTTCCCTCATTGTTCGATGTCAGCACCAATATATCCAAATCGGCATAGATACGTTCAATTTGCTTTTCCCAACCGTAGAAGATCACATCGTGTTCGATGCCGATGCTCTCTGCGTAGACTTTCAAACTTTCTTTCAGTTCGCCATCTCCGATGATGGCGAACCGGATAGCTTTGTCCTTGCATCGTTGGACGAGCAGTTTTGCAGCGTCTAAAAATAATCGATGGTTTTTGATGGGCGCCAGGCGGCCAACGATTCCAATCAGAGAGCTCTGCTCAGCCACGCCGAATGCGGAACGCAGGGTGCCCTTGTCGCGGATATCCAAAAACCGGGACAGGTCGAAACCCAGCTTGATGGTATGAACTTTTTCGGCTGAAGCCAGATGATATTTTTCGGTGAGCTCCCATTTTTGAGTCCGGCTGATGGCAATGATGGCATCGGTTATCCGGGCCAGCATTCTTTCAATGATGAAGACAAGTTTGGATTTCAAGACGCTAAAATAACCCTCGAGGACGTGCCCGTGATACGTGTGCACAATGATCGTCCTCTTCCCGCTTAAAATGTTAAAGATCATAGCGGCACATCGGGCGATGGTACCTGCCTTGGAAGTGTGCGAATGAATAATGTCCGGTCGATAATCGAAAACGATTTTTAAAATCTTGAACAGGGCTATCGCGTCTTTGATGATATTGATTTCTCGTTGAAGCTCCGGAACATCGAATTTGATATTTGGATCAAACCGTGTGATATAGCTCATATCGCCTTCATTCGGCGATATGGTTCCGGATATCAATCGGGTCTCATATGTCTCCTTGTCCAGGCCTTCGGT
>JBNKKC010000119.1:0-18685 GCA_050291625.1 Desulfobacteraceae bacterium
CCTATACGGCCACTGGGCGGTTCAAGAATGTGCGGTTGTTTCTGCGCCTGATGAAAAATGGGGGGAACGGGTGTTGGCAACCATCGTGTTGAAATCAAAATGCAAGACAACCGAGGAAGAAATTATCGCATATTGCCACGAAAAATTGGCAGGCTACAAGTGCCCCAAACAGGTAGTTTTCGTGGATGAGCTGCCGAAAACAGCAGTGGGAAAAATTTCAAGGCGAGCAATAAAAAAACGGTTTTTGGATGGCTTGTAATAGGATTTATGGACAGGCACTAATCTATAAGCGGTATTGAAAGATCACTAAGTCTATTACAAGCCATCTCAAAAAAGTCTTTTGGCCCAATATCTTTGTTGGAGGCAAAATTTAAATCCTCGGAATACTTGAGTATGCCTGCGGTTTAAATTTTGCCCCCGCCGCGATCTTGAACCAAAATCCTTTTTTGAGATGACTTGTAGTCTCTGTGTATTCCGAAGTCATAGAACAACTGGGGATCGATGTTTCAATTTGCCACACGCCGTGTTGAGGAATCGATTCCGAGTAATTTTGCGAGGTTTTCGCCAAAGATGCGGCGACGATCTTCGTCGGTGAGCCAAGGGTAGCCGAATCCGGCTTGCATATCTTCAGGGAACTGAAAATTTCTAAATCCTTCCACAGCGCATTTGTACTGCCATGGCATCCCCACAAAATCGACCCCCCAGATTATTCTTTCAGTCCCCACACATCGAATAGCCTCTCCCAGTATTTTAGCGAATTTTCTGGGGGCGCTCAATGCCCATGGTACTAAAAGACTTATGCAAGGGTAAACATTGGGATGACTCATGGCGACCATATTCAGGTCGTCACAGTATGGATATCCCATGTGGAAGGCTACGATCTTGAGCTCCGGGAAATCCCTGGCAACGTCATCAAGCTGGATAGGCAGAGCGTATTTGCTTTTCCCAGGTGGAACCCAAGAAAAGCCTGTATGGAGATCAAGCACGATACCAAGTTCCTGCGCTTTTTTATACATTGGCCAGATTTCAGGGTCATTTATATATGTGTCTTCCGGGGGATAGTACTTGAAGATCCTGGCACCCTTTTCCTTAACCCAGTAATCCATTTCCCAGAGCACATTTTTTACTCCCCTGTACTTGACCGGTGAAAGGTTGGGTTGGTAGATAAAGCGATCCGGATGGGCTTCAACGACCTTGGCCATATCTTCATTGGTGAACCATCGGGAGGTGTATTTGACTGTTTCCATCATGGATTCAGGCAGCAGGCACGCGATATCGACGCCAAATCTGTCCATCACCCCGATATAGGATTCCGGATCCGTGTTTTTCTTAAAGTCTTCAGGCGCGAGGCCTTCCAGCGCGCTTTTAGGCATGCCGGTCATAAAGTTTCGAGTTATTCCTTCAGCGGCCTTCCACCACATTTGGACGCCCGGAAAATGTTCAATCGCAGACATATCTCCAACCAGATGGCATTCCGGATCAATCTTGAAGAAATCGTCTTTCTTGAAAATGTCTGACATGGTTCTGTCCTTTCAAAATAATTGATGTAGGTTGTATTTTACCAGGTGTCGGAATCGATACAATTTCATAAATCGGATGCTCGTTGAAAAATGTTCTGGCTAAACACGTTCGATGATCATCGCTTGGCCATGTCCGTTGATGCCGCAAAGCGCCGCCAGTCCGCAGCTAAGTCCTCGTCTTTGCATTTCATGGATCAGCGATACGACAATTCGACATCCGGAATTGCCCGCCGGGTAGCCGAGTGCGATGCCGCCTCCATTAACGTTTACGATGTCCGGGTTTAGTCCCAATTCTCGTTCAATAGCCAGAGACGCAGCCGCGAACGCTTCATTGATTTCAAAAAGCTCGATATCCTCCAAACTGTAACCGGTTTTGTCCAGTAACTTGCGGATCGCCGGTACAGGACCGATCCCCATGATGGATGGATCCACCCCAACGGCGACGGATCCGACAATTCTCCATTGTCGAGTGATGTTTAAATGATTTGCAGTCGCATGCGAGAGGATCAATACTGCCGAGGCTCCATCTTTGATGCTGGATGCATTACCCGCAGTAACTGTTCCATCCTGTTTGAATATGGGTTTAAGCGCAGTCAAATCGTCCATGGTTGGAGTATAACGCGAATATTCATCGGTATAAACAACCGTTTCTTTTTTTCCCCGATTGCCGGGGAGGGCAACGGGGACAATCTCATCCTCGAACTTGCCTTGCAAGATGGCCTGCCTTGCCCTCATCTGGCTGGTGTAGGCGAACCTATCTTGATCTTTACGCGAAATTCCATATTCTTCAGCGACTTTTTCTGCCGACAAGCCAATGATTGCCCCAAAGTGATGATGTGTCAATTCGTCCCATGGCCCAATGATCGGTTCTTGGCGATGCAAGCACGATCCGCGGCCTGCATCACCTTGAGCGGGTGGCACCTGGCGCATGCATTCTCCGCCGCCCGCCAGAATTGCTTTGGCGTCCCCGAGTCTGATGGCAAGGGACCCTATACGAATGGCTTCCATGCCCGAGCAGCATGCGCGGTTAATTTGGACCGCTGAGATTCCTTCGGGAAGGCCGGCTTTTAAGGCCGCGACCCTTGCCAGGCCGTTTTCATCCATACCTTGCAGGCCAATGCCCCAAAAAATGTCTTCAATTTTGACCTTAGGAAAATTGGCACGTTTACATACTTCGTTCATCACGATGGATGCGAGGTGCGCATGGGTCTGCGTTCTAGAAACACCGACGAAATTCCCAATAGGTGTTCTTACTGCAGAAATAATCACTGGGGTGCACGCGTTCATTTCCAACTCTTCGGCTCATTGCGATCAGAAATGTTGAGAACCATAGAGGCAATTTCAAAATGTTCAATCGGGCTCAAGATCAAGGCGGGGCGAGGCGGCCAACCGCAGACATACATTGAGTATTTCGAGGATTGGACGCCTCGACCCAACGCGGATATTGAGTTCGAGGGGACGTTTTGAAATTGTCTCCATAGATAGGGCAATTTTAACCCCAACATTGCAACATTGAGCTTAAATCCCTTTGAATTGCGGTTTGCGTTTTTCCAGAAAGGAAGCCACACCCTCCTTGCTATCTTCGGAATCCAGTAACCAGGAACAGGCTCCGCGTTCAATGGCCAACGCGGCTTCGATACTGTCACAGGTGATTGAATTATTAATGATATTTTTTGCTGCACGCAAAGCCAGGGGCGCTTTGGCCATCATTTCGTCGACAATTTGATCAACGGCTTTGTAAAGTTCATCCACAGAAGGCAAAACTTTATTGACCAGTCCCCAATGGTAGGCTTGCTCGGCGGTAAGAATTTCACCGCGGTAAATCATTTCCTTTGCTTTGTTAACCGGAATCTTTCTGGGGAGCCTTACGGTTCCGCCCCATCCGGGAAGCAAACCAAGGTTGATCTCGAGCAAACCGAATTTAGCATTTTGGCTCGCATAAATGAAATCACAGCAGAGCGCCAGCTCCATTCCCCCGGCAAAACAATATCCGTTAACAGCTGCAATGATTGGTTTTTCCATATAATTCAGCAAGTGTTGAACTGTGTTCCCCCTGGCATAAGCAAAATCATATCCACTGACACGATCCAATCTTTTAAAGAGTTCAATATCGCCGCCGCTGGAAAATGATTTTTCACCGGAACCCGTCAAAACGACACATCGAATGCTGTTATCAAAAGCGATTTCATTAAGTAGTTGAAAGAGTTCCTTTTGCATGATGTTCGACATGGCGTTCATCGCATCCTGGTTGTCAAGGGTGATCCACAAGACTTCATTTTCTGACCCTTTGGTTTCTAAAATCAGTTGTTTATATTTTTTTTCCATCATTAGTCTCTATGTCCTTTGTGTAAAAATTAAGCAAAGCGGAATAAAACATATTGACCATAAATTCAATTTGATTTGTTAAACCAAAATATGACCATCTGTCAAGCGGCCATTTAACCCAACGGTAGCCTCAGAGGCTTTCAGCCATCTACAAATAAAGACAACTATCTAAAAATAAAATAATATTTAATTTTAATCCGAACAAATCATCGAGAAAAATCAATTTGGTTATGAAACATGAAACAAATTAAATGGCTGTTAGGTCAATTACCTGCATGAATCTTTAAATAAGAATAAAAAATATATTTATAACAATGTGATAATGATTATACGTCCTGTTATTCGGGGGTCTTACGCGAGCCATAATTTTTCTTGACAGCGTTAAATATTATTGCTTAAATAGCCTTCATGAACAAAGGGTCATAAAGTAGATAAATCAAATTCAATAGTCTACTTGCCATCCTTTTTCGCTTATTGGTGATCCAGTGTCGGTGGCATAAATTTTCGGTTTTTGTTCGAAATGAATTTAGAATCATGATGGAAGCACTTTTGATTTGCACCAGGAGAGAGAAAATTCATCGGACTCAGAATAGCGGTCGAAATGTCGGGTACCTTGCTTTGCAAGGCTTTCGTCGAACAGAAACTTGGACAGGTCTGTGGTAATTTTGCTTCGATTCGTATTGTTAGGATGATGGTTACTTCTACTTACGCGAAAAAGGAGGGAAGATGAGAAAACGAATACGTTGGTTGATGCCGCGATTTTTATGTTCCTATGGACTGTTTACAATCTTTTTTTGTGTATTTGTTTTTCCGGGTATCACACGTGCCTATCGATTCGATACGGGAAACAGCGATTTCACAATCAGGTGGGACAATACATTAAAATACAGCGCCGCTGCACGTGTCGAAAAACAGTCGGATGAATTGGTTGGTGATATTAATCAGGATGACGGTGATCGCAATTTCGATCAGGGGCTTATATCCAATCGGCTGGATGTCTTGTCCGAGATGGACATTATATACAAGGCATACGGCGTGCGTATCAGCGCTGCGGCTTGGTACGATCTCGTATACAACGAGAGTAATGCCAACGATTCTCCGGGGACAGCAAATGCTTTCTCTGTTTCTCATGACGAGTTCACGGAAGATACCCGTGATTTGCATGGCCGCGACGCAGAGATTCTGGATGCATTTGTGTTCGGGAAACACTATTTCGGTGACAATGCATTGAGCTTTCGTGCCGGTCGTTATGCCCTGCAATGGGGCGAAAGCATCTTTTTTGGCAACAACGGGATTGCCGGTGCCATGGCACCTGTTGACATAGTCAAGCTGCTTTCTGTACCGAATTCACAATTCAAGGAAATTGTTCGTTCGGTGCCGCAGGTGTCCGCTCAAATGCAAATCGGCTCAAAGCTGTCCATTGGCGCATACTACCAGTTCAAATGGGAAAAGACGCGATTGCCTGCTTCGGGCAGCTATTTCAGCAACTCTGATCCTATCGGGGAGGGTGGAGAGCGTCTATTCGCAGGGCCGCCATTGATGCCCGGAGGTGGGAATGCAGCTTTTTTCCGGGGGGATGACCTCGAGGCCGATGATGAAGGCCAAGGCGGGATCCAAGTGCGCTATCGGATTGGAGAATATGATTTCGGCGCCTACGCGATCCGTTATCATGATAAAGTGCACCAACTCTATGCGACCCCGAGCGTGGTCGATACGCCCGGTGGCCCGGTGGTTCTTGACCCCCAAAATTTCGATCCGGCATCAGGTATGATCGGGCGATATTATCACATCTACCCGGAAAACATAGAGGTATATGGCCTCAGTGCGACAACAACCTTCGGCGTTGTCAACCTGGCAGCAGAAGTGTCCTATCGAGTCAACACACCGCTGGTCAGCGATTTGCAAATCGCGCTGCCCGGTACCAAGGCGGACAATGACGAAAACCCCCTATATGCCGTGGGAGACTCATTCCATGCGCAGTTGTCATGGATCGCCACCTTGGAGCCGAATTTCATCGCCAATGAATCGGACTTTGTCGGTGAAATAGCCTATAACCAGAGAACCAGAATAACAAAGAATCCCGAAGCCCTGGCCCCAAACACGACCAAAGAGGCGATAGGCATCCGGATGGTCTACGAGCCGAAGTATCGCCAGATCCTGCCCGGGGTCGACCTTGGCATCCCCATCGGCCTGGCCTACTTCCCCATAGGAAGTTCATCCGTGATTGCCAATTTCGGGCCGGATAAAGGCGGTGATGTGAATATCGGCCTCAATATTACCTATTTGGATTTTTGGCGAATCGGGCTTGCCTATACGCATTATTATGGTTCCGCAGGTACTTTTCTGGATGCGAACAATACATTTAGTTTTGATCAGCCTAATGCTGACAGGGACTTTGTTTCTCTCTCCGTCAGTTGCACATTTTAATGGAGGAAAAATGAAAAGAATTATTTCAATCATTCTTGGATCGTATTGTGCGCTTACATTTATGCTTGGAAGTAACGCCTTCTGTGCTGTTTCCAAGCAAGAAGCCGATATGTTGAAAACGACCTTGACCCCACTTGGCGCAGAAAGAGCCGGTAATGCGGATGGGAGCATTCCAGCATGGGACGGCGGCCTGACCAAACAAGTCCCAGGATTTAAAAACGGAGGAAAGCGACCTGATCTGTTCCCCAACGAAAAACCCCTTTTCTCAATTACATCTGACAACATGGGGCAATATTCCGAAAAATTGACTGAAGGCACCAAGGCATTGTTAATAAAGTATCCTGGTGCGTTCAGAATCGATGTCTATCCTACGCACCGCACTCACGCCGCACCAGAGTGGGTTAATGAAAATACATACAAAAACGCTTTAAGCGGCAAACTGGACGGAGACGTCGCCGTCAATGTCTATGGCGGTATTCCTTTTCCCATACCAAAGTCCGGTGAAGAGGTGATTTGGAACCACCTTCTGCGATGGCGGGGAACTGCCTTCTATACTGAATTCACAGGTTGGGTAGGGACCGCCAACGCGAAACACGTCTTATTACTGGATAGTCATAATGATATTCAAGATTCCTACTATCTCCCTGAGGGTTCCCTTGATTCGTACAATGGAGAATTCTATCTGGTCCGATCCATCAATGTCGGGCCACCCATACGCGCCGGCGAAGCCATTACCGGAAGGGTCAATCAGAAACTTGGGAAGACTCAATCGTGGGCGTATATTACGGGGCAGCGGCGTGTACGCAAGTTGCCGCTTTCCTGCTGCGATACGCCGACACCATTTTCCGCAGGCATGTCCTCTTTTGACGAGGTAGATGTTTTCACGGAAACCATGTCGGTTGAACGTTTCGATTGGAAGATAATCGGGAAAGAAGAGATGTTCATCCCGTATAATACAAACAAGCATTTAGAACCAGCCAGCCCGCAGGACATATTAGCGGATCATTACCTGAACCCGGATTATATTCGTTGGGAGCTTCACCGGGTGTGGGTGATCGAAGCAACCTTGCGCAAGGGGCAGCGTCATACATCGCCTAGGAATTTGTATTATATCGATGAAGATTCATGGACCGCTGTGCTTGCGGACCGTTGGGACGCTAACAATCAGCTGTGGAGAAGCCTGATTTCGCTCCCAATCGCAGTGCCGGACATTCCAGCGGTGGCGACCTCCGTGTGGGGATACTATGATCTGCTTGGAGGCACTTTTTTTGTAAACATGATTATGACCGGAAAAGATGTGCAATTTAAAGTCATGCCCGAATATCCAGATCGGGTTTTCACTCCGGATGCTATGCGAGGTGAGGGAGTACGATAGTGATAAACGATATCCGGAGGTTAATGTCCAATTGCGGCCGCTGGTGTCTCGTTTTAAGCATCCTGATGATTCTTAGCGGCGCCGGTCCAGAATCATTGTCATGTGTACCGCCCGCCATTGCAAGCAGTTCGGATTCCACTACTGCTGGCGAAGTGTCTGGTGTCGCCGACCTTTTGGAACGGCCGGCCCTTCAAGTCCATCACCCTGAACGCTGCGTGCTTCTTGGAATTGCAAAAAGCGGTGATCGACTGGTGGCTGCAGGAGAGCGGGGCATCATCATGTTTTCCGATGACCATGATGATGCCTGGCATCAGGCGAAGGTCCCCA
The DNA here is from genome assembly GCA_050291625.1 of Desulfobacteraceae bacterium. GTDB lineage: Bacteria > Desulfobacterota > Desulfobacteria > Desulfobacterales > Desulfosarcinaceae > JARRKU01. The sequence continues at coordinate 7,975 of JBNKKC010000119.1, forward strand.
CCAGCGTCACCCTCACCGACGTTGCCTTTCCAACAAAGGGTATCGGATGGGCGATCGGGCATTCCGGAACCGTCCTGCACACCACAAACGGTGGTGAAACCTGGACGCGGCAGTTGGATGGTGTCACAGCAGCGCGCATCGCTTATGATGATGCGAAAGAATACGCTGCAAGCGCTGGAAAGGACAACCCATCGGCCGCTCGTTTCCTTTCGGATGCCCAAATGCTCATTGACGACGGGCCTGATAAGCCGTTTCTCGATCTTCATTTCAGCAATGAAAAAGAGGGGATTATCGTTGGCGCCTACGGGTTGATTTTTCATACCGGCGACGGCGGCAATACGTGGCAGTCCTGGATGACCCGGGTTGATAATCCGGATGGTTTCCATTTTTACACCATTCAACAAACTGGAAACGACATTTATTTGGCCGGTGAACAGGGGCTGTGCTTTCGCTCCCTGGATGGGGGCAAATCCTTCCAAAAAATCGATACCGGATACCGAGGCAGTTATTTCGCGTCGACCATTATGGGCAATGGCATGTTTGTTATCGCTGGTATGCGCGGTAATGTGTATGGTTCTATGGATCACGGCGCAACCTTCAACCGTATGGAAGTGCCGGTGCCGGTTTCGATTATGGCCTGCCTGTCGACCGAGGAAGGTGTTATCGTCCTTGTCAACCAGGCAGGTCAAATGCTTCAGAATAGTCTCAACCAACCCTATGTTTTTCAAGTGCTCGCTGTGCCCCGGTTAAAAGCAATGGTGGCATCCCTGATACAAGTGAAAGCACAGATTCTCCTCGGTGTAGGGAATAAGGGGGTGGTTCGAATTCCGCTGTCCAATGTTATCCCGGATATTTCCGAAAGAGAGCACTGAAGATGCAATCCAAAAAAGAGGTTCAGCCTGTAATCAAAACCCTGGCGGAATTTGACGCCCAGTCGGGCAATATGATTGAGCGGGCTCTATTTAACAACCGCCCGTGGATTCTGTTGATATGCCTGATTATCACCGTTTTCCTGGGATATCAGATGACCCGGTTGGAACTCAATGCCAGTTTCGAAAAGATGATTCCCCTGGGGCATCCATACATCGGCAACTACCTTAAACACAAAGATGACCTTAAGGGGCTTGGCAACGCGATTCGTGTTGCCGTGGAAACAACTCGGGGAGATATTTATACAGCGGAATATCTGGACACACTCCAACGGATCAGTCAGGACCTGTTTCTCATGCCCGGTGTGGAACGAAATTTCCTGAAATCTCTCTGGACACCTTCTACGCGCTGGAACGGTGTGACGGAAGAGGGTTTCGAAGCAGGGCCGGTCATTCCAAGCACCTATAACGGTTCCCCGCAAAGCCTGGAACAGGTGCGTATGAATGTGGATCGGTCGGGGGAGATTGGTCAGCTGGTTGCACCGAACCTCAGGTCGAGTATTGTCTATGTCCCTTTGATGTCCCTGGATCCGGAAACCGGAAAAACATTGAATTACGGGGTATTGTCGGATCGTTTGGAGCAAATCAGAACCAAATACGAAAACGACACCATTAGGATCCACATCACCGGCTTTGCCAAAGTGATGGGGGATCTTATTGATGGGGTGCAATTCGTCATTTTTTTCTTCGGTATCGCTATTGTCATTTGTGCGCTATTTCTTTTTCTTTATACCAAGTGCCTGCGCAGCACGATGATGGTGGTGGTATGCTCTCTGGTCGGAGTTATCTGGCAGATGGGGCTGTCTCCACTGTTAGGTTTCGATTTAAATCCTTACTCGGTGCTGGTACCGTTTCTGGTGTTTGCCATCGGCATGAGCCACGGCGCCCAGAAAATGAACGGCATCATGCAGGATATCGGTCGGGGGACCCATAAGGCAGTAGCGGCCAGATATACATTCAGGCGACTTTTTATTGCCGGACTGACCGCATTGGTTTCCGACGCCGTCGGATTTGCGGTGCTGATGACCATCCGGATCCAAGTCATTCAGGAGTTGGCGATCATTGCCAGCACCGGTGTGGCCGCCCTTGTCTTCACCCAATTGATTTTGTTGCCGATCTTGCTCAGCTACACCGGAGTCAGCCGTAAAGCGGCTGTGCATAGTCTTAAGGCGGAAACCGAAGGTCGAATCGAAAAATCATCGCATTTGACTTGGCAATTTCTTGATCTTTTTACACGGCGCAACTGGGCCTTGGCCATGATCGCCGCCAGCCTCCTGTTGGCCGGCATTGGATACCACATCGGCACTGGTATCAAGATCGGGGATCTCGATCCCGGCGCTCCGGAACTGCGTGCCGATTCACGCTATAACCGTGATGCCGCCTTCATGAATTCGAATTTCGGTGCCAGTTCCGATGTATTCGCCATAATGGTGGAAACACCTAAAAACCTTTGTACTTCCTATAACACCATGATGCGCATGGACGCGCTGGAGTGGACGTTGCGGAACCAACAAGGTGTTGAATTCACCCAATCGCTCGCGCTCTACTGTCGCCAGACATTGTTTGGGTTTAATGAAGGCAACATCAATTGGTACGAATTGTTGAAAAATCAGGGAATGATCAATTCCATTGCCTACCCGGCACCGCGGATTTTCTTCAATGACGATTGCAGCCTGCTGACACTGTACATTTACCTGGCCGATCACAAGGCTGATACGCTGTCCAGGGTCGTGGACACTGTGGAAGCCTTTGCAAAGGAGAATAATACAAAGAATGCACGATTCCTGATGGCCGCAGGCAGCGCCGGCATTGCCGCCGCAACCAACATTGTCGTTGAAAAGGCCGATCGTAAAATGCTTTATCTGGTTTATACCGCGGTGATTATCCTGTGCTTCATCGCATTTCGTTCATGGCGCGCGGTGACCTGCGCGATTTTGCCGCTCATGCTCACATCCATTCTGGCGAATGCACTCATGGTCAAGCTCGGCATCGGGGTCAAGGTGGCGACCCTTCCGGTCATCGCGCTGGGCGTCGGGATCGGTGTCGACTATGCGCTTTACCTGATCAGTGTACTTAAAGGGCATCTGGACGCCGGCCGGACACTGAGCGAGGCATTTTACCGGTCACTGGTGTTCACCGGCCGAATCATCATCCTGATTGGTATCACCCTGTCTCTGGCTGTGGCGACCTGGGTTTTTTCCCCGATAAAATTCCAAGCCGATATGGGGATATTGCTCGCTTTCATGTTCATGCTGAACATGCTGGGGACCATGTTGTTGTTGCCGGCTTTGGCCTATTTTTTAATGAAGTCACGCGTAAGGAAAGAATATACACAACTGCAAGAATTGAAAAAATATTCAAATTAAGCCTTAATAGAATTTCAGGAGGCAAGGTGCATTGTTTTAAGTTTCATTTGCAAGTTAATTATCAAAGCTAATGCCGCAGATAGACCGAATTTTAATAAATTTGTTACATTGATCACCATAAAATAGCGTGAAAGGAATTGGCAATGGCTCGAAAACCAAAGTTCCAAAAGCAGAAACTCGAAACGCTGACCAGCCCCATCAAGGTCGGGCCCATTGAGTTGAAGAATCGCATGTGGATGGCGCCCATGAATGAGACGCTTTCGGGGGTCAACGGGGAAATGACGGAACAGTGCTTGTCCTATTTTGCGGCTCGGGCCAAAGGCGGTGCAGCAGTGGTGAGTCTCGGTGCCGTTATGGGAACGGAAATGTGCTCACGTTACGTTTGGGGCCGCAACCTTGCGCTGTTTCATGCTGGTCATCTCCAGGGAATGACGATGTTCACTGAACGCATGCACTATTTTGGAGCTATTGCAGCTGCACAGATGACCATCGGTTTCGGCCGACAGGGGCATTCCCGGGACCACAATGAACTGGTCCCCTCATGCACCGCAGGACTTCCCTACGAAATGGGTTGGGACAAGCAGCCAGGCGGCGTAGTGATCAATTCTTTCAAGCACGAGTTGCCTCGGCAGGACATGGTCGGGCAAATGACCCGGGAGATGACGATCGAAGAGATACACAAAGAGCAAAAAGAGTTTGCCTACAGCTGCCAGCTGGCGGTTAAAGCTGGCTTCGACATTATCGAAATCCATGCTCCCCATGGATACCTGGAGCATTCCTTCCTCTCTCCCGCTATCAACAAACGCACAGACATGTATGGCGGAGAGTGGCGGAATCGAAAACGTTTTTTGAACGAAGTCGCCGAGCAGATTCGCTATGCATGTCCGGGTGCGGTGGTTGGTGTTCGCATCAGCAATATGGAATATTTTGAAGGCGGCCTGACCCAGGAAGAGATGATCGACGTTGCCCAGGACATGGAGGCTCGCGGAATGGACTATATCAGCCTTTCGTCCGGTGGCGGGTACGAAGAGACCTTTCTTCTGGTGCCGGACAAAGACCATGCGGCACCACTCCCGGACATTGCGGAGGGTTTTAAAAAGGCCCTGCAAGTGCCAGTGCTCGTAGCCTCGCAACATGATCCGGTAAAATCGGATAGCGATATTCACAAAGGAAAGTTCGATATTGCCACCCTGGGGCGACAGCTGATGATCGATCCGGAGTATCCCAACAAGGTCATGAGCGGTGACCTGGATGAGATCAAGATCTGCACGCGCTGCAATACCTGCCTTGGGAGGTGTCTTGCCGGGATAGGGCCCGGGTGCCCACACAATCCTGAACTGGGAAGAGAATATGCCAATCCCGCATATATGATTGGACCACGAAAGAAGCATGAACATCTCATGCCGCCGGCCATGATGAGAGTGCCAATGCCCTCTTTGGATCGACCATGGTGGAAACCGGAATTGCCTGTGCTAAAAAAACATTTCCGCAAATTTCGTGGACCAGGTCCTGGCCCGCGGGATATTGAATAGCGAGCATAGCCAACAACTGATTTTTTCGGTGAACTTCGCTTTTCGAATGGCATAGAGTTTTAAAACAGGAGCGGAAAATCCGCCCAATGTTTAATATAAGGAGGTTAAAATGCGCTATATCGTCACTGGTGCCGACGGGCAATTGGGTGGAAGGGTCGCCAATAATATGCTGAATCAAGTTTCGGGCGAACAATTGATTTTCACTTGCCCGGCTGTAAACCGGCTGGCTGAAGAAAAGCTCAGTCTTTGGAAATCGCAGGGCGTTTCGATTCGGGAAGCGAATTATGACAACAAAGCGCAAATGATCGACTCGTTCAAGGGTGGAGACCGTATCTGGATCGTTTCCGGTGTCTTGAACGGACCGGTTCGTGTGCAACAGCACAAAAACGTGATTGATGCAGCCAAAGCCGCCGGTGTCGGTCATATCACCTATACATCATTCCTGGGCGCCAACCGCGAAGGCTATTATCAGTATGTTCTTCCAGACCATACCGCCACCGAGGCATATCTGCGTGAGAGCAGCATGGCCTATAATATCATGCGGAACAACCTATATCTGGAAAACTACCTGACGACTTCGGTCATGTTTGCTCTGTTAAGCAACAATAAATGGGTAACAACCGCCGGCGAGGGCAAAGCGACCTATATCCCCAAGGATGATAGCGGCCGGGTTGGCGCCGCTCTGTTGATGGGCAAGGGCGAACCGAACATGGACTACGATGTTACCGGTGGTGAGGCGATCACACAACGGGAACTCTGCGCTTTGATCTCAAAGGCGTCCGGTATAAATTTTGAGTATATCCCGGCCGATCATGATCAGTTCTACGCTTATCTGGACGCGATGTACATTCCGCGGGCAACGGACGGCGACTATTCCAAATCGCCGGTGCCATGGTGCAGCAAGGACATGGTGACCAATGAAGCCGGAATCGGGGACGGTTTGATGGACGTCGAGACCGATACGGTTGAAAAGTTGACCGGCAGGAAACCCCTGACCGCTCGTGACTTGATCGATAAATATAGCTTTGTTTGGCGAGATCGGGTCACCAATTGGGGCGAATTAAGCCGCAGATTAAATTCAATTGAATTTCTGCGTGGTTAAGCGAAGTCTACCCTCATTCATTGTAATCCGGGCGCCGATTGGCATCCCCAGGTTCGCTGCACTGATGCGTCCCGTATATCATGGGGATGGATGCCGGGATTATTGACATCGAGATTTTTGGCTTTTGCAAATGGCGGCTGAGAAAGGGAAAATTCTGGTATGTGGAAACTGATGCATATCCACAAGTCCTTCTTTATCAGGGAGACGGTCATCGCAATGGTGATTAACGCGCTGATTTGTTTTGCGATGACCTTTGTGGCGTTTCGTTCGCAAGCTCAAATCATGTTATGGGGCCCAGGGGGCTTGTTTCTCGATCTTATTCCGACCATCTTCATGCCGATATTCTGCATGGCATTGATTATCACACCGACCATGCGCAAGCGCATTGAGAAGGGAATGGCACCTAGAGCGCCATGGCAGCGCAAGGATCATGCGCTATTGCGTTTACTACCGGTTACATCCATTTTCAGAGCAGTGATCATCGGTCTCTTCGGGTTGTTGTTGCTTTTGCCGATAACCACCGGTCTGCTATCAACAATCAAGATTTTCCCACTTTCCTTATATGAAGTGCTGGTGTTTAAAATCTGTTTTGGCGCCTTGATGGGAGTGCTCATTGCACCCTTTATTGTTATTGGCGCAATGGCCGACAAGGGGGAAAGCTCCTGCCGGGAATCTGTAGCATGACCTGCTGCAGGTCATCAAAAACGATCCTGTAAAATAAATACCGCTTAGCTTTCACATTGATTTGTGTCCCGGAGGAATTAATGGCCAAGCTTCTATGGAGACCGTCGACGGAGCGCGTTCGACAAACCAACATGCTTCGCTTTATGGCCTGCGTCAATCAAAAATATGGTGAACAAATTGAGGACTATGCATCCCTTTATGACTGGTCCGTCAATAATATCAGGGAATTCTGGGCGTCCTGGTGGGATTTCGTCGACATTATTGCGTCGGCACCCTATTCACAAGTCATCGATGACTTGTCAAAAATGCCGGGAGCAAAATGGTTTTCAGGCGCCAAATTAAATTTTGCCGAGAATTTACTGCGATATCGAGATGAGCGCAAGGCGATTATATTTTACGGTGAAGATCGCGTACGCAGACAAATGACCTATTCACAGCTCTACGCTGAAGTGGCGCATATTGCCTGCGCATTGAAAGACGCCGGTGTCCAGGTTGGCGACAGGATAGCCGGATTTATGCCGAACATGCCTGAGACCATTATCGCCATGCTGGCGGCCGCAAGCATTGGCGCCATTTGGTCTTCATGTTCACCCGATTTTGGAATCAAGGGCGTGCTGGACCGGTTCGGTCAAATCGAACCCAAGATTTTGTTTACGGCCGACAGCTATTTCTTTAAAGGAAAGAAGCTGGATTGCCTGGGCCGCATTGCCGACATCCTAAAGCAGCTGCCTTCGATTCAACGACTGGTAGTGGTTCCCTATGCGGGCAATGGCAACGCTGCATCCGAAATTCAAATGGCTGAGTTGTTCGATGATTTTAAGTCAAAGGAGAATTCACCGGAAATCGATTTCCTGCAGTTGCCATTTGATCACCCGTTGTATGTCATGTACTCGTCAGGTACCACCGGGCTGCCCAAGTGCATGGTGCAGAGCGCCGGGGGAATCCTGCTGAACCATCTAAAGGAATTGATTCTACATACAGATCTTAAAAGAGATGACACTATCTTTTATTTTACTACCTGCGGATGGATGATGTGGAATTGGCTGACCAGTTCCCTGGCGGTCGGGGCCACGATCGTCCTTTACGATGGAAATCCATTTCACCCTGATCCGGGCATATTATGGCAAATCGCCCAGCAGGAAGGCATAAATATTTTCGGGACCAGTGCTGGATATCTGACGGCTCTTCAAAACACCGGCCTGGAACCAGGAAAGACTTTTGACCTTGGTGCGTTGCGGACGGTGTTATCTACCGGTTCTCCACTGAGTGCTGACGGATTTGAATATGTCTATCGGTCTATCAAATCCGATGTGCAACTTTCTTCCATATCCGGTGGCACGGATCTGAATGGCTGTTTTGTTTTGGGCAATCCCATGGGGCCTGTTTATGCCGGGCAATTGCAGTGCCGCGGACTCGGTTTGAATGTGGAGGCTTTTAATGAAAAAGGCCAACCCATAATCAACCAGCAGGGCGAGTTGGTCTGCACTGCTCCTTTTCCATCCATGCCGATATATTTCTGGGACGATCCCGAGGGTGAAAAGTATTATCACGCCTATTTTGATGTATACCCGAATATCTGGCGTCATGGAGACTTTATTGAAATCACGGAAAACGGTGGTGTAACGATCTATGGTCGATCGGATGCGACCTTGAACCCAGGAGGTGTCAGAATTGGAACTGCGGATATCTATAGGATCGTGGAAAAGGTGGATGAGGTTGTCGACAGCATCGTAATCGGCCAAAGCTGGAACAATGATATACGAATCGTTCTTTTCGTCAAACTACAGAGTGGCGTTTCATTATCGGATGAAATCAAAAACAAGATTGTTACCAGCATTCGTTCCGGAGCTTCTCCTAGACATGTCCCTGCAAAAATTATTGCCGTGCCCGAAATACCGTATACCCTGAACATGAAAAAAGTGGAGCTGGCCGTTAAGAAAACGGTTCATGGACAACCTGTCACCAATAAGGATGCTCTCGCCAATCCGGATGTTCTAGAATATTTTTCGAATATAGATGAGCTGAAATATTGATGATTATGAAAGCGAAATACCGTTCGGATCGGCCCGGTTAATGCGTGAAACGGCATTAGGATTGCTGAAGGTGAAATTAATATGACGTCTACAGGAGGATCACATGTCAGAACGAGTTGCCACCGCTTCCACTGGAAGCATGCCGCCGCTTCCACCACCATTGCCTGAAAACTGGACGGCCATGCCTCCTGATGAAAAGTGTCGGCATTTTATTACCGGCTGGATGTCGACCGAGGGCAAGCCATTCGATTCGCCGGAAAAGGCCGAAACCTATCAGTGCCGGGCTCAACGCTGGATAGATGTCATCGCCCTGAAAGAACCCGATCAAGTACCCAGTCTGGTGCTGACCGACGGGTTTGTGCTTGAAAATGCCGGTATCAAACCGGCAGATGCCTTTTATCACCCTGAAAAAGCTGTTACGGCGGCGCTGAAATTTCACAAAGATTTCGATTACAGCTACTCGGTCTTGGGGCCAGTGATGTCCGGTAAGGCGCTCGATCTTTTGGGATACAACCTCATCCGTTGGCCCGGGAGCAGTCTTCCCACAGCACTTTCCGAAGATATGCAATTCCAGTACGTCGAGGATGAGTACATGCGGGCCGACGAGTACGATGCGCTGATCGCAGACCCCGAAGCATATTTACTGCGTACCTACATACCGCGGATTTGCGACGGACTGAAGGGCTTATCGATGATGCCCGGCATTTTTAACATGATCCAAGCTGCCGGTGTGTCTCCGATGCTGATACCGTTTGCGGCCGGGCCGCTGCGCGATGCGCTCGATACCCTGATCAGCGCTGCGGATGAGGCCATGGCGCATATGCGGCATTACCTGATGGCCGGCATGCGCATCATGGGACAGTTCGGCGCTCCGGACTGGTTTGGCGGCTGTGTTTTTGCCCCTTTCGACATGATTGGCGACACGTTGCGCTGCATGCAGGGTATGATGCTCGATATGTACCGCCGTCCGGAAAAGGTCATCGCCGCTTGCGAGGCCCTTGTGCCCATTTCCGTTCAGATGGCGGTTCAATCGGTCATGATGACGCGCATCCCCTTTGTCTTAATGCCTCTGCACAAGGGGGCTGACGGATTCATGTCCAATGAACAGTTTGAGAAATTCTACTGGCCGACGTTCAAGGCACAAATCCTGGGTATGATTGAGGCCGGGCTGATTCCTATGCCATTTGTGGAAGGCGGATATAACGAACGACTCGATATCATTGCCGCGTCAGACCTTCCGGCCGGCAAGACCGTATGGTTGTTCGACCGGACGGATCTGCCGGCAGCCAAGGATAAATTGGGCGGCTTGGCCTGTATCGGGGGCAATGTGCCGGCGTCTCTGTTTTCCACCGGCACGCCTGAGATGATGGACGCCCATTGTAAGGCGTTGATAGAGAAGCTGGCACCGGGAGGCGGCTTTTTCCTGGCTCCGGGGGCAGTTATCGACCAGGCCAGAGCCGAGAACATGCGGGCTTTCCTGGCCAGCACCAAAAACTACGGGGTCTATTGATGCCGAGGATTTGAAACCGGCGCTGTTGAAAGGCATTTTCGGGTCGTAAATTGGGTTTTTTGTCCGAAACCGCGAAATTTCCCACGGCCGCCCCTAAACCCTTGCTAAGCGTTCATTTACGAGCAGAAATTGGAGGACGAAGAGCGCTGACAGATCCTGACAATGTTCGCCATGGTACTGGGCCACTTTAGGGCAATAAGAATCAATTGGTGAATTTCGTGTTTTCTGCGTCCAAATCAATTTTTATTGCTCTAACGATCTGATTTGTTTACACTAGCACCCTACTAAATTCATTGAGAAGGGCAGGGTGCCAATGACATTAACCAAGGCTCAAATTGCAGAGATGATCGCCGAGCAAAACGGTTTTGCCAAGAACAAAAGCATAGCGATCGTCGAAAACCTGATCGAGATCATCAAGCACACGCCGGAAAGCGGCGAAGATGTGCTGGTCAGCGGCTTCGGCAAATTTTGTGTAAAGGAAAAAGGTTAGCGCCGTGGCCGCAATCCGGCCAGCGGCTCCGATCTGATTCTGCCTGCGCGCAAGGTGGTAACGTT
>JBNKKC010000120.1:0-55472 GCA_050291625.1 Desulfobacteraceae bacterium
TTCCGGCTTTCGCCGGAATGACGTCAACTCCAAATGTCGTCGTTTGGGTCAATTACGACACAGTCTCGCAAGCCGGAATCCAGAGGGTTTTAAGCTGTACTCCGGCTTACGCCGGAGTGACATTTATTTTGGACTTATTTGTAGGACACAACACTAGTGGACGATCACGCCATCGACCAACTCATACGCCTGCCTGGGTCTGACGGCGAGGCAGTCGGTTAGTCCCAGCCGCCATCCTGTGATCCGTTCATCGAGATCCAGCGCCTCTGCGCCATGAATGGGGTATACAAGGTTTCTAATATCGTTGGATGCGTCGGCATCGTCGCTGATCAGATGGACCAGAGAAAATATCTTAACCGACGGCATCCTTTGCTCGAGCAGGCTTCGAATGGATGGCCGGCGGTCGGTGATTCTGGGCAGCCAATCGAGCATTTTAAGGACGTGCAGGCTTCCCATGATGGCCAGCACTTTCCGGTCGGCCCGGACCTGAAACATGTCGGACAAGGCATCGGCCATGTATGCGTCGCGCCCGATGGAACCGTCATACTGGCTGGGCGGAAGATCAATGGCCACGACGTGCGGCCGCTGGTCCGGGGGCAGTTTTCGGATAATGGTGAACAGGCGACGGTACTGCCAGCAGTCGATGGAGTGATGCAGACGAATGTCGGCCTGGCCTGTGCCGTGCTGTATGAATCGTTCGATGTTGGCTTGTTGGTCGCTGCTTACTTCCAGTGCCAGGTGAGTGACCCCGGCGGGTTTGACCAACGGCAGCAGCTGTGCCGTCAATTCCAGAATTTGGGGTTTCTGATGGATCGTACCCATCAGCACGATCTGATGGGAGCGTAGCTTCTCGATGACATAGGGAAGCGCTTTACGGGTCTCGAAATCCTGGCCGGCCGCAGGTGAACCGGCAATTAATAGTGACATAATGATCAGAAGTCTGTTTAGGGTGTGTGTCATGGATGCCGCACATCCGTCTAATGTTCTTTTCGGATTGGTTATCGGTCGTGTCGGGAATTTCTTGATGAGATCGATGTTTATATGCACCTGATGGCCGAGCGCCGGTCAGTCCGGTGTCGATCGGCAGGCGCGATGTGGGACTTGCAAACCATACTCGCCTGGCATATGGTGGAGGCGCATCACTACGCTCCGGCAAAATCGATGATAAGTTGACTTCAAAGGCAGCGATAAATGGATAAAACCGTTAAAGTACTGGTGGTTGTGTTTGCCGTCATGGGAATCGGACTATTCGGTTCTTACTGGTTTAATCAGTGGCATAGTAAAACCATGCAGGAGTATGTGGACAAGGAAAAGGAGAAGCATCTGAGCCGCATCGCGGAACTGGAGGCCGAGATCCAGAAACTCACCGAAGAAGCCGGAATGGAATACCAGAGCATGCCCTCCAGATCGGAGCTGGAAAATGTGTTCGGCAAAACAAAGGCGATGGCTCCTATGGCTCCGGAAGCTGTGGATTGCGATCAGATCACCCGTCAGGTGGTGGCCTTTTTTCAATACCTTGACAGCAAGGCCTATCTGATCTGGCCCGGCATGGACATGAGGGCGGAAGAATTATTTGAATCTGTTTCAAAGCAGCTTGCGGCAAGTCCTCCCATCAATGTTGGTGAGATGGAGGACATTTACAGCCTGGTTCGCAATGTCACTCATTTTTACCGCATTTTGGGCAAGGAGCGCATCGACCTGATAAAGGAGATACTCAAAAGCGAGTCCACCGTTGTCGAGCCCGCTATGTCCGTTATGTTTTCCTGGATGACAGCCTGCGGAAACATGCCTTCCAGAGATCCGGGCCATCCCAGCTTGAAGAGTCTGTATCAATATGCCTGCTATTTTCTGAACACGCTGGGCGGGCGAGGGTATTTGCTGCGGCGCGAGACGAAACTGAGGATGCTGATCAACTATTATGCCCTGCTGACTATCGACATGGCCAACGATGCGAAAATCAACTCGTACGGCATCGATATTCGTCCACACCTGGATTACCTGTTCTATGATATCAACAACCAGAAAGGCCTGATGTATCGGCAGCGCTATTTGAGCCGGTTGAGCGCGCTGCAAACCAAATATCAATAGTCGCAATCCGCAACACGCAACCCTCTCAAGACAGGACCCATGCCAAACCCTATCCGACAACAGGCCATATCCGGACTCGCTCCTGGCGATACATTCAGCTATCGTCGCCGCTTTTCACAATCGGATACGCTCCGCTTCGGCGAGCTGACACGCGACTACAACCCCGTGCACTATGAGCCACGCTGGGCCGAGCAAAAACGGTTTACAGGCCTCATATGTCACGGGCTTCTCGTGGGTTCCATGATCTGCGAATTCGGCGGTCAAGTCGGCTGGCTGGCCACCGGCATGCAATTCAATTTCATCAAACCGGTCTATTTCGGCGATACGATTCGATGCGAAATCACGTTGACGGCAATCGAATCCAATGGTCGCGCCGAAGCTGATGCACGCTTTTTCAATCAACATGGCCTGCAGGTCTGTCGCGCGCATTTAACCGGTCGTTTGCCCGGCAATCGTGAACGGGATTTGCTGAAGCAAATGGTTGATGAAGGCGATCCCACCAACCCTTTAGCCAATCAAGCGGATGATTCGCAGCATCGACCGACGACTGAAACAGAACTCGACTGAGCATGGCAATAGCCGTCAATTAGGAGGAACCGATGGGAAAACACGATTGCGAGACCTGCAGATTCAGGGCAAAATACGATGCCAACCCCAAATCTCTGTTGGGCCGTCTCTGGCGATGGCATGCCGGCTTCTGTCCCGGATGGAAGGCCTACATGAATTCGCTGGAACCGGAGCGTCGGTATGAGTTGGCAAGGAAATACAACCACAAACGATTCCTGCAGTCCACCTGAGGACTCCAGACTCGGCGTTGCCGGAGGTTCGCAGCAGGTCTAACTACGGCTTCACCTCCGGCGCCTTCCTGTCCCGCTGCACTCCTGCGGGGCCTGTCCCGCTGCACTCCTGCGGGGCCTGTTCCGCTGGGTTTTTGCGGGAGATTCCGGAGCCCTCGGGTGGACTGGCCTGCTTGAGTTGGCGCTCATTCACGATAGGTGGGATTGCCACAGGCGCGCAAAAGGTATATAAGGGCTTTACATTCCCCCCCTCGCCTTTGAAGGAGAGGGGATATATAATTGGCTTCAAAGGGTCGAATAAGGTTGGGCGAATTGGACAGCCGCTGTTGAAAGGCATGACAGACGGTTTTTCCGCGTCCCGAAAATTGTTCGCTACATGACAGATTCTCGACAGATCGGAGCGGTACGTCGCTTTTCTGATAGTCAGTCATTGATTGCTCTGAGCTGTGTTGCATCGGTACTTTTAGTGGTCCCGTCTGGGTCTGAGAGGAAATGAGATGACGTCTTACAAAATTCAAATTGCACCGTGGCTGTACCATGAACTGAACCTCGAAAAGCTGGCCTTTTCAGATGAAAAAAAGGCCGTGGACATCCTGATCGAGGCTCTGCAATCCAAGGCCCTTGAGTTCAACATAAAAGAGGGCGGCAACCGAAAGACTTTTTTCGGTCAGACCGGCAGTGTTCTGGCGGCCGTACTGAAAGGATGACCGTCGAAAAGCCTCGCACTTTTATGATGGATTGCCGAGATTAAGTCAGGCGGATGCGGCTTGGCACATATCGTTTTCTCCAAGATGAACTAGATCGTCTAAATGGGGACCCGCCAATCTCAGGTTGCCAATTCAGAGCTGTAACGTCCGGTCATGACCCCTATTGAAAAAAAAGGAGAAACGCCATGAGTGAAAAGATCTTTAAGGCCATGGTGGTCAGCGAAGCCGGAGAGCGTCAATACGATCGGAAAATCACCACCAAAACCATCGATGACCTGCCGCCGGGAGATGTTCTGGTACAGGTTCACTACTCCTCCCTGAACTACAAGGATGCGCTGTCCGCCAGCGGGAACAAGGGTGTCACGCGCCATTATCCCCACACGCCCGGTATCGATGCCGCCGGTGTCGTTGCCGAAAGCGCGGGCGGACTATTCAAAGCGGGGGACCAGGTCATCGTCACAAGCTATGATCTGGGCATGAATACCGCCGGTGGATTCGGTCAATACATCCGGGTGCCGTCCGATTGGGTTGTGCCTCTGCCAGACGGGCTGACATTGCGTGAGAGCATGTGTTACGGGACGGCGGGATTTACGGCCGCTCTGTCCATCCACCAACTCGAGTCTCACGGGATCACCCCCGATGTTGGAGAGGTGTTGGTCTCGGGAGCCACCGGCGGCGTGGGCGGCATCGCGGTCGGCATCCTGGCCAAGATGGGCTACCGGGTGGCGGCTGTGAACGGTCTGGTGGACGCGACGGATTATCTGAAAGCGCTCGGTGCCCAGACCGTCATCAGCATCGAAGAGGCCACCGACCAAAGCGGCCGTCCGCTCTTGAAGACGCGCTGGGCCGCCAGCGTCGATACCGTGGGCGGCGATATCCTGGCCACCACCATTAAATCGGCCGGCCCCTATGCAGTGGTCACCACCTGCGGCAATGTCGCGTCGCCGGACCTGCCCATCAACGTCTATCCGTTCATTCTGCGGGGCGTTATCCTGGTGGGGATCGATTCCCAGAACTGCCCGATGCCTCTGCGGAAAAGCGCATGGCAAAGACTCGGGTCCGACTGGAAAATTCCCCGGATGGAAGAGGTGGTTACCGAAATCGGCTTGGATGATCTGAATCAGCGTATCGAGATGATGCTTGCCCGCAAGCATAGAGGCCGGGTCATTGTGAAGTTGATTGATTAGAATAGATGCAAAGATTGGAACGATCTCATGACCGAGATACTACAAATATTCTCAGATTACATTTGACCCTGGTGCTATTTCATTACCGGGCGTATTGAAAAGTTGCAGCAGGAGTTTGATTTACCGGTGCAGTGGATTGCCTTTCCGCTGCATCCGGAGACACCGGAACAGGGCCGGACGCTGGAAGAGCTGTTTGCCGGGCGCGGCATCGACATCCCGCAAATGCTGGCCCGATTGAAGCGCACCGCCGACGACCTGGGATTGCCGTTCGGCCGGCGCACCATGACCTATAACAGCCGCAACGCCCAGGAAGTGGGCAAATGGGCCGAGGCGCAGGAGCGCGGTGACGCGTTCCACCGGCGCGTCTTTCGGGCTTACTTTGCCGACGGGTTGAACATTGCAAAGATGGAGGTTCTGGCTGATCTGGCAACGGATGCCCGCCTGGACGGTACCGCCGTTGAATCGATCCTGAAAGAGGGGCGTTATGCGCCGGCTGTGGATGAGGATTGGCAGCTCAGCCGCCGTGCCGGCATTACGGCGGTGCCCACCTTCGTTTATCGGCGGCAGGCGCTGGTCGGCGCCCAGTCCTATGAGAGCCTGAAAGACCTGATTACGGGTGCGGGCGTGCTGTCCGCCCTATTTTAAATAAGCGTCCGGACTGTTCATGGGATCTCAGCCGTCCAGTGCTTTTAATTGGGCATCGGACTCGACGTCCACCGTCTCCTTTTCCGCATACAGGTTTTCCAGCTCCCTGAACAGTGCATCGATGCTCTCCTGGCATTGACGGATCGCCGGCGAGAGCTCGGCGATACGTTGGCCGTCCTGGTCCTGGGAGGCCTGAACCATCTCCTGGTTGAGGGATTCCAGGCGGGCCTCCTCGGTCTCGATGCCATTTTCCGCCTTCTCAATGGCCCGGTTGATGGGCTTGAGCCTGCGGGAGCGCTCGCCGATAATGGCCGAGCGCTGCTGGCGCAGCTCTTTTTTGCTGACCTGCGGTGCCGCCTTGGCCGCATCCAGCGTTTTGGTCATGACGGCAGCCGACGCCTCGTCTCCCCACCCTCCCTTTTCCAGGAACTCCTGGTAGGTGCCTTCGAAAAGATCGACACGATCCCGATCGAACACAATCAGGCGCTGGGCGAGGGCATGCAAAAACATCTCGTTATGGGTGACCATGATCACCGCCCCGTCAAAGCTGTCTATTGCCGATACCAGGGCATCGCACGACTCCATGTCCAGGTGGTTGGAGGGTTCGTCCAGCAGGAGCAGATTGACCGGCGTGGCCAACAGCTTTCCCAGCATCACCCGTGCCTTTTCACCCCCGGAAAGCACCGAGATTTTCTTCAGTGCGGCATCGCCTTCGAACAGCATGGCGCCGGCGATGTTGCGCGCCTGCTGGCGGTCCACCTCCGGGTGGCTGTTGAGGATTTCCGTTTCGATGGTGTTCAGATCGTTGAGGGTCTGAATGTTGGTCTGCTCATAAAAACCGTGAATCACCGCCGGATGATACGACAGGTCGCCGCTGCCGGGTTCGAGCTGCCCGGCCAGTACTTTAAGCAGGGTGGTCTTGCCCCGGCCGTTGGGGCCGACCACGCATATACGTTCGCCTGCATGGACGGCCAGATCCAGATTGTTGAACAGTACGGGCTTGCCCGGATAGGCGAAGCCCAATCCATTGGCACTGAGCACATGCTTGCCCCGAAACGCGAGACTTCGAAAGCTGAACTCCAGATCGCGCACCGACTGCAACTTGCTTTTTTTCTCCAGCTTGGCCAGGGTTTTTATCCGGCTTTGAACCATACCGGCCAGACGCGCCTTGGCCCGGAAGCGGGTGATAAACTGCTCCACCTCCTTGGCCCGGCGTTCGTCCTTCAGGCGCGTTTTTTCATAAATCTCCTCGTCCTGGGCGATCTGGGTATAGTACTTTTCCGTATTCCCCGCTATTTTTCGCGTCTTTTTGCGATGGATGCCCAGGGTATGCGTGACGATGCGGTCCATGAAGCTGCGGTCATGGGTGATCAGCAGGACCTCCCTGGGCCAGTTCAGCAGAAAACGCTCGATCCAACGGATGGAGGTGATGTCCAGGTAGTTGGTGGGCTCGTCCAGCAGCAGCAGGTCCGGTTCAGAAACCAGCACCTTGGCCAGATTGAGCCGCACCTGGAATCCGCCCGAAAACTCTTCCGGCCGGCGCTGCAGATCCGTTTCGGAGAAGCCCAATCCGGCCAGGACCTTTTCCACCTTCCAGTGGTGGTCTTTTTCGGTTTGCGGCAGGCCCTGCATACCCTCTTCGAGCACGGTCGGCCTGGTAAAACGCAGTTGCTGCCGGACGTGGCCGATGCGGTACCCCCTGGGCGCAGTCAGACGGCCCTCGTCATAGTCCTCCTCGCCGATGATGATGCGAAACAGTGTGGTCTTGCCATGCCCGTTGCGTCCCACCAGCCCCACGCGCTCTTTGGCGTTGATTTTGAAGCTGATCCCGTCAAACAGCACCTGGCCGCCATAGGATTTGGATAGATTTTCGGCTGCGATCACGTAGTGTTACCCGGCCTTTCGGGTCCGGCGTGCGCGAACCCTTAGCATGATGGGCGAAAAGACCGCCGGCAAAGCGGCGGTCTATGCGCCCAAAGTTGCTGCCGGTGTAACCAATTATCGCGTCAAGGTCAATGCTCTTGATCAGAACTTGAAACCGCAGGTCATCGCTATGGAAAATCCGTCCAAATTGCCGTCGTAGTGAACAGGAACCGTGGCCGCCCGCTCGTCGATCTCAATGTCGTCGGTTTGATAGTACATCCCTTCCAGGCCGATAAAAAACCGTCGGGTGATGTCGTAATAGGCGCCGGCAACGCCATGCACGCCAATCACCGAGTCCGACTGGGACGATTCAAAATCCCCCAGCCCGTCGGTTTCCATGTCGGACTTCAGGGTCAGAAAATAGGCGCCGACGCCGCCTCCGGCGAAGACCCGGACCGGTCCGATGGGCCACTCGCCTTTGACGGTTGCCAGCAAGGTATTGACAAAGATGGTGTCGGTGCGGGTGTAGTCTCCGGCAAGAGAGGTGTTGCCCTCGAATTCTTCACCGGTAACAAATCCTCCGATGGTGGCTTCGACCACCAGATACTTGAACAGGTAACGGCCGTATGAGAGCGATCCGTTGACGCCGCCGTCGAATTCCGCCTCCTCGAGATCGTCGGTGAACACCGAACCGCCGATGCCGATGCGGGCATAGTTATGATAGGGCTTCGAATTTTTTGTCGAATCCGGCTCAGCCCACGCCGGCAATCCGGTCAACGCTACCGTCAGGGCCGACACTATCGCTATGACTGTAAAATGATTCAATCGTCTCATCATTGTCTCCTCATGATTGGATATGTTTACCTCAATCCGCATTCACGTCGGCGCGTTCGCCGCCATTTCCTCTGGCGGGAGCACCGCCGCCGGTGCCTGATGGTTTCAATTTACAAGGGTGGTCCCGGGAAATCTATTGAAGAAATGTATAAAAATGTAAAGAAATGTAAAAAGCCTTCAATGAGTCGGTACTCTTTTGAACGATCTTCATAGCACTTGATCCGACAGCTCCTTTATGCCATGAATCCAATCGGCGACAGTTTTTTGGTTGCCGGGAATCCACTGCTCGCATTGAGCGGGCCGACGAATATCGTACTATCTGGTTTGGATCGTGACGATCGCTCTGGCGGCCGTCATGCTGCCAATTTAAAAATGAAGAGATGGATGGCTATGATGAACAGAGAATTTAGTCATATCGTCGAAACGGCGGTGCGAATGACCGGCGGCTTCCTGGTGATCCTGCTGGTTTTACTTCTTTTCGTTCCACATCAAGTCGCTGCCCAGGACGCCGGCAAACAGCCGGCCCAGGAAGGCGCCAACGCCACCGGAACCGATGCCGCCGCTCCGGCCGAGCCGCTGCGGCCCCTCGATACGGAGAGCATCGACAGGGCCGCGGAAAAGGTCGGCGAAGGGATCGAGCGCTTCAGCGACGTGTCGGCCAGGTATCTGGGCGATTGGGTCAATCACACGACCCTGGCCGGCATCCCCTGGATCAAGCTGCTCGTCTGTCTGTTGCTGCTGCTGGTGGTAATGATCATCGAGCGGCTTCTGCGGTGGGGCCTGCAGCGAAAAATCGAAGCCATTCCATTTCGGGAGGGTATGATTTCGTGGCTGCGGCTTTTTCTGAACGCCGTTGTCAAACCGTTGAGTCTCTTTATTTACGTCTACGGCATATACGCCGCTCTATCGCCGCTGTACGGCCATTTTGAAGCTGCGGACGGATCCAACACGGTCCTGCTGGTGGTCAAGCGATCCGCCGACATCGGCGGCACCGTGGCCCTGTTTTGGTTTTTCTATCAACTGGTGGTGCTGCTGGACGCCCGGCTGGTGAAATGGGCCGACGGTACGGAAAGCAATGTCGATAACATGCTGGTGCCCCTGGTGGGCAAGACCCTGCGGATCTTCATCGTGATTATCGGCGGCATGATGGTGCTGCAAAATTTGACGGGGATTAAAATAGGGCCCTTGCTGGCATCGTTGGGCATCGGCGGTCTGGCCGTGGCCCTGGCGGCCAAGGATTCGATCGCCAATTTCTTCGGTACCTTGACCATTCTGTTCGACAAGCCGTTTCAGGTGGGGGATCGAATCGTGATCAATAACTATGACGGCACCGTTGAGAATGTCGGATTCCGCAGCACCCGCATCCGGCTGCTCAACGGGCACCTGGTTTCGATCCCCAATGAAAAGGTGGTCAACTCGGAGGTCGAAAATATCGGCCGCCGTCCCAACATCCGTTGGCTGACCCAGATCGGGATTACCTACGATACTCCGCCCGACAAAGTGCAGGAGGCCGTTGACATCCTCAGGCAGATTCTGCAGGACCACGAGGGCATGGATCCCGAACTTCCGCCCCGGGTGCACTTTAACGGCTTCAATGACTGGAGCCTGAACATCACCGTCGTGATGTGGTACCACCCGCCGGAGTATTGGGATTTCCAGGCCTGGCTGCAACGGACCTGCCTCGACATACTGACCCGTTTCGAAGCCGCGGGGATCGATTTTGCCTTTCCGTCCCGAACCCTCTACCTGGCCAACGAGGACAAGCGCCAGCTTAAGTTGCAGCTGTTGAAAGGCAACCACGCCCAGACCGAAAGTTAGGCGCCAAAAAAAGAGCCGCTCAAGATGAGCGGCTCACGATCCATTGATGGTGCGGGTGCGAGGGTGTGCTTATGACTCCTCTGCCGGCGGCCGGCGAAGATGCGCCACTTCCCAGTCTTCCACGGGCGTGTCCTTTTCGACCTCTTCCCAGCCGGTGATCATGGCCTTGATATGGGCGAAGATACTGTGGCCGGTGGTGGTCATATACAGGTGCGTCACCAGGAAGGTCAGGATGGCAAAGGCACCCAGCGTGTGCAGGACCGCCAGGACCGACAGCGAGAGACTTCCGATACCCCAGGCTTGCCAGGAGTTGTATCCCCAATAGAGAAATCCGGTGATCATCTGGAAGGGCAGTAAAAATGCCGCCAGGCTCAGGTAGGCCAGACGCTGCAGGGGATTGTGCTTGGCGTCTTTGCGCTTGGGCACGGGATGAGCCTCCCCCTTGAAGATGCCCCAGCTGTAATAGCGCACGACTGCGAACATCATTTTGGTGGTGGGGGTATACTGCCGCCATTCACCGGTAGTGAAGATCCAGAAGACGAAGAAGGCAAAGGCGATCAGCCAGGAGAGGCCCAAGAAGTTATGCACCGTTACGGCGGTATGAAAGCCGAAGAGGGTGAAACCCTGGTGGATTTCGAAACCGGTCAGCAGCAGTACGATGATCAGCAGGGCCTGGAGCCAGTGCCAAAACCGTTCATATCGTGAATAGAGATAAATGACGATCTTGTTTTTCAACATTGTCAGGCCTCCTTCCTGCCGTTGGTGAAGATGCGTCCCAGACCGTGCAGGGTAACGCCCAGCAGGGAGCCGATGACCGCGATCCAGCCCAGAATATCAAGCATGCCGTGCCGGTCTCGACCCGGCATATAGACACCGGAGATGCCGGCCAGTCGGCCATCGTCGCGCATATGACACTCACTGCAGGCCACTACGTTTTCTTTGGGGGCCACCATATGGGTCGTGGGGAAGTAATAGGTGGAATGGACAAAATCGAACTGGCCGGAAAAGGGCACCTCCATCGCTTGCATGCCTCTTGTGATGGCGTCGATCCAATTCAACGTCATCCAGTAGCCGTGCTTACCGGACAACACGGGCGCCACCATGTTGTTGTTCACCTTGTCGTAGGGCTGAACGCCGCGATGGATTTTAAAGGGAAAGATTCGCGAATTGGGATCGTCCGCCGAACCGACCGGTCCCGACACGGCTACCTCCTGTGCCGGGTCGATGGTGTCCTTTACCGTCATGGTGTTCATGGCCCCGTTGAACCAGGCATACTCGGGTGTGACGTTTTTGGCCCAGACCATCTGACCTTTGATCGTCATATAGTCATAGGTGCCCAGGGGGCCTTTCTCTTTGTACTTCTTGCCGTCTTTGAGTTTGCCCGATTTGGACCAGTCCCACTTCATCTTGGTGGGCAGCACCCTGGCAAATTCGGGGATGTGGCAGCTCTGGCAGGCCACCTTGTCGGTGTGGTCGTTGGCTTTATGCCCTTTTTCGTGCGGCGTGCTGCCGTGACATGACTCGCAGGTGATCTTGGCGGTCAGGTCGTCTTCAATCAGGCTCCGACGTTCGGTGTAAGCCGGTTTGGAGTAAATGCGGCCGGCCACATGATGCTGAACCGTTGTGTGGCAGCGCGTGCACTCGAAGTTCTGTCCGTCCACACCCATGTGCACGTCGAGCTTCTTGTTGGGTTTGGTCAGGGAGGTGTCGAGGTCGCCGTGCTTGACACCGTCGCCCCCGCCGCCCTTGAAGTGACACTCACCGCAGTTCTGCCGCGTGGGCCGGCCGATGCTTTGGGCAGCCGCCTGGATCTCGCTCTGCAGTTCCGCCGCGATCTCGTGTTCTTCCGGGTCGTCCGAGGCGGCGAAGGCATTGTAGTCTTCGAAGGCTTCTCCCCAGTTGATCTTTTTGCTGCTGTGGCATAACAGACAGTTGACGCCCTCTTGTTTCCCTTTCCAGCCGGTGTGACAGCTGGAGCATCCCTTGTCCTGCATTTTGTTGGTGGCGATGCAGAAGTTGTTCAGCGAATCGCCCGCTTTACCCAGCTGCTTGCCCGATGCATCGGTGTGGCCGATCCAGGTCCAGTGGATGGTCTGTTTGAACTGGGTTTCGGCTTCCGAGTGGCACGACAGGCAGGCCTGGGTGATCTCCTGGCCGCGGGTAAAGGTTTTTTTCAGGGCCGGATGTTTGCTGTGGTCGGATGTGGTCCATGGCTTCTGGGCTTTGGTGGCCTGTTGGGCCATGGTTCGCCCCGGCGCCTGGTCGTCCGGATCGGCTGAATCCGCGGCCCAGGCCGGCGAGAGCATGATGCCGACGCAGATCGCGGCTGCCACAATCCGAACCGCGTCGATGAACCGTGGCGATAATGTCATGGTATTGCCCCCATTTCTCGAGACGGCCGGTAAACCGCCTCCATGGCTTGTTGAACTGCCGTTAATCTTGTTGGAGCGGCTCTCAGCCGCGACCAATGGTTGCGGGCAAGGTCCCGGGCTGTCCCGAACCTTGCCCGTTTTGTCTCTCCCAAGCGCCGAAGTTAGATCGGCTTTTTCAACTCGAAGCTGCCGTCCTTGTGTACGGTCATTTCAGCATCAAGATAGAAGACGTTTTTCATTTCAGGTCTCACATCCTGAACCATATAATAGGACTCGCCACTTCGTGCGCCGGTGCCGCAGATGAATACAACGGGTTTATCCAGAGGCAGGGTCTTGATTTTTCCTTCAAGTTTGTCCACGGGGATGTTTATAGCGGTTTTGAGGCTGCCGGTATCGTACTCATCCTTGTCGCGGACATCGATCAGCATAATGCTTCCGGGGTTTTGGGCCATGATCTTCTTGAAGGTTTCGATATCGATGCTGCCTTCTTCTTTGCCGGCCTTGACTTTGACGGGTGCCGCCGAAGCGACAGCCTCTTTCCAGGCCGGATAGCCCGCCGAGAAGACTTTGACGTCGGTGTAGCCCAGCGCCATGGCCTTGGCGGCTGATTTGTGGCTGAGCTTGCATTTGTAGCCACCGCAGTAAAATATCAGCGGTGTCTTCTTGTCCCCGGGCAACTGAAGCTTGAGCTTGTCGAACTCGCTGTCGGGAATGGAGATGGCTCCGGGCAGATGACCCTTGTCATATTTCATGCGTTTTGGGCGGGCGTCCACAATCACCATGTCGGCCTTGTCGTCGATCTGTTTTTTCATATAGTCGGCTGAGACAGACGCGTAATGGCCTTTGACGTTCATCCAGCCGGGATACCCGGCGGCAAAGACCTTGACGTTGGTGTAGCCCATTTTTTCCGCCTTGTCGGCGGACTTGTGACTCAGCTTGCAGGCAGGCCCTCCGCAATAGAAAATGAGCAACGCATTTTTATCTTTGGGCAGCTGGTCGGTCATTTTGGCGAACTGGCTGTCCGGGATGCTGACCGCCATGGGGATATGGCCTTTGTCGTACTTGGCGCGTTTGGGCCGTGCATCGATGAGCATCACGCCCTCGGCCATGGGAATTTTGACATGCTGCTGGACGTACGCTACATCCACGATGTCATGAAAATACCAATCCGGGGCTTCGGTTTTCGCGGGTGCGGATGTGGTGGAACACCCCGCCATAACCGCAGCAGCCATGATGGCGATCAGCAATGCCGCCAGGTTCCGTTTTACTTGCATAAAGCTCTCCTCTCCAGTTTAATCGGTTTTCTATAACGATTTGCTTCGCTTGTGCGTTATTTGCATTTGGCCGGTGTCGGCGAATCGGAACCATGGGCGTGAAGATAGGAGTAAATATCCGTCAAATCCATCTCGCTGAGTTGGTTCCACTCATCGGTACAACCGAATTGATTGAAATCCTTGCCCGAAAAAACCCGCTCCCACTGAGCCATGGTTTTATCAGCCGGGCTGATGGGAGGGGTCTTGGATTCCACTGCACCCCGCTCGAAGCAGGCTTTGTAGACCTTGCGATAGGTGTATTTTCCCTTGCGCTTATTGCCGGGCTCCTCGGCGGCGGCTGCGCCGATAAAAGTTACGGTCAGCAATACCAGAATAATGAAGGTGATGGTTTTTTTGATCATGATTGGCTCCTTGAACAGCGAAACTTATGGTCGATATTAATCTGTTTTTGATTGCATGAATGGTTCTGCAACCGATATGCCAATCTCCCTGGTTTTCGGTCACCTATTATAAGTAATTGTTATTTTGATGCATTAAGGGATGTTTCGGATTGTGCGGTGTGGTTGTTCAGGGCGGCGGGCTTAACAGGGTAAACACAATGGGTTAACAGGTGATAACATCATGGTAAGAACTGAGCGGGAAACTGGCCGATGACCCGGCGGGGTTTTGCCGGCTCAACCCGACCGACGCGGGATGAAAGGCGCTAAAGTGGATGACCTTGGCGACAGCCTGTGGGTGCTGGTGTGACCGACCCGCTCAACCAAAAGGATCAGAGTACAATGCTTTTGCTGCATTGACTGATGTCGAGGGCAGGGCGCTGGGGCGTTGTCAGCCCTTCCGGGTAGAGGGCTTTCAGTTTTTCCAGGAGGCCGAAGCGTTTCGCACTGTTGGTGCAGATCGACATTTCGGTCTGAACCAGCGCCGATTGAAATTGCCGTTCCAGGCATAGCCGAACGCCCGGCCCGTGAACGTGGACGCACAAATGAACACGCTTGCGCTTTGCGGCCTGCACGATTGCCTCAAGGTGAAGGCCGTGTTGTTCGGATGTGATGAGAATTCCCAGTGTTTTTTGCATCGATTACCACCAGCATATGATCCGGTCATGGGAAAAGATATCATCCAGCAACCGACTCCAATCCACCGGAACGTTGTTGACGCTGTCGCCGTATAAACAGACCACGGTCGACCCCTCCTCCTCCACCAGAGCGGAGACAAGAGCCTCAACAGTTTCATCCGGTTCACTGCGCAATATGTGGAGGATCCGTGACATTAAAATGGAATCACCCAGTCGGCGGTTTTCAGATGATGCACCAGCCCGGCATCGGTGAGGCAATCCAGGTCGTAGCGCATGGCCAGGCGTGGATTGTCCGTGTAGCAGGCCGCTTCCATATCCAGCAGGGGCAGCACGTTCCACAGCCCCTTTCGGCAGCGGCGCCGGCACAGGCAGTAAAAGCCGACTTTTGCGCCGGAATCGATCAACAGAGACGCGTAATGCAGGGCATCGTCCAGTTTATCCTCATGCTTGAGCAATATGGCGATCGTCCGGCTGTCGGCCATGGAGCATCCTTTCCCGATTGGCGTGCTGATTCAATCTTGTCAGCAACCTGCGTGCCAATCCTTTGAATCTTATATCTGTTTGATATTATATAAAAAAATATTTTATGCGTTAACACTTGCGCGTTAAGACCGGTATTGTTATGTTAACAGGTGTTAATATTTGGCATGCGGAAATATGGATAGATGAGGATAACCGTGGATCTGTCACTTTATTGGAAGACCATTGTCGATACGTTGCAGGAAGGCGTGATGGTGGTCGATCCAAGAGGCCGTATCGTCGCCGTCAATCCAGCCGCAGAAAGCATCACCGGCTACTCGTCGGATGAGCTGACGGGGCACTCCTGCCGCGTGCTCGATTGTACGGGATGCCGGATTATCGGGAAGGGCAGCGGGCGCAATTGGTGCGGGCTCTATATCGAGGGCGGCGTCCGGGCCAAGCGTTGCACCATTGTCAATAAGGACGGCCGCACCATTACGATCATCAAGAACGCCTCCATCTTATATAATGATGACGGTGAAATCATTGGTGCGGTTGAAACCATTAAAGATATGTCGGAGGTGGTGCGCCAGCAAAATGAGATTCTGAATCTGAGGCGCACGCTGCACCTGGATGACGGTTATCACGGAATCATAGGGCGCTCACCGGTGATGCAGGCGCTGTTCGAGATGATCGAAAACGTGGCCCTTTCGGAGGCGCCGGTGTTGATCAACGGTGAGAGCGGCACCGGCAAGGAACTGGTGGCGCGTGCGATCCATGAAACCAGTGGCCGCAAGGATAAGCCCTACATCAAGGTCAATTGCGCGGCTCTGAATGAAAATCTGCTGGAGAGCGAGCTGTTTGGTCACGCCAGAGGCGCCTACACCGGCGCGGACCGCTCCCGTATCGGACGTTTCGAAGCGGCGCATGGAGGCACTATCTTCCTGGATGAAATCGGCGATATCCCGCCGGCGACCCAGGTCAAGCTGCTGCGGGTCCTTGAAGAGAAGGAGATCGAGCGCGTCGGCGAGCAGACGCCCATCAAGGTCGATGTGCGGATCATCTCGGCCACCAATCGAGATCTTGAAAAGCTGATCGGGCAGGGACGTTTTCGGGAGGACCTGTTCTTTCGCATCAATGTCTTTCCTTTGCAATGCCCTGCGCTGCGCGAACATGTCGAAGATATACCGGCCATCGTGCAAAGCTTCATTCGCCAGAATGCGACAAAAACCGGAAAGAAAATACTCGGATTGACCCCCGAAGCGATGGAGAAAATGACCTTCTACCCCTGGCCGGGAAATGTCCGGGAGCTGAGAAATGCCGTGGAGTATGCTTTTGTCCTGTGTCCCAGCGGCGGCATCGGCGTCCAGCACCTGCCGTCCAAGGTTATTGGCGCAGCAGCGGAGTACCCGCCTCACGATACGATACAGAACAGCGATACAAGCGAAAAGCAGGAGCTGTTGCGGGTGCTGCAAGAGACCCAGGGCAACCAGTCCGAAGCGGGCCGGATCCTGGGCGTCAGCCGGGTGACCGTCTGGAAGAGAATCAAGAAATTCGGTATCGATGTCAAACGCGAAATTAGAGGGTAATAGGAATGAACCTATACAGATATAAGAAGATATATGTGTTTGCCTGCCTGGCCGCGCTGTGGCTTGTGGGATGCGGCCACTCGCAGATAGCCGAGGTCCACCACCTGTCGGCGCTGGAGGCCAAAACGTTGATCGACCAGAACAGAGGCAAGGCCGATTTTGTGATCCTGGACTTGCGAACACCCAAAGAGTTCGCCAGCGGTCATATTGCCGATGCCGTCATGCTGGACTACTACAGCCCGGAGTTTCAAAAGGGCCTGCAGCAACTGGACCGGTCCAAGCGCTACCTGATTTACTGCCGCACCGGCAACCGCAGCGGCCGTACGCTGAAGCTCATCGATCAGATGGGGTTTCGATCAGTCTACCATCTCAAGGATGGCATCGTCGACTGGAATCGCCGGAAACTGCCGCTGGTCAAATCGTAACAATAATTCATAAGAACGCGCTCCAAAATAGCAGGCGAGAGGCGTGCCACGTTACAAGTTCGCCTTGAATCCGCGACGGCCTTGGCATCAGGGCTTTGTCCGGCCACGTCGCCTCCGGGCTGGTTATTCCAGTACCTTATCGACGGGGGATGCCTGCCCCCTCCGGTGTTCGCCGCAATCAAAGTCTGGGTTGTGCGGTTACGATCGGCAAAACATCATGCAGATAGTAATCCTCTACCGTGCCAGGCGGCGCCACGGTCTCCCCCATCGATAAGGTACTGGAATAACGAATCCCTGCGGCTCAATGTGGCCGGACAAAGCCCTGATGCCAACGCCTTAGTGCATTTGACCCAATAGTACAAGTGGCAACGAACTTAAAGCAAAGGGGCATAGATGAAGTATAGCGACTGACTTTTTTTAATTTTTGATGAATTCGTAAAAAGTCCGATTGTCGTCATGCCGGACTTGATCCGGCATCCATAACTGTCTGAAATGACTGGATTCCGGCTTTCGCCGGAATGACGCTTACAGTGGTATTGAGACTTTTTTCCAATTCAGAAGAAGAGATTGCCTCACACATACCGGATTGTCGCCGGCCGAGGGTTTGACTTGCGCACATTGAGCTGTAGGGCTTCGTGCGCGAGTCAAGCCCTCGGCCTGCGACTCGGCGCTATTGCGAAAAACTTTATTCCGATGGATCTGCAGAAGGACGATTTATGTATTCCTGATACGCTGAACAAATGGAGTGTATCGGAAACCACTTTTATATCTTTTTGGCATACTTGGCCGCATTGAGCCCCGCCACGCAGCCTTCGCCCACGGCCTTGGCCATCTGCCAGGGCGGGCCGCACACGTCTCCTGCCGCAAAGATACCGGGGATGTTGGTGGCCTGCTGCTTGTCGGCCGCGATGTATTTCATTTCGTCATCCAGCATGATGCCCAGGTTGGTGGCCAGTTCCATCAACCCTTTGGCCCCCTGTTCGATAAAGACGCCGGTCACATCGAGCCGCTGTCCGTCGTTGAGCACCAGTGTCTGTACTTCGTTTTCACCTTCGATGCGCTCCACTTTGACTCCCGGGTGACGGAGGACGCTGCTGCTTTCCAGCCTGGCTTTCAGATCGTCGGCCACTTCCAGGGTTTCATAGACCAGGTGAACCGTACCGGCGATTTGGGTCAGCGTCAACGCACCGTCCACAGCAGCGCTTTCGCCGCCCACGACGGCGACCTCCTGGTTGCGATAAAAGTTGCCGTCACAGTCCACGCAATAGGAGACGCCCTTTCCCAGCAATTCCTTTTCACCCGGAGCCCCCAGACGTTTGCGCTGGGTTCCGGTGGCTATGATCAAGGCCTTGGCGTGGATGGCGGTGCCGCCTTCGAGCCCGATGTCGAACCCATTCTCAACGGCATGAATGCCCAATACATCCTGCTCCATGAACCGTGCACCGAAGTTTGCCGCCTGCTGACGCCCGGTGGTGATCATCTCTTCACCGCTGAGTGTGAAGATACAGCAGAAATTTTCGATATGGGCATGGTAGAGACTGCTTTTGGTCTCCTTTCCCAGTACCAGTACAGATACTTTTCTGCGGGCGGCATGGATGGCGGCCTGCAGGCCGGCCGGGCCGGTGCCCAATATCACTACGTCATAGACTTGGGGGGTGGTCATCGGAAAGACTCCTTTTTAATGGGTGCACTAGCAGATACTGGCATTGGCAATATAATTGTCATGATTACTATAAAATCAAGATAGAATACCTTTGCTTAACACTTAAAACATAACACTTATCAGCGGATCATGCTGCCTATTCCCGGAAAAGGTCCAACTTGAGTTTTGTGGAGAACCGGGATCTTTGAATCCTTAATTGACCATACTCTTTTGCTATGGTAGTCTGGATTTTATTCGAATCGCTCATTCTCTTGCGCATTCTCTTCCGCATTTACAATCGACGCATGCCCCTGTCCTGGCTGCTCTTGCCTGTCTGTCAACCGTTCCCAACAAGAATGGGAGGGAGGCATGGAACAACGTGAGGCCGGTGGTTCTCCAGCACCCTCGGGACCGCAATGGAGAAAGTTAGTCAAGCCAGCTTTTTTCATCCTGGTTGGGATACTGATCGCCTTTCCAATCTTCAGTCTGACCTATTACACCATGGTGAGGACGTCGACCCCCCAGTTTTGCGCATCGTGCCATGAGATCCAGCCCGCTTACGACACCTGGAAAACATCCACGCATGTCAACAATGCCCAGGGGTTTGTGGCCGATTGCATGGATTGCCATCTGCCGGCTCCCCAGGACACCATCGACTTTTTTTATGCCAAGACATTTCACGGCATCAAGGACGTCATCAAGCATTTCACGCTTGAGGCGTATGACCGCGCCAAGAATCGTGAGGCGGCGTATGCTTCCTTTAAAAACGCCCAATGCCGGAAATGCCATCGCAATTTATTAAGTATTCCTAACAACCGCGGGGCCTGGCTTGCGCATAAAGCGACGCTATATCCTCGTCCCGGCCTTGAAAAACGGTGCGTCGACTGTCATCGCGACCTGGTTCACAATCAATCGCCGGTATACCGGTACAAGCAATATCGTCCGCCCTATAAAGGGTCGGGGATGCAATACTAAATCAAACCGTTTCCAATACCAAAAAGGGAGGGTGCAATGAAAAAGCTGTTGATGGGTGCCGCTCTAGGCGCAGGGGTCATGGTGCTGTCCTGGAGTGGTATGGTCGCAGATGCACAGAATTTGCCGAAGGTGAAAGAGTTTCGGATGGAGCGGGCCATGTCCCCGCAAGAGGTCGCCTGCATCGAATGCCATCGCATCGAAAATCCCGGCCTGTTTGCAGACTGGTCTCAGAGCCGCCATGCCAACGCCAATGTCACATGCCTGGATTGTCACATGGCCGAAGAGCACGACAAGGACGTCAGCCAGAGCCACTATAAGCAGTATGAGCAAAGCGGGGTCAAGTACGGTGCCAAAGAGTACCGCGTGCCGATTTCCGCAGTGGTGACGCCCAAAGACTGCTCCCGCTGCCATCCGGACGAGGCGACGCAGTACAGCCGCAGCAAGCACGCGAATACCATGGAGATCATCTGGAAAATCGATCCCTGGCTCAACAAAGGCATGAACAGCGATTTCGAACGGATCAACGGCTGCTACCATTGTCACGGCACGATTCTGAACAATAGCGACCAGGGTCTCGATCCCGCCACCTGGCCCAACGTGGGGGTCGGACGCGTCAATCTGGATGGCAGCCTGGGCAGCTGCACCAGCTGTCATACCCGACACAAGTTCTCGGTCATGGAGGCACGCAAGCCCGAAGCGTGCGGGCAATGCCATCTGGGGCCCGATCATCCGCAGATTGAAATCTACATGGAGTCCAAACATGGCGATATCTACACTGCGCATGGAGACGATTACAATTGGGACGCCGCTCCGGGCACCTGGACGCCGGGCGTGGATTACCGTGGGCCGACGTGTGCCTCCTGCCACATGTCGGGTGCCGGTACGACCCTGACCACCCATGATGTAACGGAGCGCCTGGCATGGGAATCCCAGGCCCCGTTGACCGTGCGCCCCAATGAATTCAAGCCGTTTCCAGCCAAAACCAGTCCGGACATCGAGCGTAACAAAATGCGCCAGATTTGTTTGCAGTGCCACGGCAAAACCTGGACGGACGGCCACTTTGTGCAGATGGACAAGGCCATGATGGAATACAACGAGGTCTATTTCAAACCGGCCAAGGCAAAGCTGGACGAACTTTACGGGAAGGGGTTGCTGGACAACGGCAAGTTTTTTGATGAACGGCTCGAGGTGGAGTACTATGAGTTGTGGCACCACGAAGGCCGCCGCGCCAGATTCGGAGCGGCGATGATGGCACCGGATTATGCATGGTGGCATGGCTTTTATGAATGTAAAAAACGTTTTGTTAATTTTATGGAAGAGGCCGATGAGTTGATCAGCCACAATAAAAAAGCCTATAAAGCCACCGATTGGCCCAACGCCACCGGCGATACAACCAAGCCGGCGGTTATTTTCGGAAAATAGTTGTTTCCACGTCACTCCCACCCTTTGGATCCCGACCCCGCCCTTGACCAAGGGGCGGGGTTTTTTAT
The DNA here is from genome assembly GCA_050291625.1 of Desulfobacteraceae bacterium. Taxonomy (GTDB): domain Bacteria; phylum Desulfobacterota; class Desulfobacteria; order Desulfobacterales; family Desulfosarcinaceae; genus JARRKU01. The sequence goes on from JBNKKC010000120.1 coordinate 21,241, forward strand.
GCCCATGGGCCTTAAGAGACCGGCCTGACTTGATAATTTTGCAATGCGCCTTATTTTCCTTCATCAACCAAACTTGTCCATTTCTTAACAAAAGGATCGGATCAATGACTGAATTGCTCGAGAGGACGGATGCCTGCCAGGACAACTTGGACACATGCCAGCAGATGAAAGCCCGGGTGCCCGCGGTGGCTGAGGCGATCATCGCCCATTGCCAGAGCGAAGCATGCTACAAACACATCGATTATGAGACCATCGCGGCCGAGGGATTCGTGGCCGATTTAATCGATAAATTCCGGCAATTGCTGTTTCCCGGTTATTTTTCCAAGGAGCCCATGGACCCGGCCAACATGAAATACAGTCTGGGCCAAACCGTGTCGATACTCTACGACATGCTGTCGGAGCAGATTGTGCATCACATCCGTCATGACTGTCTGCGCTATGAGCAATCGTGCAGTCATTGTGAAGAGAGCGGGCAAATAAAAGCACTTGCGGCTTTAGAGGCCGTTCCGGCCATTCGACAGGTGCTGGCCACGGATGTCAAGGCGACCTACGAAGGCGACCCGGCGGCCAAGAGCCATGACGAGGTGATTTTCAGCTATCCGGGCATCTATGCCATCATGGTGCACCGCGTGGCCCATCAGTTGTTCAAGTCGGGCGTGCCGCTGCTGCCAAGAATTATGAGCGAATATGCCCACAGCGTCACCGGGATCGACATCCATCCGGGCGCCACCATCGGCCGTCGTTTTGTCATCGACCACGGCACTGGCGTCGTCATCGGAGAAACGACCGAAATTGGTGAGAATGTGCGAATCTATCAGGGCGTAACGCTGGGGGCCTTGAGCCTGCCTCCCAACGCCGGTGAACAGTATCGAGGCAAGAAACGGCATCCCACCATCGAAGACGATGTGATTATCTATTCGGGAGCCACCATTCTTGGCGGAGATACCGTCATCGGCGCCCGGTCCGTCATCGGAGGCAATGTCTGGCTGACAGAGTCCGTGCCTCCGGATACCACGGTCATGATGGAGCAACCCCGATTGATCTATAAATCGGCCAACAAAGGAGTCTGACATGAAAATCTACGATACTGTTCAAGCAACCATCGGTGGAACACCCATGGTGCGGCTCAATCACATCGCGCCGGATTTGAGAGCTGACGTACTGGCCAAGTTGGAGTTTTTCAACCCGTTAGGCAGCGTGAAAGATCGGATCGCCCAATACATGATCGCGGAAGCCGAGCGGCAGGATCTGATAAATTCCGAATCGCTGATTGTCGAGCCCACCAGCGGCAATACCGGCATCGGCCTGGCGTTTGTGTGTGCAGCCAAAGGCTATCGCCTCGCATTGACCATGCCGGATACCATGAGCGTTGAACGCCAGAAACTGCTCAGGCATCTTGGTGCGGAATTGTTTCTGACGCCAGGGGCCGAGGGCATGAAAGGCGCCATCGCCAAAGCCGAAGATATTCTGTCGCAGCATGATAACGCATACATGCCCAACCAGTTCGAAAATCCCGCCAATCCCATGGCACATCGCGAAACAACGGCCCGGGAGATTTGGAGCGACACCGAAGGCCGGGTGGATATCCTGATTTCCGGGGTGGGCACCGGCGGCACCATTACCGGCGTGGGACAGTTCATCAAGGCCAAGAATCCCGATTTTAAAGCGATTGCCGTCGAGCCGGCCGATTCCCCGGTGCTTTCCGGTGGCGACAAGGGGCCGCACAAGATCCAGGGCATCGGGGCCGGGTTTATTCCCGCGATTCTGGACCGTAATGTGATCGACGATGTCGTTACCGTCAGCAATGAGGATGCGTTTGAAACCGCCCGGCGGTTAGCGGATCGGGAAGGAATCCTTTGCGGTATCTCATCTGGAGCGGCTGTGTGGGCCGCCATGCAGGTGGCGCGGCGCCCGGAAAACAGCGACAAGCGAATTGTTGTCGTTTTGCCAAGCACGGGCGAACGCTATATCAGCACACCGCTTTTCCAATAATATAAAACCATTCATTAAATGATTGACATTTCGACTGAATTGGGCCATGTACTACCCAAGCAGGTGTATTATATGACGATACATAATGCTTTGTGGAGCTGAACGGTCGTTCGAACACGTTGGTTAACGGGTCGGATCGAAGACGAAGGAATGTTCAACACTAGATCGAATTCAGGAAACGGATTATGGGTATCCAGGAGCGTAAAGAGAGAGAAAAAGAGCGGCGGCGTCAGCAAATTATCGTGGCGGCCAAGCGGGTTTTTTCCGACAAAGGCTTCAACAAGGCCACAATGGAGGATATCGCCAAAGAGGCCGAGCTGAGCCCGGGGACATTGTACCTTTATTTCAAGAACAAAGAGGAGCTTTATGCCTCGCTGTCGCTGCGAATTTTGCAATACCTTCACATTCGCGTGTCGCACGTGAACAAGGAGGGGCTCGAGCCCGTAGCCAAGCTTGATGCATTGATGGAGGCCATGTACGACGTTTATGATTTCGATCCGTTGATTATCATCAATATGTTCCATCTGCAGTCGAGCGAGACGCTTAAAAATTTATCGAACGAGCTGCTGGATGAGATCAAGGAGCTCTCCCGAAAATCGATCGGCGCCATCGCCACCATTTTCCAGGAAGGCATCGACGCAGGCGTCTTTTTGAAACGACACCCCACCGCCCTTGCGGATATTTTCTGGTCTCTGTTTTCAGGCGTGGTTTTGTGGGAGGCCAGCAAGAAGATTGTCGATGCAAAAAAGGATTACCTTAAAGAAACGCTCAAAACGGCCTTCGAACTGTTCAGAGGAGGGATCGTCATCTAAAAGAACAGTTGAGCGGCAGCCCGTTGCTTGGCAGGCTGGCGCGGAAGCCGACCCTTCTGCCAGTTTTTTCGGGGTCGGGATAGGTATCGGAGTCGATCGAGCCAACTCTCTTCGATCCCGACCCCGATGTCGTCTCAGATGAGCCGCTGATTTGGCAAGGATAGGGGAGGCAGCTGTACTGGCATGCCGCAACGACCGATAAAGCCGTCCAGATGAATAATCTTTTTCGGCGCTTGATTCGTCCAAGCGCCGATTTTCGTCTGTCTTACACTTTGGGATGGCACTTCGTGCAGCCGGTTGGACCGGTCGCGGGAAGCGGTTCGTCCAGGGTGGCTTTGGATGCTTCCAATACCTCGTTGTTTATCTTAATTTCCTTGTGGCAACTGATACACATATCATGAAACGCATTTTTATAGTATCGGATGCTGACAAGCCGGTCCTTGACCGGTTTATTGTCCTTCGTTTTCGGTGCTTGTGCCAGATCGTGGCATTCCGATGTGCTGCACGATTTAATTTTCGAGCGACCATCCCATTTGTGATGGCAAACCTGGCAGGCATTGCCGAAGTGCACAGCATGAGGGAAACTCACTTGTGTGCGCTTGGCGGCATCGGTCAGCGGTTCCAGCGTAATGTCACCCATGGGCACGCACATCTGATCTTCGGCCACCAATTGTGAACTCATCGACAGAAATACGATAGTTGCCAACAACACAGTCTTACACATGCTAAACCCCCTATAAAATAATTCGACGGCGGTATGGCAACGATTTGACGTCAGTCCTGTTTCGGCTGGTTCAATGCCGACCGGCGGGCTGGCCGCACAGCGCCGCGTCACCCGATCGATGGGTCGTCGCGGCTGCAGTTATCACCATATGCGAGCCGCCATAATTTTGTGTGCAGCGGATAGCAAAATATGCTGCCCCTCATAATATGTTCGGGCTCAGAATTCAATGAGAAATTGGGGGTCGGCGTCGTTTCTAGCGGGACATGACGGCCCTTACGGCCCCGCACTCATTTTGGAGGCGATTCTGGCGCTTGAAAACACTCTCATTTTTCGCGGTGACGACATCGGCCACTGAATGGAATCCTTTGGCATACGCCTCTGAGCTCCAATACCATTCGGCGCCGCTGCTGGGATAATAGGGGGCCTGCTTGAGAATCGAGGCCAATTCACTTGAGGTGGGCAGGCGCCAGGCGTTCGATGCGCCCAGCTTCAGGCCGGCGACATACTGTTTTGCCGCTTCATAGGTCAGGCAACCCCCCAGTTCCTGCTCGGAATCCAGAAGTGCCCAGATCAGACCGGTTTTGCGGTCCAGGACCGTTCCGTCTCCATTGGGCTGGTACCGCTGTGAGCCGCTCAATTGGGCGTTCAGTTGGGTGCTCAATTGTTTGACTCTGGCCTGCCGCCGGATCAACTCCTCTCTTTCACGCTGCGCCCTGGCCTCCTGCTGCTGTTGCTGGGTTTTCAGTTTATTTTCCCGCAGGGCGTTCCGGCGCTCTGTCTCCAGCGCGGTCATCAGTGATTGGGCATCCGATGTGAAGGGGCTTGAACGATTTGTGCGAAGATAGTTATCCAGTTGTTGAATCCGTTCGAACAGGCCTTTGCGCGGATCCATGGCATTGGTGCGTACGGCGATCCATTTGTTCTGAAGCTTTATCTTTTCATTCAGGGTCTTCATCTCTGCGTCGATGTCCGCCTGATAGGGATTGCGGGGGTGGGCTGCCATATAGTCCCGGTGCAGCGACAGGATTTTCAGGTAGTCATTGCCGGCATCTACGCTCGTCCGTTTAAGTCTTTGGTAGTCTCGCTTGGCGAGCAGGCGTTCTTTGGAATCCATTGCCGTCTTCGACAGCGGGCGCTCTCTGTAGGCGGCGATAAAATCATCGTAGTTCTCGATGCACGGGTCCCACCGCTGCTTTTCCTCGCATTGGGATTCCTGTGACTCAAGGTATTCCAGATATTTCTGCCCCATCTCGTCGATCAGCGAATCGACGTCTTTTTGATACCGGCCCTCCGGAAACCGCGACAAATATTGCTGATAGATTCTCAGGCGTTCGTTAAAGTCCAGGCGAGCCGCATATTTCAGCTCCTCATAGTAGTACTGGTCGATCAGGTTTTTGATTTCGTTGATGGCCCGATTGATCTGCGGCATCAGCCGGCTGTTTGGGTATTTTTCAAGGAACGCTTCGAACAGCTCGACGGCCTTTTTCTCGTATTGTTCGTCAACGGGCAAAACGCTGACTTTCAAGGTGACCTGTTCGAATTCACGGTCTTCTATGGCGTTTTCAACGCTTGTAATTTTAGCCTGTATCTCTTGCATATGTTCGGATTTGGGGTTGTCCCTCAAATACGACTGCAGCAGCGTTCTCTTTTGTTCCAGGGCGGTCGAACTTTCGACTCGCTTGATCAGAAGCTCATAATTTTCTTTCTGAACCTGGCTGTTGATCATGTGGATGGCGGCCAGATAGATGGCCGCTACAATAGCTGTTGCACTGATGGCTGCCACGGCAATGGTTGTGAGATTGACTTTTTTCTTCGGCTTTCGGGGGCCTGGGGCCCGTTCGAGCTGTACCAGACGTTTATGGGGCTTGGGGCGCGTTTTGGCGCGGGGTGTGGCCGGTCCCGGGGGTTTTTCCCCTGTACTGGTGGTTTCATCCTTGATTTTCAGGCTTTCCATCAAAACTTGCATCAGCGGCTGCTTGATTTCGTCGCTTTTGGTGTCGTCCAAGGGTTCGATGTCAATGGTTGCGTCGTCCCAGCTCAATACCTGATAAGCCGCTTCGCAGCCTTTTTGGTTGTTATGTTCGGCTGCAATCAGGACACCGTCGGCTATATGCAGGCTGCCGATTTTCTGGTGGGATGAAATTCTCAGGGAAAATGAAGATCTCTCCATCTCAGCCATCTGGAGAAACGAGGGCAGGCCGATGCCACGGATCTGGCCGCCGATATCCGCCCCTATTTGTGTAAAGGCGCTGTGACTGACTTCATGTTTGACCAGATTCTCAAGTTGTTGGTAGTCATGGTCTGTCATCCAGTCCGAGCAATAGCCCAGGTGAACCTCGATTTTTGTTTTGTTTCGACGCCAGGGCCAAAGCGCTCCGTAGAATTGGCCCGTCTTCAGGTTGAGAAGAAAAAGGGATTGGTCTTTTTGGAGGCCTCCCAGGTGTTTGACCGTAGAATTTTTGCGCAGTTTGCGCGGCAGCGATTTTCCGGCCGGTTTGACCGGCAATCCGAAAAATTTGGACAGAATTGATTCCAGAGACACGATATCGCGACCCACCGAGGTGACCTGGAACAGGCTGCGGGACTCCTCGTAAAAGCGCTTATTGGTATCTGGTAGACTGTTTATCTCGCGGGCAATGCCGATAAAGCCCTCCAACAGATTCAAATTGGCCTTGAGTTCAGCTATTTCATCGCTGTCGCTGGTCAGAAATTCAGTTGCAAGCTTTGGATCCATCCGAACCGCTCCTTCATACCTGTCTTGAACCATATCCAGTGATTTGCATGTGGCATCATACCTAAAATTGGGTTCGCTGCCCCGATCCCGAGCATCCGGGGATCGTATCGCCGACATCGTCTTCCGGCAGCACAGTCAGTGTCGGCGATGGGATCAAATGATAAATAACCCGCTGAATGCGTTTGTATTTTAATCAAATTACTATAAAGAAAAAAAGGTGCGATGTCAAAGACAAGATATGCGTTATGCATCAGACAGGCGGTCTTTCAGGTCCTGCCCCACGCTTGTCCAAGCCATCCGGTTGGTCCTCGATATCGTCAAAAGGCATGGGAACAAGCCCGTTTGCATGGCACTTGAATCTTGAAACCCGATCCTGTAATGAATCAAGTCAGTGAACGACCACCTTGTCATAGCCGGCAGTTTATTTTGCCTCGGGGCGTCAGCAGAAAATTATTGTCCATTGAATAGACACGATCAACCGGATCGTTATCGATACATCAACAGCCGTGGTCCGTGCAGTGGCCGCCGGATGTGGGCGAACATTGAAAGGAGCTGGATCTATGTCAAGTGCGTATTATGAACCCAAGGATTTGAAGGATTTTCCCAACATTGCAGAGCAGGCCCCCGAGCAGGGAGAAAAATTCTTTGAATATTACACACAAGCCACAGGCGCCGGCCTTCTCACCGAAAGAGAAAAAGCACTCATCGCACTGGCCGTTGCGACGGTCAGACACTGTCCCTACTGTATCGATGCGTACACCAACAAGTGCCTTTCATTGGGAGTATCGGGAGATGAAATGATGGAGGCCGTCCACGTGGGGGCGGCCATGACCGCCGGAGACGTGCTCGCACATGCGACCCAAATGCGCAAGATATTGAAAAAAAAGGAAATGTAGATAATGGAACCCTCCGATCAGCTTTTCCACCTGGCCCGCGTTCCCGGAGATGTCTCTTTTCGAGAAAAAATATCGAGACCGCTCTATGCTCAAGATATTCAGATTCTGCAGCTCAATGTCGGACGCCGATGCAACTTGCACTGCAAGCATTGCCATGTTGAGGCAGGACCGGATCGAGACGAAATCATGGGACGATCCGTATTTGAAAAGAGCCTCGACATTCTCAACGATTATGACATCGGGACCATCGACCTGACCGGTGGGTCGCCGGAAATGAACCCTCACCTGCCCTGGTTTATCACCGAGGCGGCCAAACTGGGTCGGCGCTTGCTGGTGCGATCCAACCTGGTCATCTTATTGGAAGAGGATTATCGTGATTTTTTCGATCTTTATGCGGCGAACAAGGTCGAAATTGTGACCTCACTGCCCGATTACCAGGCCCGACGCACGGATCGTCAACGTGGTGCGGATGTGTTCCGGCGTGTCCTGCAGGCGATGCAGGAGCTGAATCGCAGGGGGTATGGACGCCCCGGCAGCGGCCTGGTTTTGGATATTGTGTATAATCCTGTGGGGGCCTATTTGCCCGGTTCCCAGGAGGCGCTGAAGCAGGAGTATAAGCGGCGGCTTAAACATGACCACGGAGTGGAGTTCAATCAGCTTTTCTGCCTGACCAACTGCCCTGTGGGAAGATACCTGGAATATCTTATCCGGACAGAGAATTACGATGAATATATGGATGAATTGATTGGCGCATTCAATTTGGCGGCGGTGGAAAACGTCATGTGCCGGACGACCCTGTCCGTTGGATGGGATGGGAAACTCTATGACTGCGATTTCAACCAAATGCTGGCCATGACGGTCAACCATGGCGCGCCGACGCATATCGACATCTTCGATTTTGATCAGCTCAAGCAGCGCCAGATCGTGATTGCCAACCATTGTTACGCTTGCACGGCGGGCAGCGGATCGTCATGCCAAGGCGCCATATCCGATAGCTGACGCTGCTATTCCGCATACAACTTTGCTGTTGCGCGAATCCTTGGCGGTTGTGTCCGAGGGGGGATGTGCCGCTATGGATCAGATCAGGCGGGTAATGATAAAAGTGACAGCTGCTGCAAGAATGTGGAACAGAATGACAGGAAAAATACTCTGCGACCGTTCCCGGACCATACCCAGCGACAGGCCGAATACGGCGGCCGATGCCAGTGAAACAGCAAGACGCCCCGGCTGGACGGAACTGATGTCCGCCGTGCTGATGAAAAGAAGAAACAAGACGTACACGACGTAAACAATGGTGCTGCCCGCTATCGGCCACGAAAGAAACCAGCGGGTATCGTTGCGCTGTATCTTGGATCCCTGTGTCAGCAGTCCGTGGGCCAGGCTGCGGAACAGCAATTCGGTTGTCAATGGGATGCCCAATATGCCTAGCATCACGGCCAGGCTCCAGCTTTGCCCCTCCTGAAGGCTGTCCGGTATCCACACACCGCCGAAAATTCCGGCCGCCAGGACCGCCGGAAGAAAAAACCACCACGTTTTACCGACCGGTCGAATCCACCCATACTGCCAGGGCTTGCAATAAGCGATAAAAAGCAATGAAAGAATGGTTCCGGTTGCCAGGGTCAATAGAAATCCGGAGTCGGGCAGGAGAAAGAATTCGTGCAATTGACTGGTTTCGAACCAATCGGCCGGAGACCAGTAAAGCCGGATGATCTGCGCACACAGCGCGATCAGTCCGATCAACGCAGTTGTCAATCCGAAACGGTAGGCTTGTTGGCCGAATCCCAGACGGTGTACGGCATCGCGGCAGGTCTGGGCGATTTCGAGCGGCGTCAACATGGTGCCCGTATCGCGCGGCGAACCGCCAATATCCGTTGCGCCGCCCCATTTATTGTTCTGGGTGCGGCATTTTACCGCGGGATCGACGAAATTCAAACGTTCATAGATGTCGTCCAGGTTGATCGGCATGAAAAGGTCCATCTGGCGCGCCGTATACGATGTCTCTCCCTTTTTTAGAAAGACGACGCCCAGTCGATTGCCGTACAATTTGTTCAGGTGGGGTTCGATTTCATAAATGCCCATATCGGCTTCAACCACCGCGGCAATACGCTGGTCCGTTAAATCGATGCGGGCCAGCTCCTCAATTCCTTTATAATCGGCAAAATCACTGGGCTTAAAAAAGATCTGATCGATTTTTTGCAGGATGGCGACGGTATGTGTCAGGAAATCGGTCTTCTCCCAGCGGCCCTCTTTCTTCAGTGCGATTTCATCGCTTCGCAGATGATCGACCACGCGTTGAATTTTGCGCATCAATTCCGGTGGCAGAGCGCTCAGCTCTTTAAGTTCCAGGCCCAGAGAATCGATGATCCCTTCGTATCGCACCAGGGCAAACAATATCCGACGCTGGGTGGTATCCTGGCGGCCGATACGAGCGTGGTTCAGCAGAATCCAGATGGCCAGAATCGCATCCAGGTCGGGTTCGTTTGCAAAAATATGCCATTCGCGGCCGCGAAGATCGAGGCCTTTCATATACATGACCAGCGTCTGTTCACATGTCGAAAGGGTAAATGCCCTGACGCAGCCTTCGTGATGATCGAGATTGTAGACCTGGCGTTCGTGATCCATAAAGGGCTCGCATTGCGCCACGCCGTCCAGGAATATGGTTCCGGCAGGAGATTTGCGGGCCATCGAGGCGTTGATGGCCAGACCGGGTTCGATGTGAACGTTGAGGTTGGGAGCTTCGAGGCAGATGAGCACTCTTTCATCGCCGTTGGATTTGACGGAATAGCGTTCCGGAAGGTAGTTGGAAAGAGTTCGGCGCCCCCCGGCGCCGCCAAGGGTTTGATTGGGCCCCTTTTGATTCACCTGAGCTTCCGGGTTGGTCTGTGCAGACCTGCTATTCGTCTGTCCTGCGCTCATCTGTAAATCCGTCTGTGGCAAGCGCTCCCGATTCGGCCACGATCTATCATAACGACCGGCCCGAATCTGTATGGAGCTGGTTCTGCCTCAAGGTTGCACGAACTATCTGTCAATTCCTATTCACGATTTTGATGGAGCGTCTACCCGCCCACACGGGTTGTCCAGCCGGTCACTTCGTAACGATCATTTGGGCAAATTATCAATATCAGCAGCAGGCACACGGGTCAAGACTGATCATAATTCCGTGCAATTTGTTGAGGTGATGACTTGATCGACGCCCAGCGGCATGAGATTTAGTGATTGAAAGCTTGAACGATTTCGACTAAAAAATGGCAACGCGACCGCGACATCCTTTGTTGTGCTGTGCATCCATTTGCGGGCCGGTATCAATGCCGAATATGGAGCTTCAAATCCGTACTTCCCATGGTCGGACAAGGCATCCGATCCGCTGGACGGCGCTGATGGCAATCCTTCTGCTGGCGCTGTGGATCAGGGTTGACGATTTAAGGGCTTGGAAGGCGCAGCCCCACAGGGCATTGTATAATGGCCAACCCGTCCTGATCAACTTTGACGGTTATTTCTATTTGTCCCTGGCCAGGGATCTGCTCGAAAAGAACTACACGTCGTACGATGCGCTCCGCGGGGTGCCCGATCCCCAGGAGCGTCCCATGCCGCCTCCGCTTTTATCATTGCTTACGGCGGCGCTCGCCGCTGTCACACCCTTCAGCCTCGAATGGATCGCTGCGCTGCTGCCTGTTTTTTTAGGGGTCCTTCTGGCCGTGCCGCTCTATCTGTTCAGCCGTCTGTATGGTGGATGGGTGATGGCCTTTATAACCGTATGCGTGGGTTTGTGTGCCCGATACTATGTCTATCGCAGCAATCTCGGGTGGTTTGACACCGACTGCCTCAACCCCACCTTCGCATTCACGGCCACCTATCTGTTTCTGCGTTTTGGCATGATCGAACAGCGGTCCCGATATGGTTATCTTGCAGGCGGAGTATTGGTTTCAGCACTCTTTTTTTTATGGTGGGACCAGACACGATCGACGGTTGTTTTGGTGTCGCTATGCCCGTTGGCCCTGGTTCTGGTGCTGTACTATCGCCCGGCAGGCAGAGAACGCCGGCTGGCCATCGGCATCGCCGTTGTCGTTTTTGCCGGGTTGTCGATGTGGCAGGGTCCGCAATTGTTCTGGCTCCCGGTTCAAAAAGCGCTGATTGCCCTGGGGTACATTACCAAGGCACAGCTGGGGGATTTTCCAAATACCGCGCAATCGGTCATGGAGCTGAAGCGCCCGGATATTTGTTCTCTTGCTCAGATAAGTACCGGTAATAGCGTCACTTTTTTTATTGGAACCGCCGGTCTGGTCTGGTTGCTGCTTCATCATAAACGGCGGGCAATGCCGCTGCTGACATTATTCTGTGTGGGTTGCCTTTCCTTTCTGTTTGCCCGGCGGTTTACCATTTTTCTCAATCCCTTTTTAGCCATCGGACTGGGCTTTACCGCTGAGCGGCTTTGGAGGCTGCGCTGCAAATGGTCGTATCTGACATATCTTGTTCCGCTTGGGGCGGTGTTTGTCTGCCTGTTCGCAGCCAGGGACAGCTTTCAAAGAACTTACTGGCCCAAGGAGATCCCTCCTATTATCGAAGGGCAGCACGGGCTCCATGAAAGCACTGCTGCCGATGCGCTTGTGTGGGCCTGGTGGGATCACGGATATCCACTGCGCTACTGGTCCCGGAGGGCCACCATCAACGACGGCAGCCTGCACAACGGTCCCCGAACGGTAAGCAATGCATTGCCGTTGTCCACTGCAAATCCACGACAGGCCGCCAATTTCATGCATTTTTATGCGGTGCGGGGGTTGCAGGGGATCCGGGCGGTGATGGCTCAATCGCCGACACCTGCTGAAGGTATGCAGGTGATCAAACGTGTGCTGGCTGCCGGCCCGGAGCACGCCGAGTCGATTCTGGTTGCTTCCGGGCTCACGCCCATCGATCAGTGGCGGCGTTTTTTTTTCCCACCCGGACAACGCGACATCTATCTCTTTCTCGATCTTCGAGTGGCGCGTGCGGCGTTTTGGTGGCATTGGTTCGGAACATGGGATGTGGCTGCGCATCAGGGAGTGCATGGGAAGTTTCAATTGCACCGCAATTGCCAATTGAGCGGAGATCGCCTGCTGGGACCCGATGTGTCGGTGGATCTGGTGAAGGGGACAGCTGTCGCGGGGCAGCACAAGATACCGCTGGCGAGGTTTTACCACAATGACGGCCGACGAGTTCAACAGATCGACTATCACCGATCCAAAGGATTGGTGTTTGCCTATCACGCTGCATCGCGTACAGGCGCATTGATGGACCGGGAATTTTCAAAGACGTTGTTCAATCAGCTCTACATGCTTGAAAAAAGCGATTCGCGGTATTTTTCGCTTCATGCTCAATACTTTCCGTATTATCAGGTCTGGCGAGTCAAACCGGATGTCGCCCGATAGAACAATCGTGTCGAAAGCCCTGCAAATTTTTACTAACAATTTTCTGACAATCTGTTATATAGGCCGCAATCTTGCTGCGGAAGCAAGACCCTAGGGACATTGTCCGGCTCGATCGGATGCGGATCTTTACGCATGAAACAGGAACAGGGATGAACCTTTATATTTTCGCAGTAGGGATCTTGTTTGCTGTTGCCATCATGGATCTCATGGTGGGCGTCAGCAATGATGCGGTCAACTTTCTCAACTCCTCTGTCGGTTCCCGTGTGGCCCCCCGGCATACCATCATGATTGTGGCCAGCCTTGGAATTCTGGCGGGTGTAACGTTTTCCAGCGGCATGATGGAGGTGGCCCGTAAAGGCATTTTTCATCCCAAATTCTTTGTAATGCCCGAGTTGATCACGATCTTTCTGGCTGTCATGATAGCCGATATTTTGCTGCTCGATCTGTTCAACACCTTTGGTTTGCCGACCTCCACCACCGTGTCCATCGTATTTGAGCTGCTGGGGGCGGCCATTGCCGTCTCCATCATCAAAATCACGCAGTCCGACCAGGGGATGATGCAACTTGCAGAATATATCAATACCGGTAAAGCCTTGGCCATTATTTCGGGAATTCTGCTTTCCGTCGGGATCTCGTTTGTCTGCGGTGCCGTCGCCCAGTTCATCACGCGTATGGTGTTTACGTTCGATTATGAAAAGCGGATTCGACGATATGGAGGATTGTGGGGCGGCCTGGCATTGACCATGATTACCTACTTCATCCTCATCAAAGGCGCCAAAGGGGCCTCGTTCATGACACCGGAAATGGTGAGTTGGGTCAAAGGGCACACCTGGACCATCATTTCAGTGGGATTTATTGGATTTTCATTATTGTTCCAGTTGCTTATGGCGGTCAGCCGGATCAATATCCTGAAGCCCATCGTTCTTGCGGGTACCTTCGCCCTCGCCATGGCGTTTGCCGCCAATGATCTGGTCAACTTTATCGGCGTGCCCCTGGCTGGATTTCACACCTTTGCATTGGCCAGCGCCGGCGCTGATCCGCTGACCCTCCCCATGGCTGCCCTGCAACAGAAAATACAGACCAATACCTTCTTTCTGTTGGCCGCCGGCGCCATCATGGTGGCCACCCTGTGGCTGTCACGCAAAGCCCGAACCGTTACGAAGACCGAGGTCAGCCTGGGACGGCAGGAGGAGGGGCACGAGCGCTTTGATTCATCTCAACTGTCGCGCATCATCGTGCGAATGGTCGCCGGAATGATCGATGCGACAGGCAGGTTGTGTCCTCAACCGTTGGGCCGATGGATTAAGAGCCGGTTCAACACAGAGGGCTTCCAACCGTATCCCGGCTATGACGGATCCGTTCCCGAGTTTGATTTGCTGCGCGCCAGTGTTAATCTGATGGTTGCCAGCGCTCTGGTATCATGGGCCACCAGCATGAAGCTGCCTTTGTCGACGACCTACGTGACGTTCATGGTGGCCATGGGGACCTCTCTGGCGGATCGGGCCTGGGGGCTGGAGAGTGCGGTCTTTCGGGTGACCGGCGTATTGACCGTCATCGGCGGCTGGTTCTTCACCGCTTTGATAGCGTTCACGGTTTCTTGCACGTTTGCGTTCATTCTGATGTTCATGAACAAGTGGCTGGCCATCCTGCTGCTGCTGGTGATCGCCGGGTTGATGATTATGCGCAATTTCAGGATTCACGGCCTCAGAGAAAAAGCCGCAAGAGAGTTGGAACTGCTTGATCTGAAGCGCGTCACGGACGCCGATTTCGCCGTTCGAACCTGCTTTGAGCACAGCGGCCTGTTCCTGAAGGTGATCAAGCAGCATATCAGCCAGTGCTTTGACGGCATCCTCACCCAGGATCGCAAACAGCTAAAACAATTAAGGCGCGAGACCAGCAAAATTCAAGCGGGGGCCAATATCATCGTGGCCAATATTTTCAAAACCCTGCGTCTGCTGCAGCATGAAGATATCGTTCATGCCGGCAAATACGCCTATGTCGTATCGGCCCTGCAGGCGATCGCAGAGGGTGTTCGCGATATGATCATGCGCTGCCATGTGCATACATCCAATAAACATGCAGGGCTGCTGCCCGTGCAGCGGAAAGAGCTGCAGCAAATCCGAAAGTGCGTTGAAGCGCTTCTCGAGAACACATCAAAAATCCTGCTCAATCGGGAGGATTTCGATTACCGAAAGGTGGCGGCGCACTATCTGGATTTGAAGCAACTCCTGGAAGATTACGATCGCAATCAGATCGACCGGATCCGAAACAGTGTTTCCAAGACCCGGTTGAGCATTCTTTTCTATGGAATCAACAATGTCTGTCTTAAAATCAGCGAGCAGGCCCTGCAGCTGCTGACCATTTTTGAAGAAACTTTCAAACTAGATGATGTGAAATAACACCCTGATATCCTGTCAATTCTTGTACTCCAATCGCCGTAAGGCCGCCCGGTGACGGAACAAAAAAACGCGTTTTGTAGACTTTTTCCTCCTGCATGCGTCTTAGCAACCAAACAGACGCAAACTCAAAGGGAGGAACGCTATGAAAGCACATCATACCAAATGGATTCTACTGGCAGTCGTTGTTTTTTTCTTTTCAGCAGCTGGTGCCTGGGCGGATGGAAAATCCGAGAGAGGGCCTCGCAAGCCCGGCTCTGGCTTCCATAGCGCGGGCCAGCATCGACCGAACCATCATGTCGATATTCGACCCTATCCGCGGCACCCGAGGCCTCGGCACTACAACCCCTGCCGTCAACCCCACCGGCACGGCCATCATTGCGGAACGTATTACCACCACCGGCCCCCGCATCATCACCACCGGCCGAGAGTCCACCATGTTCAAATTTTTCCGCCGCCCTTGTTGCTGCCACCCTTGCCGCCGCTGCCGCCATTTTTCTGGCCGCATGATTAATCCGGGCTTCGAAACCATTCGCTGAGGACGATCAGGAAACGACAGAATATGAAGGCCCGGCACAATGCCGGGCCTTTTGTCTGTGAAATGGCAATGCTGCGATCATATATGCTATTCGATGGGCCTTTTAAAATAATGCCAACACCAGCAGGTGCAAACAAGCTCCCAGCCTTCCTTTCCATACTCATTCAACACTCTTGACGTTTTTTCTCCTCCACCCCAAATGAAAATACATTTGTATTGATATCTGCTCATCTCAATTCCCTCTAAGTTGACAGGTTGAATGATCTGACTATTGAACGGTTACCACTATTTTCCCCTTAAATCGCCCTTCACCAAAATAACGGAAAGCATCCGCGGTCTTTTCCAGGGGATAACATCTATCAATAACCGGTTTTATTTTCCCTGCTTCAAAAAGCTCCACCAGGTAACCTGAATCTTTGTTTGCTTTATAGCCTACCAAGTGCATTTTATGCTTGTTGAATAGTTTCCTGAACAACAGGATCTGAAGGATTCGGGACGTTTTGCCTCCAACCGTTACATAGGTTCCATCCGGACCTAATGCTCGTTGATAAGCAAAAATAGAGCGGGTTGTTTTAACGTCGAAAATGACATCATACCGCCGTCCATTTTTGGTAAAATCATCTTTTGTAAAATCAATGACATGGTCTGCACCGAGGTTGCGCATCATGTCCAGTTTCTCGGTACGATCGACAGCTGTCAGTTCAACATCGAATAATTTGGCAGTCTGAATCGCCAATGTGCCCGTGCTGCCACCGCCGCCATTGATCAATACCTTTTGCCCCGATTGAATCTGCCCAAAATCGATCAGGCCCTGTACGGCAAGGTTGCCTCCATGAGACAGGCATGCCGCCTGCTCAAAAGTCATGCTCGACGGTTTATGAACCAATTCGGCTTCACGGGCACAGATATACTCGGCAAAAGCGCCCCAACCGCCATCTGACAGATCGCCGAACACCTCATCCCCAACCTGCAGACGCTTTACATTCTTACCTGTCGCTTCCACCTGTCCGGCGATATCACACCCGTGTATAGCCGTGTATCTCGGTTTTAAAAGACCACTGAAGAAGCGGTACTCATATGGTTTGCCGGTTAACATATCCCAGTCCCATGAGTTTATCGATACGGCATGAACTTTCACCAGGACCTCATTATCGGCCGGGACAGGGGCCTGTACATCTTCCAGTCTCAGAACATCGGGCGAGCCGTATGTGCTATAGACGATTGCTTTCATGGTGATTCCTCTGTTTTATATCCATACATTGCCATCAGCCGTCATCGCGCCGCCGGCATCACCGGTGTTCATCGTACCTGCCGGTTCGACAAGCATGGCTTTGCATTCTTTTTCAGCAAAAGGCTTATGCTCTTCGCCCTTTGGTACGACAAACATTTCACCCGCTTTGACGTCAACCGAACCATCCCGGAAGGCAATTGACATGTTACCATCGAGAACAATGAAAACTTCGTCTGTATCGTTGTGGCGGTGCCATACGAATTCGCCCTGGAATTTTACGACCTTAAAATGGTAGTCGTTCATCTGGGCGATAATTTTAGGCGCCCAATGGTCGGAAAATTGGGATAGCTTTTCATTGAAGTTGATTGATTTAAATTCCATTATCCTGCTCCAAAGTTTGTGTGCAGACCGGTGAGCCGCGAGGCGGCATGCTTTCCGCCGTCCTTCCAGGCGACGGGCTGTAAGCCGCCTGTCTTCAAATAGTAATTCGTCCTTCCAGATATGTTGCCGCTTCTCCAGAGATTAAAACCCGTTCGCCCAAATCTTTGCACAAAAGCTTTCCGACTCTTGGTGACAGCTGGAATGCAAGCAAAGAATCTTTTCCAAGTCTCTTGCTCCAGTAAGGGATCAGCGAGCAATGGGCGGAGCCTGTGACCGGATCTTCAAAAATGCTGGCTTGCGGAGTGAAGAAGCGGGAAACAAAGTCAGCGTCATTGCCCGGGGCTGTGACGATAATTCCTCCAGGATCAAGGTTGATCTGATTCAGGATGTGTTGATCAGGTTTCATCCGTCGAATGATCTCTTCCGTCTCAAATACAAGCATATAGTCTCTCGATTTCAGCACCTCGACAGGCCTTGGCTGAATGGCGTCTGATATGACCTGAGGAAGATCATTTGGTTCGGGTTTGCGGGACGGAAAGTCCATTGTAAGCAATTCATTTTCGATTGTCACCGTCAGAAGGCCGCTTTTGGAGTGAAACGTCAGAGAGGTGGATGGTGAGTTCAGGTGCTTAACGATAACGTGTGCTGCGGCCAATGTTGCATGACCGCACAAATCCATCTCAATTTCAGGTGTAAACCAGCGAATGTCGAAACTGTCGTTCAATGAGATGAAAAATGCGGTTTCGGCAACAGAATTCTCTGCTGCGATTTGTTGCATCATATCATCAGGCAGCCAGTGCTCAAGCGGACAAACGGCCGCAGGATTACCACCGAATATTTTGTTTGTGAAAGCATCAACTTGGAATATCGGTATTTGCATGTCAGACCTCAGGAAACTTGAAACGGGCATACGCCGAATTAAGGGGTCGGGAAACGCCGGCCGAAACATTTCCGACAGGAATGAAAATACGATTAAAGAATGTCTTTCAAAAGTGGCACGGCTTGTCCCGGTTTGTATGTCAGGAATCTGAATAACCGGTGACGTTATGCAAAACCCTACCGTTTAAACGAAATTATGTCAAAAAAATATATAGACCCTATGGAACGGCGACAAACGGTTTAGTGGAGCAGGAGCGATGCCGCCGCGAAACCTGCAATCAACAGGCCCGCTGATAGCCCGGGGCAGGGTTTGATGATGATGCGGCCAAGGCTCCAGCTTACGGCAATTGCAGCCAGCGCAATAAGCAGGAACTTGGCTCCGGCCGCTATGGGAAGATAGAGCGCCATCATCTGGAAGATGACGACAACAGGAAGATGCACCAGGTAGATGTCGTAGGAGACCGGATGCAGTTGCCGCCACGTTGCGTTCGGCCGCTGTCCCCACCGCAGGCCGGCCGACAGGAAAAAGCAAAGCAGCGCCAGGGCGGAGAACATGCGCAGCCCGCTGTGCATCAATGCCAGGCTCCACGGGATCGGTGCAGGACGGAGATCGATTGTTTTCAGCACCCCCAGCAGCAGAAACACCAGGATGCATGAGCCGGCCAGCCAGAGCCACGGGTGGATGGGAAAGGCGGACGACGTAAACCAGTTGCGTTTGCAGGCGTAAAATCCCAGGATAAAAAAGCCGATATAGATTGGAACGCGTGTGGGTTGGACCAGGATAAATCCACCGATTTTGGCCCAGGTCCAGTCCGGGCTGACGTGATGGATAAGACCCATCGGCACCGCGCTGACCACTCCGGTGACAACGATCGAGATCAAGATGGTCGCGCCGCCTTCGGCTTCAGGACGGCGCCGCTGCATCAGTTGCGGCAACACTTTGGCAAAGGCCGCTGTCAGCAGGAATAAAATGAGCAGCAGGGAGATAAACCACAAATGCCATTGGGAATAATCCTGAGCATGGCGCATGGCGATTTCCGGGGTGGTGAAATGCACCCAATGCCAGTCCGCCGCCGTGATCATCTGCGCCCACCAGTAGGCGGCAAATCCAACCGCCTGATCGGCCCGCAGGCTGTACCCGATGTAAGGAATAATCGGTACGAAGAAGATGCCGACCAGCAGCAGCGGCACGCCGAGCCGTATTAATTTCGCTGAGACAAATCCGCTGATGCCCCGGCGCCGTAGAGATAAGAGGGCGAAGTAGCCGGCTACGAAGTAGAGCACCGGCATCTGATAAACATCGAGCACGATGATCAGCAGATCAAAGATTTGTCTGCGATCGCTGTCCAGGACGCTCCACCATGGGATGATAGTGGCGTAGGCGCAGGCGGCGTGAAGGACGACCACCCCCAGCACCATGGAGTACCGGATTTTGTCCAGGAAGACAACGCGTTGCACTCGCTCTGAACTTTCAGGCAGTGTTGTCATGGCGCCTCCTCATGTCATCCAGTCTTTAAGGTTCGGTTTGTTTCTTGAAACGGGCCTTGACGGCCTCAATCCCTCCCAATGAAAAATGAATGATGTGTTCGGCCAGCTTCCTGTGGTAGTTGGCCATGCCGGGGTGGTCCGGGAAAACTTTTGAAAATACGGGCCAGGCATAGCTGTAGTAGAGTATCTGGCTCCCGATGCTGACGCATGTGTCGCGTACCGCATCTTCCGGTACATCCGGCCCCAGCAGAGATCGGACGGCATCCATAATGGCCAGCGTTTGAGGTTTTGTATGCTTTTCTACAATCCTGCCGAGCATCTTGGAAGGTCGCGCCATCTCGGAATTGAAAATCCGGATGGCATCCCTGGCCACTTCGCCTCCTCCATAGAGCATGTCGCTGTAGGAAATAATAAAGGTCTTCAACTGTTCAAGCGGGTCGGAGGATGCCGGGTATTTTTTTAACTGATCCTGATGAGCGGCAAATACCATCTCCAGGATGGCATGGTACAGCTTTTCCTTGCTGCCGTAGTAGTAGTTGATGCTGTTGATATTAAACACTTCCGCTTCTTTGCATATGTCGCGAACGGTTGCTGCGCGGAATCCCTTTTCCGCAAACAATTTCAAAGCGGCGAAAAACAGACGGTCCTTTGTCGATTGGCATTCGGAGTTCGGCATGGCAGCTTCATTTTAAATTAATACGTTTGTATTAATACATGTGTATTAAGTTGTCAATTGCTTTTTAACCCTTGTAAATTTAAGTAGCGATACCAATTTTGCATAGAATTAAGATTGGCTTATTTATCTACAAAATTGTCGTTCCGAAGTTTATAATTCGACAATTTTGTAATTCTTTCGGGCGCCAATCTCTCCGTCTTAATTGAAAATAATTAATATTTTCTATCTGTTATTGTGATCTTAAATGTCGGCACATGATATGCAGAAGTGTAGAAGGTTTTACCATTTTGTCGATGGCGGTGGTGGTATCGGTGTATTGATATGGGCTTTCCACGACCTGAAGATGCGGTTTGGCGTTGGATTGGAACAAGAAGGAGGAGCTGATGAGGCCGACACGGTGTATTGCAATTTTGTCATTAATCATGTTGCTGGTCGCCCCCGCCGTCGTGTGGGGTGCGGATCAACAGCCGGTCGATACCGGCACAACTGCCTGGATGCTCATTTCGACAGCCCTGGTGCTGCTGATGGTGCCGGGTCTGGCCATGTTCTACGGCGGGCTGGTGCGCACCAAGAACGTCCTTGGCACGATGATGCACAGTTTCGTGTCCATAGCCATTATCGGTGTGTTGTGGGTGGTGTGCGGTTATGCCCTGGCGTTTGGTGACAATATTCTGGGCGGTTTTATCGGCTGGAACAGCGACTATTTCTTCCTGAAAGGCATCGATGATACCATCACCAACGGCGTGCCCGAATACGTACTGGCCATGTTTCAGGGCAAGTTTGCCATCATCACGCCCGCGTTGATCAGCGGGGCGTTGGCCGAACGGGTCTATTTCAGAGGATATACGCTTTTTATCGTGCTCTGGTTCCTTTTGATCTACTGTCCGCTTTGCCACTGGGTGTGGGCCGGCGACGGCTGGTTGTTCAACGCCGGTGCCGGCGGTGTTATCGATCTGGCCGGTGGGTTGGTGATCCATGTTTCCGCCGGGATCAGCGCATTGATCGTGGCGCTCCACCTGGGGCCGCGCAGGGGATATCCGAAAACCACCATGGCGCCCAACAACCTGGTCATGACCATGATGGGTGCCGGCATCCTGTGGGTCGGCTGGTTTGGATTCAATGCTGGATCGACCGTGCAATCCGGTTTGGACACGGCGCGCGCACTGACCATGACCCAGGTTTCGGCCGCCAGCGGCGCGCTGACCTGGATGATCATCGAGGCCTTTGTATTTCGCAAGATTACGTCTCTTGGGTTTGTCTCCGGCATCCTGGCCGGGTTGGTGGTCATTACCCCGGCCGCAGGAGTGGTTCAGCCCGCCGGGGCGATCGTTCTTGGCGCAATTTCCTCCATGGCCTGCTATTGTGCGCTCAATGCCAAACTTAAATTCGGATACGATGACAGCCTCGATTGTTTCGGCATTCACGGTGTCGGAAGCGGTTTGGGTATCGTCCTGCTCTCCTTTTTCATACGAGACAGCTGGATGGAAGCAGCGGCCGGGAACATTGCCGGATGGAATATGTGGCAACAGTTGCTGGTGCAGCTCAAGGGTCTGGGCGCCACCGTCGTTTTTGCCGCATTGGGCACGGTGATCATTTGCTTTTTTCTGGAAAAGACCATCGGATTCAGGGCGGATGAGCAAAGCGAACTTGAAGGACTGGATCAGTCTCTGCACGGTGAAAGCGGATATGGACTGATCTTTCCGGAAGCCCGGTAATTAACACGTTCGCCATATTTTTATGCAGCGTCAGCAGCGTAGGTTGGGTTGAGCCGGCGAAACCCAACATGTGGCAAGGCTGGATTCCATGCCGCCGTTTCCGGTGCAAAGCCATCGGTCATTTTCCATTGTTGGGTTTCGTTCCTCAACCCAACCTACAATACGAATATGGCAAAACCCTTTTGCCCGCCCGGTAAGCCGGGCGGGCAGTTTTATATACAGATCATTCCGGTTTTAATGCGTTGCCCGGCGCAGTCATGCAAATAAGTTCAACGCTCCTGCTGTTTATTTACTTTTCGCCATCTTTTTTATGCAACATTAAGGTCGGAATAGGACCAGACATGCCACCACCGCGCAAACAATGCCCGCCAGGTCCGCCGTCAGTGCCGCAGCCATGGCGTGCCGGATCCGCCGGACCTGAACAGCCCCGAAATAGACGGCCAGAACATAGAAGGTCGTCTCTGTGGAACCCTGGAGGGTTGTGACCAACAGGCCGACATAGCTGTCGGGACCCGTCGCCGGATCGTTGATGATTGCCGCCATGATTCCGTATGCCCCGGAACCGGACAAAGGCCGCATCAAGGCCATGGGAAGTGCTTCGGCCGGCAGCCCCACCAATGCAGTAAAACGGCCCAGAAAACCGACAATCACATCCATGGCTCCGCTGGCGCGAAGCATTCCGACGGCCACCAGAATGGCCACCAGATAGGGGATGATGCGCAAAGCGACCTGAAATCCCTCCTTGCCGCCGGCCACCAGCGTTTCATAGACCGGCACTTTGCGCAGCAGGCCGAAGGTCAGACAAACGACGATGAATCCCGGTATCACCCATGGCGAAATGGTCCGGCCCCAGACGACGGCCACCGGAACCAGCAGCACCATGACCGCCAGGGCCGTGATACTGACCCACAGCGGATAAGCGTCTGCCTCTTCCTCGTTCTCACTGCCGGCTGCTGCATTGTTGCCGGACGGTTTCTGATGTGGATCGCGTGGCGCAGCGGGCGGGCTTGGCCACCATCGGCTGTAGAGCTTTGCGGCCACTATGGCGACGGTGGTTGAACCAATGGTTGCGAACAGCGTGGTGGGCAGTATAGCCGCCGGATCCGCCGATCCGGCGGCGGCCCGCAAGGCGATAACGCCGGTCGGCAGCAACGTCACCGAAGACGTATTGATGGCCAGAAACAAAGCCATGGCGTTGGTGGCCGTTCCCTGCTGCGGGTTGAGCCTATCCAGCTCCTGCATGGCTCGGATACCGAACGGCGTCGCTGCGTTTCCCAGGCCCATGGCATTGGCCGACATGTTGAGTATCATCGCCCCCATGGCCGGATGGTGAGCGGGAACCTCAGGAAACAATCGGACCATCAGCGGTCGGATCAGGCGAGCCAGTATGTTAAGCATTCCGCCGGCTTCCGCCACTTTCATCAATCCCAGGAACAGTGTCATGACTCCCACCAGCCCGATGGCCAGTTCCACAGCGCCGCCTGCGGCGTCGACGGTGGCTTTGGACAGCAGTTCCATGGCTGTGCCCTGGTCGGCGATAACGGGCTCAATGATCTGACGCACTCCTGCAAAGACAAAAGCGATGGCGACAATGGCAAATAGAATGATATTCATGGTATCGACGTCGTCTGTTTGGATTGGCAGTTCGCTACAATATTTCAGATCAGAATGCAAGACCGGCCGTGTTTTTGACCTGACCGCAGCATTCGATTTGCATATTGGAAAAATAAATTTGCATCCTGCCAAAGCATGAGGCGGCGGTTGTACAAAAAAATGTAACCACCAGTACTGATACTGCACACATGCCGGCCCAAGGTGGTTCCATCATTCAAATCCAGGCCCGGGTTGACAGAATGCTTTTCTGAATATTTTTGTTATTATTTTAATTTGTTATGTGACAATATTGTCGTGGGGGCGATTGAATTTGTCAACGATATTATGGAAGGGTAATTTCCGGAATAATATTTGCATATCCTACTGGTTTACTCCAATTTTCAAATGGAACTCTGCCAGACTAAACGGAGGTTGTGCGACTGCTGTGAATTCATCCTTCCTTAAATGCTTCGCCGCTGCACTTGTCATCGGACTTTGTTATGTGCCGTTGGCGGCTGCGGTCGATATCGACATCCGTTCCGACACCATCGTCCGCGGTTTTGAGCGTCGTGCGGACAGCGGTGAAGATGAGCTCGTATTGCCTGTTTACGAGTATCTGGACGTAGACTATGGCGACACGGAACAGGGCGGGTTGTCGTTCCATCTCTACGGCTGGGGGCGCAAAGATCTGGCCGGCGGCGATTATTATGAGGATGATCCGGAAGGCGAATTAATGTTCGGGTACATCCGTTATCATAAACCATACAGCCGGCTTGATGCGAGCATCGGCCGCCAGCATGTCTTTGCCGGAGTTGCCAATCAGAGCGTCGACGGGTTTCGATTAAGCGGCGGAATCGGCCCCTACTTTTCAGCAAGCATCTTTGGCGGTTTGCCCGTTGATTACGAAGATCAGGACGGCGGCAGCGCGGATGCAACCTATGGTACGCGCCTGGCCCACCATTTAGATGGCCATTACGAAATCGGCCTCTCCTATCAAAAAACGGAAGCGGACGGTGAATTGGCTGAAGAAAAAGCCGGAGCAGACCTTGTGCTGAACCTGGGCTCCTGGCTGACGTTGACCGGCTTGTCCAGCTATAATATAGACAGTGAAAATTGGAGGGAGCACCGCTACGACGCCCAGCTTCTGGTCAGCCAAGTGATGATCGAGCCCTCCTTCCAGTACTTTTCGTATCAGGACTACTTCGGCAAGGGAAATTCCCAGAACAATATCTTCCATTTTCTGCAAGACGAAGAAGAGGTCCTCTCGATCGCAGGTACCGATATCGTATGGCAGGGCCTGGGGGCGGTCGATGTCGGCGTCCGGGGAAGACACTACGACTATGACAGACGCCGGGAGACGGCATCGTATATGGCCGGTCTGCTGACCGTCAACACCTCAAGCAGCAGCCAGATCGGTGTCGAGATCGGGCGCATGGACGGCGATAGCGCAGACAATATTTACGACCTGTACCGGGGGTATTTTTACTGGCAGCAGCCATTGAAGATGAAGGCCAAGGGATTTATCAGCGGCGACGCCCTGTTTATCGCCTATGACGCCCCGGTTTACGGAGAAGACAAATCCGTCCAGTACAGCGTGAGCGCCGGCCGTCATTTTTTCAACAATCGAATGGAAACCAAATTATCCGGTATTTTCAGCAAAGATCCCTATTTTGACAACGATGTCGGGGGCGTCGTGACGCTGCATATTCACTATTGAAGGGCTTCTCTTGATCCGATTTCTGCCTCTGGCTGTTATACTTGTTGCGCTGCTGCTGCCGCCCGTGCCGTCGGGCTGGTCTGACAGCTATGAATTGCCCTTGCGCCATCCGGGCGAGGGCGAAGATATGCGCACCTGCACCGATTGCCATGATACTCCCGATGATCCCTTTCCCTATCGACGGTTTAATCACACGCTGCTGTTTGGCGAAAAGCACAACCGGGTCGCCCGAACCGGACAATCGGTCTGTCAGATGTGCCACCGCCCCAGCGACTGCACCGCCTGCCACGGCGTGGGAGTCGAGCTCAAACCGTCGCTCCGAAACCACGCCGACCCCAGAGGCCGCAAACCGCACCGCGGAGACTATTTGACACGACATCGCATCGATGGCCGCATCAATCCCACCAAGTGCTTCAGGTGCCATGGAGCCCCGAAGACCGCCAGGAGTTGCGCACAATGCCATCATTGATTCCATCATCGGCCTTGCGGTGCTGCCTGCTGATCTGGCTCTGTCTCTTGTTGTGGGCATGCTCGTCGCCCAACGACCAGGCGCCTGCAACCGACCAGGCGCATCCTCCCCGCTATATCCTGTCCCACGCGCCGGAAGCCGACGCCGATTTGACCCGCTGCCGATCATGCCATGGCAGCGATTTGAACGGAGGAATCAATGCCGTCGGATGCTTCACCTGCCATGACCAGGGCGACCCTATCACCGTGCATCAGCTGCCTTATACCGATCCGGATGCCCACGGAGCGGCCGGCAGGGCTGAGCTGCGACGGTGCTTCGCCTGCCACGGCAGCCCCCCCAATCTATTCGACGGCGGGATTCTCAGCGCCCCGGATCTGTTCGACAGGCCTGCCGCCGATTGTTCATCATCCGCATGTCATCCGGATGCCGGTGCGCACCCGACCCGCTGGCAGGGCGACAATGATATTACCGCAGACTACCTGTCATCCCACCGACCGGTTACTCAGGATGTCATCGATCGCGGTTGTGCCATGTGCCATCAGGTTGTCGACAACGGGCCCCAACCGTCGTCTCAGGCGCCCAGCTGTTTCTCTTCCAGTTTTACCAATGCAGACAATGTGGCCTCAGCCTGCCACGCCAATGGACCGGCGCAGTCCCACTATATGCCTTTTTTCGACCCGCAGAATCATGGGGCGCCGGCCAAATCCGATATGGCCCGCTGCCAGAAGTGCCACGGCACGCCCGGGACCATCGCCTTTGACGGGGGGATTGCTGAGACGGCCTGTTCATCCACGGAGTGCCATCCGGACGCCGGGGCGCATCCGACCCGCTGGCAGGGAACCAATGACATCACCGGCGGATATAGCGCCAGCCATCGTACGGCTGCATATAGTGTCGGCACCTGCGGCATCTGCCATGATGTCAACCTGGGGCGCACGCCGCCGAATGCCGCCGCACCCAGCTGTTATTCCGTTGATTTTACCAATTCGGACGGGTCTGCCACGAGCTGTCACGCAGGCGGGCCGAATGCGGCGCATGATTTGCCTTACACCGATCCAGAAGACCATGGAGCGACGGCAAAATCCGATCTGGCCGATTGCCAGACTTGCCACGGCACGCCGGGCACCACCGCCTTCGACGGCGGCAGTGCCTTTACAGACTGTTCGTCCGCCGATTGCCATCCGGACGCCGGGGCGCATCCCACCCGCTGGCAGGGAACCAATGACATCACTGGCGCATATATCTCCACCCATCGCAATGCCGCCTCCGGTATCGGCACCTGCGGCATCTGCCACGACGTCAACCAGGGACGCACGCCGCCGAATCCATCGGCCCCCAGCTGCTATTCCAGCAGTTTTACCAATTCCGACGGCTCCTCCACGGGCTGCCACCCTGGCGGGCCGGTAGCGGCGCATGATATGCCTTACACCGATCCCCACGATCATGGGCCGGCAGCCAGATCCGATCTGGCCGATTGCCAGACATGCCACGGCACACCGGGCACCACCGCCTTCGACGGCGGCAGTGCCGGGACGGCCTGTTCGTCCGCCGGTTGCCATCCGGACGCCGGCGCCCACCCCACCCGCTGGCAGGGCGGAAACGACATCACCGGTGACTACAGCTCTTCCCATCGCCATGCGTCCGTGCGCTTGAGTACCTGCGGCATCTGCCACGACGTCAATCAGGGGCGCACGCCGCCGAACCCATCGGCCCCCAGCTGCTATTCCGGAAGTTTCACCAATTCGGACGGCTCCAGTACGAGTTGCCACAGCGGAGGACCGGACGATGATTGATCCCGCGGTTGGGTCACGCCATAACATAGCGGCGGCGGCATCCGGATATAGCGCTTGACTTGCGGCTAAAAAACCGGTTATTTAAGGTGCTGTAGAGCAGGAATGCTTTCACCGCCACATGTAACGGCACACTCAATCCAATTCCGCCGTACATCAACAGATCCCACTTTGAATCGCGATTTCTCACAGCATTGATGCTGCACGGCCACCGATCCGCAAAAACGCAACGATCACCACACATCCAATCCAATCGATCCTGCCGCGCAGCGTCTTGAACGCTTTGCGGGGGCTATGGCTGCAGCCTGGCGACGGGCGGCTGCAGCATGGGATGGATTGAAGCATATAAAAGGTTGGTCGAAAATGCAGGTACTCTTTCCACTGGCTTATCGAAGCGTTTGTATCATCTTTGCGGCGATGATCGTATTGGCGCAGGCGGATGGCGCAGTGGCAGAAACCGGTCAACCGGCATCCGATGCGGTCCAGGCGGGCGTGCTGAGCAATTGGCCGCCGCAATATCAATTGGACCGTAACGGACAGCCTGCAGGGTTTGCCGTCGACCTGGTCGAACAGGTTGCCAATGCGGCGGGTTTGCGTGTGCAATACACGGTCATGCATTCCTGGGGGCAATTGTTCGACGCTCTGCGCAGCGGCAAGATCGATCTGATTCCCAATCTGGGTATTACGGAAGAGCGAAAGCAGTGGTTCGCGTTTACTTCTCCGGTAGAGACCTTTCCCATTGTCATATTCATCCGCCAATCCACCTTCGATATCCAGGGCGCTCAGGATCTGGCCGGCCGGGTGGTGGGCACGGTCCGATACAACGTCGGCACCCGACTGATGCAGCAGCGCGGCGACATCGAGCTGAAAGTATTTCCTACTCTCAAAGAGGCGTTTTTCGAACTTCTGGCCGGGCAGGTGGATGCACTGGTTTATCCGCAACCGGTGATGATGAAGCTTGCCCTGGACACCGGTCTGGAGGAGACCGTCAAACGGGTCGGTGAACCGCTTCTTGAAGTCAAACGCGCCATGTCGGTTCGCAAAGACAACCATGTGCTGCTTGAACGGCTGCAGTCGGCGGCGTCGGTCTTTGTCTCTTCGGATGCCTATCAGCGAGTCTACACCAAGTGGTACGGCGAGCCAAAGCCCTTCTGGACGCCAAAACGGATCGTTTTGATGATGATGGCGTTGATCATGGCCGCGTCCATATCAGGTGTCGCCTGGCATAATATCCGGACCACATCGATCAACCGGCGCCTTCGTCAGAGCATTCAGGATCGGAAAAGTGCCGAAGAGGCGCTGAGTGCCAGCGAGGAGAAGTACCGGCTGATCGTAGAGGACCAGAACGACTTGATTCTCAAGCTCACCCCTGACGGCCGTATCCTGTTCGCCAGTCCAAGCATACGGGAACTGCTGGGTTGCAGCCCGGATGACATCGTCGGCACCAATCTGCTGTCACTGGTTCATCCGCAAGACGATGAAAATGTTCAACTGGCCTTGCAGAGCCTGCAGGTGGCCCCTCATTTTTGCCGATGTGAGGCGCGATTCCTGACATACAGAAAGTGGAGATGGTTCTCCTGGTCCAGCAAGGCCGTTCTTGATCAGGCAGGGCAAGTGCGGGAAATTATCGCGGTCGGCCGGGATACGACCAGGCGCAAACGTGCCGAGCTGCGTCTGAAAGAGTCGGAAGAAAAATTCAGAGCCATTTTCGAGCACGCGGCGGACTCGGTTTTACTTCTCAATGCCGATTCTCTGGCCATTGTCGACTTCAATGCCACCGCCCATCAGAGTCTGGGCTATACCAGGGAAGCATTCAAGCATTTAACACTTCATGACCTGTTGGCCGTCGATCCGCCCGATACGGTTGCAGGGATGGCGCAAAAGATCCTGAAGGCCGATCTGCGGCCGGTCGAAGCCGGGTTGAGGACAAGATCCGGCCAGATTCGCTATCACCGGATCCGGCAAAAGGCCATTACCATCAGCGACCATAACTATACGCTTGGCATCTGGCACGACATCACCGATCGAAAGATGCTGGAAGAGCACTTGGTGTACTCGCAGAAAATGGAGGCCATCGGCACGTTGGCGGGGGGCGTCGCCCATGACTTCAACAATATTCTCGGGATCATCATCGGCAATACGGAACTGGCCCTTATGGATATTTCCGATGAGCATCCCCTCCGTCAAAAATTGAAAGAGATCCAGACTGCCGGCCGGCGGGCCAGGGATGTCGTTTCCCAACTGCTGTGCTTCAGTCGCCAGGATGAAACCAGGCGGCTGCCGGTTGAATTGGGGGCGATGATCGATGAAAGTCTGCAACTGCTGCGGGCTTCCATTCCGGCCACCATTGATATCAGGAAAAAGCTGCACCATCGGCCCCTGACGGTGTTATCCGATTCGACCCAAATTCAACAGGTGCTGATCAACTTGTGCACCAATGCCGCTCATGCCATGGAGGAGGGGGGAGGAATCCTTACCGTCTCTTTGAAGAAAACGCATCTCGATCAGGTTGCGGCCGACCAATACGGGCGGAGCGCCGGAGATTACGCCCGGCTTACGGTGGAAGATACGGGCACCGGCATTGAATCCGCCATTTTTGATCGTATCTTCGATCCCTATTTCACTACCAAACAGGCGCGTTCAGGCACGGGTATGGGACTTGCCGTCGTGCACGGGATCGTCACCAAATACGGCGGAGGCATCACGGTCAACAGCCAGACCGGCCGAGGCACCAAATTTCATGTGTTTTTGCCGCTATGCGCGGTTGCTACCGAAATGAAGCCCCCCGAACCTGTCGAATCGCTTTCGGGGCAGGGGCGGCTGCTGCTGGTCGATGACGAGTCATCGATCCTGAAACTTGGCGCCGCATATTTATCTCAGATGGGCTATGACGTGCGAACCTCTGACGATTCGACTCAGGCTTTGAAAATGTACGGGGCGGCCCCGGATCAGTACGATCTGATTATTTTGGATATGACCATGCCAAAACTGTCCGGAGAAGAACTGGCCAAAGAAATCTTTAACATCAATCCCGATGTGCCGGTCATCATGTGTTCAGGCTATCCCGACAGTGCCGTCAGAAACAAGATTCATGCCCTGGGAATCGAAACATTTCTGCAAAAGCCTTATCAAATGCGCACATTGGCAAAAGCGATCCAACAGGCATTGAAGCGGTCCCGCTCAGGCAACCCCGATACGTCCAAAGGCCTTGACCGAAAGGCCGATGCACCGACATCTTAAATAGTGTCCACTCATTCCCGTTTGTGTTCAAATTTGGCTCATGCTATGGTCTGCTATTGACAGGAGGTTTCCATGCAGGACGATCTCAAGGTGTTTTCAGGCCGTTCCAATCCGGAGCTGTGTGAGGAAATCTGCCGGCAGTTGGGCATCACATCCAGCCGGCTTGATATTTCGAGCTTTTCCAATGACAATTTGTACGTTCAAATCAAGGAAAATGTGCGGGAACGCGATGTGTTCGTGGTTCAATCCCTGACCCAGCCTGTGAGCGAGCATATCATGGAACTGCTGATCATCATGGACGCACTGCGCAGCGCCTCGGCGCGTCGCATAACGGCAGTCATTCCCTACTACTCCTATGCCCGTTCGGACAAAAAGGACGCCCCGCGGATCTCGATCACCGGCAGGCTTATCGCGGATCTTCTTAAAAATGCCGGCGCCAATCGTGTGTTGACCATGGATTTGCATGCCGATTCGGTGCACGGTTTCTTCAGTGTTCCCGTGGATCACCTGACCGCAATCCCCATCATCAGCGGCTTTTTTCAGGACAAGCTCGATCTTGCCAATACGGTGTGCGTGGCGACCGATGCCGGCGGCGCCAAGCGCGTGGGGCGTTTCGCGAGCCGTCTGAATACGACCATGGCCATCATCGACAAACGGCGCATCAGCGATGTGGATGTCAAGCAGGGGCTCGTGGTGGGAGACGTCAAAGGCAAGGATGCCATCGTATTCGACGACGAGATCTCCACGGGCGGCACCATCGTTTCCACCGTGGAAACACTTGAACGCGCGGGCGTGCGGAGTGTATACGTCGGCGCGACGCATGCCGTGCTCTGCGGCTCGGCTGCGGTGAACCTTCAACAATCATCATTGAAAGAGGCGGTTCTGACCAACACCGTGGGAGTCCCCCGGGCCAAACGGTTTGACAAGGCCCGGTTTTTGTCGGTGGCGCCGCTTTTCGCTGAAGCCATCAAGCGCATCCATACCGGCGAAAGCGTCGGCGCGCTGTTTACCTGATGGACATCTTCTACCATCCGCAATGGCCGGTTTTTTACGAAGACAATCATCTGCTGGTGCTCTACAAGCCGGCCGGCCTGGTCATGCAGCGGGACCATAAAAGCAAAGCCAGCCTTCTCGAGCTGGCCAAGGCGTGGATCAAAACGCGCCACCGGAAGCCGGGCCGGGTGTTCGCCGGTCTGGTGCACCGTCTGGATGCTCCCGTTGCCGGGGTCGTCGTTTTGGCCCGCACATCGAAAGCCGCCTCCCGTCTGAGCGCACAATTTCGGGACGGCGAGGTGGAAAAGATCTACCTGGCGGTCGTCATCGGTGCGCCGCCCAAAGAAGACGATCGCGTGGAACACCATCTGGTGCGGATCGGACGTTTGAGCAGGCCTGCCGACAAATCATCCGACGGCAGCCAGACTGCCGGCCTTCGCTACCACCTTGTGGAGCGGCAGGACCGCCAAAGTTTGCTGGCGGTGGTGCTGGAAACCGGCCGCCGTCACCAGATCCGGGCCCAGCTTTCCGCCATCGGCTGCCCGATCCGGGGAGATGTCCATTACGGCGCGCCGCATGCCATGGCGCACGGCCGCATCGCTTTGCTGGCTCACAAACTGTCGTTTTCCCACCCCACCCGCAGAACCCGCCTGCAGTTTACTTCTCCCATACCGAAAGGCTGGCCCTGGCCGAACGAAGAATTCGATCAAAATACGCCTTTCTGGACCATGGAAGAATTCCTGGCAGACGGGATGACGCTTCCGGATTTGACAGGGATTTAGCCGGACCTTGTTGTTCTTATTCGGGATCGGTATCGAATCGCCGTCGCATCATCCTTTCAACACCAATACCGACCCCGAGCTGTTGCCGACGGCAAATTGACTCATCTTCCCGTAATTGACGGTGTTGGGCAAATCAACTTGAAGCGATCGATTTGGACCAAAAGAGGGTGACGGTTTCAGAAAAGAACTTGGACAGCGTTTGTTAGATTGTCCAGTTAACAAATAAGCGGCAGTTGGGTGACCACAATATATAGGGCCTTCTTACAATCAGCCCCTGTGGCAGTATTGGCAAGTACCCACAGGTTGGCTATTTTGTGTTGTATCTGGTGGCTATCTTGATTCGAACGTTCTGCGTGACCGGACAGGAAAACAAACTGGGTATAAGTAAATGAAATGTTGCTTGATGCCTGTGGAAAAAAGAAAAAATGGCATCGTTTTCTCGGTCCGCTGTCTACGCGGTGGTTCTCCAGTTTTATTTTTTCTTTGTTTTACCAGTTGGACTTATGAAACCAACTGCATTTTTCTTTATAGGCTTCGGTGTATCAATGATCTTCTTAATTTCTTCGATTAAATCCAGCAATATCTCGTCATGGTCACTTACACGGTTTTCTAATTGCTCGACTTTCCGAGCTAATTTTTCATTATTCAGGGCCATTTCGCGCAGTCGCACAAAGGCTCGAATTATAAAAACACTCATCTTGCTTGCAATTTTCGAATTTAAAACATTTGCAGCTTGCAAGGCTCCGTGTTCCGTGAAAACTAACGGTGGTTTTCGCCTGCCTCCCCATCCTGAACTTGATGTCGCAATTTGCGATTTCAAGTCAAGAAATTCCTTTTTCGTCAACGGAAACATAAAATCTTTCGGGAACTTATCTATATTCCTTCGCACTTGCTCATTTAGCCGCCTTGTTTCAACATTATATAATTGAGCAAGATCTGAATCCAAGATTACATTTACACCGCGTATCACAATTATTGATTTTAGGATCCTCTCTTCAGCTATTATCGCAACAGCTTTATTCGGCATTTATTAGATTCCTTTATAGAGGGGAACGCTTTGTGTCAGCGGGTGCCCGGTCCTTGCGCTCCGCTGAACACAGTTGTTAGCCGTGTCACTTGGCATACTTTATTACCAGGGCTGTAGTAACGCCCCATACCCAATTAAAAATTATTACAAATATTGGTGTAAACAATCCAAGCTCTATGCCAGCAATACCCTTATGCGCCTTTAATGGGAATACCACAAATAACTGAATAGCTGTTGGAAATAAACTTAAAATAGCACTCTTAACGAGTAATTTTGACTGCAACATCGGCAGAATAAACAAAAGCCCCCAAATACCACCCCATACTAGTCGGGGATATAGCCATGCTGGTGTTAAGGACGGAGCGATAGATACACCAAAAGAGGAGGTTATACTCAATTGGCCGAATAACCAAACAGTAACGCTATTGGCTAATGCTCCCAAACAACCAGCGGCAAAGAAAATTAATAGTTTTTTCATCTTCACTCTCCGATCAAGATTGCTTGGCTAACGTTCTGCGTGACCGGACGGGAAAACGAACTCGACCTATGCAAATGATGCATTTAATGGTGACTGCGCAAAAGCTAAAAATGGCATCGTTTTCCCGGTCCGTTGCCCACGCAGTGGTTAGCCCTCAATTCTATAAAGCTTGATGGAAATTACATTATGATAATGCTCAAAATCTTTATCATTGGTAAAGATGGGAATGTCGATTCTATTAGCCACAGCACATATCAGAAAATCAATATGTGATCCTTG
>JBNKKC010000121.1:0-5632 GCA_050291625.1 Desulfobacteraceae bacterium
GTTTTTGCCTCAGATTCGGGCCATGACGTGCGTTACGTCGGTTCGGATTCCTTCGAACAGCAGATTATGGTCGATGCCGAAGCCGGTTCCGCGCCGAATGTCGCGGTATTTCCGCAACCGGGTCTCGCCATGGATATGGCCAAGCGGGGCTTTCTGACCCCGCTCGCGGCTGATACCGCTGACTGGGTGCGTAAGAACTACGCCGCCGGCCAGTCCTGGGTCGACCTGGGCACCTATCCGGATAAAAATGGCAAAAAACAGTTATTCGGCTTTTTCTTCAAGGTCGACGTTAAATCCCTGGTTTGGTATTCGCCGGAGAATTTCGAAGACGCCGGATATGAAGTGCCACAAACCATGGAAGAACTCAAAGCCCTCACAAAACAGATTGTCGCCGATGGTGAAACGCCCTGGTGCATCGGTCTGGGATCTGGTGGCGCCACCGGCTGGCCGGCCACCGATTGGGTTGAGGACATGATGCTGCGCACCCAGCCGCCAGAAGTCTACGACCAGTGGGTCACCAATGAGGTTAAATTTGACGATCCCCGTGTTGTTGCAGCGATCGAAGAATTCGGCTACTTCGCGCGCAACGACAAATACGTTGCCGGCGGTGCAGCCACAGTGGCTTCAACCGATTTCCGCGATAGCCCCAAAGGCATGTTTTCGTCACCACCGCAATGCTATATGCATCGTCAGGCAAGCTTCATCCCTGCCTTTTTCCCCGAGGGTACGGCGGTTGGTGAAGATGCCGACTTCTTCTATTTCCCGGCCTATGCCAGCAAAAACCTCGGCAAGCCGGTACTCGGCGCGGGCACCGTCTGGGCGATTACCAAGGACAGCAAGGGCGCCCACGATCTGATCAAGTGGCTGCGTGAGCCGAAAGCCCATGAAATCTGGATGGCGCTCAAAGGCTTTTTGACCCCGCACAAAGGCGTTGATCCAAACAAATTCAGCGACCCCACGCTGCGCAAGATGAACGACATCCTGCTCAGCGCGACCACTTTTCGCTTTGATGGTTCGGACCTGATGCCCGGCGGCGTTGGCGCGGGTACTTTCTGGACCGGCATGGTCGACTATACGGGTGGCAAATCGGCTAAGGCGGTCGCCCAGGAGATCCAGAAATCCTGGGACGCGCTTAAGTAATCCATCAATCATCAACGGGGCAAGGATGCCTGCCGCTTGCCGGCCCCGGGGCGTCTGTAGCGAACCCTGCTCGGAGAGAGGAGATAAGCGTATATGCATCCCGCATTACAAGGGCTCATCACCATCATACTCGGCGTAGGGGGTTGTTTGGGGTATTTTTACCTGGCCAACCAGTTGCTCGACAAAGTTATTTTTCCGCCGCGTCCTGACGATGCGGGACGTAATATCAACCGCGCCAACATGGTCAGGCCGTGGTTGTTCCTGTTTCCGGCCATCTT
Organism: Desulfobacteraceae bacterium; assembly: GCA_050291625.1. Taxonomy (GTDB): domain Bacteria; phylum Desulfobacterota; class Desulfobacteria; order Desulfobacterales; family Desulfosarcinaceae; genus JARRKU01. The sequence goes on from JBNKKC010000121.1 coordinate 1,419, forward strand.
TGCGCTGGGCTTGTACCTCGCTTACCCGGTATTCGAAACCCTGAGGCTGTCCCTGACCGACCGCTCGCTGAACGGTGCCTTTATTGGTCTGGCCAACTACCGGCAAATGTTTGGTGAAGACAAGTTCTGGGAAGCCATGCGCAACAATATGCTGTGGCTGATCGTGGTGCCCGCGGTGTCAACCGCGTTTGGCCTGTTGGTCGCGCAACTGACCGATCGCATCGCCTGGGGCAATATTGCCAAATCGCTGATATTTATGCCGATGGCAATTTCCTTTGTCGGTGCGTCGGTCATTTTCAAGCTGATTTACGATGCCCGTCCCGTCAGCCAGGAGCAGATCGGCGTGATGAATGCGGTATGGCTGCAGTTCCATGGTGGCTTTGGTTCCTTTTTGTTCCTGCGACTGCTGCCGGCGGTCATATTGCTGGGTTTTGCGATGGTGATCGGATATGCCGTCTGGATCGTCATGCGACCGATCCTGATGGGTCGGCGGCGAGCGGCCCGGTTTTTATCGGCATTGCAGACCGCCCTGTCGGCTTTGGGTGTTTATCTGGCAATTCTCGCTGTGATCAATATATTTCAGGTATTCCGCTTTGAATTTACCTACGGGCAACCACAGACATGGCTGACGTTGCCATTCTGGAACAACTTCTTCCTTATGGTGGTGTTGATCTGGATCCAGACCGGGTTCGCCATGGTCATCCTGTCGGCCGCCCTGCGCGGCATTCCCGAGGAAACCATTGAAGCGGCGATCCTTGACGGCGCCAACCCGTTCCAGGTGTTCTTCCGCATCAAGGTGCCGCAGATCATGGGCACCATCGTCGTGGTCTGGACCACCATCACCCTGACCGTGCTCAAGGTATTTGATATTGTTTATGCGATGACCAATGGACAGTGGGAGACCCAGGTGCTGGCCAACTACATGTTCGATAAGCTGTTTCGCTCCAATGACTGGGGGACCGGTTCGGCGGCCGCGATCATTATCATGTTGCTGGTTACACCCATCCTGGTGTGGAACATTACCACCGCCCGTAAAGAGATGCGCTAGCACAATGGTGCATTAGACGCTAGGGGGTTTCATGGATAATATTGTCGGGACTAAATCTTCGTTGGTCTGGGCCGTACATCTGTCGGTTGCGCTGTTGGTGCTGCTGTGGCTGTTCCCGACTGTCGGCCTTTTCGTTTCATCGTTTCGTACGGCCGACCAGATTTCCTCTAGCGGCTGGTGGTCGGCGCTCCGTGAAGTACAGCAAAACGTGGTGCTGCGCACCGCTGACCCGGACGATTATAGCAAAGAGCGTGACGGGCGCTACTTTGTCGAAGGCAATCTTTTCGAGAATGGGGTAGAAGCTAAAATCAAGGTTTGGGGCACCTCGTCGAAGCGCATCGACGAATTTGTACCGGGTGATGTGGCCGATCTCAAGAAAGGTGAAACCATCACCGTCGATGCCGTCGGCAATTATGTCTGGTCAGGGCCGGAAGACCGCATGAAGGGGCGTGGCCAGCGCGTGTTCGTGACCGCTCAAACACCGCCGGATTTCACCCTGGCCAATTACGATAACATGCTGTTTGATGAAGACAATATCGAAGGCATGTCAAAAGCCTTCTTCAGTACCCTGACCGTTACGATCCCGGCGACCGTCATCCCCATCCTCATCGCCGCCTTTGCCGCCTACGCACTGGCGTGGATGGAGTTCCCTGGCCGCTCACTGCTGATTGCCGCCGTTGTCGGCCTGTTGGTGGTGCCTCTGCAACTGGCGTTGATTCCACTCCTTAAATTGCATCTCTCGATAGGCATCGGCAAGGGATATTTAGGTGTCTGGCTGGCGCACACGGGGTTTGGGTTGCCCCTTGCGATCTACCTCTTACGCAACTACATGGCGTCCCTGCCGCGCGATATTATCGAGAACGCGCGGGTGGACGGTGCCACCGATTTTCAAATATTCATCAAGATCATCCTACCGCTATCGTATCCGGCCTTGGCCTCGTTTGCGATATTCCAGTTTCTGTGGACCTGGAATGATCTACTGGTGGCCAAAGTTTTTCTCATCGACGCCACCGGCGAAACCACAGTAATGACCAACCACATCGTGGAATTATTAGGCACCCGCGGCGGTAATTGGGAGATCCTGGCAACCGCGGCATTCGTGTCTATTGCAGTACCATTGCTGGTGTTTTTTCTGATGCAACGATACCTGGTGCGAGGACTACTCGCCGGATCGGTCAAATAAAACGGAGGACTGAATATGGCTGACTTGAATTTATCTGCTGTCGATAAAACCTATCCGGGTGGTGTCAAGGTTCTGCAAAATATCAACCTCGATATCGATAGCGGTGAATTGATCGTGTTCGTCGGGCCATCGGGTTGCGGTAAGTCTACCTTGCTGCGCATGATCGCCGGACTTGAACGCATCACCGGCGGTACGCTCAAGATCAATGACCAGATCGTCAATGACGTGCCTCCAGCGCAGCGGGGCATCGCCATGGTGTTCCAGTCCTATGCGCTCTATCCCCATATGACGGTCCACGACAACTTGTCTTTTGCGCTCAAGATCGCGAAAAAAACAAAGCCTGAAATCGATGCAGCCGTCGGGAATGCGGCCAAGATTCTGCAATTAGAAGATTACCTCGATCGTTTGCCCAAGGCCTTGTCCGGCGGCCAGCGTCAGCGGGTGGCCATCGGCCGGGCCATCGTCCGTGACCCGCAGGTTTACTTGTTCGACGAACCGCTGTCGAATCTCGACGCGGCGCTGCGCGTCGCGACGCGTATCGAGATCGCCCAGCTCAAGGAAGCCATGCCGGATCGCACCATGATCTATGTGACCCACGACCAGGTGGAGGCGATGACGCTGGCGAGCCGCATTGTGGTGCTCGCCAATCGCGGTATCGCCCAGGTGGGTTCGCCGTTGGCGCTTTACGAAACGCCGCGCAACGAGTTTGTGGCGCAGTTTATCGGTTCTCCTGCTATGAATTTATTGAAGGGTAAAATTACGGGTGTCGGGACGCAAACCGAGGTTACCCTTCACCATGGCGGCAGGGCACTTTCGTCAGTGCCGACCGGCGATTCCGACATGGGGTTGGAAGTCAATGTCGGGGTGCGCCCGGAAGACCTGCAACCTTGTAACGAGGATCCCCTCTACACGGCTAAAGTTGACTATACCGAAGCGCTCGGTGAAGTGACCCTGCTTTACTTCAGCCCCCAAGGTGACGATCAACCTGTAATCGCCAAGCTCCCTGGCACGCACGCATCCCTGCGCCGCCAACAGGTCAGCATGTCCGCTCCGAAAGATAAGCTACACTTGTTTCACAAAGGGGAATCTTTGCTTTACCGTGATTGATTGCTTCACGCCGGTTTGTTTTAAAGGCCAACCGGCCCCGGATGTCTGCTGGAGTGGTTGGTTAGCACAAAAAATACGTTGTAAATTCAGTGATACTGCTGTTTTCGCACCGGGTATGAGTCCTTTATCCGATTCATGAATTCAGCATCGTTATCATAATGCGACTTAGGCATTTTTGGCACAACCATATCGATATAGCACTCCTCGCATAATATCTTTCCATTAAGCTTTTTCACATCTCCATCTTGGAGGGATTTTTTGCATTTGGTGCAAATTTTCATTTTTCCTCCTAAATACAGCCTTCCTTGAATGAAAGCCGATTAGCCGGCCTCCCCCCGACCTCAACTATCCCCCTGGGGCTGTCAATGCCTCGGTCCACTGCCCGCCCAACGCGCGGTAGAGGGCGATGCGGTAGCGGATGAGAGTGGCCTGTTGAGTGATGAGGTTGCGGGCCAGGCGCTGGGTGGAACCCAGCTGAGTCAAAACCGGCAAATAGTCATTGAGTCCCTTGCGATAGCGCTCCACCGCCTGTTCGAGGGCCTTGCCAGCCACATCGATCTGACGCTGCAGGCCGGCCAGATGCTCGCGCTGTTTGGCCTCCCGCACCAAGGCGTCCTCCACCTCCTTGATGGCGGTGAGCACGGTTTCGCGGTAACGGGCCAGGTTCTCGGCGACCACAGCCTCCTGACGGTCCACGGCGGCGGACCGACGCCCACCGTCAAACAGGGGCGCGGTGAGGTTGGCCGCCAGGTTGAGGAGCCAGTTGTCGAAGAGGAGATCGAGCTCTGCGGCGCCATAACTGGCCCCGGCGGTGAGACGTAGCGCCGGCAGACGGTTGGCGCGCGCCTCGGCCACCTGCCAGTCGGCTGCCCTGAG
>JBNKKC010000122.1:0-55632 GCA_050291625.1 Desulfobacteraceae bacterium
GTGACTTCCGGGTGCGCAACTTGAAATGCGTCGATGACAACCGCCAGCGCCGCATTAAATCCCTGTGACAGCGACCTGGCGCCGTCTTCTTCCGCCGTTCCAAGATAGCGGGGGGTTGATCCCAGATCCGGGAGATTGAGAATCAAGATGTGCTCCGCACCGAACGCGGCAAGGTCGTCCATTGCCGTGCCAATATTTGCGGCACTTGCTGCGTAATCGACGCTCCCGTTGAGAAAATCGTTGGCACCGATCCAGATGGCAAAAAGGGTATTGTCCCCGAGGGTTGCCGATCCGGTATAGGCGCTCACCTGCGACACCAGACCGGGAGGTGACGCGCCGTCGGTCGTTGCGCCGCCGTAGGCATTGTCCACCAGAACACAATCCAGGAAATCGGCATCGGCAAGGTATTCGACCCAAACCGGTCCGTTGGAAAAGCGCCCCTGATAATAGTAGTCCGAAGGGACTTGAGTGGGATCAAGTGCGTACAGATTGCCGTTGTCCGACAAACTGTCTCCAAACACCACGAGAGTATCGAAGTTCGATGCCAGGGCCGCTGCGGGCAGATACAATAGGAGCGCAATAATAGCAGGTACAATGGTTCTCTTTTTCACAAGGACCTCCTTCTGGAAATATCCGTTGAACATTCAATCGACATCTGGTCGCTTAACTGCATGGAAGGTTTCGGATGAACAGTTTTGAATCGTTTTTAAAGTTCATTATGGCGGTTTCCACAGGGGCTGCCTGTCGGGGTGACCGTGGGCCTTTTGCGATAGGTTTGTCGATGTGGAATTGGCGTGATCCGGTTTAAAAGGGGGGTTGAGTGTCTCGGCCATGAAACTTTGTATACGAACCGTATAACTCAAAATAAATAGCGCCATTACAGATAGAACCGACTTATTCAAAAGAGGAAACTATATCTTGAAGAAACCCATATATCATTCGTATACGAACTAGTGTGTAGCAAGAAAACGGTCACCTGTCAACATTGGATTGAGGCAATCAGGGTTGGAGAAACTTCAGCTCCAGAGGTGCCTCTACAACGCGCTTCGCCGTGGAATCCAGCAGTTCCAATAGAATGACTTCCATGATATGCCACACCTTGACACCTTCGCGAATGCATCCGGTGACAGTCGTGCCTTTCCGTCCGCAAGCCATATGCATGTGCAACAGGGGCCGTCCCTGCGCATCCGGGAAAATAGTCCCTGTTCCGGTCACCTCATGGGCATTTTCCAGCGCGTGCTGCATGGGGTTTAACGGCAGTCCGCGGTCCTCTTGCGGTCCGACGACCAGCCGGCTGCCATCGTCAGCACCGCCCAAAATGATCAAGGCGGCGGCTTTGATGCCCTGATCCGCGGCAAACCGCTCAATGACCTGATGGACGATCTCGCCGTCTTCCAGTCGAAGGATAAAAACCCTGCCTTGCCGTGCCTGAGAATACTTCATATTGACTCAATCCTCTCGATTTATTTTTGAATTATATGCCGGAATGGCTGAATTGCGCAATCATCGATAGTCAACATGGCCATGGATCAGTCCGGGAACAGGAAGCAAAAGTCTCCATTTTCTAAAAACTGCAAATGCTGATCGGTGTGGTTTTAGCGCTTTTGGGATGATTTGCCTATTAATTTGTCAATACCTGGCAATTGAATCGTCGGTCGTCGCGGTGACGCAGGATTGCGGGACACGCCAACACGGTCTAAGCGGGGCTACTGGTCCAGCACCTCGCGCACGGCGTGGGCGACTTGATCGATGGCCAGCGGCTTTTTCAGGTATTTGCGTATACCCAGGCAGCCGGCTTCCTCTTCAGAGAACTGATTGTCATAGCCCGTGCACAGGATAATAGGGGTCTCCGGCCGCAGGTTTATCAACAGTTTGGACAGCTCTTTGCCGTTCAGACGGGGCATGGTCAAGTCGGTGATGACCAGATCGAAGCCGAAATCGTCTTTTTCGAACAACGACAGGGCCTCTTCGCTGTTGGTTGTGCTGACGACCTTGTATCCCAGCTGCGTCAGCAATTCGTCGTAGATCGACACGACAAGCTCTTCGTCGTCTACAAAAAGAATGCGCTCATGTCCCGCAGGCAGGTTGTCAAGGTAGAACGTAAGTTCTTCTATTTTTTGAGGCTGTTTTATCTTGGGCAGAAAGATATGAAACGTCGTGCCTTCATCGGGTTTGCTCTTTACTTCTATGTTGCCGCCATAGCTCGTAATGATGTCCTGGACAACCGCTAAACCGAGGCCGGTGCCTTCATCCGGTGTTTTTGTGGAAAAATAGGGATCAAAAATGCGGTCCATGGTGGCGCGATCCATACCGTGACCGTTGTCTTCCACCGATATCCTCAGATAGGGGCCCGGACTTAATGGGGGCGATGTCTCGTCTTCGATGGTGATGTTGTCCAGGCTGATTCGCAGCAAACCGTTCCGGCCGCGCATGGCGTGGGCCGCATTGGTGCAGAGGTTCATCAGCACTTGATGGATCTGGGTGGGGTTCGCCATGACCATGTCGCCTTGTTCTTCAATGGTGTATTGGATATCAATGCTGGACGGCAAAGTGGCCCGCAACATTTTTATGGTTTCATTGATCAGCGGGCTGATTTCCAAAGGCTTACGCTCGAGGTCTTTCTGCCGGCAAAAGGCTAAAATCTGCTGCACCAGCTGAGCGGCCCTTTTTGTGGCGCTCAACACCTGGTCAAGGTGATCGTGGATCGCATCCGGGTTGTCCTTCTGCCCAATAGCCCGCGCGGTATGACCGATGATGGCGTTGAGGATATTGTTGAAATCGTGAGTGATGCCTCCGGTCAGAGTGCCGATAACCGCCATCTTCTGTGTCCGCTGCAACAGTCTTTCCAGCTGCTTGCGTTGGGTGATATCCCTTAAAAATACGATAACGGCGATGCCCTCGCGGCAGGTTGTTTGTGTGGCGGAGATTTCGAAATAGACCGGCCGGCCGTCCCTGGCCGTTCCCCTGGCCTCATGACGGGAGGGCGCGCGACGGCAGTATTCTCCCAGACAAGAATGCCAGTCGACCCTTTTCCGGTTATCCGGATGGAAAATAAGACTGAGAAGTTTGTCGATCAGTTCTTCACCTTTGTCATGAGCAAGAATCTCAAGCAGTTTTTGATTGACAAAGACGTGGCGGCCCGCCTCCAGGATGGCAATGCCGTCATTGGAATTTTCAATGGCCGCTTTGTAAAGCACCTCGCTGTCGCGCAGGGCTTCCTCGATTTGTTTTATTTCGCTGATTTCCTGACGCAGCTCGGCGTTGGCTGAGGTCAGGGCTTCGATCCGCCGGCGGACATTTTGGGCAAGGCCGTCGGTGAGGTCCCGCTGCCGCAAATGGGCGTTGACGCGCACGAGAACTTCCTCCTGCTGCATTGGTTTGGTGATATAATCCACTGCCCCCAGTGAAAACCCGCGGATTCTCGACTGGGCTTCGTTCAGGGAGGTCATGAATACCACTATGATTTTACAGGTTTTTGGGTTTGATTTTAAGCGCCGGCAGACCTCAAAGCCATCGATGCCGGGCAGCACCGTTTCCAGCAATATGAGGTCCGGCATCATTTGTTCGGCCAGTTCCAGGCCTGTCTCACCGTTGCGGGCGATATATACCTGGAAGCCGACGTCCGACAGACGGTCGGCCATGACGTCCAGGTTTGCGGGATGGTCATCAACGAGCAAAAGAGTATATTTTATACCGTCGGCCGTTTCCGCAGACAGATCGTCAATGCCGCTCATTTGAGTTCCCTTTCATAATCCGTTCAATTCGGCATACATCATATCCCCTGCGCATGTCCGTACTGCATGAGGTTGTTGCAAACTTGCCCCTGAAACATGACCCCGGCGACATCCTCCAAATTGTCTCCGAATCCGGCCACCCGGCAATATGTTCGTCTCCTGCTGATGAGACCGTTATGTTACTGGTTGATGAAGGCGACGTGCAATGAGAACGTTAACGGGAACGTTCACAGAAACTCATATTTGCTTTACCGGACATTGTCAATACTTAATTTCTAATTTAAAAAAAATAGTCTAAATGAAGGTATTATTTTCTTAACTATCTAAAATTTAATGTTATATATTAATTTCTAATTAAAAATAAATAGTTGAAACGAAAGCAGGATTACTTAAATTGATACACAATCATAATTTCAAAGGCTCGGTTGCGGACAATTCAATCGGACAGGAGGGCATTCCCTGGGCGGGGGCCGGGGAGTAAGGTTATCATTAACGGATAACCTGCCGACTTTGCATGAGATGCGCCGGAAGCTTGATAAGAGAGGTTGGATATACGGGAGGGGATATCCGTCATTTCATCACCGCGCGGACGGTGTCTCAGGACCTTTTCCCAGCGCCTGCGGCAGACAGGTACCGCTGCAGCAGGATAAAGACAAACAGGAGGATGCCGATGACGATCTTGGTCCACCAGGAACTCAAGGTCCCCTGGAAGGTGAGAAAGGTCTGTATGAGTCCCAAAATCAACACTCCGATGAGCGTTCCTTCGACGTAACCGGCCCCTCCGGTCAGAAGCGTTCCGCCAATGACCACGGCCGCGATGACATCCAGCTCCAGCCCCACACAGGCAAGGGGATAGCCGGATGAGGTGTAGAGGGAATAGACGACACCGGCAAGCGCGCACAGCAGTCCATTAAAGGTGTAAATCAATATTTTCGTGCGTCCCACGGGCAGTCCCATGAGGATGGCGGACGGCTCACTGCTGCCGATGGCATACGTGTTCCGGCCGAACCTTGTGTAGTGCTGAAGATAGACACCCAACGCAGTCACGGCCAAAAAAATCAGGGCGGTGGCCGGCAGCCAGGCCCGAAAGCCGAGGGGGATGCCGAAGTCGATGATGGCATCCACTACCGGATGTTTAATGGGGATGGCATTGAGGCTCACCAGGAACGCCAGGCCCCGGGCCAGGAACATGCCCACCAGGGTGACAAGGAAGGGCGGCAGGTCGAAAAAATGGATCAGGCTGCCCATGCTCATGCCGAACACCCCTCCCAGAAAAATGCACAGGCCGAAAGCATAGACCGGATGGAATCCAAACTCGTGCATGAGTTTGGCGGCCAGAACGCCCACCAGGGCAACCACCGATCCCACGGACAGGTCGATCCCCCCGGAGATGATGACAAAGGTCATGCCGATGGCGATAACGCCGACAAACGCGTTGTCGATAAAGAGATTGACAAAGACCCGCAGGGAGAAAAAGTTGTCGTACATGACCGAGCCGATCAGGTAAATGAGAAAGAAAACACCGATGGTGGCCAGGATGGGGATGTTTTTCTGGTTCAGTCGAACGTTCATGGGGTCTTCTCGGTTCTGCGGGGAAGGTTTTGCAAAAAGAGCTGTCTGAATTTTTCAGACTGGATCAATGCCACGGCAATGATGACGACTGCTTTAAAGACCAGGGTGACCTCCGGTGCAATGCCCCGGGTGAGGATGGTGGTGGTCAGGCTCTGAATGATGAGGGTGCCCACGATGGAGCCCACGAGCGTGAAGCGCCCGCCCCAGAGGGTTCCGCCGATGATAACGGCTGCAATGGCGTCCAGTTCGAGGAAGAGGCCGGCGTTATTGGCATCGGCCGCCTTGATGTCGGCGCAGATGATGAGCCCTGCAATCCCGGAGCATAAAGCACAGAACATGTAAACGGCCACCGTGATCAGCTTCTCCCGGATACCCATGAACCGGCTGGCCGTGCTGTTGGCGCCGATGGCCTCGATAAAGAGTCCGAGGCCCGTCTTGCGGGCAAAGAGATAGGTCACCGCAAAGGTGGCGATGACCAGGATGATGGGAACGGGCAGGCCGAAAAGGAACCCCGACCCGATATACTGAAACGGCTCATGGATAAAGACGACGATCTGGCCCTGGGTGATGAGCTGGGCAATGCCGCGGCCGGCCACCATGAGGATCAGGGTGGCGATAATGGGCTGGATACCCGCATAGGCCACCAGAAGACCGTTCCACAGGCCCGCCAGCAGTGAAAAAACCAGGGGGATGCTGATCACGATCAGCAACGGCTGCATGTCACCGTATTCGATCACGCCTTTGACATAGTCAGGCCGGATGATGGTGGCGGCAATGGCTCCTGAAATGGCCATGACGGCCCCAACGGAGAGATCGATTCCTCCCGTGGCGAAGACCAGGGTCATGCCGATGGCCAGCAGCATCACAGGGGAGGCGCGGTTGGCAATATCCACCAGAGAACCGAAAAAGCGGCCGTCCTTGATTTCGATATGGAAAAAACCGGGTGTGAAAACCAGGTTGAACAGGAGAATCCCCGCCAGGGCCACGATGGGCCAAAGCAGGCGCTGTACATTGGGGTCTGTAAAAAAATCCTTTTTCATCAAGCCGCTTCATTATGGGCGATCACGGCCATGATGGTAGCCTCTTGCATGTCGTCTCCGGTAAGTTCCGTCAGAAATTTGCGGTCCCTCAACACAGCGATCCGGTCGCTGCAGCTGATGACCTCTTCGAGCTCGGAGCTGATGAAGAGAATGGCCATGCCCTTTTCCTTGAGGTTGAGAATAAGATCCTTGATTTCGGCTTTTGCCCCGACATCGATGCCGCGCGTGGGTTCGTCCAGGATCAGGAAACTGGGATCCGTAGCGAGCCACCTGGCAATGATCACCTTTTGCTGATTGCCGCCGCTCAGGTTCATCACCTCCTGAGAGGCTGAGGGAGTCTTGATGCGCAGCAGCCGGATATAGCGCTCTGCGATGTCGTTCTGTTTTTTACGCGAGATCGCCCTGAAAATGCCGGATCTGGCCTGCAGGGCGAGGATGATATTCTCCCGGACCGTCAGGCCGGCGATGATCCCTTCGGCTTTACGGTCCTCCGGGCAAAATGCCAGAAAGTGCCGGATGGCTTTGCGCGGGGAGGTGAGATTCACATCTTCGCCGTCCAGGCGGACCGTGCCGCTGTCGGCCCGGTCGATGCCGAACAAAAGCCGTGCCGTCTCGGTTCTTCCGGAACCCAAAAGGCCTGCCAGACCCAAAATTTCTCCCCTGTTGATCCGAAGGTCAAAGGCGGATATGGATCCTTTGCGCCCGAGGCCGTTGGCCTCGATAAAGGTTTCAGCAGTGCTCTCTTTCGGTTGCCTCTCATTGCAGCCGTTGCTCTGCTCTAGGCGGGCATGGGTGGGATCCTTGCCCAGCATGTGGGCAATGAGATTCAACCGGGGCAGCTGCTTTGTTTTGAACTCCCCGATAAAGGCCCCGTTCCTGAGGACGGTGATCCGGTCGGTAATGTCGTAAACCTGGTCGATAAAATGGGTGATGAAAAGGATGCCCATGCCCTGGCGTTTCAGCTGCCGGATGACGTTGAAGAGCTGATCGACCTCGGCCAGATCCAGGCTGGAGGTCGGCTCGTCCAGGATCAGCACCCTGGCCGATATCTCCAGTGACCTCGTGATGGCCACCAGCTGCTGGACCGCAACGGAATAAGAGGAAACCGGCTGGGTGACATCAATATCAAGATCAAGTTTCCTGATGGCTTTTTCAGCATCGCTGTTCATCCGCTTCCAGTCGATGCCCCATTTTTTCATCGGCTCCCGGCCGATGTAGATGTTCTCGGCCACGGAGAGGGCTGGAATCAGATTGATTTCCTGGTACAGAGTGCTGATGCCGGATGCCGCCGCCTCCAGGGGTGAGGAGATTGCAAAAGGCTTTCCCTGGAAAAGGATGTCACCCTCATCCCTGGGGTAGAGACCGGTCAGCACCTTGATCAGGGTGGATTTTCCGGCCCCGTTTTCTCCCATCAGCCCGTGTACTTCACCCCCAAAAAGCCGGAAATCGACACGGTCGAGGGCGCGAACACCCGGAAACGACTTGCTCACGCCCTTGATTTCGATGAGAAGATCCGTGTTTTTATGCGTCATGGTAATGTGGGACCCCCGGCACCCCTGGGAGGCCGGGGGGATTTTCGGTTTATTATCAATATTTCCGCGTCGGCAGAGTTTCGGCGGCAATCTCTGCGGGGAATACGCCTTCCTTGGTGACAATCCGTTTGGGCAGGGTTTTGCCTGCCGCCAGATCGTTGATGGCTTCAAAAAGCTGAGGCCCCAGCAGCGGGCTGCATTCGACCGTGCAGTTGATCTTGCCTTCGATCATGGCTTCAAAGGCACCCCTGACCGCGTCAATAGAGACAATGATGATGTCCTTGCCCGGTTTCAGGCCGTAGTCTTCAATGGCCTGGATGGCGCCCAGGGCCATGTCGTCGTTGTGCGCAAAGAGCACATCGATTTTCTTGCCTTCCGATTTGAGGAAGGCTTCCATGACTTCCTTGCCTTTGGCACGGGTAAAGTCACCGCTCTGAGATTTGATGATTTTGAAGGCAGAGCCCTTGATCACATCGGCAAATCCGTCTTTTCTGTCGATGGCGGGCGCTGATCCAACGGTGCCCTGAAGTTCCACGATGTTGACCGTTTTGCTGCTTTTCTTCGGGTTTTTCAGTCTGCCGTAGTTTTCCATGAGCCATTTGGCGGCGCGTCTGCCCTCTTCCACAAAATCAGATCCCATAAAGGTGACCCATAGGGAATCATCCTGTACATCGACGGCCCGGTCCGTGAGAATGACCGGGATACGAGCCCGCTTGGCTTCTTTGAGCACGGGCTCCCATCCGGTTTCAACCACCGGGGAAAAGGCGATGTAATCCACACCTTGCGAGATGAAACTGCGGATGGCCTTGATCTGGTTTTCCTGTTTCTGCTGCGCATCGGAGAATTTCAGCTCAATGTTGGCTTGTTTTTTTGCTTCGGAAATGATGGAGTCCGTATTGGCCGCCCTCCAGGCGCTTTCGGCGCCAATCTGCGAAAAACCGACCACGATTTTCTTGCCGGCCATGGCCGATCCTGCCATCCAAATGCAGGCCAATAAAACACATGTTAACATTGTCAGCCACTTTTTCATATTGCACCTCCCTGTTAGACTCAAGTGATTAATAAGCCAGCTCCCTTTCAATAAATGCTCCGATCCTGTGGTATCGTGCGTAACGTATGTCGTAGGCCTCTACCTGTTCCGGATCGGGATGGTATACGGATTCGATAGCGCTTCCCATACCGGCTTGCGCCTGTTCGACCGTGGCATACAGGCCACCGGCCACGGCTGCAAACATGGCCGCCCCCAGCGCCACCGTCTGCTCGTTTTGGACGACCTTGATCTCAAGATTCAGCACATTGGCCAGCACTTGCATCACAAAGGGCGATTTTTTGGCCACGCCGCCGATGGCCACCACTTCCCTGATGGGCACGCCTTCGGATGTGAAACGGTCTACAATGGCCCGGCTGCCGAAGGCCGCGGCTTCAACAAGCGCCCTGAAAATTCGGGGCGCGTCGCTGCCGAGGCTGAGGCCCGTGATGGCGCCTTTGAGGGCCTGGTTGGCATCCGGGGTTCGCCGACCGTTCAACCAGTCCACGGCGATGGGGCAGGATTCGTCAATGGGAATCCAGGATGCCGCCTCACTCAAGCAGGGGATCAGGCGGTCCGTCAATTCGTCGGCCAGGGCGTCCCCGGTTTTTGAGTCCACCACATCACTTTGGGTCAGGAGCCGCGTCGGCCAGGCCAGCAGATTCCTGAACCAGGCGAAAATATCACCGAATGCGGATTGGCCGGCTTCAAGGCCTAAGAACCCCGGGACGATGGAGCCATCCACTTGTCCGCAGATCCCCCTGACCGGGGTCTCTTTGGCCTCTTCATGAGAGCAGATCAGCATGTCGCAGGTGGACGTGCCCATCACCCGGACAAACACCCCCGGTGCAATGCCGCCTCCCACAGCGCCCATGTGGGCGTCAAATGCCCCGATGCCGACCGGAATGCCCTCGGACAGTCCAAGTGTTTGGGCCCACTGGCGGGTGAGGGTCCCTGCCGTTTTGTCTGCGGTATATGTTTTTTGATAAAGGCGATCCCTAAGTCCCGCCAGACAGGGGTCAACCGCCTCGAAAAAAGCATCCGAAGGCAGCCCGTCCCAGCTTGCATGCCACATGGCTTTGTGTCCTGCAGCGCAGGCGCTTCGCTTCATGCGCTCCGGCGCAGTGGTACCGGTGAGAACCGCCGGGATCCAGTCGCAGTGCTCCACCCAGGAAAACGCTTCCTTTTGAACGGCCTTGTCCCTGCGCAGAATATGAAGAATCTTTGCGAAGAACCATTCCGAGGAATAGATGCCTCCGCAATAGCGGGTGAAGTCCGTTCCGCCCCAGGTGCGGGATGTCCGGTTGATTTCCTCGGCCTCTTGAACGGCCGTATGGTCTTTCCAGAGGATGAACATGGCGTTGGGGTTTTCGGCAAATTCCGGACGCAGCGACAACAGCGTGCCGTCCCGGCCGATGGGGGCCGGGGTGGAGCCGGTGGTGTCGATGCTGAGAGCGGCAACCTTGTCTCCGCATCCGGCAGGTCCCTGGGACAGGCACTGCCTGACGGAATGCTCCAGTCCTTCCAGGTAATCTTTGGGATGCTGGCGGAACCGGTTGCGGGACGGATCACAGAAAAGTCCCTGATTCCAGCGCGGGTAGAAGAAAACGGCCGAAGCAGCCTCATGACCATTGGCGGCATCGATTAATACGGTACGGACCGAATCCGTGCCGAAATCGATTCCCAGGACATAGTTGACGCTCATTGTTTCCTCCCGCCGATCCGGCATCTATCAGATCCCCTGCGCCAGTCCGTAATAGATATGGTTGCAGCGCACTTCCCGCTTAAAGGCTTCAAGCTCGGTATGTCTGTCGATAACCAGACATTCGATTCCCGTGATTTCCGCAAAATCGCGGAGCTGGATCGTGGTGACGGCCTGGCTGAAAGCCGTGTGGTGAGCACCGCCGGCATTGATCCAGGCGGCTGCCGAGACCTTTAGATCCGGCTGCGGCTCCCAGTAGGCTCTTGCCACGGGAAGGCAGGGCAGAGACGCATCCATTTCAACCACTTCAACCTCATTGATCAGCAGCCGGAAACGGCCGCCCATGTCGAGCAGGGTGGCGTTCAGCGCCGGTCCTTTGCGGGCGGTAAAAACCAGGCGCGCCGGGTCTGCTTTGCCTCCGATGGACAGGGGATGGATTTCAAGGGAAGGTTTGGTCTCGGCAATGGAGGGACAGATTTCAAGCATATGGGCGCCCAGCACCCTGGCTGGACCGTCCTGGGGCATGTGGTAGGTATAGTCCTCCATAAACGATGTACCGCCCGGTTTTCCATGACCCATGACCTTCATGGCGCGCACCAGGGCCGCCGTTTTCCAGTCTCCCTCGGCGCCGAAGCCGTATCCGTCGGCCATAAGGCGCTGGCAGGCCAGTCCCGGTAACTGATTGATGCCGTGCAGATCCTCAAAGGTTGTGGTAAATGCGGAAAATTTATTTTCAACCAGAAAGGCCCGAAGCCCCATCTCGATCCGGGCGGCTTCGCGCAGTTGAGAAAACGCCGGGGTATCCCGAAGTTGCCGGGCAGCGTCATAGGTGTCCAGATATGCGGCAACGAGTTCGTCAATGGCCTTTTCGCCAATGTTCGAGACGGCGGACGCAAGGTCTCCGACACCGAATCCGTGGACTTCAAATCCCAATCCGATTTGCGCCCCCACTTTGTTTCCTTCGGTCACGGCGACATCCCGCATATTGTCTCCGAATCTGGCCACCCGACAGTGGGTCATGTCTTTTACGGCCGAGGCCACCCGAAACCATTCACCGATGCTGTCGATGATATCGGGATCTTTCCAGTGGCCGACGACGATTTTGCGGGGCAGTTTGAGGCGGGAAGTGATAAAGCCGAATTCCCTGTCGCCGTGGGCGCTCTGGTGAAGGTTCATGAAATCCATATCGATGCTGTTGAATGGAATTTCACGATTGAACTGGGTGTGGAGATGAAGAAAGGGTTTGAGCAGGCGGGTCAGACCGTTGATCCACATTTTGCCTGGGGAAAAGGTATGCATCCAGCAGATGATGCCCACGCAGTTCGGTGCGTTGTTGGCTTCCAGGCAGACGGAGCGGATGCCGTCACTCGAGGTGACAATGGGTTTGTATACGATTTCCCCGGGGATGCGGTCGCTGCGGTCCAAATAAGCGGCGATCTCTTCAGCGTTTTTTGCAACCTGATTCAGCGTTGCGGGTCCGTACAAATGTTGGCTTCCGGTAACCAGCCAGACCTCATTTTTAGATAATTCGATCATGGATTTTCCCTTAATATCGCCAACCGCTATTTTTTTGGGTGCCTTGGTCGTTGAGAATTGGTAACGTTAACGTGAACGTTCTCGGCAATTAGTATTGACTTTGCCCGGGTTTGTCAATACCTAATTTTAGTTTGCGAAAACAGTCGGTATGAAGGCCTTTGATTTTTAACTAGTTCAATTTAAATGTTTTAAATTTTAGGGGTTCGGCTATTGACAATTGAGACAAATAAGATGATATTGCCCAAACATGGCGTCAAGAGGCCATGTTATCGTTAACGAATCAGCCGTCGTTTTTCAAAAGGCCTGACGGCGGCTTAAACAACCGGACTGCATCATTGAGCAGGATGTTTTGGGAAAAATAGGCATGGAACGAAAATGAGCCCGTCTCGACCATCGAAAATCACCATTAAAGATGTGGCCCGCGCCTGCGGGGTTTCCAATCAGACCGTTTCCAGGGTGATCAACGAGCGTTCGGATGTCTCCCGGGCAACCCGTGAAAAAGTGTTGGCCGCCATTGACCAGATGGGGTTTCAACCCAGTGCCTTTGCCAGAGGAATGCGGCAGCAGAGCACCACTATCGGTGTCATCCTGGCCGGACTGGAGCACAAGGGGATTTCCATCTGCCTCCAGGGCATCACTCAGGAAGCGGAGCGCCACGGCTTGAACCTGATTTTAAAGGAACTGCCGAGTTTCAATTCCCTGGAATTGACTCATCCGCTGATCCAGTCGCTCATCGCCCACCAGGTGATGGGGATCATCTATGCCGCTCCCGAGGTCAGGGGCAACTGGGCCAAGGTACAGGCCAAATTACCGCCGTTTTGTCCGCCCATGATTTTTCTGAAAGGAAGTCCTGCGTCCGCACCCATAACCATCTCCATTGACAATTGCCAGGGTGCGTTTCAGATCACGCAGCACCTGATCAAAAAGGGTTACCGGCATATCGCCCATATCAGCGGGCCGCTGGACTGGTTTGAGGCTCAGGAACGGAAAAGGGGATGGACCCGGGCCCTGGACGAAGCCGGTATAACGGTCCAGGACAATCACTGGGCGGAAGGCAGCTGGGATTCCGATAGCGGACTTAGAGCCTTTGAGCGGATTTTCGCCCGATATCCCGAAATGGATGCGGTCTTTGCGGCCAACGACCAGATGGCGCTGGCCGTGCTGAATGCAGCATGGGCTCATGGCATCCGGGTGCCGGAGGAACTCGGCGTGGCAGGATTCGACAATATTACCGAATCGGCTTATTTCATTCCGCCTCTGACCACAGTCCGCCAGGATTTGATAAAACTGGGAGCTCTGGCGGTCCAAAAGGTGCTGAGACTCAGGGATCCAGCATCAGATGCCTCGGAAAATAACGATCATATAACTATCCCCACGGAACTGATTATCCGGCAGTCGACCCAGCTCCGCTGATTGTGCTTGATCAAACCGCCTGCCGAGCACGCGGCACCATGCAAACAATTGGTGTCATGCCGTCTCCAATGTCATTTGCAGCCATATGGCGCAAATAAAAACCAACATCCAAAAGGATGGTGGTCGTTTTTCACAATGACTGCAGCGGCAGATCAAGACCTGTCACGGCTGAATGTTTGATCAATTCATGGCAGCCCGGGCGGCATCCACGGCGGCTGCAGCATTCGGCTATGGGCCGGCGTCTGAGTATTCCTTTGAAAGAGGGAACTTGCCTTTTTTACAATGTGAGCCGCATTCATCAGCCAACGTGCTATGCGGCGGGGGCTGGATTTCCCAGCCGATCGTTCGACATCGAGGATATTTGTGGAAAGATAGGGTTTGGATTGGTAGCTGGCAAGATTCATCAGCTTGGTATTGATGCTTTTAATTCGCTCCATCTCACTGAAGATGTTATCTATTTTTGAAATTGCGCCGTCGTCGAGCTGGTATTTTGTCAGCAACTCAACGTTGCCCAGAATGGCCTGCAGGGGCTGATTCATTTCATGGCAAATGGCTCCAATGGTTTCGCTGGCGGCCTCCAGGCGCTCCTTCCTTTTCAGCTCCGTCATATCCTCGATAGTAACAATGCACATCTCCTGCTTTGATTGCAGACGTTCATTCACATGAATATAGGTAATGGTCATTGTCAGGCTGCGGACACCTGTTGAACCCGTGCCGATACGGGTTTCAAATGGGGAGATGTTTTTCTTGGCGGTAAAGGCCCGGTCAATCATCGTTTTTACCCGGCAAAGATGGCAAGCGTTGGAAAACCCGCACCCTGCTCCATTTTCATTGACGTTCGGGCAGCCGATGATATCTCCGAATCGCTCGGTTCCGTCGTTGTGTTGGTCAACACGATGGTTTTTTTTGGCCGTCCGGTTGGACAGCAGGACCCTTCCATGCCTGTCGATCAAGAATATGGCGATAGGAAGATGATCCACCAGGGTTTTCAAATCGATCGCAGCAAAGTCCGGCATATTATCCCCGATTCTATCCAACAGAAATGTGCCCTGTCTCCTTATGGCCGAAAATGTCGTATCGCAGGCGGTGGGTGTTGATAACGTTAACGTGAACGTTCACGATAGTCTTTATTTGCTTTTCCAGGAATTGTCAATACCTAATTTCAGCCTTGGGAATAGTGGACCTCGCAAACAATGTCCCTCGGATATTGAAAGTATACCTGTAGCGCTCTATCCCGCCAAACCCTCTTGCTGCAGCTTCGGATCGAACAATTTCAACCCGATCCTGACACCGGAACTGCGGCAATACTCTGCGCAGGCTATCGTTCCTCGATGAATACTTCCGGTTTGATTCCCAGGATGAACGCACCCCAGTGCCTGCTTTCCACGTAGATCGGCAATGAAATATCCGTCAGAATTTCACCGGTATCCCGCATATTGGTCTGAAGCAGCATGGGGGTGGTATTTTTTGCACGGCGGATTTCCATCTCCCCGTTGTTGAACATGCGCTTATCCCGACTGTGAACCACATCGAAGTCGTAGTTGCCCGTCGGCGGTTTGGAGTATTTCTTATGATGGGTCGACAAGTAGCCGTTGACATCCAATGTGACGGCATAGATGGAGCCTTTGAGTTCAGCCAGGATGGAGTCGAAATAGTGTTGAAATTCGGTATCGAACCGACGATTGTAGGCGGTCGTAAATTTCTGGGGATTTGTGTTTGGTACTGCGACGTAATTCCGGTCGAAAATATTGATGCCATCGGCATACATTTCCGTTATTTTCTTTTGACAGTGATCCCGGTAGGAGCGCGCCCTGGAAATCACATGGTCCAGCATCCCCTGGCCGGTACGGAACTGACAGACCAGCGCCTGCATGTTTTCGGTAATGGATTTAAGGCCGTCGACCGATTTGTCCGCGGATTGCATGTCGTCCGACACCTCATGGGTGAGACCGTCGATTTCCTGGACTTTGGTCAGAATTTCCGCATTGTTCATGGAAAGCTCTTCGATGGCTGCCGCTATCTTGAGCAGCTGGTCGCCGGATTGCTCGAAATCGCCCATCATGGCTTCGAAGTTGCAGGCGGCCTGGGTGACGATATCATTGGTTTTTTGGCTGTATTGGAGGATATCCGACGTTTCGCTTTGGGTCTTCTTGACTGTTTTGATCATTTCAGACGTGTTTACGGCAATGACCTCCGTGGCCGGTTTCACCTTTTTCGCCAGTTCACGAACCTCCTCGGCGACGACAGCGAAACCCCTTCCGTGTTCGCCGGCTCGCTCCGCTTCAATGGTGGCATTCAATGACAGGATATTGGTTTGATCGGAGATATTGTTGATCAGAGTGACGAGATCCATGATTTTTGAGGACTTTTTGCCCAATTCTTCAACGGTGAGGATGAAGGCCTCCACTTTTTCTGCAATTTTGCGGATGTTGGCGGTACCTTCTTCCAGACCATCATAGGCCGTTTTAGCCTTTTCAAGGTTCCGGGACGTTTGATCGGAAACATATTGGGCATTTTCTGAAATTTCAGAAATAGCGATGTTGGCGTCATTGCTGGCCGTGCTCACCAGGTTCGACAGTTCGGCCTGTTCCTTCGATTTTTTCGTGGTCTGACCGATATTCCTGGTAAGCGTGGTGCTGTCGATGGCGATATGGATGCTCATGGAGCGAATTTTATCGATAATTTCCCTTAAATGCTGCAAAAACCGGTTATAGCCGCCGAACAAATTCCTGAATTCGCCGAATCCCTCATCGGGGACATCATTGGACAAGTCGGCGTTACCGGCATTCATGTCAGAGAATACGGAGTTGACGCGATGCAACGGTTTGGCGGCATAGTAACGCAGCATCGCGGCAATGAACAGACCGGCCAGCAAAGCCACCAGGAACACAATGATGCCGGCGAAAAGAATACCGGAAACGGAGGCAAGCATTTTTTCCGCCTGGTCACCTTCGGTAAATCGCTCAAGGAAATTCATCGCTTTGACGGCAATAACAATTAACATTACCGTGGAGATAAGATGCAGCAGAAGCAGCAATCCTATATTGAAACTGATTTTCTCACGGTTGGAACGGTAGAATGTTTGTTCGATAGCATCAAATAGTCTTTGAAATCGATTCATGGTGTCCGGTCTCCACTGATCATGCCTAAGGTGCAGCTTGCCTGCAGGATTATATCAACATCGATGTTAAGATAATTTGGCTGCCGGGAGGGATTTTTAAGCGCAAAGCGGCTGTGCGCAAAACGCAGCAATTCCCAGGAGCCGTCAATCCACCTGGCACAACTTCCGCTTGTTTTCATACAGCCAATTTCGCAATATTGTTTATCGGTTCATTGCAGGCGGGACTTAATCGTATTTTTTGGTTAGCGGCTTGATCTCGGGGTTTTTTACTCGGAAAAGAGAGTCGGAAAATAGAGTTTTAACTGAGAATTTTGCCTCTGCGCAGTGAAAAATAGATCCCTGCGAGGCACATGACGGAAAACAGTGACAGCACCGTTTTCATACTGTCGAGAAACTGCGGAAAGGTTGCGGGTTCGATGGGACGGCTTCCCAGATAGACGGAGAGCACAAGGGTGGCTGCGGCCATGCTGAGCATCTGACCAATCAGCCGCATGGTGGCAACCGCGCCGGCGGCAATTCCGTATTGGCGCTTTTGGACCGACCCCATGATCGCGCTCATATTGGGGGACGAAAAAATGGAGAAGCCGAAACCGAGCAGAACGAGGTTGGCGCCGATCAGCACCAGGGGCGTCTGCGAACTGAGAAGGGCAAAACCCGCCAATCCCAGTGCCGTCAACGCCATGCCGGCCGATGCCAGATAGCGCGGCTCGATCCTGTCGGCCATGCGTCCGGCCAGGGGAGAACACAGGGCCATGACGATGGGCTGCAGCACGAGCAGGGATCCGGCCGATCGCGGCGGCATGCCTTTCAGGTATTGCAGAAACAGGCTCAGCAGGAAGGTCAGTGCAAAGGTGGCGGAGTAGTGGATCAGGGCGGCAAGGCTGGAAAAGCCAAACGCCCGATTGGTGACGAAGAGGGTGACATCGAACACCGGCGCGGCAATCCTTTGTTCATGCCAGACAAAAACAATGATGGCGGCCAGGGCGAACAGGACGAGTCCCCAGGCGCGAGGGGAGGGCAGGATGGTGGTGCCGTAGATAAAGGTCAGGGTGGCCGCCCCATACAAGACGCTGCCGGTCAGATCCAGCTTTTCGCCCCGGGCTTCGGCCCACTCGCCTATAAGGTAGCGTCGCGCCACAAAAAGGAGGACGACGCCCAGGGGAAGCATCACCAAAAAAAGCGAGCGCCACCCCAGGTACTGGGTCATGAATCCGCCGACAAACGGACCTGCGGAAAGCCCTGAGTAGACGGCCGCCACGTAGATACCCATGACCCGGCCGCGTTTGGCCGGAGGGAAAACGGAAGTCAAAATAGCGGTTCCCGTGGTGACGGTCATGGCGGCGCCCGAGCCCTGCAGAGCGCGCAGACCGATCAGCCAGGCGGCGGAACCGGCAAACACCGCCGCCGCGGAGGCCAGGGTGTATACAATCAAGCCTAGACAAAATATCTTTTTTCGGCCATGAATATCGGCCACCTTGCCGGCCGGTACCAGGACCACAGCCGTGGCCAGCAAATAGGCGGTGGACACCCAGCCCAGCTGCACGGCGTTCAGGGCAAGTTCGCCCTGGATGGCCGGCAGGGCGACATTGACCGAAGAGATCATAAAAGGGCCCATAAAAGAAGTTAACGTCGCTACGAAAAGGGCCGACCTCTCGCGGGCTGTTTCGGATTTCATAGATGTCACCACCAAAACATAAGAACTTTTTTTCTCACGCGAGTATCTCAACCCGATGCACGGATGTCAATCTCAATATCATTACGGCAAGTTGTGCTATGCGACGTTGATCCAGCACTTGTCGGCCCGATAATTATTCGTGCGGATACCAAGCTGACCCGGACCTTAGATTCGGAAGTAACCATAGGCATATCGTGTCCATTTAAAACACACTCCTACTCTTTTTGGCCTGACCTGTAGTCAAAGCGCGCAGCATTCCTTTTCCACCAGGACTAAAAATCAAAGCCGGTGAAATCCTCTTTCCCCTGGGTATAATGACCAGTGCATGACATAATTTTCTTCTCCTCAGGAATAAGACCAGTGCACGACAAATTCCTCTCCCCCTCAGGGGGAGCGGTCAGGTGAGGGGGTGGTCTTTGGAGAGGTTCACCCTAACCCTCTCCCTCAAGGGAGAGGGAACAGCATGCCAAAACGATCCGGCCTTCTCAATTAAAGGGAAATAGAGTGCGAGGACGATCCGGCCCTTTCAAGGCAGAGAGGATAAGCGAAAGCGTCTAAACAGATGTTCACTTATGCTGCAAGGATGTCGAAATGAAACAACCGCTGCTGCCTCCGTCATCACCACCGCCACCGCCGCCGTCATCGCCGCCATCACCACCGCCGCCGTCGTCACCGCCGGTGCCGGAATCATCGGCATTGTCGGTTGTTGCAGTGAAGGTGCTCGTTCTGACTGATACGTTGCCCGATGTGTCCACAGCTGACAATTGGTAGGTGTATTGTGTGGAGGAAATCAAATCTGTATCCGTATAGCTGGTTTGAGTTGTCGTTCCGATAACTGCAGTCGGTGTGCAATCTCCGGTGCACCTGAAAATGTTATAGAAATCGACACCGACGTTATCCGTAGACGCGGTCCAGGTCAGCGACATTTGAGTGCTTGATATCGGCGCGGCAGTTGGATTGCCGGGGGGCGTCGGTGCCTGGCGGTCCGTGATGGTCGATCCGTATTCAAAGGCGCCGATGTCCGGCGATGTTCCGGTATATATCAAGGCGACGCCATCGCCGGCATCCCAGCTCATGGCGCTGTTTAAGGTCAATGTATTGGTCGCAAAGTCGATGCCGACCACTTCCACACGTTCCGTTTGCCCTTCGAATTGAATCAGGTCGCCATTTTTGATGCCGAAGCCGTCGCTGAAATAGATGGCATCGGCGACCACCAGTTCATTGCTCTGTGTGCCCGAACCCACGGCCGTTGTCAGAAAGCTGCCGGCATCTATCATTTGACTTCCATCTTGCAGCAAAAATTTGTGCGAGGACGCATCTTCAAACGTTGGATCCAACACCACATTGTCCATATACAGATCGCGAAACGATTCCGTATTCTGGACCCCGGAAACACTCATCCGCGTGTCATAGCTCACGTAGATAGAATCCTGGATCGGCAGAATATCCGTAAAGATACAATTGTGATCGACAATAAAGTTCGCCATATCCCTATGTGAGAGCTGGTGACCGCTGTCCAGGTTATCCGCCCAGCCGAGCGGTATGACGCGATTGTTCATCATGATATTGTTTTTGATGATGTTATCGCCAAAATGGGCCGGATCATTACTTCTTCCGGTTATTATTGCGCCTCCCGCATTATCGTAAAAGACATTGTGGTAGATTCGATTGTGGAGATCATATTCCGCTTCCTGTGAATAATATGTAAGCCCTATTCCGGTTCCTTCGGATTTGTAGAAGATATTTCTTCTGATGATAGTATATTGCCCTGCCAGCTGAACGGCGTTATACGGCCCCCCTCCGTCATCGGCGGCTGTTCCGGCAAAAATATTATCTTCAACAACATTGTGCAGCGTCGCGTTGACGTCGAGAATTCCATGGTGGCTCATGTCGCGATTCGCCGGATCATTGCAATCGTAGATTTCCCCGGTTTTTTGATATTCATTGAAGAAGTAGTTTTCTCTGATGATATTGTAGTCGCCGCATTTTATGGCCCATAATGTGTGATCGGCTTTGGTTACCGTGTTTCCTTCGACCAGGTTATAATTTGAATTGATGAAGCTTAGATTATCAAAACCATCGTCAATGATGTTGTTCAGGATTTGATTGTGGTGGCTGTTCACAAACTTCAGGCCGGCCACATCTCCGTTTGTGGGGGCATCATGAAATGTGCAATGTTTAACGATAATGTTGTTGGAATTGACAAAACGTCCCCAGCCGTTTCCCGGATTGTCGAAAACAATGCCTTCGATGGTAATGTATCCGACGCTCCAGGCGTAGATCCCCCAGCGGTAGCCGTCATAATCACCCCAGGCTTCCGCATCCAGATAGGGCGAATCGGTAATCGTCACCACTTCATCCGCATAATTTTTTATGGCAATCGGAGCACCGGGGCTTCCGGATACCTGCGGACGTATCACATCATTGTAGGTGCCGGAACGAATGGCTATGGTTTTGCCTGGAGCATCGCCCGGATCTGCGTTCACTGCGTCCATTGCATTGGCTATGGAGCGATAGGCGCTGTCCGACCCGGCCCCGCAGGCCCGCGTCGCCGGGCTGTAGGTCGAAAGGCAATCGGAAGCAAGAGTGTTGTCCACATATATATCAATATCCCCGCCCGTCGAGGATGATGCATCATAAGTGAAGGTTCTGACTAATTTGAGCGTCCCGGCCCCGTCCTCGTCTTTGTACATATGAAAGCGAATCGTGCTGCCGTCGACTTCAATCAGATGAAAATGGCCGCTATCGCGGCTGATACCGTTGTTGTACTCAATCACGCCTTGGGACGGGACAATGGTATCCTTATCCCCTATTTCAGGCAGCTTCGCTTCGTTGTTGCAGTAACAGTTCCAGTGTGGTTCGTCGCAGGTGTATTCATCGGGGCCGACATAATTAATTCCGGGAAAATCGCTTAAATCCTTTATCACTCTTGCGGATGCCGTGTGCTCGTGTCCGACAAAGTGCGCCACTACGTTATGACTGTTGAGCAGTTCCCAAAACTTGTCTCTCAGGGGCCTGGCGGGGTTGTCCCAATCCAGATAGTTGCCGGAACAGTCATCTTCATCCAGTGAATCCCCGCAATGCCGACTGCCTCTGGGAAAAGCCGGCTCGTGTCCGAAAACAAAAATGATGGGTTGCTTGTTTTGGGCCAGGTCCTGAACCAGCCAATCATACCAGACGTCATAGACGCAGGCGGTCGGACCGCCGTTTTCGTGCTCTCCATCCAACCCCGTATCGGATGCGTAGTACTGATTAAGAATAACGAAATGGGCATTTTCGTAATCGAAGGAATAGGTACTTCCCTCTCTTGCATATGTCATTGTAGCATCATGCGGTCCCAATTGAAAATTCGTCATGCCCGGCAGCTGCGATTGAATCCTCTCCGGCGTCAGTACGTTTAAAACGTTGTTCGTATCTTCGGGTTTATCAACGTTATGGTTGCCAAGCGCTTCAAACCAGGGGACATTTGTGTACGGCGGATTGGTATAATAATCTTCCGCTCCATCACCCCACAGGCGGCTTTTGAATCCATCATCGATGGTCTCGTTATTCTCGAAATCGCCGGTGGAAATCAGAAAAGCGATGGTGGTGTTTTTATGAATAGCATAGAGCGTGGCGGCTCTTTTGACCATTCCCCATTCCAAGCCGCTGTATGTATCCGATAAGGTAATAAAGGACCAGCTTCCCAAAGCAGGAGAAGCAAACAACCAAATTGCGGATATAATAAAGACAACTCTCTTCGCCATCGGATATCTCCTCTGTTGTGGTTTTCGTTCAGGTCCCATTGAGTGAAGCAGGTGTGCAATTTTCGGCACATCTGGAAGCGCGTGTGCAATTTCCGTTACATCTGTAAAAAATAAGATATCCCTGTTATAGCCGTCGCCGCAGTCCAGCCCGGCGCCATATGGCAGCCGAAGCATACCTGTCGACAGGACGACGGAAGCCGTTCGCGCCCAGGTGGTCTGCAAAGATAACATCGGATTCAATGGCCCCTGAGAAGGTGCCAAAACAGTGTTATCCGGAATTATCCTTTTATTCTGAATTCAGGCAGAAGCCGTAAAGGTGGCGATAGAGTCGGCGCCGCGGTAACCCTGGGCATGTTTGTGATGGTTCACTCTGTCACCCCGGATGATTCCCGGGCCGCCCGCGAAAGACTCGCCATCATAAGGAACAGAAGCAAGAGGTGTGCCGGAATGCGTTGACACCGGATAGGTACAAGGCCAAAGCACCAAAAATTCCTCTTCCTCTCGGGATTAAAGGCCAGAGCACGACAAATTTCTCCTCCATTCGGGAATAGAGGCCAGAGCACGACAAATTTCACCTCCATTCGGGAATAGAGGTCAGAGCATGATAAATTCCTCTCCCCCTCATGGGGAGAGGTCATGTGAGGGGGTGGTCTTTGGCAAGGGCGCCTGCATTGCCGAAGTACTGGAAGGCCGCGCCGATAAGATTCCAGACAATATGGCCATGCCCATCGAGAAAGACACCGAGGAAGGTGCGATGGCCATCGATCAATTCAACGATATCATCCAAAACCGTCCCGGGAGCATCCTGCTCGTAGACGTGCGCGACAAGGATGAATACGACCAGGGGCATTTTAAAACCGCCGTCAACATACCCGTGGATGAACCGGAAAAAATGGTCAAAAACCCTGTCCGCGGACAAACCCATTGTTTTTGACTGCTCCACGGGCGCCGGAAGCGGCGAGTCGTTCTATATGCTGCAGGATTTAAGACCCGAGTCGAAGAAAGTCTATTACCTCGAAGCCGGCTGCACTTTCAAAAAGGATGGATCGTACGAAATTAAAAAGACGGAGTAATCGACGTCCGGCCGGCCATGTCATTTCAGGAGAAAGGCCGGCAACCCATTGTTTGCCAAAGCCGGGCCCTTTGAGACCCGGCTTTTTGCTTTATTCCGGCGCACGTCACGGATGAGCATGCGTGCTTGAGCGCTCACCGGTTCGCTCATGTCATTGTTGCATCACCGGTGGCGGTCAACATCCCAATCCGCACGATTGACTCGTACGATTGATGATGTCCTGCTGCACATGTTTGTCCAGTTCGATAAAATAGGCCGAATAACCGGCGACTCGAACCATCAGATTTTTGTAATTGTCCGGATGTTCCTGTGCATCCAGAAGCGTCTCTTTGCTGACGACGTTGATCTGGATATGCTCTCCCATGAGGTCGAAGTAGGCTTTAATGACACCGCCAAGAATATCCAACCCTTTTTCGCCGGCAACGATGGCGGGATCGTATTTCTGGTTCAGGAGTGTACCGATCAGCGCCTGCATCTGATCGATCTTGGAAATGGACCTGACCGAGGCTGTCGGTCCGTTCACGTCGCGACCTGCACCCGGCGATGCATTGTTGGCCAGCGGCGCAAAGGCATGCCTTCCATCCGGCGTCGCCCCCACGCTTTTGCCCTGCAGGACATTGAACGACTGCGACAATACGGAGAGCAGGTATTTTCCGCCTCTTGAATCGCGGTACTCCTCGATTTCATCGGAATACATGCCGACCAGTCTTCTGGCTAAGCCGTCGACCAGGTCATTGTCGTTGCCGTACTTGGGCGCTTTATTCAACAGCAGCTGGCGGACGTTTTCATTTCCTTCGAAATCGTCTTTCAAGATGGCGTTTAATTCCTCCAGCGTCAGCTTGCCCTCATCAAAGACAAGCGTTTGAATGGCGGCGAGTGAATCGGCCGTATTGGCCAAAGCGGTAATGAAGCATCCCGACGAGCTGTATTTCGCACCGCCTTCCTGCAGAGACAACCCCTTTTTAATGCAATCGTCG
The DNA here is from genome assembly GCA_050291625.1 of Desulfobacteraceae bacterium. Lineage (GTDB taxonomy): Bacteria > Desulfobacterota > Desulfobacteria > Desulfobacterales > Desulfosarcinaceae > JARRKU01. Next base: position 24,148 of record JBNKKC010000122.1, read on the forward strand.
ACCACCGCCGACGTAATCAAGACGGGCAGCATGGTGGCGTGCATCGATCCCACAATATTGTAGCTGTCCAGCATCAACTTGTTGAAATGCTTCATCTGGATCTCATACGCGTTCATCACGTCTTCAAAGCGTTTAAGCGTATCCAATTCTCCCGTTTTGGGGCCCAGCTGTTTTCCGGTGAGCGGATCGACACCATTGTTCATAACCAGCTCGAGAATTTTGATGGTATTGATATAACCGACGACGGGACGCCCGTCACTTTTGCCGCTGACGTAAGGTTCGACACAACCTTCAATGCTCCAGTCTCTTGCTTCTCTTACGGTGGCTCCCTTGGCCAGCACCAGCGGAATGACCAGTTTGTCATTGAAAAAGGCGGGTGTGGCCAGCCCTTTTTGAATCATCGTAAGGGCTTTTTCGAAGAAATCCGGCGCGATCTTATCGTGGTACCTGAATGAAACGGACGGCTGCGTCGTCTGAACCCCATCGGTGGCCTCCAGCACCAGGTAGGACAGTTCGTTGGTTGCATCCATGCCGTCGCCCGTCTGACCGCCAATGGCCACATTTTGCCACATCGGATAACCGGCAAATGCCTGCGCGTTAAAACTGTCCCGCACTTTGATGATTTCGGTGATCTTCATCCACAAGCACTGAATCAGTTCGACACATTCGGTCTTTGTCATCTCGCCGTTGTCGAGATCCTTTTGGTAGAACGGGAACATATACTGGTCAAATCTGCCAAGGCCGATGGAGTGTCCGTTTGTCTCCAATTGGATGGTCAAATGGATGAACCAGACAAACTGAATGGCCTCATGAAAGCTCTGCGGCGGATTTCCAGGCACATTGGCGCAAATCCGGGCAATCGACTCCAGTTCTTTCTTCCTTTGAGGATTTTCCGTGACTCCAGCCAGTTGCTGCGCTTTTTGCGAAAACCGTTTCGCAAAATGAATGACGCTTTCGCAGCTGATGATGATGGCATTCAAGAAATCGATCTTCTTCAGGGCCTCATGGTCGATGGCATCGAACGAAGCGATTTGCGCCCTGGCTTCTTCGATAATACCGTTCAAGCCGATGCTCAGCACCTTGGGATAGTTGGGAACAACATGTCCGGTCGACGTAATTCGGGAACCGATCGATAAAACGCCCGCCTTTTCCGCTTCGAGCGCTTCTTCCGACAGGTTGGCAAGCGTCATTTCATAAAATCCCTTGCCCTCCCAGAAACTCAAAATATCCAGCAGTTCCTTTTTCTCATCCTCGGGCATGCGCCAAGGGTCCGTTCCCCGCGTCGGAAACAGATCGATTTCGTTGACAATCCACTTCGAACCGAATTCGGGAAAAACAGGTGTTTTGCGAAACTCCGTTCCGTGGTTGCCGACCACCAATTCATCGTCTGCGATGTAAATTGTCATATTTTCCTACAGGTAAGAAAGAAGCCGGGCACGTCTCATGACCGGCGTTTCAACCGAACACTGCCTGTAGAACTCCGTCGCCAACTTGGCTCTTTCGATACAAATACTCGGTTTGGTATCGCGCAGCCTTTTTTTCAGTCGCGTGACTCTGGTGGTTAACATGGTGACTTCCTCCTCATTGGAAACACAATTGAACGGTTCGCGAAAAATGTGACGTTGTTTTTACTCGAGCCCTATGCGTGGACAATTTCACAATAGAAATCGTTTCCCGCGGCAACCTCGTTTACAACGGCCGCTAATTCATCCTTGTCGTTTCCGAATTTCGGTCCCTTCTTCAGCAGCAGGTGCCTCAGGGTTTCGTCCGTGCTAAAATTGGCCTGCATGGCTTTGGTGATACGGCTCAGGGGCATCTGATCATGCTTATATACAAAATGGTCGATGGCGCCCAGCGAATCCGCCACCGTTCCGGTTCCCACACCGCACATCATCGGCAGGTTGTATTTAGCGCCTCCCTCATGGAAATCCCTGGCGGATTCGATGCATCCCTCGATGGCCAGTGAGGTGCAAAGCGCTGGACAGGCCGCTGCAAAAGCAGCTCTCGCACCCTGGTCGTACCGGTGTTTCAGCGCCACCTGGTGGCGGATCTGAGTTTCATATGCGGCCCAGATTTTTTCCTTGGAATCCAGTTCCTCCGCCGTACCGGTTTCCGGGCCCCACTGTCTGCCGGTGGTCATGCTCTTTCCGTTGTTCAGGGTAAATTCCAGGATTTTAGCCAGGTTCACATACCCCGACGATGCCATGTGGTCGTTCCCCTGGCCCGTGATTTCCACACAACCGTTAATGCCGCCGCTGCGGGCGTCTTCCAGGGATTTTCCCTTATCCATAAGGGCAAGGATGGTTTCATCCGCGTTGAAGATGGCCGGCATACCGGTTCCCTTCCTGACCAGTTCGCACGACTTGATCAGAAATTCCCGGGGGGAGCGGGTGCTGATCAGACTGGACAATTGGGGCTGCGGGAGACACAAATCGCTTTGCGCTTCGATGCACATGTACGAGATATCGTTGACGCCGTCGGTTCCGTCTTTTTTCAGGCCCCCGACATTCAGATTCTGGAAGTCCGTATAGGTATTGCTGGCTTTTGCCGTTGCCCCTTCCTTTACCACGGTCAATTCGGCAAATTTCACCCAGAGACAGTTGATCACCTCCTGGGCCGCTTCGCGGGTGATCACTCCCAGGTCCTTGCGGTAAAAGGGGTAGATATACTGATCAAAACGGCCGGGGGAGATGGCATAGGAGTTGCTCTCCAGATTGAGTACAAGATGGAAAAACCAGAAAGATTGGATGGCTTCCCTGAAGCTGTTTGCCGGATGCAGGGGAACCCGGTGGCAAATTTCGGCGATTTCCAACAGCTCGCCGCGACGCGTTTCATCTGCGCTGGAGTGAGCCAGTTTTTCGGCTTCATCGGCATAGCGCCGGGCAAAATCCCTCGATGGCGGAGATGACCTTAAGCATGGATTGGAGATAGATATTGTCCGGTTTTTCCTCGAGAGCGGCCGTCACCCGGGTCTGGATCCCAATCAATCCCTGGTTCAAGATACGGCCGTAGTCCACCGTAATATGGCCGATGCTGCGGTTCAGTTAGTAATGGAAAAAGATCCCCTCGTCGACCGCTTCCAGCGATTCAGGCGGCACGTTTTCCAGGATCCGGTCGTTCACTGTCCGGCTTGCCCAGTAGGGGATGACCTGTTCCTTTACCGCTGTCTTGTTTTCCTCGTCAACCAGGAACGCCGTCTCTTTTCTCAGAGCCAGGGTATCGATCTCTCGTTCAATCCACTTGCTGTCGAATTCAGGATAAAGTGGGGATCCCAGGGGGGTAGGGGTCTTGGCGCCCACCACCAGTTCATTTTCCCGGATAACGACGCTGCAGTTCAAAAGGATCATTTCCATCGCATGGGCCCTTTGAACACAAGTCTCGCAACCTTCGGTTTCCTGATAAGCCTGGGTCACCAGCAATGCGCGCTCCGCATATACACGGGGTTTGGATTCCACCAATTGATTTTTTAAACCGGTTAAACGGGATGACAACATAATCGCCCCCTTATTTGGTATGTCCTTGGTCTTACCAAAAAGGACCAAAAAAACAAATTAAATCTTTACAACAAAGTTCAAAACACATATAGTTGGTCTTACCAAGGTCTTCCCAGCTTTGGCACAATTTTTACTGATTAATTTATATTTGTCAAGTGATTTTTCGGTTGATATTAAAAAACCAACCCAGAATCGGAGAAGCGGCTGCAATGGAAAATAAACGGGAAGTAATCATCAAAAAAATCAGGCAGGATATCCAACAGGGTGTATACGCCCCCAATGACAAGCTCCCGCCGGAAAGGAAACTTGCCGAGCAGCTTGGGATCAGCAGGGTGCTTTTAAGGGAAGCGATTGTCGCATTGGAAACCCTTGGCATATTGGAGGTCCGGCTCCGTCAGGGCATTTTTGTCAAAGAACAGCCATTGCAGGATTTCAACGAAAGTTTGCGCTACCTGCCGTCCTGGAATTCAGACTTTGTGCCGCAACTCATGGAAATGAGGCTGATTATTGATGTCCATGCGGCGGAACTGGCGGCCCGGCGACGCACCAGGGATGAGCTTGAAAAATTAAAGGAAGTTTTGGCTCAACTTGAGCAAGATCGGCCGGGCAATGCCGAAGAAATCAAACAGCAGGCCAGACAGGAATTCCTGATTCACACCGTCATTGTGGAAGCCGCCCATAACGTCATTCTGTCGCGAATTTATGAAGGGATTGTGGCCCTGATGGAAAAAAACAATGAAATCCTTCACAAGGCATTCAGCAGAGGACGAAAATGGATCGAGCAGATCATCGCTCATCACAGCGCCATTATTGGGGCCATTGAAGCAAAAGACTCTGAAAAGGCTGCAGCGTTCATGAAGCTCCATCTTGAGGATTCCATAAAGCGCTTCAACAAGTCAAAAGAACGGCTTTAGCCGTCTTTGTCAGAGGCCATACTTGCAACCTCTTCGTAGCACGATGCATACAATGGCGCTGCGATGCCTTCCCTTGCATTGACAAACAACCTCACATAGCCTTGTTCAAGATATGTAAATAAAGATGCCGGATCGGAGAAGCATTCGAGAAGACGCTGCAGATCTTTCAGAAGGGCGGCCCAATGGGCGTCCCTGAGGCAAGCAATGTCTTAAAATGGTCGAAGAAAAGACGGCTCAAGCATCCTCCGGCAGAACTCCTCGGACGGTCCCCAGAAGATCAGGCATAATCGTTGAATGCCGGTTAAAAGAGCATCCCGCAGTTTTTCATCGTATTTGTTTTTTGGGTTCATATCCTATTTCCCGCAGACACATCCGAACGCAATGTTCCGGCCGTTCCGGTCCTTTGGACGCGTCGTTGACAACCGTTCTACGACACTATATAACCCTATTGCATCATGCACAAATTATACAATACCTTTAAGTAAACGCCTATGGAAAATGGGGAACGCCTTCCATCCATGTGAAGCTGTATTGTGAGCTTCACGTGAGGAAAACGTCTTTATGGCATCTTTGCTGCAAGATGAACGCCCTGAGCATCGCTGATGAGGATCGCAGGAAATGCACTCTTGTCTATTTTGGTTTGCGGCGTCCGGTAACCGCTCAATATCGAATTGAGGAGTCAGCCCATGAAAAATGGAAAATGCCCGCGATGTGATTCTGACACTGTTTACAGGAGAACAAACGGCATTGTCTCCGGTGATAAGTGTGTGTACGTCAAAGGCCTCTCCTTTTTTACTTCAGCCTCTGATCAGGAGACCTATATCTGTGCAACGTGCGGCCATTACGAAAACTACATCACAGACAGAAAAACCCTCGATCAAATTACAGAGAAATGGGACAAAGCCTAGAAGTGGTTTTGAAACCACTTCTAGGAATTACCGCCCGTACATATCCCGGATCTCCCGCTTCAACAATTTGCCGGTGCTGCTTTTCGGCAGCTCCGTGACTTCGATAAAGGTCTTGGGTACTTTAAAATTTGCCAGTCGCTCCTTCATAAAGGCCTTGAACGCATCGCCGTCGATATGCTTGCCGGGCTGAGGAATGATAAAAGCTGTGACGCATTCACCGTAATGCGCATCGGGTAAACCGACAACGGCGCACTCCAGGACTTCGGGGCGGGTGTAGAGCACCTCCTCAACTTCCCTGGAGTAGACATTCTCTCCCCCGGTGATGATCATATCCTTGAGCCTGTCCACTATATAAAGGTACCCGTCTTCATCAAAAGCACCGACATCTCCGGATCGGTACCAATCACCCCAGAATGCAGCCTGGGTTTCCTTGGGGTTGTTCAGATAACCCTTTGTGATATTGGGTCCCAGGATGCATATTTCTCCCTCCTCGCCCGCAGGCAGAACGTTGCCGGATGTGTCACGGATCTGAACCTCTACCAGGTTGACCGGGGTGCCCACGGATCCGACTTTATGGCGGTAGTAATGATTGTAAGTGACCATGGTGGCACTTTCGGTCATGCCATAGGACTCGTAGATATCAAGTCCGGTTCTGTTCTTCCATTCATGGACCACCTCCAAGGCCATGCTGGCGGCGGCGGAAAAGCAATAGCGGATGGTTTTTAATTTTTCTTTTAAATCCGGCACGCCCAACAAACGGATATAGATGGTCGGTACGGCATAAAACTTGGTGATGCCGTATCGTTCGATCGCGTCGATGGCCCGATCCAGATCAAATGCCGGCTGGATGATAATGGCCCCGCAACTGAATACGGTGGAGTTCATGATATGTATCTGACCGAAAACATGATTCAGAGGAAGAAAACACAGGGCCCGGTCATCGGGATTGCACCGTTCATAATATGCGATATTGAAAATGGAAGACTTTATGTTTTGATGGGACAGCATGGCGCCCTTGGGCCTACCGGTAGTGCCGCCGGTGTACAAAATGGCCGCTGTGTCATCGCGGTGGCAGTCGACAGGCTCAAATCGTCTGTTGCCGCTTTCAATCAGGGTGGAAAACGTGATATCGCCGTGATCGCAGATAACCTTTGTCAGATAGGATGCCTTGCGCTGATCCTCAAAGTCGTTTAACTTCTCGTCGCAGGTAAATAAAAACTTCGGAGTGCAGTCCGCCATTGTCTGGGAAAGTTCATCTCTTTTCAGCAGATAGGAAAAGGTCACCGCGACCGCGCCGGCTTTGATCGCAGCGTAATAGATCACCAGCCAGGCATAGGAGTTCGGAGCGCAGAGCGCCACATGATCGCCCCGTGACAAACCCATATCCACAAGGGCGGAGGCGGCACAGTTGACCTCTGAGTTGAATTGCTGAAAAGTAATGGTTGTATCCTCTTCGATAACGGCGGGTCGATCGGGGAAAAACAGGGCGGCATGGTCCAACATGTCAGCTAAGTTCATTGTTTACCTCCACTGATGGTTCTATCCCATAAATCCATGAATGCGCCGGCAATGTCAATCCCAATTTGCGCCATATCCGTGCTTGGTCATTGCATTGTCTGATGATCCTATATATGATCATGCTACCCGGAATGGGCGTCCCGGCATCTTGCCGGGAGGCCTTGTCCGTCCGGGGGGGGGCGGGCGATCATCGCTCTTGGATCCCCGGAACATGTCGTTGTTTTTTCCGCTCAACAATATGACAGACTCATATCATCCGATTCAGTACCTGCACCTTACAGGTGACGAAATGACACAAAAACCAAGCGATGACGCCGTGGCCGCCAAGTTGAAAACCCTGGAACTCGAACTGGCCACGTTAAAAAAACAGGCCGAAGCGAAACTGGAACTGAGCATGCACAATTCGTTGATCGGTTGCTACATTGTGCAGGAAGCCAGGTTTCGGTACGTCAATCCGGAGTTCACGCGCATTACAGGTTACCGCGAAAATGAACTGATCGGGACAGTATCTCTCAACATCGTCCAACCCGAATACAGGGGCCATGTCAAAGAGAATTTTATCAGAATGCTGAAAGGGCAGCGGGATTATCCGTACGAATTTTGTATTACCGATAAAAACGGAAACACCAAATGGATACTGGAAACGGCTACATCAATCCTGTACAGAGGCAAACGCGCTGCTTTGGGCTATTTTATGGATATCTCCAAAAGCAAGCAGGTTGAACTGGAGCGCCTCGAAAAAGAGAAGTTGATATCCATTCTGGAGATGGCCGGCGCGGTCGGTCATGAGCTCAATAACCCCCTGCAGGTGGTGGTCACATGTTTAAAGAATATGGCTCCCCGTCCGGACGACGATCCACGCAATTTTGAGTACTATCGTTTGTTAAAAGGCAGTATAGACAAAATTAGGAAAACCGTCAGGAAATTTCAAAATATCACGCAGTATGCGACCAAAGATTACGTTCAGGGGAAAAAAATAATCGATATTGATGCGGCATCACAGGATTGAATAATAGATGATGACACGGCCGAGTTGAAAGGCAAGGAGAGATGCTGGGAATAAAATCGTGGCGATCCGTTCTGCTGTGGGGGTTGTTCTGCCTGTTGCTGACCTTTTCTATCCTGAACTGCGGGACCGGCGATTCAGATTCCGGGGGGCCTCACGATGGGAACGATGGCAGTGATCCAGGCGACGTCGGCCCGATCTCCGATTTCAATGATTATACCTTTGAAGAGCCGGAAGTCACCGGCAAAACGTTTTATATCGACCCGGTCTTCGGTTCCGGCAACGGCAATGGGTCTGAAGCCCATCCCTGGCTTACCCTGCAGCAGGTCATCGAGGACGGCCTGATTCAGTGGTACCGGCATGCCGAATCCGACAACCCCGACTCGGAACTGGTCATCGTCAATGAGGGCGCACCTGTTCAGGGCGGAGACCGTTTATTGCTTAGAAACGGCTATCATGGCCATGTGGATCTGAATACCTTCATCTTCACCGACTGGCTGACGATTTCGGCCCAGGACGGCCAGGTACCGGTCCTGTCCCAGTTTAAGCTCCAGGGTGCCTTTGCAAGAATCTATCTCAAGGGCCTCACTATTTTCAAGGACAGCTATGAAGGCCCGGGCAACTACTGGGAGGCGGACGAGATCAACCACAACAGCGACGCCTGCCTGTACCTGGCAACGAGCAGCTACTGGGGCATCGGCCGCCAGGTCAAAGTCAACGGCCTCACCTTGGGAACCACCACCGACGCCTCATCCTGGGACGCTGCGCAGTGGGTTCAAAGAGCCGCCGGCGGCATCGGTCTCAGAAGCGTCCTCGACTGCGAGATCGTCAACTGCCGCATCGAAAACATCCGCCATGGCCTGAATATCGAATATGCCTCGGACAACACCATCGCTGTCAACAACACCATTAAATACTTCAGCGGTGACGGCTGCCGTCTGATCAGCAACAACGTCTTTCTGGCCTACAACACCATCACGGACTGCCTGAAAGTCGATGACAACCACGACGACGCCATCCAGAGCTACAGCCGCGGCGAGGACGACTCACCCGGAACAGGTGTTTTGTCGAACAATGTGGTGCGCGGTAACCTGATCATCGGCACTACCGATTTTCCCAATCCTCTGGCCGGCAGCCCCCAGGGTATCGGTTGCTTCGACGGGTTCTTCGACGGTTGGGTCGTGGAAAACAACGTGGTGATTGTCGATCATTACCACGGCATATCGTTCTACGGCATGCGCAACAGCTATATCCTCAACAACACCGTCATCGACCAGAATCATGACAATGACATGTCCCCCTGGATCATGATCACCGACCACAAAAACGGCACTCCCAGTGAAAACTGTGCTGTCGCCAACAACATCGTCTACCGATCCATCAGCGCTTCCGGAATGGACGTAACGGAGCACCACAATTTCCTTTTGGGACGGGACAATGCATCCTTGCTCGACGATCTGTTCGTCAGACCCGATGATCTGGACTTTCACTTGCGGGACAACACGTTCACCCGGGAGCACATCATCGACCGGGGCGCTGTATTTTCCGATATGGTCTCATCGGAGCTTGACCGGGATAATGTGGAAAGATCCGGTGCGCCGGATTTGGGCGCCTATGAAATCGGCGAATAGCCCCAATGCCGTTCCATTTCGATTCAAATGATGTGATCATGGGGGGTTGCATCATAGCGTGACTCAATCAGGGGCACCTGTATCGATTTCAAACAACCTGACTGTATCAATTTCTTACAAGATGCGGCCGTAAGAAATAATAGCACAATTATATATACCAATTGACTATAGTTATTTCAGGTGCTATAGAGTCCGAATGTTGGATAAACAAGATCTTTTTTATCCAACTTATGGTGCGAGCACCGCGTCCGGACAAATTTTCCTATTAGCTCCCGTGGATGAATTCCTGATGCGCGTCCACTGAAGCGCATCTCACCGGCCGGTGCAAATCCCACCTAATATATATTCAACCTATCTAACAAAGGAGGGCATCATGCGCAACATTCTGATTCTGGGTGCCGGTGCTGGCGGAACCATCGTGGCGAACATGCTTCGCAAGGAGTTGTCTGAGGCGGAATGGAGCATCACCATCATTGACAGAGACGAGCGCCACTTTTATCAACCTGGTTATCTCTTTATTCCTTTCGGCATATACAGCGAGCAGGATGTCATCAAACCCAAAAAAGAGTTTATACCCCGGGGAGTCGAATTCGTTTTGGATGAGATTGTCAAGGTCGATCCAGAACAGCGGCGAGTGGAGACCAAACTGGGCAGCTACGATTATGACTGGCTGATCATCGCCACGGGCTGCGACATCCAGCCGTCTGAAATTGACGGTATGATGGATGGATGGCGAACGGACGTCTTCGATTTTTACACCTTTGACGGGGCCATGGCATTAAAACAAAAATTAAAGTATTTCGATTCCGGAAAGGTGGTGCTGAACATCGCCGAGATTCCCTACAAATGCCCCATCGCTCCCCTGGAATTCGTCTTTATGGCGGACTGGTTTTTCACGGTCAACGGGGTGCGTGACAAGGTGGAGATCGAATTGGTGACCCCCCTGGACAATGTGTTCACCAAACCCGTTGCGGCAAAGATCCTTGCCCAGGTGGCCGTCCAGAAGAACATCAAGGTCACGCCCTATTTCGATCTGGCCCAGGTCAATGCCAAAGAGAAAACCATCGAATCGCACAAGGGGGATAAGATCGGCTACGACCTGCTGGTTGCCATACCGCCCAATATGGGGGACAAGGCGCTCATCGATTCCGATGTCAGCGACCCCGTCGGATTTGTGGGCACCAACAACGAAACCCTGCAGGCCGAAAAATTCGAACGGATCTACGCCATCGGTGACACCACCAACGTTCCCACATCCAAAGCCGGATCCGTTGCGCACTACATGGCGTACACCCTGGTGGAGAACCTGCTGCGTGAGATCGACGGGTACGCGCCCAAGGGCACTTTTGACGGCCATGCCACCTGTTTTCTGGCCTCGGGATTCGAGAAGGCCATTCTGCTCGATTTCAACTACAAGGTCGAGCCGCTGCCGGGCAAATTCCCCTTTCCGGGCATGGGGCCCTTCAGCCTTCTTCAGGAGAGTCTCCACAACCATTGGGGAAAAATGATGTTCCGCTGGGTCTATTGGAACCTGATGATGAAGGGATTGGACCTGCCCCTGGAACCGCAGATGAACCTGGCCGGCAAGATCCGGCCGGCTGCCTGAGGGAGGTGCGGATATGAATCAAGAAACCGAACTCATTCAACGCATGGATCGTCTTGAAACCCAAATTGCCCCCATGGCTGAGTCGGCCAAAGCCATCGCCGAGTTGCGGGAGGAGTTGGCGCCGCGGGTCAACGAAGCTGTGGCTGCCATGATTAAGGAATTGGCCGATGTGGAAGCCGATTTTCAGCTCGAAGATCTGATGTACCTGGCCAAAAACGTCATGCGCAATGTCAGAAATCTGAACTTCACTTTGGACCAACTCAAGAATTTAATCGATTTTCTGGTTATTGCCGAACCGGTCATGAAGACCACCGTTCCACAGATTATTTTTTATTTGGACGAGTTGGAGCAAAAAGGGGTATTCCGGATTCTGAACTTGGGTCTGGAGGTGCTGAAGAGAATCGGTTCGGATTACTCATCCGAACAATTGCAGCAAATAGCGGACGGTTTGGTCCGGTTGGTGGGCGTGCTGCACAAACTCGTGGCGCCTGAAGCCCTGGACTTGTTGGAAAAGGCCGCCGCCCTGCCGGCATCCGCCGACGTGGCGGGCGCCAAACCGGTCGGCCTTTTTGGGCTTATGGGGGCCTTGTCCGAACCCAGGCTGAAGGCCGGCGTGGGGGTCGCTCTGGAGTTGACCCGGGGGCTGGCTGCCTTGCGTGAGGCCTGATACAACTGTTGACAATTTCCATCCCGGGGTTTGACCCTTCACACTGTTCTGACAGGGAACTTGCGAAGGGTCAAACCTTTAATCGATAATGTCTTACTCGTTTTTGCGCTTGTTTTTGAATGGTCGCCAACGACAGGGTGTTACTCGGACCTTTCTGGAATCGACAGAGGCTTGCTCCGATCTTTGGCCTGTAAAATATCCTGGCATATCCTGGATCCGGCGGCGGCGTCATCGGCCCAAAGGGTTGCGCCCACATGCCCGGCGATCTGTTCGTTGATGCAGGTGCCGCCAATGATAATCGGCGGCCCGGACGCCGGCAGTTCATCTGCCAGCAGGTCAATTGCCTGCTTCAGGTATTCCAGACTGGTCGTCAGCACGCAGCTGATGCCGATCATATCCGGCTTCTGCTTTTCGGTCTGCTCCAGAAACACGCGGGCCGGGACATCGACCCCAAGGTCGATCACTTCGATCCCGTGGCATTTGAGCAAAATGGCAAACAGGTTTTTGCCCAGATCATGAATATCACCCTGGATGGTGCCGAGCATGATCCTGCCTCCGCTGCCGCCGACCGGCTGATCGGTCAGATGCGGACTCAACAACTCGGTTGCGCAGCGCATGATCTCTCCGGCCATAATCAAGGCCGCAATATAGTAGGTGCCGGCTTCAAAGCGCATCCCGATCCGATGCATGGCTTCCATGCAGGCGGTAAGGAGCTGTTTGGGATCGACGCCTTCGGCCAGCAGCGCGCGCAATTCGGTCAGGCTGGCCTCCTCCTGCAGCTCGGTGATCATGACTGTCAGGCGCTCCAGCCGCGACTCGAGCGGATTTGTTTTGCCTTGACTATTCATCCCAGATTCCGATCTTGCTGACGATGGGTATTTTTTCTTGGCTGACGATAAACCAGCCGAACGCCGCCGGCCGATTGTCAAAGTCATAGTATAGATGCTCCAGCTTGAAGGCCGTGGCGCCTTTATCCAATTCAAGCAGTTCTGCCTCCCGTTGGCTGAGCCGGGTGGGCAGCAGGTGCAATACCCCCCGCTTGAAATTGGAACAGCCCTCCTGAAAAATCAATTCGGTCAACACCACCGTGTCCAGCATGGACTCCACTGTCGGAGACGAAGGATCGAAATTGGAGTAGGATACCTGTAGCGTAAATGGCTCGTTTCGATACAGGATCAATCGCTCCACTACCACGACCGGTTGATTGGGCGAAAGGTCCAGCACCTCCTTTTCCGGGCCGGGGCTCTTTTTTATGGCGGCCGTGAGAATTCTCACCGTCAGATTGTCCTTGTCGGCCAGGGTATCGGTCATGGCATCCAGGCTGAAGCTGCAGGACGCAACTCCGATCTTGCGCACATACGTGCCTTTGCCCTGGATGCGGGAAACCAATCCTTCCTCTTCCAGCACGCTGACGGCCTGGCGTGCGGTCATGGTGCTGACCCTGTGCCTCTTGGCCAGAGCCGCTTCTGCCGGCAAGCGCGCTCCGGGAGGATAATCGCCCTGCGAAATGCTGGTCCTGAGGATATTGGCCAATTGCGCATATGCGGGCAGCTTTGAGCGCCTGTCGATTGTGCTGCCGGCCGAATTCGCCTCCCCATTTTCAAAATCTTTAATCAAATCAGCCTGTTTCTGGTTAGAGTGTCGTGTGCTCAGCCCAGGTCCGAGAACGATAACAATACCTATCTTAATATCACGGAAAGGTTTTCAATCGGCGGTGACGTGCTTTGCCGGTTAACGCGACCGGTATAAATACGGCAACAATCTATACCATAAGTCGTTGCCCTCCGCCAATACTGTTGATCGACTCGACGGCACCAGGGCAAAATCGTCAGGAAAAAACTCATGTGGTGGAACTTATCTTCCTTGAGCCCCTGCGCGATATCATCTATAAGACTATATTATTAGTTCGGTGGTTGGAAGTCAAGCTTGAAATCAAATCCGTGTCTAAAGCGCCGATAACGTGTATTCCATTTATTGCCAGAGACATGCCTGGCTGATGCGTTGCTGCTGTTTGGAATGGCGTACACCCTGCTAATGGGCTGTGGCTAAAGCGCTATTCTATAAAAAAAGTGTTGACACCGGACTGATTGCATGCAATTTTGCATTCAATAAAAATCCTGGCTATTCGCTCCCTGCATTCCCCCCCCCCTCCGGATAGCCTCGAACCGGATATCAGCATTGTTTTCCCGGTGAGGAATTGCTATCATCGCCACGAAAGCGGGTAGCGTCGTTTATCGAACAACGTCACCTTGAAACCACAAGAGAAGGAGGAAATTCCGGTGAAAAAAGCTTTGATTATCGTCATTGCCGTCGTTGGTATGTTGGGTTGCGTTCTGATAGGCGTTGCCCCTTCTGTCTATGCAAAGACCATCAACCTGAAATTTGCCACGGGTTTTTCACCCAAACACACCATGCAAACAAAGGTTTTCGAACCTTGGGCAAAGAAAATCAATGAAATGTCGAACGGCCAAATCACGGTAACGTTTTTCCCGGGCGGCGCTTTGGGAAAGACGCCTGATCACTACGATCTTGCCGAAAAAGGCATTGCGGACATCAGCTATTCGTTGCATGACTACACGCCGGGGCGGTTCCCCATGACAACTGTGTTCGAACTGCCGTTCATCATTAAATCGGCCGAAGGTACCTCCAGGGCCATGTGGCAGATATTCGAAGAATTTCCTGAATTTCAGAAGGAATATCGGAAAGTCAAAGTGTTGGGCCTGTTCTGCCACCCGGCCGGTAATTTCAATTCCATTCATAAACCCATCAAATCGTTGGACGACTTGAAGGGTATGAAATTCAGAACCGCCAGCCCTCATGTGACCGAAGCGCTTAAAATTTTCGGGGCCGTTCCGGTCAATATGCCCATTACCGAAACCTACACCGCCCTTGAAAGGGGCGTGGTGGAGGGAACCGTACTTCCCTGGGAAGGAAACTTCGTATTTAAGCTGGCCGAGCTTCTCAAGTATGGAACGGAGACCGATTTTTATACGATGACCATGCTGGTTGTTATGAATAAAAAGAAGTATGATTCACTGCCCGACGATCTTAAGAAAATCATCGATGAAACAACCGGAATGGCTATGTCGGCCGAAGCGGGGAAAGTCTACGACCAAACCAACGCTCCCTTGAGGGAACTGTGTAAGAAAAAAGGAATGCAATCCCTTCAACTGCCGCAGGAAGAAGCGGTCAAACTGGAAAAGCTTACCATGCCGCTCAGGGATAAATGGGTCAAGGATATGGAAGCAAAAGGATTACCGGGCAAAGCGGTGCTCGAGGCGGCAGTCAAGTATATTAAATAGCAGCCCTTCGCGATGAAGGGTTGACTGTGGGCTGATCGGCTGCCATCGAATGGAATGAAGAAAAAGCCCCCCCCTCAAAGGGGGGCTTTCCTTTGCGGCCATAGGCAGAGGGTTCAAACGGAGGCGTCGCGTCGACAGTCGCTCACGTGTTCAGCTCGGGTCATGCCGGCGGCTTGATCGAATACGACGAAGGCTGATGTGAGTCTTTTCAAACAAAGACAACAGGGGGGGTATGACCGAATGAAAGGTGACGGATTGTTGAAACGATCGGAGCTGTTCAGCTCAACATTAGCCTATCTAGGTGCCTTCGCCCTGTTCTTCATCATGTGTCTTACCGCTGCCGACGTGCTGGGACGATATGTCTTCAATCGCCCCATTACCGGTACCTTCGAGTTGACCGAGTTTCTGGTGTTGATCCTGATTTTCTCCTTTCTTGCCCACGCCCAGGCGAATAAAGCCCATGTCACGGTCGATCTGATCTTGTCCCGCTTCCCCAAAACGGTCAGAGTTTTTGTTAACTTCTTTAACCATGCGATGAGCCTCGCACTCATGATCCTGATTACCTGGATCGGAGCACGAAGGGCCCTCGAGTTGAAGGAGGTGGCGGAGGCATCCCCCAACCTGGGCATACCCACCTATCCGTTTGCCTTTTTTCTCGTGTTGGGGTGCATCGTGATGTGCATCGAATATATCAGGGATCTTATCGGCGCTGTGGTTAAAAGCAAAAAAGGAGAAGATGTCTAATGAGCCCGGAAATGATAGGAATCCTGGGAATTTTAGTGATGTTCTGCCTTCTGGCGCTCAGAATGTACATCGGCATCGCCATGGCCCTGACCGGATTTTTAGGGTTATGCTGCATTGTCGGAGTCGATGCGGGACTCCATATCCTGGGCATCACGCCGCTGACCGAAGGGTCGTCCTATACGTTGAGCGTCATTCCCTTATTTGTGCTCATGGGACAATTTGCATTTGTTTCAGGGATCAGCACGGACATCTATAAAACAGTCTATGCCTGGTTTGGGCATTTCCGCGGTGGCCTGGCCATGGCGACCATCATGGCCTGCGCCGGGTTTGCCGCCGTTTGCGGATCTTCCCTGGCCACCGGGGCGACCATGGGCATGGTGGCCATTCCGGAAATGGACAAATATAACTACAATCCCAAATTATCCACCGGATGCGTGGCGGCCGGAGGAACGCTGGGCATTCTGATTCCGCCCAGCATCGGCTTTATTATCTATGGGATCTTGACCGAGGAGTCCATCGGCAAGCTCTTCATCGCCGGTTTTCTTCCCGGGGCATTGCTCGCCTTTCTATTCATCAGCGCCATTTATATCCAGTGCAGGTTCAATCCTGAGATCGGCCCGCCGGGTCCTGCGACCGGCTTAAGAGAGAAGATTAAATCCCTGGGAGGCACCTGGGGTATGCTGCTGCTTTTTGTCATCGTCATGGGGGGCATCTATTTCGGCATCTTCACGCCCACCGAAGCCGCCGGCGTGGGTGCCTTCGGAGCGTTTTTGTTTACCCTGTTCAAACGAAAAATGAATGTGAAAACGCTTATCGACTGCCTTTTGCAGACGGGCCGCACCACCGCGATGATTTTCCTGATCATCATCGGGGCCAACATTTTTTCCACCTTTCTGGGACTGGCCAGACTTCCCATGGGGCTGGCCGATTTTATCGCCGGGCTGGCTTTGCCAAAGTTAGTGGTGCTGGCGGGCATAGTCCTGATTTTCGTTCTGCTCGGTTGCGTCATGGACTGCTATGCGATCATGATCCTGACCGTTCCGATCATTTTTCCGGTCATTCAGGCATTGCAGTTCGACCCCATCTGGTTCGGTGTCCTGATGGTCATCGTTCTGGAAGTGGGGTTGATCACCCCGCCTGTGGGCCTTAACGTCTTCGTTTTAAAGGCGGCCGCGCCGAACGTACCGCTGTCGACAATCTTTCGAGGTATCTGGCCGTTTTTGGCCGCTGCCGTTTTATGTATCGTGATCATCACAATCTTTCCGCAAATCGCAACCTTTCTGCCTTACCATATGTAGCGAGGGCTACATATGCGAAGGAATAAACAGCGCGATCTGCGGGAAAAGGGCGATGAGCGCCATCGCCAGAACCGCGGCAATAAAAAACGGCCAGATTCCTTTGAAGATGGTTTCCACCTGAATACCGGGTGCGGCGCCCTTCAGTACGAAGACGTTGAGCCCGATGGGAGGTGTGATCAATCCGATTTCCAGGACGATGACCATGATCACGCCGAACCAGATGGGATCGAATTCCAGGGCCTGGATGATCGGGAAGATGATGGGCAGGGTCAGGATCATGATGGAATAGACTTCCATCACGCATCCCAGCACCATGTAGGCGATAATGATGGCGAAAAGAATCAACTCCCTCGGCAGCGGCAAACCGGTCATGAACTCGCTCAACGTGGCCGGCAGTCCGGTCAGTGCCAGGAAATAGGAGAATACGCTGGCGCCGATGATGATTAAAAAAATAAAGGCCGTCATCTTGCCGGTTTCCGACAGGCATTGCGTGAAACCGGACAGGGTCAGCTTGCGCTTGATCATGGCAATGCAGAACGCACCGAAGGCACCGATGCCCGCCGCCTCCGTGGGAGTGAAAATGCCGGTATAGATCCCGCCGATCACCACGATGAACAGCAGCAGCATACCCCAGGTGCCGGACAGCGATTTTATCCTCACCAGCCAGCTGGTCGTCGGACCGGGGGGGCCCATGGCCGGCCTGATGATGCACTGGATGATAATGGCCAGAATGAACAAACCGCTCAATAAAGCCCCCGGCAGCAATCCGGCCATCAGCAGCTTGCCGATGGATTGCTCGGTAAGGATGCCATAGATCACGAAACCGATGCTGGGCGGAATCAGAATTCCTAACGTCCCTCCGGCGGCCACGCATCCAGTGGCCAGGCGCGGATCGTACTTGTATTTGAGCATTTCCGGTATGGCCACCATGCCCATGGTGGCGCCGGTGGCCAGGGAGGATCCGCTGACGGCGGCAAAAAACGCGCATGCCAGAACGGTGGCCATGGCCAATCCACCGCGCAGGTGGCCCATCCAATTGTAGACCGTACGATAGATATCGGTACTGATACCGGATATAAATGCAAATTGGCCCATCAAAATGAACAAGGGGATAACGCTCAGGTTATAAGACTTGCTTTCGTTCATGGGCAGCAGTCCCAGCAGATCGGTCGCCGGACCCCACCCGATAAGACATGCGCTGCCGACCAAACCCACCACCATCATGGCCATGCCGATATACATCCGCATGGCCAACAGACCGAAAAGCGCCAAAATACCTATCAAACCGATAAATTCTGAACTCATGATCCTTTTCGCTCCGCATCGGTGGGCGTCGGTCTGAAAACACTTTTGAAGAATTCAATGCAAAATGCCAGGCAGCCGATCACCAGGAACACGGCAAATGGATAATCGGGGATTTTCAAGAGTACCGATGCCTCTCCGGTCCTTTTGAGTTCCCATATGCGTTGGATGCTCATCCAGGAGACCAGGACCATCATCAGCAGGCAGATCAGATGATTCAGGCGATCCAGAACATGTTGATGTCGTCTGGGCAGGCGATTGAAAACAATATCGACGCTGATGTGGGCCCTTGCCGACTGGGCCAGGGCCAGGAACGAGAAAACCAGGATCAGCATGAGGTATTCGGTCATTTCATAGGCACCCAATACCGGCGCGTTGAAAAAATAGCGGCCGATCACATCCACAGTGGCCAGCAGCATCATGGCTGCCAGGGCGACATTACCGATATAGGAAAGGTAAGTGCTCAGCGATCGTTTCTTTTTCAATCGGGATGGATTTGCCATCGGGTTGGATTCCTTTTCCGGCGCGGCCATGCGGGGCATCCAGGCTGCCCCGCTGCCGTGCAAAGCATGCTTGCCGGCATCGCTTTCAGGGGACTGAAACCGATGCCGCCGGTCTTATTCATTGGAAAAGCGCGTGGCGGCTTCCAATACGGCCTTTCCGGGCAGCCCTTTGGCTTCCATATCTTTGACCCATTGTTCCTTCAGGGGATCGGTGAGTTTGATCAGCTGTTGCATTTCACTGTCCGGGAAGGTGACTTCCTGCATTCCGGTTTTCAGGCAAATCTGCTTCATCTTCGCATAGGTTTCATCAAACGATTTCCCATGCGCCCTGGATAACGCCAGGCCGCTGTTTTCTTCGATGATCTTTTGCACATTGTCGGGCAGGGATTCAAACTTCTTTTTGTTCATGGCCACCCAGAAGACCAGTGAATAGAAGTCCGCCGGCGTATAATACTTCAGCAATTCATTCAGCTTGAATATGACGATACCGTCGAACGGCATCACGACTCCGTCAAGCACTCCTCTTTCCAGTGACGTATAGGTCTCCGTGACCGGTTGGGTCACCGGAACCGCGCCGAACAACTGCAGCGCATTGGTCGTGAAGCTGCTGGCCGTTTTGATCTTCAATCCTTTGAGGTCACCCAGGCTTCTTACCGGTTTTTTGACCGTGGCGAAAAAACCCGGGGCGTGGGCGCTCAACATCAACAGCTTGGTATCGGCATACTCTTTTTGAAATTCCGGAAATTTCTCATAGGTCTTCCAAATCGCCACCGATGCTTTCTCGGCGGTCTGGACCATGAAAGGCAGTTCAATGACCGTGGTCATCGGAAAGCGTCCGGGACTGTAATCGGCGATATCCCATCCGATATCGGCGATATTTTTTTCAACCATGGCATAGGCCTGACCCGGTTTTCCCAGCGCGCCACCGGGGATGAATTTGATCTGTACAGCGCCGCCGGAGGCTTCTTCGATTTTCTTTGCCCATGGAACAAGCACGCCTTTATGCTGGGGGTGCATGGGTGGATAAGGATGGGCGAATTTCAGCACGATGGTCTTGGCCTGGGATACATTCGGTCCTGCAACCAGCAGCAAACTGAACACCGATAAACACAATAAAAGTAACCATTTTCGTTTTTCCATAGCCCCTCCTTTTGTTGCCATTGCCTGAATGCGGTCATCACCGATTCTAAGCCAAAGTGAATAATATAGTCTTATAGATGAATTGCTATCGAAAAATCAAGAAAAACTTTTCCACCGGAATTAAACCCGCAGCAGCCGGCTCTCACTCACTTCTCATTCATCTTGCGCAACTCTTTTTTCATGACTTTTCCGGTCGGGTTTCTGGGAAGCGTCGCGATAAATTCGACATGTCTGGGGACCTTATAGCCCGCCAGTTTGGTTCGGCAGAACGTCTCAATCTCCTTGCGGGTCAACGTCACGCCGGCTTTAAGCTCGATATAGGCTTTGGGTGTTTCTCCCCATTTATCATCGGCAATGCCGATCACCGAGACGTCCGAAACCCCCGGTATTTCCAGGATCACCTTTTCTATCTCCGCGGGGTAGACATTCTCTCCTCCTGAGACAATCATGTCCTTTCTCCGGTCGATAACGTACAGATATCCCTGTTCGTCGATCCTGCCCATGTCACCGGTATGCAACCAGCCGTCTTTAATGGTTTCGGCGGTTTCCTCGGGAAGATTCCAATATCCTTGCATCATGTTTGGCCCTCTGGCGACTATCTCTCCCGTTTCTCCGGTCGGAACCTCTTCTCCCATAAAATCGACGATTCGCAAATCGACATTGAAATAGGGCTTGCCGGCGCATTCCGGTTTTTCAAGGACATCCTCGATGGTGGTATGAGATCCCGGACCGGTCATTTCCGTCAGTCCCCATAGATTTTGGCATAGGAGGCCCATACGGTCGTACGCTTCCCTGATGATCTGATAGGGCAGGGGAGATCCCGGCAGGATGGCGGTTTTCAGCGAATCGAGGTGATACGATTCCAATTCCGGAACCTGAAGCAGCATTTTAACAATGGTGGTCACCCCCAGAAGGAGACTGATGTTGTGGGTCTCAATCAATTTCAGAGCGCCAACGGGGTCAAAGGCCTCCATCAAAACGGTGCATACGCCCTTGATCACATGGCCCACTACCGGCGTAATACCGCCGGAGTGAAACAACGGCACCAGAACCAACAGACGTTCCGGGTATTGATAATGCAATCCAATGAGCATATCCAGACCGCCGCTGTAGATATTTCTGTGCGTCAACACGGCGCCTTTCGGTCGTCCGGTCGTGCCCGAGGTGTACATGATGATGTGGAGGTCATCTTCATCGATCCTGACATCGGGTTCGGCTTCCCCCGCTCCGCTGATCAACGCCTCGTAATCCAAAGTATCGGGAACCGTCGTGGGACCTGTTGATACACGGAACCGGGCCGAACCCGGGTAGTTCATTCCGGCAACGGTCTTCTCGAACTCTTTTCCAAAGATCAATCCTTTGACGGTACAGTCATTCAGGATAAAGTCTATTTCCGATCCAACCAGGCGGGTATTGACCGGTACGAGAACAGCGCCGATCTTGGCGGTGGCGAAATAGGTCTCGAGAAATTCGATATTATTCGGCATTAAAAGACCGACTCGATCTCCGTGTTCCACGCCAAGCTTCGAAAGGGCGTTCGCCAACCGTGCGGAACGGAGGTTTAACTGTTGATAGGTGTAACGTTTATTCCTGGAAACGACCGCTACTCTGTCCGGTGTGATCAATGCTCTTTTTGAGATGACTTTTCCTATAATCATAATGAAAAATATTTTCCTTGAGTTTTCACATTTAATCATCTATAAGACTATATTATTAGTTGATTCGCTGGAAGTCAACGATGAATTGCTTGGTGGCTGGTTTGTTCCCCCGAACCTTTACCGGAGAGCCATAGTTCACCGGAAGTGCAAGACGACCGGTTTGAAAACCATCAAGCGCAAACGGAACGAATAATAAGAGTCGGAGGCTCGGGAGACGGACGGTGGACCGGGTGGGATTGCCCGATCGTGTCCGCTGCCGGCCGGATAGCGGCAAAGCGAGGGACAATGATTGTTATCGGTGAAAAAATAAACGGAACGCGAAAGGCCGTCGGCGCCGCTATCCGGGAGCGCAACGCCGATCGAATCAAGCAACTGGCTTTGGACCAGGTTGAGGCCGGCAGCACCTTTCTGGACGTCAACGCCGGTACGTCGCCGGAGCGCGAGCCCGAGGACATGGCCTGGCTGGTGAATACGATCCAGGAAGCGGTCGACGCGCCTTTATGCCTGGACAGCGCCAATCCGGAAGCGCTTCGCGCCGGATTGAAACTGGTGAAAAAAACACCCATCATCAACTCGGTCAGCGGTGAAAAATCCCGTATTGACGGGGTATTGCCCCTGGCATTGGAATACAGGACCGGCTTGATCCTGCTCGCACTGGACGATGCGGTGGGGATTCCCGATACCAGCGAAGGGCGCGTGGAGATCGTTCACCGGCTGGTGGGCCTGGCCAAGCAGGGGGGATTGAAAGAGGATCAGCTCTATATCGACCCTTTGGTTACAGCCGTCAGCACGGGTGACAAGAACGCCCTGTTGACCTTTGAGGCTATCCGGATGATCAAGCAGACATATCCTGAAGCCCACATCACGTGCGGACTCAGCAACATCTCTTTTGGTATGCCCCTGCGATCGTTGATCAACCAGACCTTCGTTGCCATGTGCATCCAGATGGGGCTAGACAGCGCCATCATCGATCCAAATGACCGGGACCTGACCGGTGTCATTGCAGCGGCCGAAATGCTGATGGGGCTGGATAAGTATTGCCAGAGATTTAACCGAGCGTACCGGGCTGGAAGCATCGGCCCTCAAAACAAATAGACCGTTGGAGGATAATTATGGCTGATTTAAACGATCTGTACACTGCCGTCGTCGAGATGCAGGAGGATACTGCAATGGATCTGACCCGTACTTATCTGGATCAGGGTGTCCCGGCGCTGGACATATTCGCCTGCTACCAGTCCGCGTTGGAGGAGATCGGCGCGCGCTTTGAAAAGCAGATTTATTTCATCCCGGAGCTGATCATGTCCGGTGAAATGATGAAATCCGCTTCCGAGATTCTCAAGCCGAAGCTGGCGGGACAAGAGGCCGAAGCTGAGCAAAGCGGCACCAAAAAACTGGGAAAAATGGTGATGGCCACGGTCGAGGGCGACATCCATGATATCGGCAAGAACATCGCCACCATGATGCTGGAACTCAACGGGCTTGAAGTCAAAGACATCGGGGTGGACGTGCCCATCGACACCATCGTCCAGGAGGCCCAGGATTTAAACGCCGATGTCATCGGCCTGAGCGGTCTGTTGACCCTGGCCTTCGATCCCATGAAGGCCGTTGTGGAAAAGCTCAAGGAAAAAGGCCTGCGCGACAAGGTTAAAGTCATCATCGGCGGCGGTCAGATGGATGAACAGGTGTGTCAATATGTGGGCGCCGATGCCTTTGTCACCGATGCCGTGATGGGGGTGAACACAATAAAAGGATGGCTGAGCTAATGCCCATCCATTTCTGAATGGGCATTATATTAAACGCTGATATCAAGTAGTTCGGAGGACAGCATGAGTGGAGAAAAGGACAAGCTTTCGGTGAT
Organism: Desulfobacteraceae bacterium; assembly: GCA_050291625.1. Taxonomy (GTDB): domain Bacteria; phylum Desulfobacterota; class Desulfobacteria; order Desulfobacterales; family Desulfosarcinaceae; genus JARRKU01. Next base: position 47,697 of record JBNKKC010000122.1, read on the forward strand.
CGAACGACAGGATGCCTTCCTGGATGAATGGGTCGCCGCCGAAGGGATCCCCTTTGCCAATGACGAAAACAAGGCTGCCTACCAGGAGCGCGCCGGACTCGTGGCGGCCGCCGTAAAAATCGATCCGGCCATCCAGCGCGTACCGGTCATGCCGTTGGGCGTTTTTGCCCCCACCATGCTGGCGGGAGTCTCGGGGCATCAGGCCATGTACGATCCCGCGGTCGCGGGCCAGGCCAACCTGGACTATTGTCAGACCTACCAACCGGACATTGCCGCTTCGGCCCCCCTGTTGATGTACGGTCCGGCCCTGGAGACCCTTGAATATCAGCTTTACAAGTGGCCGGGCCATGGTGTGGCCGAACATCTCTCATACCAGTTCAATGAAAAAGAGTATATGCAGGCCGACGAGTACGACCACCTGATCAGCGATCCCACCGACTTCTGGCTGCGTTCCTGGATGCCGAAGACCATCGGCGCCCTCGCGCCGTTGGCCGACATTCCGCCGGTATACGGGTCGATGGAAATGCCCATGCTGGGCTCCTGGCTCATCGCCCTGGGCACACCGCCGGTGCAGGCCGCTTTAAAGGCCTTGATGCAGGCCGGCAAGCAGTGCTTCGACTGGATCAACACCCTGGGACCCTACCTGGAAAAGATCAAGGCGGCGGGCTTTCCCTTTGGTGCCGGCGGTGCCACCAAGGCGCCGTTTGACGTGCTCAGCGACTCCTTCCGCGGCACCACCGGGACGATGATGGATCTTTTCCGCAGGCCCGAAAAGGTTCTGGAGGCCGCCCAGCGCCTGGTCCGGCCCATGATTGAATTCGGTGTCGGCGCGGCCACGGCCAACCGCAATCCCCTGGTATTCATTCCGCTGCACAAGGGCGCCGACGGCTTCATGTCCGATGAGCAGTTCGCCAAATTCTACTGGCCGACGCTCAAAGCGGTCATGTACGGCCTGGCCGAGGCCGGCTGTGTGCCGTACTGTTTCGTCGAAGGCGGCTACAACCAGCGCCTGGAATATCTGGCCGAAACCAGCGATATCCGTTGCCTTTATCTGTTTGACCGCACCGATATGGCCCAGGCACGCAACATCCTGGGGGGCAAGGTCTGCATCGCCGGGGGGTTCCCGGTATCTCTGATTTTAACGGGCACGCCCGACAAGGTCAGGGATGAAACCAAGAAACTCATTGACGCCGCAGCCGGCGATAAAGGGTACATTCTGAGCATCGGCACCGCCATGGACGAGGCCAGACCCGACACGCTGAAAGCCTTTATCGAGGCCGGCAAGCAATACGGTACGTACTGATCATCGATCGATTTTTGACAGGCCCTCGGTAATTTGATATATATTATAAATTGCTTTTATCGAACATGGTTTCAAGATTTTTGAGCTGATACGACCATGGAGTTGTTGCCCTATCCCATACTGACCAATGTGCTGGAAGTGATCAGCGCATCCAGTGAAAACTCGGATTGCGGCCTTGCCAGGCAAAAAGCCCTCGATGTGCTGTTCCGCGCCATCTCCGCCGAGGGCGCCCTTCTGGTCCTGCCGGATAAGACGACATTTTCCACATATGTGCTGATGAAAAATCTGGATAAAAAATTCAACGGTTATTACGAAACCTATTTTCATCAGTATGATCCTCTGCAACTGCTGCAGGGGATGCACCAGGGGACAAAATTAGACCGCAAGGAAGAGGTCTGCACTTACAGCTACGATTCGCAGCAACCCACAGAGTACTACACCGACTTTCTCAAGCCCCAGAAGATTCATCATAAGCTCATTGCCAACCTGGTGGCCGAACAGGAAATATATGGCAGAATTGTCTGGATGCGGTCCCGGAAAGCCGGTCGGTTTACAAATGAGGAAATTCGGCTGGCCAAGGCCATTTCCCCCTATCTGGCGCACGCTTTGGCTTACAACGAGCTTCGCGAAAGGCTGAAACTGAAGGGAAAGATCCTCGACTACATCGAGAAACAATCATCTGTCGGTTTTATTCTGCTGGATGACAGGCTCCAGGTGGTCTATATCAACCCCAAAGCAGAGGAATTGTTCGACGGGTTGAACGGTTCCGCATGCGGCGGCTCAGGTCGTAAGCAGATGCTTTCCCAGTTTGTTGAGGATTGCCGGAAAATGATGACTGGCATGAAGGGTCGCCCCTCAGATTTTGCGGCTATCCCGAGGAAACGCACCGTCGACGTGGGCAACCACAATCGTTTTGCGGTCACCTATAAAACGTTTTACCATACGCCTGGTGCGGAAAACACCATGCTCTTTATGGTATGTATCGAGGAGTTGCAGCCATCGCTGGACACGGCCCCGCAGCATCTTGCCGATTCGTATCATCTGAGCAAAAGGGAAATCGATGTGGCCGGCCTCCTTTTTTCCGGCTTGAAGAACGCTCAAATTGCCGACAAACTCTTTATCAGCGAGATAACGGTAAAAAAGCACCTCCAAAACATCTATCACAAAGTCGGAGTCAACAACAGAACCTCCCTGATCAGTAAGATGTTGACCTGCTAACCTTATCACTGCAACAGCCGGAGGACTCCAGATTCCCGCTGGTCGCGGGATCTTCGACCCGCGCCTTCTTGGCCCGCTGGTTTTGAACGGGGCTTGCCCCGCTGGTTTTAAGCGGGAGGCTCTGGAGCCCTCCGGCTTTGGCAGCGATAGGGTAGATCACACACGATCATCCGTAACATTCTTATTTTCAAATCTTTTCAGAGCGTTATTCTTAAAAAGTTCCATCAGGATGGACACTAGTTCGTCCTTCCTGCCTCAACACGGTTCCCACCATCAGTGATACCCATCTATAAAACTATACTTTCGTATAATAGACAGGCTGGACATGTCCTGCTAAACCAGATTCACAATATCAATAGCCTTTCTTTATTCAGCGGATCATCAACCGATATGAGGAGGATGTCGTGAAAACCAATGCAGCGATTATTTTTGAACAATCCGGAACGTTCTCCCTGGAACAGGTTGAACTCAGCGAACCCAACGAGACAGAAGTGTTGGTTCGCATGGCCAGTTCAGGTGTTTGTCATACGGACCTGGCCGCACGTGATCAGCATTTTCCGGTTCCGATTCCAGGTGTCTTCGGGCATGAGGGCGCGGGAATCGTAGAAAAAGTGGGTGCCGGGGTGACCAAGGTCAAACCCGGCGATCATGTGACCATGAGTTGGCTGTGCTGTGGTACCTGCCCTTCCTGCCAGGCGGGAAACGACCCCTATTGTCACAATTTTTTACCGTTGAACTTCAGCGGCGCCCGTCCGGACGGGACCACCACGATTAAAAAGGCGGACCAGGTGATCCATGGGAACTTTTTCGGCCAGTCCGCCTTTGCCGAGCACGCCTTGGCCGACGAGAGAAATGTGGTCAAGGTACCCAAGGAGGTGCCCCTTGAACTGCTTGGGCCTCTGGGATGCGGCGTCATGACCGGTGCCGGAGCGGTGATGAACACCTTTCACCCCAAACCGGGATCTTCCATCGCGATTTTCGGTATGGGCACGGTGGGGGTCAGCGCCCTTCTCGCGGCGGTCGTTTGCGGATGCACCACGATCATCGCCGTGGATATCAACGCGGAGCGGCTTGAAGCGGTCAAGGAGCTCGGCGCCACCCATACCATCAATTCCAGCGAGACCGATCCGGTGGCCGAGATTCTGGATATCACCGGTGGCGGACCCAATTTCAGCCTGGAATGTGTGGGCAGCCCGGCGGTGTTTCGCCAGGCCGTCGATGTGTTGCCCATCCTCGGGGTGTGCGGGCTGATCGGGGTGGTCCCCCCCGGCACCGAAGTCAGCCTGAATATGGATCTGATCATGAACGGCCGGATCGTCCGGGGCATTATCGAAGGCGACGCCGTTCCGAATCTGTTCATCCCCAAGCTGATCGAACTTTACCGGCAGGGCAGGTTCCCTTTCGACAAATTAATCACATTCTACCCCTTTAAGGATATCAATCTGGCAGTGGCCGATATGGAACAAGGCCGCGTGATCAAACCCGTTCTAACATTCTAGTGGAACCTATCATCAAAGGAGGGAGCGAAAATGAAACGGATAAGGATGCCGAGCACGATGTTGGTGTTGATGCTGGCCGTGGCGCTGCTGCCATGGCAGGCGCAGGCGTTTCAATTCGACACCGGCAATTCGAATCTGAGGCTTCGTTGGGACAACACATTAAAATACAGTGCGGCCTACCGGCTCAATGATCAGTCGGACAAGCTGCTCGAGGATGTGAACTACGACGACGGCGACCGCAACTTCGACAAAGGGCTTGTCTCGAACCGGATCGACTGGCTCAGCGAACTGGAGGCCAGCCTTCCCTTTGGCGGCATCCGGGTCAGCGGCGCCGGCTGGTACGACCAGATCTACAACGAGTCAAACGACAACGATTCGCCGTTTACCAATAACTCCACCAGTGTCGATAACGACGAGTTCACCGATGAGACCCAGGAGCTTCACGGCAAGAGTGTCGAATTGCTGGATGCCTTTGCTTACGGCAATATCGACCTGGCCGATGTGGGGCTGACGCTGCGGGCCGGTCGTTTCACGCAGGTCTACGGAGAGACCCTCTTCTTCGGCTCCAACGGCATCGGCGAGGCCCAGGGACCCATCGACATCTACCGGCTGATCCAGGTGCCCGGCACCCAGTTCAAAGAGGTGCTGCGGCCGGTGGAGCAGGTCTCCCTGGATGTGCAACTCACCTCCAACCTCTCCTTCGGCGGCTATTATCAGTTCAAGTGGCACGAGTCCCGAATTCCGGCGGCGGGCAGCTACCTGAGCAACGCCGAAATTATCGGTGAAGGCTCCGAGACCTGGATCACGGGATTCGGTCCGATGACCCATGAGGACGATCTGGAACCCGACGATCAGGGTCAGGGCGGTGTCCGGCTGCGCTACACCCTGGATTCGGTGGGAATCGACCTGGGGCTGTACGCGGCCATCTACCATGCCAAGACCCCCAGCGGGGCCTACATCGACCCGTTTCCCCCAATCCCCCCTTTTCCGGGCTTGCCCCCTGGAACTCAGAGCTACCGCTGGGTCTATGCCCAGGACATCGAGACCTACGGGGTGAGCGCCACCGGGTCGTTGGGCCAGCTCAACTGGGCCACCGAGCTCTCCTACCGGCGCAATGTCCCACTGAACTCCGACCCGCAGGTGGATGTGGGCCTGACCGGCGGCAACCAAGAGGATGACCGTCTCTATGCGGTGGGTGAAACAGCCCATGTCAACCTTTCCGGTATCTATGTGCTGCAGGCGAACCCGCTCTGTGACGGCGGTGCGATCGTGGCCGAGCTGGCCTACAACAGTCGCCTGGACATTACCGACAACGAGGAGGCCCTGGCCCAGAACACCACCAAGGAGGCGTATGCCTTTCGGATGGTCGTCGAGCCCACCTACTTCCAGGTGCTCACGGGCCTGGATCTGTCGATACCCATGGGTGTCGGCTACAACTTCAAGGGACGCTCGTCGGCGATCGGCAACTTCAACGGCGGCAGCTCCAATGCCGGCGACCTGAGTGTCGGTCTGGGTCTTACCTACCGCTCGGTGTGGAAGGCGGGGCTGAGCTACGTGAAGTACTTCGGGGATGAGGGAACCTTCACGGTGCCGGCCAACTCGGCCACTCCCCACCTGTCCTTCGACCAGAGCCTGGCCGACCGCGACTTTATCTCTTTCTATATTTCACGAGCCTTCTAAGCCGTAAAAGGAGACGAACGATATGAGACTCAAGCATATGATGACATTTTCCAGGACCCTTTGTTCAGCGGTGCTGGTATTGACCCTGTTGGTGGGCGTCCAGGCCGCGACGGCGGCGGTGACCGCCGAGGAGGCCGCCAAACTTAAAACCACCCTGACGCCTTTTGGCGCCGAGCGCGCCGGCAACGCCGAGGGCACCATCCCCGCCTGGGACGGCGGCTACACCAAGGTGCCCGAAGGCTGGAAAAACGGCGACCATCGCCCCGATCCCTTTGCCGATGAAAAACCCCTTTTCTCCATCACCGGCAAGAACATGGAGCAGTACAAGGACAAACTGGCCCACGGGATCCAATATCTTTTGAAAAAACACCCGAACTTCCGGGTCGATGTGTACCCCACCCACCGCACCGCCGCGGCGCCCCAGTGGGTGTACGACAACACGTTCAAAAACGCCACCCGCGCCAAGCTGAACAAGAGCGGGTTGGGGGTGACCGGCGCTTATGGCGGCGTCCCCTTTCCCATAACGAACAACGGTTATGAAGCCATGCTGAACCACCGGCTGTCATGGAAGGGCGAGTCCCTGCGGCAACCCATGAAAACCATGGTGGTCACGCCGGACGGCAAGATTGTCATGGCCACCGACGGCATCCAATCCTTTTCCTATCCCTACTATTACGAAGAGGGCAGCCTGGAAACCTATGAGGGCATTTACCAACTCGGCGAGCTGGTCAACACGGGTCCCCCCTACAAGGCCGGCGAAGCGATCATGGTCAACGAGGTCAGCGACGAGTCCAAGCCCCGGGGCATCTGGCAATACCTGGTGGGTCAGCGCCGGGTGCGCCGGGCGCCGTCCATCTCCTACGACACCCCGGACTTCGTCACCTCGGGGATCGGGTTCGCCGACGAGGCCTTCCTGCTTTTCGGCCCCAACGGCCGCCACGATTTCAAGATGCTGGGCAAAAAGGAGATGTACGTCATCTACAACGGCAATCGGGCCTGCGCCGCCAAGTTCAAAGACCTGCTCAAGGCCAATTATATGAATCCGGACATTGTGCGCTGGGAACTGCACCGGGTCTACGTGGTGGAAGCGACCCTGAAAAAGGGCCAGCGTCATGCGGTGCCCAGGCGCCTTTATTATATTGACGAGGACAGCTGGCAGATCATGATGATCGACGGCTGGGACGCCAACGGGGAGATGTGGCGCTGGAGCTACTCCCTGGCGATGCTGGCGCCGGACGTCCCCTGCGTGACGACCGTTGTCAGCTGGGGTACCTTCAACTTCCAGACCGGCTCCTACTATCTCAACGAGACCGCCAACGAGTCGCCCTATCAGTACAAGGTCATGCCGCGTTTCAAACAGCGGTATTTCAGCCCCGGTCAACTGGGACGGAGGGCGCGATGAGACACTGGGTGTTTACCGGCGTCCTCTTGTTCGTCGCAACACTGTTGCTTGCAGGGGGCTCTGCGTCGGCGCAGAGCCCGCTCGCACTGGAGCGCCCCTCACTGCTGAGCGACAAGGCCGTCGGCGCCGCCATACTCGCGGTCACCCGGGCGGGCGAGCGCCTGGTGGCCGTGGGTGAGCGCGGCATCGTGCTGCTTTCGGACGACAGCGGCCGCAGCTGGCGCCAGGTGGTGACCCCGGTGCGCGCCTCCCTCACAACGGTGACCTTCGTGGGAGAGAAAAAAGGCTGGGCCGCGGGGCACCTCGGTGTGATCCTGCACACCGAGGACAGCGGCGAGAGCTGGGTCAAACAGTTCGACGGCATCAAAGCCGCGGCCCTGGTGCTGGCGGCGGCTGAAAAGCGCGCCGCAGCCGAGCCGGACCCGCAAAAGCGTGAGGATCTGCTCTTTTCGGCCCGGCGCCTGGCGGAAGACGGGCCGGACAAACCCTTTCTCGATCTGTGTTTTATCGACGAGCGCACCGGGTTCGTGGTGGGGGCCTTCAACCTGATGTTCCGCACCATGGACGGCGGCGTTACCTGGACGCCCTGGCAGGACCGGGTGGAGAACCCCATGGAGCTTCATCTTTATGGGATTCGGTCCGTCGGGGATACCTTCTACATCGCCGGAGAGCAGGGAACGCTGCTGCGCTCCAGCGACAGCGGCGCCCACTTCACGGCGCTGGTATCTCCATACGAGGGCAGCTACTTCGGCCTGGTGACCGACCCTGACGGCGTCGTCGTCGTCTTCGGCTTGCGCGGCAACGTCTACCGTTCGGTTGACCGGGGCGAGAGCT
>JBNKKC010000123.1:0-169854 GCA_050291625.1 Desulfobacteraceae bacterium
AGAGGCATCTCAGATCAGCAGCGCCATGACCTATATCGATTTTTCCAGCAACAGCCGCTATATGGACGAATTTACGTCGGCCCTGTTTTTGCCCCATACGAACTTGGGCATGTTTCCCAATGTGATCCCTGATGTTGCATAGATTAGTAGTACACCGGCGCTAAAATCTCGAAGCGTTCCATCGCAATGGCATTGGTGGGGCAGCGGTTCAGGCACAGGCCGCAGCGGATGCAATACGTTTCATCCAGGACCAGGGCGGCCCCCTGTCGGATCTGGGAAAAATCCGACACCGTGTTGCCGCTTTCGATCTCATCCAGCGGAATCAATTGAATGGAGCCGTAAGGACAGACATCAACACAACCGCCGCACAGGATGCACCGCTCACTGTCAACCGTGATGTTCACGTCGCACCGCAGGCAGCGCTTGGCCTCGATCATGGCCGTTTCCGGATCAAAGCCGAGCTGCACCTCCGTTTCGATCTTTTGGCGTTGCGTTGCCGGCAGGGTCGGCATCGTTTGGCGGGGCAAGGCATCGAATGTGCTGTCCATCGCATGGGGCGGTTGGGACTGCTTCAGGCAACGCCCCTTCTCCTTGACCGGCACGCCCTGCAGATAGCAATGAATGGCCGCCGATGCCCGGTGTGCATCGGCGATAACGGAAATAACGTCACGGGGGCCGGTGGTATAGTCGCCCACCGCAAAGACGCCTTTAACATTGGTCATAAAGCTGTCGGGGTCCACTTCGACCCGATCCCGTCCGGAGCGTGAAAAGATCTCAGGCAAAAAAGAGGTGTCCGGCGACTGGCTGACGGCCGGCAGGACGGTATCTGCTTCCAGAACAAACTCGCTGCCCTCGATGGGGACGGGCCTGGGCCTGCCGCTGTCATCCCGCTCGGTCAGCCGGTTGCGGATGCACTCAAGCCCTGCCACTTGCCCCTGTTTGTCGCTGATGACCCGCAGGGCAGAGGCCAGAAGCTCGATGGTGACGCCTTCCTCTTCGGCTTCCGCTACCTCCTCGGCACTCACCGGCATGTCATCCCGGCTGCGGCGGTAAATGACGGTCACCTTTTCGGCCCCCAGGTAGCGTGCCGAACGGGCGCAGTCGATGGCCGTGTTGCCGCCGCCGATGACCGCCACCTTTGGGCCAAGGGCGATTGTCTCGTGAAGATTGATTTGACGCATGAAAGTCACGCCGTGCCATACCCCTGTCAAGCCCTCACCGGGAATGTTCAGTTTGATGGGCTCGTGGGCCCCGGCGGCGACGAGGAGGGCATCGTGATGCGACCGCAACTGCTCCAACGTGACCTTTTTGCCCACAGGCGTGTTGAGCCGGATCTCTACACCGAGTCGCTCCAGCTCGTTGATTGCGGTTTTGATCACCGTCCGATCGAGGCGATAGGGTGGAATGCCAACGGCCAGCATGCCGCCCGCCAACGGCAGGGCTTCAAAGACCGTCACCTTGTGGCCCATGCGGGCCAGGTCGTCGGCGGCGGTCAGTCCTGCCGGGCCGGCGCCTGCTATGGCCACACGCCGTCGGCTTCCGAGAAAAAGCGGAATGCCGGCCTCGTCCCTGTACGGTTTGTGATCGGCTGCGGCCCTTTTAAGTGCGCAGATGGCCACCGGGTCGTCAATATGGCGACGTCGGCAGGCCGCTTCACAAAAATGCATGCAGATACGTCCCAAAACAGCGGGGAAGACATTGGCTTTGCGATTCAGGTCAAAGGCGTCTTGGAATTTTCCCTCTGCGATCAGGGAAATATAATGAGGCACGTTGGTATGGGCGGGGCAAGCCTGCAGGCAACTGATGTTTTGCTTCCACCAACTGTTATCGGCTTTTTGCAGTCGATATTTCTTCTGGCTCATCGAACTGAATCCCGGGGTCGCAGGTATTCCACTCCCCTTTGAGGGAGAGGTCCCGTGTTTGAATATTCCACTCCCCTTTGAGGGAGACCGTGTTTGAATATTCCACTCCCCTTTGAGGAGAGGTCCAGTGCCTAAGTATTCCTCTCCCCCTCAGGGGGAGAGGTCAGGTGAGGGGGTGGTCTATAGCAACGTTCACCCTCACCCTAACCCTCCCCCTCAAGGGAGAGGGGACTGTGTGTCGGATCCATCCGCAAAAAGTGTAACCCATGTCATCGGTTTAACGTGTTACCCATGTCCGGGTTGCACGATGAGGGGGTGGTCTCTGGCAAGGGCCACCCTCACCCCAACCCTCTCCCTCGAGGGAGAGGGAGCGTTCGTGTTGCATCCCTCTCGAGGGAGAGGAAAATAGGCGGTACGTCTCCCTCGAGTGAGAGGCCAAAACAAATGGATGGACACTGGTTCACGGGCGTCCAGATGATGGGTTCCGGGTTTGAGACCCCGGAACCCGTAATTAGTTTTCACTTAAATCCCCGGAATCGCCGGCTTGGCGAAAATGGGAAGCTCCCCGGTGAGAGCGTTCATAAATTCGACCAGATCCGATAACTCCTGTTTGCTTAATTTCCGTTTGACTTTATACTCAGGGTCCAGATTGTCGTTGGGAATACCGTTGAGGCATATCACCGCGGCTTCTTCCAATGAGTAGGTTCGGCCATCATGGAAATAAGGCGCGCTTTGGGCGACATTTCGCAGCGTTGGTGTCCGGAATCGCCCTTTGTCTTCACTTTTTTGGGTCACATCATATCGCCCAAGATCGTATTTTTCGCCCTTTTTCAGCTTCTTGTCATAGCCGATGCCAACATTGTGAAATTGATTGTCGGAGAAGTAACCGTCGGTCTTGGTATAGGTGTGACACTTTTTGCAGTTCCCTTTGTCGGGATTGTCGAAGACCTCTTTTCCTCGGAGGGCCGCTCCGCTCAGGGCGCCTTTAACCTTGCCATAGTAGTACTTGTCAAAAGGAGAGTTGCCCGCCAGGATGGTTCTTTCAAAGGTGGCGATGGCTTTACGGATATTGCAGAAACTGAGATATTCTCCGAAGGCTGCCATGCTGAGTTCTCTGTACTCAGGTATCTTAGCCAGTTTCTGAACAATTTCCTCCGGTATGCCCGCCATTTCGACACCGGCCGTCATCGGCCCGGCGGCCTGTTCCTCAAGACTCGGGGCGCGGCCGTCCCAGAACTGCGTGGTTGCAAAGGCGGCGTTCAGGACGGTTGGGGCGTTCCTCCCTCCCAAGGCATGCTGATGACCAACGGCGACGGGCGCGGCATTTGAGTATCCAAGGTCAGGATCATGGCAGGTGGCGCAGGATAGCGTGCCGCTCAGGGAAAGTCTCGGGTCAAAATAGAGCATTTTGCCGAGTTCAATCTTCGCCATTGTGGGGGGGTTGTCCTTTAGCGCAACGACTTCCGGCAGGCCCAGGGGGACCTCGATATAAACCTCCCTGTCACCGGCAGACCCTGTGCCCATCCACAAAACAACAGATAACAGGACAATCAACAATGTTGCAAGACCATACGCTTTTGCTTTCAATGTCAGACCTCCTTTGTTAGATATGTAAGGTTATTGTTTCTGCTTTTCCTGTTCCGCCCTTGCCTTTGCCGCCGCCTTTGGATCATACTTGCATTGGCATATCACCCTCAGATGCGCTCTAAGGAGGTCGATCTCTCCGGCAGACAAGATATTGCCCCATGGGGGCATGATAAATGAGAGTTGCTCCCTCGGACCGCCGTGAGTGATGGTGTTGATGATCTGATCGTCAGAAAAAACCGGCAAGTTCTTTGGAGAGGTAAAATCCTTTGGTTGGGTCGGAAGATCTTCAGTGGCGTTTATCCCTTTTCCATCTCCTTTATCTCCATGGCATTGCGCGCAATAATATTGATAGAGCTCTTCACCGCTTCCACTTTCCCGGGCCTTCGCGTTCGACGTCAGCCCCAGCAAGATAAAAATGGCAGCGATTACAGCCGGCCATTTTTGCGGCAGCCTCTTGGATGGGTTTGATCTCATGATGGCTCGCTTCCTTTCCATAATAAAAGTGTATGGGGATGGTTTTTTTCCAACCCGGCCCATTTTTCGTGAAGGAAAAGGCAACATGACGTTTCCTTGTTTCATCATCACCGCGTCCCGATATTGACGATATACGTTGCAAGGGCGGCCCTGTTATCATCCGTATATTTGTTAAAGGCCATGTCTCCGGGAATGGGGCATTTGCCGTTGGGATAATATCGCCTCGGGTCTTTTAGAAATGCATAGACCCAATCGGCCTGAAGCCTGTTGCTAGCCTCCACCAGGGACGGACCGCTGAAACCGCCCAGTTCCTGACCCCGCTTGTTCAGATAACGATGACAGGCATAGCATCCTTGATGTTTTTCAAAGAGTTGCGCCGTGCGGCTCAGAAAGGATCTGCGTTTGCCGCGTGATTTGGGAAGTGGTGCGGTTGTGTCCGCTTGAACCTCGGCATCGACCAGTGTCATCAGATATTCGGCCAATGGCCCGGCCTGGGATGCGTCGACTGCGGAATGGTCATAGGCCCCTTTCTCGAGGGTGCCCCACTGAACTCCGAAAATGGGATGCGGGGATGCCAGCCATGTTTCGAGCCACTCTTTATTGAACTTGCTTCCGGCAAACCACAACGGCATCCCTTTGATGGATGCTCTCTTTTTTATCGGAACTTTCTGGGCCGGTGAAATTGCATGACACGACAGGCACTTTTGCTTGTAAAGCGCCTCGGCCTCTTGCGATGCGGCGTTGGATGGCGCTGTTGAAAAAAGAAATATAAAAGCGGACAGAGCAAAAAATAGTTTATACTGATTCATCGTGGAAAAAGTCATCCGTTTTACCCCTCCTTATTGAAAAGTGGCTTTTCTCCAACCGATTTGGCGAAAATCCTGACATATAAACGCAGTCATTGTTCCAATGTTGCCCCCCTGAACGGGTTCATTAAAAATTGTGCCATCATGCCGATCTTTTTATCCGGCGGTATATCCGGACATCCGGTTTCGTCCTGCTCCAGCTTCTCAAAGCGGGCATAGATATCGAAATAGTAGAAAAAATTTTTCATCTGGGTTCCGGGGATGACAAGTTCAGGGAATTTGATCCATTGTTTGATGTATTCGGGTCGAAGTCTCCTTTTGGCTTCGGCCAGATTGGGACCTTTCAGGTTGCCGAACCGCTCTTTGCTTTGGGTTCGCTCCTGATCGTAGTAATGACATTGCAGACAGACCTTGAATATCTTTTCGGCCGTGTCGGTTTCGGTGTGTTGGAGTTCAGGTGTCGTGAAAAATGGATTGTGGTTGATGCCGTCCCGGGTTTGGAAAAATCCGACAAGGTCCACCACCTCATCTTGCGTGAGGTTAAAGGTGGGCATGGTTGCCTTTGTTAACGGCCGGATCGGATACGGCGCCGTTAAAAATTGAAACAGCCAGTTGGGCTGCACCTTGATGCCTTCGTAGTTCAGAATTGGCGGTGCGAAATTGAGGTCCTTATAATTGTCAAGGATCTGCCCTTCATCGATGCCGGAGGCGTTGATGCTTTCAAGGCCCATGTCCAGTTTCAGGTAGTCCACCGCATCGATGTCCAGGAACCAGCGGTGGCGAAACAACAGATGTTCCGTTTCCGGTCGTCGATGGACAAGGGCTTTGAACTGGTGATCGCTTAGCTCCTGACCTTTTTCATAGAGTGCTTCTCCGCTCAACGCGATATCGTCCAGGACGTAATTGGAGGCCGACCAGACGTAATTGTTCGCCACATCCCCGGTCAGTGCCAACGACGTCTTGGTAAGTCCGATTTTGTGACAGCCGATGCAATTGAATGTCTCCACTGTCCGCATACCGGTCAGGTAGGGATCATCGGGTGTCCAAAAGATCTTTCCATACGCAACGGGCAGGTCCTGTTCGGTAAGGCTCAGGACAAACACACGCAAGGCTTCGGCTTCCCGGTCGGAAAGCTCAAAGTCGGGCATGATCAAGCGGATGGTCTCAGTGGAAAAGATCCGGGGGGATTTTTCTTTTGCCAGGACCCAGTCGGCCCGGGTTCTGGGGATGTCGGTGACGTTGCCGAAATCGAGTTCATCCACGCGTTTGTCACCGAAACCGGTATGCTCTGGGGCCTTTTTAAACCCCAGGACAAACCCCTCCATGGTATGGCATCCGGTACAGCCCCTTTGGCCGAAGAGCTTTTTGCCCGTATCAATCGCTTCTGTGGCGGCAGCCGGTCCACCGGCCCTTTCTTTTTTCCCCAGCGTTAGCAAATAGGCGCCAATATCCCCAATTTGATCATCCTGAAGTCGAAAATCGGGCATCACCGTCTCCGGATCGTATAAAAGTGGATGGTTAATCCACGGTATGGACCAGAGTGGATTGATCTTTTCCGCCACCCTGGACAGATCCGGTCCGAAGGTGCCTCCGCGGTCGGCCACTGTATGGCATCCAAGGCATCCAATCGTATCAACCAGCTTTTTGCCGTTGGCCGAATTTGCCGATTCGATTCTTGTTGTCCTGACCGGATTTTCCCCTTTTTGATTCAGCAGAAACGCCTCGAGTGCCTCGATCTCCTCCGCGGGCAGGTCGAAAAAGGGCATGATGGTATCCGGCAGATAGTCTTTGGGCCTTTTCAGCCACATGGACAGCCAATGGCCGTTGACCTTTTCCCCCACACGGGAAAGCACCGGGGCAATGCTCTCCGGTCGTTTGAACCCGGCCAGTTCATGGCAACCCCGGCAACCCTTGGCAACATAAAGATTTTTGCCGCGGCTCAAGGCAGGCGCCTGAGGAAATGCAATGTGTCGGGGAATTTTTTCGTTATAGGGATGACACCTGCGGCAGGAAGATTGCACCAGTTCGCCGCTCAAAAGGGGGCGATTCCAGTGAACGCCCCGGCCGTGGCCCGATGAAACCGTCAAGCCCAGACCGTCTCCGTCGTGGCAAAGGGTGCAGCCGAAATATTGGACGGGATGGGTTTTGAGAAAATCGGATGGATGTTTGACAAAAGCGCCTTCGTGCTGTGTAAAGATGGCTTTTTCCACGCCGCTGTGGCAGGTCATGCAGCGGTCCGCGTGTTTGATGTTTTCGATCCAGACCTGGTTGATGGCAGCGGTTCGTTTTTGAATCAATTCTATCTTTCGATCGAGTCGCCGCGTTTGCGCACTCAGCTGCTTTGATGTGGCTTCTGACGCCCCCTTTTTTTGATCTTCAAGCCGATGTTTCCTCGCTAGCAGCAACTCTTTTTCGGTCTTTGTAAAATCCTTCTGGAATCGCTTCCACGGCTGGTCGATTTCAGTGACAAGGGTCCAGCCGGTGGCAGCCAGAAGGCATACTGCGAAAACTACGAGCCATACCAATTGAAGCGGTTTTAGTTTCATGCCTGTCAAATATTGAAGAAAGGGGTTACGAGAACATATTTAAGGCCGAAGACCAGGCGCAGCAGAATCTTGATCGGAACCAACAACATGGTGAGCAGCAAAAAAAACGTGATCAGGTACCGGATGGATCCAAAACGCTTCGGCAACCCTCTGTCGACGATGGCGGGCAACAGCATGCCGCCGATATAATAGAGCCCCATTAAAGCGGCACCCGCAAAGGCCGGCAGCGACCGCAGGGCCTTCCCGGCGTGCGTTTCGATCAGCCAGGATTCCCACGGCCAGTAGAAGTGCCAGCTCGGCCCCCGGAAAAAAGTGCCGACGATGATCAAACCGAACCATAAGACGCATCCGAAAAGGAAAATGGTGCCGGCCTTCTTCCTTTTGGAGAGCCGGTATCGGCCTGAAACCGGATTGTTAATATCGATATAAGGAATGGCCATCAGCCCTATCACTATCAGGGTTGGAATAACAACCCCCGCCAACCAGGGGTCGAAATAGACCAGCAACTCCTGCAGGCCTACAAAATACCAGGGCGCTTTGGCCGGGTTCTCGGTCCAGGAGGGATCGGCTTCCGCGCGCAGGGGCGCGTCCATTAGGAGCGCCCAAATGATTAAAACAACCAAGATGCCGATGGCAGCCAGGAGCTCCTTGAAAACCAGGTCAGGCCAGACAAAGCGCTCTTTTGCCGGCGTTTTGCCCATTGCCGGGGAGGCGCCCTCGACCACGGCCAACACCCGCAGTCGTTTCTCTTCAGCTTCCATTTCTTTTCCCATGTCCGATGATCCGGTAAGAACATAAATGATAACTGCTGTTTTAATCGCTTGAGGCCCCCCCCGCGTTTAAGCGCCGGAGGGCTTCAGAGCCTCCCGCTAAAGCCCAGCGGGACAGGAAGGCGCCATGGGTGAAGCCGTAGTATGGCTACTGCAAACCCACGGCAACGAAGGATCTGGAGTCCTCCGGCTCTTGCAGCTACAGGGTCAGAGGGGTCCGCTGATCCCCCCGTCCTTGCGAACTCGCCAGAAATGGACGGCGGCAAACATCAGGACCACCACAGGAAGTAACATGACGTGCAAAACGTAAAAGCGAAGCAGCGCACTTGGACCGACTTCGCTGCCGCCCAATAGAAGAAAACGGACATCGTGGTATTTGTCCAACAGCGCAAAGGGCCCTTCATGTCCCAGAACCGGTGTCGCCCGGGCCATGTTGGTTCCCACGGATATGGCCCAGTAGGCCAACTGGTCCCAGGGCAGCAGGTAACCGGTAAAGCTGAGCAAAAGGGTGCCGATGAGCAGGATGACGCCGATCACCCAGTTGAACTCCCTCGGCGGCTTGTACGA
Organism: Desulfobacteraceae bacterium; assembly: GCA_050291625.1. Lineage (GTDB taxonomy): Bacteria > Desulfobacterota > Desulfobacteria > Desulfobacterales > Desulfosarcinaceae > JARRKU01. The sequence continues at coordinate 8,613 of JBNKKC010000123.1, forward strand.
CCCTGTGAGAAATACCCTGAGCATATGCATCATCACGGTCATCACCATCAGGTGCGCCCCCCAGCGGTGGATGTTTCTGAGCACTCTTCCAAAGGGTATGTCGATCATCAGGGCCTTGGTGTCCATATAGGCATATTCAACCACCGGCCGGTAGTAAAACATCAACAGGATGCCGGTCGCCAGTTCGATGAGAAAAAGCAGGAAGGTCATCCCTCCCATGCACCAGCTGAACCGGATGCGAAGCCCGTGTGCTTTGAGCCGTACCGGATGAAGGTGAAAAAAAAGATTGGAAAAGATCTGCAGGGACCGGTTCTTTTCAGTATCCGCATATCCATGGCGAAACATCGACTTGACGATACGTGAATCGGTTACGGCCTTCTTCAAAATGTCCGGCAAACCGGTTTGCTTCTGTTCTGACGTTGCCATTTCAAACCATTGTCAAACGTTCAAGATCCAAGCAGGCAAACGGATTGTCAAAGTCCCTGTAGGTAAACAACACGCTGGTATCCACAACGATCTGGCCGTCCTCGGCAATCGAAATCTTGAACCGATCCATGGGCCGGGGGGCCGGTCCCGCGAAATTGACCCCGTTGCTGTAATACTGGCTGCCGTGGCAGGGGCATTTGTAGGTCCTATCCTCTTCGTACCAACTGGGGGTGCAGCCGAGATGGGTGCATTTGGCGAAGATGGCGTACATTGTTTCTTTTTCAAGTACGATCCATGTGCGGTGGGATTTTTTCCATTTCAGCATCACAAGGGAAACTCCATGGCTGTCCACCTGATCGCTGATGGTAAATTGGTCCGGCGAACCGATGGTAAAATAGGCCGGCGGTTCGAACAGGACTCTGGGGTACATGAATCGTAGGGTTGAAATGATACCGGTGCCGCAGACCACGGTAAGCGAACCCCAACCCAGGGCGGAAAACAGTTTCCTTCTGTCCGGATCGGGCTTCGAATCTTTCTGGATGATAAACGGAAAGGTGATGTTGCTCATCCTGATCACATTCCAAGCAGCGCATTAAGGTCCGACAGGCCGGAGCCATTGGCATGACAAACCTTGCAGCTCATAATAGTCTGGGACAAATGCGAGGAGATCAGGGCGAAGTGATTGCCGTCATCGCTCCAGGCGATGGCGTCGAGCCCGTGTTGATGGGAGAAGTTGAACCGCCTTCCTTTCAGGAACGCAAAGTTTCTGCTTTCCACATTGGCTGTGGGATTGCCTTTGATGATGAACATGGACACCGGCAATTTAGCGATCGTATAGGAGACCAGGGCCACGTTCTCTCCTTTGAACCGATCCAATCGGCCGCCGATGAGAACAATCATGTCGTCTTTCAGCTTCGGCAAGTGCGGCATGAAATCGATTCGCTTGTTAAACCATGCCGCAACCACCTGGGGATCATGGCTTTCGATTTCCAGCGGCAGATTCCCATTGAGATATTTTAAATGGTTGTCAAGCGAGGCTGTGACAAATGGCGGCGTTCGGCTGATACTCAGGTCCAGCAGTTGGCCACCCAGAAGAAAGATGAGTATTCCGGCCAATGCAGCCGCAAAGGACGCTTTGAACGGGTGATCCGAAAAGAATCGTGCAAAAGGCCGCTGTTTGTTGCTCAGCTTCCGTTCGATCTTTGCCTTTAGCGCCGGCGGCCCTTCTTCATGCAGGCATCCGTTTTTAAGGATAGACAGGAACCGTTTTTTTTCGTTGAGCAAATCGCAACATGTCTGGCAATCGAGGATATGTGCTTCAACATCCATATTTTGTTTTACATTCAGCTCACCATCCAGGTATGGGTACAAGAGCAGTTGAATTTCAGCACAATCTTTCATTTTTTCAACTCCAATATGTTCTTTCCGATCTTGCGAGGCTTTTTAACGGAAAGGATTGATCTTAGCGCCTCTCTTCCACGGTACAATCTCGACATGACCGTTCCGATTGGAAAATTCAGTATGTCGGCAATTTCCTTGTACGAAAACCCCTCGATATCCTTGAGGAGAACGACAATCCGGTATTTGGCCGGCAGCCCGTTAAATGCCCTTTTAATATCGATGGCGCATGGAAGATGTCCGGCTTTGACATCGATGCAGGCAAAATCGTCACTGCATGTTTCATTTCCGGTGGCCAGCAGCGGGTCTTTTTTGCGTATCTGATCAATGGCGATATTGCGCATTATCCTGAACAACCAGGCCTTGCAGCTGCTCCCGAACTCAAATTGGTCGAACTTGCGGTAGGCTCTCAGATAGGTCTCCTGAACCAGATCCTCAGCATCCGCAGCACCACTGGTGATGGATAACGCAAAACCATACAGTGCGTTAAAATAGGAAAGAGCAATCTTATCGAACTGATTCTTCATCAGGCATCCTGCTGTTCCAATGTTCAATTGGCTGTTGTCAAACCGGGCATTACGCAGGTGGTCGTTGACTCATTCTCTATGATGATAAACGTTGGCCCTGTCGGTTTTATTCCAACAAAAATTGCCGCTTTTCAAAATTAGTTGGACGATAGGATGCACGTGTTCCGGTTACAAGGGATGAGTCAAGCCGTCTCTGGATGAGGGCATTGAATGCGTGCGTCGCCTTTGGGATGGTTATCTCAGCACCTAATCGACTTGAATCATTTGAACACAACACTACTCTTGCTGAGCGATAAGATCGGACAGCCTTTTCGCATCTTTTACTTGTGTCGACCCTCGTTGTGTTTCCACGAGGTTTTTTTTGACGAAGACCTGCATGATCCGGGCAACGCACTCCCTTGTGGTTCCCAGGTGATGGGCGATCTCTTGCTGCGTCATGCGCAGCAGGCCGTCCGATGATGCACGAATCAGGATGAAGTCCGCCAACCGGTGCTCCAATTTGCAGAAGTGTACCTGCTCCAGCTCGCTCATGAGCCGGAAAACAAGGGTGGACAGCGCATGCACGGTAAGGTTTTGGATGGACGGCTCGCTTTCGAATAATTTACGGTAGACCGCTCCGGGAATGACGGCAACCTCTGTTCTGGGCTCCGATGAAACCCATGCCGGGTACAGCAGGTCGTTGAACAGGCAATTGAGGGCGAGGATGCATGTTTCTCCGGGATCGATGAGGTACAGCGTTGCTTCGGATCCGGTGGGCGCAATGGAAAAGACGCGAAGCCTTCCCTGTGTAACGACATAGGCTCCCGAGGTCTTCGCACCTTTGTGCAAAATCGTGGTCGCCGGTGGGATCGATTTGCTCACGACACCTTTATCAAGAATGTCCCGTCCCTGCTTCGTCAGGTTTTCAAAAAGGGGGAATCCATCGAACTTGATCATGAAAACCTCCTTGTCGATTTGAAGGTTTGCGCAAAAGGTGTTTTGGTTGTCGACAACCGCCGAGGCAGCACCACAGGCCCTTTGCCTCCTTTATTGAAAAAAGCGGCTTTCTTGCAGATGTTTTATTGCGCAAGCTTATCTGAATCTCAAATGGTTGTAAACCATTGCTGCCAGAAGCCCCTGACGGGGCTGCCTCCGGACGGACCGGCTGATGAAATAAGAGACGGCAGCGGCTGCGGGTCCAGCATAAGGAAGAACCGTCCGGAGGTTTCCCGCCCTGGTATCGGCCTATGCAGAACGCCGGAAGAATGTGTCCGCCGGAGTGGCCGTGGCGATTTGAGTGATCGTGTCGTAGGGCAGCCCGACACGATCATGGGCCCGTTTTACTGAATCGGCGTCGGGCGCCATGGTGAGGCAGAACGCACGTCCGTCGTCGTAGCCCACATGCAGGCGCACGGGAATGACACCTTCAGCGTAACAGGCCTTTTCGTATTTTGCGTAAAATCCTTCGAATTCAACGGGTGTGATTTTCGCCGGAAATGTCTTGTTTGCCCGGTCATGGGTATCCATAAAGAATTTCAGTGATGTCATGGTGTTTTCCTCTCTTTTTTTTTTGTTGGAAAGGCTTTTGGCTGATGCTTTCGATGTCAATAATGTGCCGCTTGCCGCAGCGGTTACGCCGGCCAGAAGCGATTTTTTGATAAATTTCCTTCTATCCATCTCCATTTAATCCTCCTTTCTTTGCAGTTAAGATCTCTTTCACCAGATCGTGAAATACCGGTCCTCAAACCGGCGGCCGCGTCCACATAGCCGTCAAAGCCGGCATCGTGAACATGAATTACAGAATATTTTTGCTGAGGTCTGTATCAAAAGTTACAGATCACGCATATTGTGGTTTATTCTGGACAGATGACGTTCAACAAGATCGGTGCCGAAATAACCAATGGATCAGAGCCGGCATTGACACGTTAAAGCGTTTTTGAGATACTTCGATCTACGCAAAACAAGCTTCCCTCACCGGCCGGACGTTGTATCTATGGGAACCTAGAAATTGTCGATTCTTCTGTTTTTGGAGCATAGCCCACGGAGTGATGATGCTGAATTTGCCCCAAGCGCACCTGTTGCGAGCCATTAAAGCGCTCGAGCGCCAGATGTTTGTGATTTCGCCCTCCTTTATCATCCTGGCTTCCAAGGATGATGCCGACGGTTTGAATGATGAGTACACGATGGTAGGGCAATCGTGCCATCAAGCCTTTTTTGATCGCTCCGACCCGTGCAATGGCTGCCCGGCAGTGGAGGCACACAAAACCGGCCAGCCGGCCATGAAACCCGACTCAGACGATCGGCTGGAATATAAAGACGATTTGTGCTTCTATGCCTATCCGATATTCAAAAATAGTGACGCTTCCGCCGGTGTTGACGATGACGCCATCGACGCCATCGCCGTCATGAGCTACGATGTACCCATTCTTAAACGGCTGGTCGACAAGCTCGAGCGCTCCCATGCGTTTTTACGAAACCTGATACAGAGCGCGCTGGACGGCGTGATTTCTGCCGACCTGACCGGCAAGATACTGATGTTCAACGATATGGCCGCCCAAATCACAGGCTACAGCGCCGAAGAGGCCATGACGCAGCTTCACATCAGCCAGATCTATCCGGAGGGCGCCGCCCGGGAGGTCATGCGCAAACTGCGGTCCGACGAATATGGCGGCAAGGGCAAGTTGAATTCATACCAGGTAGATGTGGTTACCAAACAGGGTGACCGGATACCCATCAGCCTGGATGCAGCCATTGTGTATGAAAAAGAGAGGGAGGTCGCGTCCATTGGCATCTTCCACGATTTGCGTGAAAAGCTGCAGATGAAAGCCGAGCTTGAAAAGGCACAAGTGCAGCTGTTGCAGGCCGAAAAGATGTCTTCGCTGGGTAAGCTGGCTGCCGGGGTGGCGCATCAGCTCAACAATCCGGTCGGTGGAATTATGCTGTTCGCCGGTCTGCTGCTGGAAGAATATGAACTGGAAGAGGGTGCCAGAGAAGATATCAGCCGCATCCTCAAGGATGCGGAGAGATGCCGCGATACCATCAAGGAACTTCTGGAGTTCGCCCGCCAGACCGATTACTTCGTGCGGTCCCACGATATCAATAAAATTATCCGGCGGACGTTGTTTCTCCTGGAAAACCAAACGCTGTTTCAAAATATCGAAATCCAGGATCTGCTGGCCGATGATTTACCCAAGATTTACGTTGATGTTCAGCAAATGAACCACCTGTTCATGAATATCATTCTGAATGCGGCCCAAGCCATGAAAGGTAAGGGACGCTTGACTGTCAAATCCGCATTGGTCCGGCAAAAAGATTGCGTCCGCATCGAGATCGAGGATACCGGACCCGGCATCCCTGAAGCCGTTCTGCCCATGATCTTCGATCCTTTTTTTACCACCAAAGAAGAGGGAGAGGGTACAGGATTGGGGCTCAGCATTGTATACGGAATCGTAAACACCCATAAGGGTAAAATTAAAGCCGTCAATCGACCGGACCATGGCACGGCGTTCATCATTGAATTACCCATAAAAATCGAAGGAGAGTAAATTGACGCTGGATTCGGAACCTATCCGCGTTTTGGTCGTGGATGATGAAAAAAGTATACGGGACGGGTCTGAGCGGATATTAAACCGCATGGATTTCCAAGTGTTTATGGCCTCACGGGGAGACGAGGGGCTTGACATTCTGGCCCGCGAAAAACCGGCTATTGTGCTTCTCGATATGAAGATGCCCGGTATCAGTGGAATGGAGGTTCTTGGGCACATTCGAGAAAAGGCCCCTTCCGTGATCGTTATCGTGATCACCGGCTATGCCACCATTGAAACCGCTATCGAGGCCATGAAAAACGGCGCCTACGACTTTATCCCCAAGCCATTCGAACCGGATCAATTGAGGATCGTGGTCAACAGGGCCCGCGAAACCCTGCGCTTGACCAGGGAGCGTGAGCGACTCGAAAAAGAACGCCAGCGGACGCTGGCCGACTTGGATACCGAAAAAAGCCGGCTCCACACGATCCTCAATTCGCTGCCCAATGCGGTCGTGGTCACCAACACCGATGGTCAGGTGGTTTTGATGAACCCGGCCTTGCGGCTCCTTTTGGAACTGGACCCCTGCCTGAACGCCGGTCAACCCATTGAAACCTATGTCCCCGATGAAGGATTTTGCAGTCTGGTTAAAAATATATCCAGCGGAAAAATCGTCGATTTCGAAGATATACCCACCTATGAGTTCAGTCATGGCAATGAGAAGTTTCTTTTGGCCAAGGGACGGCCGGTGATCGGAGAACGGCGCGAGTGCCTGGGTGCGGTGGTCAACCTGATGGACATTACGTCCATGCGGATGATGGACCAGATGAAGACGGAATTTGTGGCCAAGGTGACCCATGAATTGCGATCGCCGCTTTCGACCATCCATGCCCAGCTCACCACGGCCATTAGTGAGCTGATGGAGGGCGATGCCGGCAAAGACCACAAACTGCTCTCCCGCGCCAAGGACAAGACCCAGGGGCTGATTTCACTGATTGGCGATTTGCTGGATCTGTCGCGCATCGAGGCCGGAACGGCTTCTTTGACTCCAAAGCCGATAGAATTGGGCGAGCTGCTGAAGGATATCGTCGATTTTTTAAATTCGCAGGCCCGGGCCAAGGAGCAGCGCCTCGACCTGCTGCTTCCCTCAGAGCCGATGCCCACCATCCACACCGACCCCATGGTGCTGGAAAGCATTTTCGGCAACCTGATCACCAATGCCATCAAATATACTCAAAACAAGGGTCAGATCACCGTTACGGCCGAATTTACAGGAAAACAGTACCGCGTGTCAGTGGCCGATAACGGACATGGCATCGATGCCAAATACCTGAAAAAGATATTTGAGCGCTTCTACCGTGTCAAGAACGAGAATACGAGATTTACCATCGGCACCGGGTTGGGGCTGCCCATTGTCAGCGGGCTGGTCAACTCGCTGGGAGGTTCGATCAGCGTTGAAAGTACGCCAAACGAAGGATCGACGTTCACGGTGTTTCTTCCAACTGAAAAGATTTGCGAAGTACCGTAACGAAGTCATTTGGGTCCACATCTATCTTCGTCCAGAGCAAAAATGATCTTCTCGCCTGATGCGCCAGAGTGGTGAGGCCGTCCATAAAACGGATCCCCTTTGAGCGGGCGTATCCTTCCCAAATCGTATGGCGGCGGCCGTAATTCAGATCGATCATCAACTGGCATCCCTTGACATCCAATCCATTGAGCAATTCCGCCATCTCGGCGGAATCTTCAAAGGTCGAGACCGGTGTGGCGTTGATGATGATGTCTGCCTTCAAGGTCTTGTTGTGTAGCGTTTCCAAGGGCAGGGGGTCGCCGCCGATGGTATCGATTAAGCGCTGGATCTTTTCTTCACTGCGACCCGCGATCAGGGTGGTTTCCGTTCTGAGCCAGTTTAAAATAAACACCACTGCCCGGGCCGCGCCACCGGTGCCAAACACCAGGGCGGTTTTGCCGGCTGCGTCGAATCCGGTTTCCGTCATAGCGTTCATAAATCCCACGGCATTGGTGTTATATCCTTTCAAGGTATCGCCGCTTCGTGTGATGGTATTGACGGCGCCGACGATATTGGCTCCCTCAGACAGAATATCCAGATAGGGGATCACGCTTTCCTTGTAGGGTGCGGTGACATTGGCACCGGCCATATTTAAGGCGCGCAGGCTGCCGATGGCTTCCTCGATTTGGTTGGGGGCCACCATGAAGGGTACATAGGAACCGTTCAGTCCAATTTTTTTTAAAATGGAAGAAAAAAGCAGTGGAGATTTGGCATTGAAAACCCGCTCATCCCCAAGGATGCAAAACACTTTGTTTTGTATCTCTACGATCGACCTATGGCTGGTATTGGAATAATCCATGCTTCAGTGTTTCATATGAGCAAAACACCACGAAGAGTACGAAGCTGAAATGATGATATCTTTTTTTCCTTCATGTCCTTCGTGGTACAAATCAGGCGCGGCATCACATCGTTTCTGATGGGTCCGCCAAAAAGCCGGTCAGGCCTGTGGCGTCCATGCAGTGTTGATCCAAGCCCAACTCTCCGGGGTCGATGCCAAGGGTCAGCCCGAGAAGCTGGGTGTAGAGAACGGGCGCCAGAGAACCCCCATTGGAATTTGCGGCAAGATGCATATGCTGAACGCGATCGAATTGAAGCTGACAATAGACGCAGGCCACACAGAGGAAATCCGCGCCGCCGGCCAGGGCGTCTTTTATTTTCTGATTCGTCAGGTTGATGGACAGCGCGTCATGCCCCCCCAGTGCGGGGGCTCCGCAGCAGTCCAATTTGGACTTCCAGGGCACGCTTTCGGCCCCGGTGAGTTCGACCAGATCGTCAAAACGCTTTGGTGCTGCCGGATCATCAAACTGCAGCAGACGGCTTGGACGCAGCAGGTGGCAACCATAATGGGTCGCAATTTTAAGGCCGTTATAGCTGGCCACGATACGCTCTTTGATATTGTCGATACCGATATCTTCCAGCAGGACTTCAAAGACGTGCCTGATTTGAACCCGTTCATGATAGACAAGGCCCTCTTTTAAAAGCACTTCCGATATGCGCTCACGCATCGCAGCGTCGCTGTCCATGACGGACTTTGCCTGCTTGAGGCTTTCGAAGCAGCAATTGCAGAGAGTGATCAGATCAAGGCCTTTGCCGGCGGCCACGGCCAGGTTGCGGACCGAAGCCAGCAAATAGGCCATCTTGTCGGTACTTTTCAAGGGGTATCCACAGCAGTTGAACTCTTTGAGATCGATGATGGTGATGCCCAGTTTTGACATGACGGCATTGGTCGACATTTCGTAATATTTTAAAAATTGCGATGTCGGGCAGCAGCGAAAAATAGCAAACTTCATTCGATTCCCCAGTTTGTCGACCAGTCAGGCAACCATTGGCTGCCGGGTCAAAAAGTTACGGGCCAGGCCTTTAAGCTCACTCAACACATCGGTGATATGCACTCCCTGAGGGCAGGCCTCCTGGCACTGGTAGCAGCCCAAACAGCTCCACAGCATGCTGGAGCTGAAGGCCATGTCACGCAGGCCGATGGCGGCGGCATGCATGATCTGGTGGGGCATCATATCGAGTGCCGCCTGAGGGTCGTCATATGACTTCACCACCGGGCAGACAGACGTGCAGGTTGAACAGGTGAAACAGACCGAGAAAGTGGCGCTCTGGCCGGATGTCCTCAATGCCGGTCTGACATCTTCATCCATCTGTCGCGGCTCTGAATCATGTCCTTGATCGGAGAGCTGGAATACCGAGGAGACATGCTTTTTGACGAGCTCGAGTGGTTGTTCATAGGTGTCCCTGGAGATATGGGGCGACATGAGCCCTCGATAATAGGAGAGCGGCGACAGCACCACCGTATCCGGAAGACCTTTGTTGAAGATGTTTTCCCTGGCTTTAAACCACAGCTGCTGAAGGTTTATGCCGGCCGGGCAGACATCGGTGCAACGATGGCAATTGGTGCACAGATAAAAGCCGGATTGGAGTGCCCGCATCTGGTCTGCTTTCATGGGCCGACCCGACGTCAACAATCGGGTGAGAGCGATTTTCTCCGATGGCAGAATCGAAGGATTGGCAATGGATTCGAATATGACGCCTACCGCGCATTGCCGGCTGCAGGCGCCGCAGTGAGTACAGGCATCCGCCTCCATGATCTGCCGGGTTTCGATATTGGCTGGGGCCGACGTCTCGTCATCCATCACCGCGTTGGCCATCAGGCTCAAGGGAGTGGTGAAGATGTGCAGAAATTTGCTGAACGGCAGCAAGGCCAACCCGAGAAAACAAGCCAGATAGTGCACGTGCCAAAGGAAGGTTGGCAGACCGACCCGGTCCAAAAACAGCGCTGCCGGTTTTATCAGCCGTGAAAGGCCATAACTGGCGAAGGCCCATTGAGGCCGCGCATGACACGAAGCGCAATAGCTGTCGTGCAATTCGGCCCCCGCCTCCAGATACGATGTATCGAGCGGTTCTTCCAGATCAGGGACCACCATGCCGTAATTGGCGGTCCAATAGCTGGCCAGGGCTTTCTCATCCTCCGGATCATCCAGTGCGGCGTAATCCGCCACCATCTCCTGATAGCTGGTGAATGAGACGATTTTACTGCCTTCCAACACAGCTCCAGAGAGCATCACAACGGCCAGGATGATCAGCATATACCGATCCGCCCGATTGGTCATCAGACGCGGCAGCGGCCTGAACGATCGTCTATAAACCGCCAGGATGACACCGACCATCACCATGACGAAGGCCAGGTTTCGGATCAACAGAAACGGACTCAGGGTGGAGTAGTAATCTGTGAACAGTTTCTCGGAGATATAGCTTTCCAAAGCATGCAGCAGGAGCAGAGACAGAAATCCGTACATCAAACAGATATGCATGATCCAGCGGATTCGGCTTTGGCGCAAGGTTCGCACCTGAAGCAGAACATCCAGTATCAACACTTTTACCAGAGTGATCAGGCGTCTGCTCAGCACGGCGGCCAGACATCCTTTTACAAATGCGCTCGCCCGCCGGGCCGGTGTGTACTCCTGCTCGATATCCAGGCGGTATCGAAACCAGGTTGTCATCTTGTATAAAAGACCACAAACGCAAATGACTATCGCAGTATAGAGGCTGACGTGAAAAAGCATCTTCCCATTTCCCGATAAAAAAGACTACGACATAATCCCCGGGACGAACAAGGATCCCCGTATATTTTAGCCCAGCAGATTTTTTACTTTGGCCGAAATTTCTTCTGCCGAAGCCGGTTTGGGCAAATAGTCATCCGCCTCCATACTCAATCCGTCATGATGGGAATAGCTCGTCGAGCTGACATGATCGGCCACAGCCGTCAACATGACGATGGGTATGTCCCGATACTTTTCATCGGCTTTCAACTCTGCGCATACGGCATACCCGTCCTTTTCAGGCATCATGACATCCAGAATGATGGCGTCCGGTGGATTAGCCTTCACTTTTTCAAGGGCTTCAACCCCGTCATAGGCGATTTCCACCGCAAAGCCGTCTTTCTTCAGGTTATCTTGAACGATGGCTGCAAAATCGGGCTCATCATCGACAACCAGAATTCTTTTCGCTTCACTCATGGTATTCTCCTTCTTTGTGCGTTTATGTTATCTGTCGCCGACATACATTGTCGGGTTTCGTTCCTCAACCCAACCTTCACATTGGTTTGTTATCGCTAATTGAATGACATTGCTTTGTCGGGAAAACGTCTAATCCGCTTCCGTAGCGGGCCGCGGATAGAGACCGGCCCGTTCCACTATCTCAGGCACCTTTTCCTCCCATTCAATGGCCATGACATGAAAACCCCGCACCCCTTCGATCTCTTTGAGGCGCTGAATCGATTCCACACAAATATTGATCCCTTCTTCGGCCTGTTTCTCTTTGGGGGCCGCGGCCATCCGCTTAACCACTTCTTCCGGAACGTCCATTCCCGGCACTCGATTTTTCATGTAGCGCGCCATACCCGCGGACTTGAAAGGCGTGACACCCGCCAGGATATAAACCTTGTCCAGCAGCCCCCTGTCTCCTGCCAGCTTGATCCATTGTTCGAATCTGTCGAGATTATAGATGCACTGGGTCTGAATAAACTCGACCCCGGCGGCGATTTTCTTGGCCAGCCGAGGAACACGAATTTCAAACGGATCGGCAAAGGGATTGGCTGCAGCGCCCACGAACATCCTGGGAGGCCGTTCAATCTCATCCCCCCCCAGCAATTTATGCTCATCCCGCATATGGCGGACCGTCTGGATGAGTTGAATGGAATCGAGATCGTGAACATTCTGACCGGCTGCGCAATCTCCGAAGCTTTGATGGTCGCCTGTGAGGCACAATATATTATGGATGTCAAATGAGGCCGCCCCCAGGATATCGCTTTGAAGGCCGATACGGTTGCGGTCCCGGGTCACCATTTGCAGGACAGGTTCCAGGCCCATCAATTTTAAACGGATACAGGCCGCCAGGCTGCACATCCTCGTGACCGAGGTCTGATTGTCCGTGACATTGATGGCATCCACATGATCCTTGATCAGATTGGCCTTGCGGGTAATAACATCCATGTCACTGCCCCGGGGCGGTCCGCATTCAGAGGTGACGGCGAGTTGTCCGGAAGTGAGGATCTTTTCGAGTTTGCTTGGAGTGGCCACATTCATTATCGCACATCCTCCCTGATGACTTTGCGCGGGCCTCCGGCCCTGTCGCTCGACCAGTCCTTAATCGGAGCGACCTTTTCATATTCATTCAGTCTTCCCAGGTTTTTCAGGCGGTCAATGATCAACTGCCAGACGCAGTCGAGCTCTTTGTCGATTTCGCATTTTCCCTTTGTGGACCCGCCGCACGGGCCGTTCATGACGCGCTTGGCGCAGCGGGCCACCGGACAGATTCCCCCCGTGCTGGCTAAAATGCAGGCTCCGCAGGCCTGGCACCGCTCGACCCATACGCCCCGGCTTTCGGTGGCACCCAGAAAACAGGTGTTGACGCCGGGGAAGATCTCCAGGGTTTTATACGTTTCAGCCATGAATTGGACCCCGACGCCACAGGCCAATGAAACCACCGCTTGATACCGGCCGATTCTGCCCCGCAGCACTTCCAGGTATTCGTGATCACACTGCCGTTCGATGGTTTCCTCATCGATGGTGACGTTTCGGCCTTGGTTCAGAAAGTATATCCGCAGGGCCGACGCCAGTATTTCAACCTCTTTCTTGCCGCCGGCCTCGCACACCGTTACGCATTCGTTGCACCCCAGGATGAGGATATTCTCAAACGGAGTGACCTGCTCAATGATCTCCTCAATCGGTTTTTTATCTGCAATAATCATTTAGGCTACTCTCTTTTGTTTCGCTGCTTTGATTGGATTGGGTCCCAGGGCTGAAATCCGCTCGGTCATCTCCACCGCTATTTCCACGAAGCGCGGCGCTTCGGAAGAGGAAAGATTGAACATGGCCACGCGATCTTTTCCGATGCCCACCTTGTCGAGGAGCTCGGCCACCTGTTCCACCCGCTTTTTGGCTCTCAAGTTGCCGTTATTGAAATGACAATCGCCCTCGATACAGCCCAGCACATAGACGCCGTCGGCCCCTTTTTCAAATGCACGCAGCATGTGGATCACATCGACCTTGCCCGTGCAGGGCACGAGTATGATTTTAATGCTCGAGGAATAGGCCAGTCTCATCGAACCTGCCAGGTCCGCCGCATTGTACCCTCAGAAGTTGCAGCAGAACGCAATGATAATGGGTTTGAAATCCTGATTCATAAGACCCCTTTGAGCAAGGCTTCAACCTTGCTGAGCAATTGTTTGTCTTCATACCAGTTCAGCTCGATGGCCTTGGCCGGGCACTCGGCCGCGCACACGCCGCAGCCCTGGCACTGCGCTTCGTCAATCTCGCTGACCCCGTCGGCATTGATGACCGGCACATGGAACGGGCAGGCACGCACACAAATCAGACAGGCGGCGCACCGGTCGGATGCCACCTTGGCGGTAATGGCCGATAGGGTCAGATAGGGCCGGGAAAGAAACGTGGTGGCTCGCGAAACTGCCGCGCCGGCCTGGGAGATCGATTCGGAGATGGTTTTGGGCCCCTGGGCGGTTCCGCATACAAACAGCCCTTCCGTGGGCATGTCTACCGGCCGGAGCTTGACATGCGCTTCCATGAAGTAGCCCTGGGCGTTGCGTCCCAGTTTCATGATGGATGTCAACTCTTCGGTATCTGCCGCCTGCATGCCGGCACTCAGGGCGACCAGGTCAGCGCTCAGCGTCATACGCCGGCCCAGCACGTGGTTTTGAAAGGAGACCCGTATGCCATCGCCGGCGGATGCATCGACCACCGGCGGATCGTCGGGTTCATAGCGCACAAAATAGACCCCCGATCGCCGGGCCTCGGTATAATAGTCCTCAATAAGTCCGTAGGTCCGCACATCCCGGTACAACACGCAGATATCGACCCCCGGGTTCTGCTGTTTCAAGGCCAGGGCGTTTTTAACCGCTGTCTGGCAGCAGACCTTGGAGCAGTCCGGATTGACATCGTTGCGGGATCCGATGCACTGAATCATGACCACTTGATTCAGTTTCCGGCTGTCATTGGTTTTCAGGTAGGCCTCGAGTTCGAGCTGGGTCATGATGCCTGGATGCGCACCATAGGCATACTCCGTCGGCCGGTATTCGGTGGCACCGGTGGCAATAATGGCCACGCCGTGCTCTATCTTGCGTTCGTACATTCCCGGGCCCACCAGAACCTCCGTCGTGAAATTGCCTTTGTATCCGGAAAATTGAACGATAAGGGCCTGGGGCAGGACCTGAATGCCCGAATGATCATTGACTCTTTTGATGAGATTGTCGATGTACCGGCCCACATCGGCGCCATCAATGGTATGGGAGATACTGGCGGCCAGCCCCCCCAGCTGTTCGTTCTTTTCAATGAGCGCCACTTCAAATCCCTGGTCCGCCAGGCCCAGGGCGGCATTCATACCGGCTACGCCCCCGCCCACCACCAGAGCCCGTTGATTGATGGGGATTTTTTTCTCGCGCAACGGGGTCAGTGTCGCGCAGCGGGACACCGCCATTCGCACCAATTCCTTTGCTTTGTGAGTGGCTTCTTCGGGATTGCCGCCATGCACCCAGGAGTTCTGATTGCGGATATTGGCCATTTCAAACAGATAGCGATTCAGTCCGGCGGCTTTCAGGTTGTCCATGAAGATTTCGCCGTGGGTCTTGGGTGAACAGGCCGCCACCACCACGCGATTGATTCCTTTCTCCTGGATGACCTCCCGCATGAGTTTCTGAGCATCCTGCGAACAGGTGAAGACGCTCACATCCGAATAGACGACCTTCGGCAGTTCGGCCGCATAAGCCGCCACCGCTTCGACATCCACCGATGCGGCGATGTTGATCCCGCAACAGCATACAAATACACCGATCCGCGGGGACTGATCGGTCACGTCAATTTCATCGGCGCTGGTTTCATGTTTAGCCAGCGTTCCCCGGGCTTGGGCCAGGCCGCCGCCGGCCGCGAACGCCGCCGCACTTGCGGCGGTGATGGACTCTGGAATATCTTTGGGGCCTTGCACACTGCCGCACACATAGATCCCCGGCCGGGTGGTCTCCTGGGGCTTGAACGTTTCGGTGGAGGCAAAGTTATACGGGTTTAATTCAATCTGGAACTGGTCGGCCAGGCGCTGGATCGATGCAGGGGCCGTCAGCCCCACTGACAAAATAACCAGATCGAACGACTCTTCGCCGATACCACCGGATTCCGGGGCATAGCGAATGCCAATATCGGATTCGGTCCGGCCGACATCGACGGCATGAATCCGTGATTTGACAAAGCGGACACCTGCCGCCCTGGCCCGCTGGTAATATTTCTCGTAGTCTTTGCTGACGGTGCGAATATCCATATAGAATATGGTGCACTCGAGATCCCCATGGGCGTGCTCTTTGGCAATCATGGCCTCCTTAAGGGCGTACATGCAGCAAACCGAACTGCAGTATCCATTGCCGCAGCGCGTCTTGTCTCTGGAACCGATGCACTGCAGCCATGCAATCCGACGCGGCGGAGTGCTGTCCGAGGGCCTCAGCAGCTTCCCCTTGGTGGGACCCGAAGCGCTCAGGATGCGCTCAAATTCCAGGCTGGTGATAATATCGGGATGCCTTTTATAATGATAGTAGGCGTCCAGGCTTGCGGCATCAAAGGCTTTGGCACCGGCCGAAAGAACCACCGCTCCGGTTTCCAGGGCGAGCTCTTCTTCCTGATCCTCGAAATTGATGGCATTCGCCGGGCAGTGTTTTTCGCACGCCTTGCAGCGTCCTTTCTTTTTAAAATAGATACATCGATCCCGATCGATCACATATTTAAAAGGGATGGCCTGAGCGTAAGGGATATAAATGGCTTTACGCTTGATAAGCCCCTCATTGTATTCATCCGTCGCCTTGGCAGGGCATTTTTCGCTGCAGAGACCGCAGGCAATACATTTGTCGACATCGACGTACCGGGGGAGCTTTTTAATATATACGGTAAAATTGCCTTTCTCACCCTCGATGCGAGTTAATTCCGCTGGTGCGATCACTTCGATATTTATGTGCCGGCCGACCTCGACCAGTTTGGGAGAGACAATTCACATGGAACAATCATTGGTCGGAAAGGTTTTGTCCAATTGAACCATCGTCCCGCCGATGGAGGGTGTTTTCTCCACCAGATAGACATAGTAACCCGAATTGGCCAAGTCCAGCGCTGCCTGAATTCCGGCTATTCCACCGCCAAGCACCATGACAGATCCGATTTGAGCTATATCGCCGGCCATTTAGAGGGCCTCCTTTGCGTGAATGATGTCGGGCAGTTGATCTTCCCAGCCCATGGTTGAGATTAGTACGCCGCCAAAACCGTGATCTTGAATGGCATGGATCAGCTCCGCCGCAATCTGGACGCATTCCATCACCTTGTCGGGTGCCTTCTGGATGCGTTGAATCATCTCCTCTGAAATGTGAATGTGGGCCATATTGCGATCCATATAGCGTGCCATGCCGGCGGATTTGAGCAGCAGCACCGTGGGAATGATAGGGGCGTTCAAATGCCCGATGCGGTCCCGGAGCCGCTTCAGCGTATCAAGATCAAATACAGGTGTCGTGACAAAGAACCTGGATCCGTTGGCGCTCATTTGAGTGACCCGTTCTATCTCGGCTTCGATCCCCTGATCGTCGAGGCCTGCATTGACCTGGGCACCGACGAAAAAGGTCGGTGAACCGGTCAATTCGACACCGGCCATGTCGCGTCCCCGTTCGAGGCTTCCGATGGTTTGGAGCAGTTCGATGATATCGACATCGTATACCGGTTTGGTTTCGATGTGGTCGCCCAGCTTGGGATCGTCTCCAACCACGGGCATCAGGTTCCGGATGCCGCAGGCATAGGCAGCCAGCAGATCGGCCTGCAATGCGAGCCGGTTGCGGTCTCTGCAGTTGACCTGCATGACGGTTTCCATGCCCTCACGTTCCAGAATCATGGCGGCGCCCAGTGCACTCATGCGCATGACCGCTATGCTCAATTCCGGAACCAGAAATGCGTCCACCATGCCTTTGACCCGTGTCGCATCTTGTATCATTTTGGAGACATCCGAACCTTTGGGGGGATCAAGCTCGGCCAGCACGACAAAGTCATTGGATCCGATTTTTTGGTTGAGTTCCATTGCTGCTCCTTAAAAAAAGCTGTATCATGCCCATAAAGGATCACTACGAAGAGGATTCAGAATCCTACGCGTTTTTCTGTCGCTTCAAGGAGATTAAGGCTGCGTATTTGTCAATAGGTCTTGCCGGGCGCGGCGGAAATGCCGCCCTTGAGCATACACACATCCTTGAACCCTTTTTCGATCAGAAACCTGGCCGCCACCAAGCACTGCTTGCCGCGAAAGTCAAATACGATGATTTTGCGGTCATCGGGGATCTTATGGTAATACTTGGCCAGTTTTGACATGGGTATTTTTAAAAAATATTTCTTCCGATATTCCAATGTCGTGAAGTCCACCTTGGGGCCGAACCTCGATTTGGTGTCGAGGCCGGCACCGTAAAGCTTCGGTGTCCGGATGTCGACGAAACAAGCCGTTCCCACCAGTTCTTTGAATTGATCGGCATCGATGATGGGCACGTCATGCTTGGGCAGCGCCAGGCTTGTATTCACATCGAATCCGGCTTTTTTCCATGCAGGCATCCCGCCTTTGAAGGTGGCGACATTGGCGTATCGTCGATTGGCGACCAGACCGGCCGCTTGTTTGTACAGCACTCATTTTGGGCCTTTGCAATAGGTGACGATCAACATCTCCTTGTTTTTGGGAAGCCGTTTGGTTTTAAGAATTTCCTCTGCCGGTATATTGACCGATCCGGGAATATGGCCTTCGTTGAACTCGATTTCGCTAAGCGGGTTCAACAAGAAAAGCGGTTGCCCTGAGTCTATCAACTGTTTTAGTTCCGCGGCCGTGTAATCCTTGAAAGCATCCGCCGTTGTCGGCAGGGTGAGCAAGGACAGGGTCATTGCGCAGAGGATAACGAAGATGGGTAATGTACGGTGTCGCATGTCGGCCCCCTTATCATAGTGCGTTAACATCATCAGCAAGAGCGAATCGCTTGAGATATAAGGAAAATAGCAGCAATAACGGCCTTTCGTCAAATGATGAGGGAATCGGAACCGCCCAACTCCGTTATCTGTCGCTCCGAGGGGCAAAACGCCATCTTTTTACTAAACTAATAGGACCCCATTTGTCCAATAAGTGTTTCTATACAATAAGATCCACAACTGCGGCAAGAACAAAAAACGAATTGTGTTGGTCTGTTAAAATGCGCCAAGCTGGCAGTTCTTGATTTTGATCCCGTTGGCCTGGCTCACATTGCTGACTTTCAGTTTGCTGATATTCAATCGCTCGGCGATTTGCCAGGCTTTTTCGCATGTCAGCCGGTTGTTCTCGGATGTTTCTGTAACCGCATCCTGCAAGGCATGATTCGATGTCTGTTCAGCCCTGACGATTTTATTTTCCGGCTGGTAGCCGAATAAACCGAGTTGGCATTTAACCACCTGTATATTCATCAGATCCGCCGTACGGCCGACCTCCATGGGTGTCACATTGAGCTGTTCGGCGATTTTAAAGGCCCGGAAGCAGGAGATCTCCTGCTTTTCGCACTGATGATTCATCTCTTTTTCAATCTTCGGGTCCGGGCGCAAATCCGGGCTGTGTTTTTTCGAAAAATGGCTCTTTTTATGGGCTGGCATCAGACAGTATCCTTTCTGATTGCTTCAATGAAAGTTATTTATTATAGCATGCCCCTAATCCTTTGAACAGGGTTTCAGTGCGATACCTTAAGCCGTTAGGGCGCCTCTTCCGTTTCAACGGCTGTGACAAAGCGCACCCCCAGATGTTTGGCGAGACAGGCGAAAATCTCCGTTACCTGATAAGGCTTGCGGATGAAATCATCGCAACCGGCATTCAGAATCTCGGTGCGTTCCTCTTCCAGGGCGTGGGCCGTCACGGCGATAATCTTGGTTTGCCTGCCGGTTTCGGTGGCTCTGATCCGGCGGGTGGCTTCCAGGCCGTCCATGACCGGCATGCGGATATCCATCCAGATCAAATGGGGCTGCCACTGGTCGAAATGGATCAGCGCCTCCCGGCCATTATCTGCCTCGCGCAGCTCAAAACCTAAGGGCTCCAGAATCTTGCACAGCAGCATGCGGTTTATAGACTGGTCTTCCACGATAAGCAGGCGGTAGCGCGGTTGTCCCGGTGCAACTCCGGTGATCCGGTCAAAGCGGGATTCAATGCCGTCGCTTTCCGATGGCGGGACGGCCACCGGAATCTCGAAATGGAACACCGATCCTTTCCCCGGTTCACTCCGAAAACCGATTTGTCCGCCCATCAACTCGATATACTGTTTGCAGATGGCCAGTCCCAGTCCGCTTCCGCTTTTCGGTCCCGACGGATCGGCCACTTGCACAAAGGGCGTGAAAATGTCGTCTCTATCCATGGCGTCAATGCCGCATCCCGAATCTTCTACTTCGAATCGAAGATGGATATGCTCCGAATTCAGCGGCTCGACGGCGTCTGTTCTGAGCATGACGTCGCCGTGCCGGGTGAACTTGATCGCATTGTCGATCAGGTTGATCATCACCTGGCGCAGCTTTCCCGAATCAGCGACGATATGCCGGGGCAGATGGCCGGACTGCCGCGCTGTGAAACTGACACCTTTCTCCTTGGCTCTGGCACGCATGAGAATTTCAATGTCCTGCAGAAGCTGTTGCAGGTCGACGGTTGCCTGCTCGAGTTCCACTCGGCCCGATTCGATCTTGGAGATTTCGAGCACGTTGTTGATCAGGTTCAACAGATGTTCTCCACTGCGGGCAATGATGTTCAGGCTCTGCTTCTGCGGTTTCGCAATCTCCGAATCGTTCGCCAGCAGCCGCGAGAACCCGATGACGGAATTGAGCGGCGTACGCAATTCGTGGCTTACGTTGGCCAGAAAAATGCTTTTGGCCCGGTTGGCGGCTTCGGCGGTGCGGGTGGCCACGACAAGCTCCTCGGTGCGCCTGGCCACCTGACGGTTGATCCGTTCATTCTGCAGCAGCAGAGAGGCGATGACGGCAAAAACCGCCAGGACCAGGGCATTCCCTCCGAACTGAACCACCGTTCCCAGAATAGTGGCGGGGCCTCCTTGATAGTTCGGCAGGACATCCCAGTAGTATCCCCAGTGGGCCATACCGCTCTGGATGGGAAAATAGGCGGTCGCAACGGTATCCGGGTGAGGTTCGCGATGACCGGCGATGACCGTTGCCCCTTTTGTTTCCAATTTGCCATGGAACTCAAGAATGCGCAGATGCAACCCTTCCGGGATATAGAGGATGTCCAGATCACCCAAAAAATCGGTGAGATTGACAACCGAAACCAGGAAGCCGGGCTTGCCGCTGTTTTGCGCTCGGATGGCGAAACAAGTGAACAACTGGTCACCCTCTCCCTTGAAGACAGGTCCCATGATGATTTTTTCCGGTTGAGCCGCGGCAGAGCGGATGGCAGTGCGTATCTGGGGATGGGCGGCCAGATCTTGCCCGACCGCCAGGGCAGAGTTGATGTCCGAACTCAGCCTCACCGGGAAACTGTCATCGGGAGCGGCGCCACGGATCGAGGCATCACCGGAGGTGCGCTGCTCGGCAAACGCCGTGGATAGCAGGGGGATCATGGCTTCCAATTCGACTCCCTCAACCAGATCGAGCGCATTCAGAAATTCATTTTGGGTGACGCTGTCGGAGCCGTAAAAAAGCGAGGAGACACCGCGAAGCTGGGCGTGAAACAGCGACAGCCAGTTAAGGCTGATGTTGGTGATGCGCTGGCTTTCATCGTTGGCCTTTTCCAGCCAGCGATTCATGGCCTGTCGTTTGAGCACCACTCCCAGATGATTGATTCCGATGAGCGCGGCCGCCAGGGCAACCAGAACCATAAGGCCGACGGCTTTCAGGTGCACGCGTTTCATGAGGATCAATCCGCTTCCAAACGAATATTGGTTGAGTAGGTTGCCCGGAATCCGCCGGGAGCGAGCGATGTCTCGCGATCGAACGAGTCGATATTCTCCCTGTCGATGATATACGTATGCGGCCCCACTCTGTCATGGTAGGGCTTGCCCTCGAGGATGCGCACCATCTGGTCGACGGCGATCCGTCCCTGGATCACCGGCGAATCCGTGGGGGCACAAAGGATGTGTCCACGCTTGATCTCACGGTAGACTTCCGGCGTAAAATAATAGGAAACCACCTTGATACGGTCGGTCAGGCCGCGGACCCGCAGTATTTTGACCGCTGCACCGGCGGTTACCGCCGTGCCTGCGATATAGTCGATGTCCGTCCGCGTATCCAGTACCTGCCGGATCAATGCCGCCTGCACGGTTCTGCCGGTGTCTCCGTAGCGAACCGCTGTGATTATTACAGGACTCCCGTTCAGGGCGCGCCGAAAGCCCCTCTCCCCGTCCTGGACCCAGCCGGCCGCTCGTGGGCCAGGGAACCAGGCCACTTTTGCCGGAGGCCCGCCTTTGGAATGCCGACGGACGATATATTCGCCCGCCCGGAATCCCATCTCTTCGAAAGAAACCAGGGAACGGGCTGCGATGTTGTCCGACGACATGCCGTTGACCAGATCGACCACAGGCACCCCCTGGCGATGCAACCGCTCCACCAGGCCATCCAGTCCATGGTAGGAGATGGCTCCGATAATGACGCCGTCCGCGCCGGCTGCCGCACAGGTCTCGATCTGCTGGATCTGCACCGGCAGGTTGTCGTAACCACCGGCCTCATAGAGCCGCATCTGGACCCCCAGACGTTCCACCTCACTTGACAGTCCGAAGTTCACCGCCAACCAGTATGAATCCTTCATATGCGGAAACGCAGCGCAAATGGACCAGTCCTGATCGGCTTTTTCAAGAGGGGTGTAATCGATCACCACATTTTTACCTTTGGATGTCGAGATCCCCTCCGCAGCCGGCAGTTCCACCCGGTAAGGAAACCATTGCTTGCCGGCCAGTGCGGCCGGGAGCACAGCGAACATCGCCATCAGCAGCCACGCGCCGGTATAAACGATTTTAGACGGAAACGTGCTCGTCATTCCGAGGTCCCATTTAAATATGAACGGATTAAACACCCGAGCATCTTGAATGTGAAAGGAATTTGCTTGGCAACTCGGAGAGCAGAAGAGAAATCGTCCGCGCGAGGGCAGCATGGCCGACACGCGGGCAATCTGGATTCATTGTCACGGCAGCTTGTCAGTCTCGTTCCAAATGATAGCAGCTGGCTTAACAATTCATACTAATAAATCTCGGTTGTCAGATCAATCTCGAATTTAGAGGCCCGATATCGTATCAGAATCTATCTTACCGAAATCGTTTGTTTTCAATCAACAAACAACTCTGCGCCGATGCTATTTGGTTAAAAAAGCTTGACACAAGGGCCCAATAGTTCTATTTGGACAAGTTAGGTCCAGTTTGTCCATTAGCTGGTTCAAGTCCCCCGCAAGGATAAGAATGGTTTGGTGACCAGAACAACGAAAAATCGATGATTATATGATTATTGGGTTCTATTTATGCGACTGACCAGAGCAGGCGAATATGCGATCCGGTGCGTTCTGTACCTATCGATGCAAAAAAAAGGAGCCGTCGCCTCCCGTAATGAGATTGCCGATGCGATGGAGATCCCGCGTGATTTTCTGACCAAAATCGCCCAACAGCTGTCTCGGGCCGATATTATAGAAATCATACAAGGTCCCAAAGGCGGGTTCCGTCTTTTGGTATCACCTGAAAAATTAAATCTGCTTGATGTGATTGAGACCATGATGGGGGAAATCTTTTTCAATGAGTGCGCGTTGCGACCCGAAACCTGCTCAAAAAGCTGTACCTGCGCGGTTCACAACGTCTGGCTTAAGGCGAGGATCCAGTTCCGGGAAACCTTGAGGCAGGCAACGTTTGACCAGTTGATCGTGGATGCAAAGGACTGCAGCGTCTTGTTTGGATTGGAGTAGTTCAAAGATAGAATTGATGTGGCGGCTGGTCTGTAGTGGAGTAGAAGAAAATCAAGGTTGGGTATGAAAAAAGAATCTATTTTCAAGATAGTTATCCCGGATTATAAATACTGGCGACAGAACATTAAATGCCAGACAGGCTGCCCGGTGGACACCGATTCCAGAGGCTATGTCAGAGCCATCGCCGAAGGGGATTACGAAAAGGCTTACTGGATTGCGCGTATACCCAACCCGCTGGCCTCCATCTGCGGACGTATCTGCGGATCACCCTGTGAGTTGGCCTGCCGCAGAGGGATGGTGGATGCAGCGGTATCCATCAGGGCGCTGAAGCGTTTTGTCACGCAACAGTACGGCGTCGAGATCTACGGCGAAAAAGAAGGTTTTGCCCAGGCTTTCAAAGAAAGATTTGTAGAGAGCGGTACCGGCATTATGGGGATCGCCTCCGATACCTCCAAGCCGGTTTCCATCATCGGTGCCGGACCGGCCGGCCTGGCCTGCGCCCATGAACTTGCGCTGATGGGCTACAAACCCATTATCTATGAAATGGAAAATGTAGCCGGCGGCATGTGTGCCGTGGGTATCCCGCCCTATCGCCTTCCAAGGGAATTGCTCCAGGCGGAAATAGATGCCATCAAGGCCCTTGGTGTGGAAATCAGACTGGGGGTCAAGGTTGGCGAGGATCCCACCCTCCAGCAGCTTTATGATGAATCCGCCGCTGTTCTCATGGCCGTGGGAGCCAAAAAATCACGCATGATTCCCATTGAAGGGCACCAGAGCAAAGGCGTTGCCGGGGGCGTTGACTTCCTGCGGGACGTCTTTACCGGCAAAGAGGTTTCCGTGGGCCGGAATGTGGTGGTCATCGGCGGCGGCAACGTCGCCTATGATGTGGCCAGGACCTCCACCAGAATGAAGGGTGTGGAGTCGGTCACACTGGTCTGCATCGAGAGTTTTGAAGAGATGCTGGCCGACGAAATCGAGATTGAAGAGGGCGCCGAAGAGGGTGTCATCCGAATTAACGGCTATGGACCCGAGCGCATCGATGCGGACGACGACGGCAACGCGGCCTACATCACTTTTAAGAAATGCATCGCGGTTTTTGATCATGAGGGGCGGTTCAACCCCCGATATGATGAGTCGGATCTGATGAAGGTGCCGGCGGATACCATCTTTTTCTCCATCGGTCAGGCCTATGACCTTTCCTTTCTAGATAATACGGGGCTTGATATCGACATGACGGATCGGGGCATGATCCGGGTCGAAACCGACGCGGTCTCCACATCGCTTCCCGGTCTGTTTGTCGCCGGCGACCTCGCCTATGGGCCCAAACTCGTTATCGATGCCGTTGCCAGCGGGAAAAAATGCGCCCGGGCCATTCATGAGTATATCAGTTCGGTCCGTTTGGAGCTGAAAACCTTCGAGGATCATACAACCCGTTACGAAAAGGAAGTTGCCGATAACGACGTTTCCCACCCGTATGATTGGGAGAAAATCAAGAGAAGAGGAGTTCCGGCATCCCCGATTGGAGAGCGCCTTTCCGGCATCGGCCAACTGGTTGAGATGGGGTTTGACCAAAAGATGGCCCACGAACAGGGCGGCAGATGCCTTAATTGTGCGGTCAACACCATTTTCAACGGTGATCGCTGTATCCTGTGCGGCGGATGCGCCGATGTATGCCCCGAGTACTGCTTGAGGCTGGTCAGTCTGGAAAACATGGGTGGTAATGATGCACTGGCGACCCTTTATAAAAACAGATACGGCAAGGAACCTGAAGGGACTGGTTCGGCCATTATCAAGGATGAGGAAAGATGTATCCGGTGTGCACTATGTGCCAAGAGGTGCCCCGTAGATGCCATAACAATGGAAAGATTTATATCTAAGGAGGCATATAAATGACAACTGAAACCATCGATAACAAGGGGGACACCCGGCGTGACTTTCTTGGCAAGACATCATTGCTGATTACCGGTTTGGCGTCCTTAGGAGCGGTGGGGGCCTGTCTTCGATTGATCAAGCCTAATGTCCGTTACGAAGAACCGTCGAGATTCAAAATCGGCAAAGCGGAGCAATTCCCGGAGGGGACCGTAAAAAACCTTATCGATAGAAAAGTCGTTATTTTTTCGGACAGCGACGGCATTTTTGCCATATCCAGCGTGTGCACCCATCTGGGTTGCACGGTCACGCCCACCGAATGGGGGTTTCAGTGCCCCTGCCACGGATCAAAATACACGATGGATGGCAAGGTCATTGCCGGTCCGGCGCCCCGCCCTCTGGAATGGCATGAGATCCGCCAGCTGGAGGACGGAACATTGGCAGTGGACACGGCAAAGGCTGTGCCCATCGGCACAAAATATATCTTTGCCAAGTACGACAACGAACAGCAGCACACCGTTGCCTAACACGACAACGAAATTGAGCGGAAACCTATGATGAATGCCATGAATGAATCGGGACTGGCCAAGTTCAAAGCAAACCTGATCTCTATGAAAGATTCTTTTCTGGAATCTTTTTTAAGAAGCGGCAAGCTCACATCCGACAAATCCCGGGCTGCCGTTATGTTTAACAATTTTTTTCTCCACGTTCAGGGAGTCAAGACGCACCTCAACAGTTTGAGGCCGAACTACACCTTCGGTTTGGGGCTTATGTCGCTTTTTCTCCTCCTGATCGCCTTTGCCTCCGGTATCTTTCTGATGGTGTACTATAATCCATCCACCACCAATGCTTTCAACACGGTGAAGGATATCAATTTTGTCGTCAGCGGCGGCCGGTTCATGCGCAATATCCATAAGTGGTCCGGCGAGGCGATGATCATCGCTGTTTTTCTCCACATGGCCAGGGTCTTTTTCACGGGCTCATACGCCAAGGGCCGCCAGTTCAACTGGGTGGTCGGTATCGTTCTGCTGGCACTGACCTGCGTTCTCAATCTGACCGGCTATATGCTGCCCTGGGACCAGCTTTCCTACTGGGCCATGGTGATCGTGTCCAATATCATGAATTCACCCAAGGAGATCACCGATATTTTGGGCATTACGCAATATTTCGATATCGGCGGTTTTCAGAAAGAGCTCTTTCTCGGCGGACTCAATCCCGGTCAGGAATCGCTGACCAGAGTGTATCTGATGCATATTCTGCTGCTGCCGTCCTTCATCGTGGTGGTGCTGGGGGTCCACTTCTGGAGGATTCGCAAAGACGGCGGTCTGACGCGGCCGGAACGATTTGAGCAGCAGGGCAAGGATGCCTCTTTTGCCATAACTCCCTCTAAGAAGGGGGGCATTTTTCCCACGTATAAGACTTACGGGCTCATGGAGCTTGCCCATGGCAAGACGCCGGCGGTCGACAACGATGTTGAAAACATGGTCCTGAGCTGGCCCAACCTGCTCATCGCCGAGCTGGCCGTCTTCGTGCTTACCCTGGCGGGAATTCTTGTCTACGCCTATTATGTGGATGCGCCCCTGAAGGAGTTGGCCAATGCCACCCTTCCTGAGAACCCGGCCAAGGCGCCGTGGTATTTTCTGGGCTTTCAGGAATTGGTTTCCTACTCCGCCTTTATGGGGGGCATCGTGCTGCCTACCATGGGAGTGGTCGGTCTGTTGCTCATTCCCTACCTGGACCGCGAAGAAGCCGAGGTGGGCGTCTGGTTCACCAATAAGCAGGGGGTGTGGATCACCGTGCAGTCCGCTGTACTGGCTACCGCAGGTCTGATCGGCGTTCTCGCCTTTTCGATCAATTTCGGATGGTTCAGGAACTGGTGGCCCGATATACCGCAGCTGCTGATCGTCCTGATCAATCCGGGCAGTATTTGGGTCGGCTTTCTGATGGCCTGGTCGCTGTTTATCATCAAAAAAACCGGTTCAACGAGAATGGGCGCCATCGCCCTGTTTACCATGGCTATGGTGACGTATGTGATTCTCACTTACACAGGAACGGAGTTGAGGGGGCCGAACTGGGACTTTTTCTGGTCTAAAAGCCAGTGGCCGCTGCATTAATAATCAATTGATGGGTGTGGAATTTAATTCTTCCGAGCTATCGGCTACGTAATTGAAATAGGTATCAAAATATGCACAGCAGATTCTATTTGTCATTAATGCTCATCTCGGCGCTGGTTATCCTTGCTTTTACGGGGTTGGCCGTCAACCGGGAATTGTCCAACGAATGGCACCGGCATCAATCCAATTACAAAGAATTTCTTCTCAAGAATGCGAAAAACGACACCGCCCGAAAAAGGGCGGAAGGGATTGAGACCGGGTCTATCCGGCAGATCTTTCTGCCGAGTTTGAACAAGGCGGATCGCTGCATGAGCTGTCACATGGGGCTGGAGAACCCGTTGATGGCCGAGGGCATGCTGCCCTACAAACAGCATAGCGGTAACTTTTTGCAGACTCACGCCGTTGCGAAATTCGGCTGCACGGTCTGCCACCGCGGTCAAGGCCGGGCCACCAACATGAAAGAGGCCCATGGCAAAGGCCGGGACACCTTCTGGGATTATCCCATTATGCCCCATGAGTATATCCAATCGTCCTGCGCCATCTGCCATGACTATAAGATGCTGGAGGAGGAAGGCATGCATACGGTGGTCAAGGGTGAGAGGCTCTTTCAAGAAAAGGGATGCCAGGGCTGCCACAAGATCCAGGGGGTCGGCGGTGATCTCGGTGCGGCCCTGGACGGCGTCGCCTCAAGACCGTTGCTTTACTTCTCCATGGTCCACGTGATCGGCGACAGGACCGCCTATAACTGGGTCAAGCAGCATTTTATGGATCCGCGGGCCATTATGCCGACCAGTGAAATGAAGGTGTCGCTCACCGAGGAAGAGGCCGATCAACTGACCACCTTCATTTTCACGCTCCGGAAAGAGGAGATGCCTTCCAATTATAAGCTGATCAAAAATATCATCCCCAAAGCAACGGACGGCGCCTCGCTTTTTACGATGTATTGCAGCGGCTGCCACGGTACGGGACAACAATCGATCTACGACGAAGTGCTGGATCGAACCATACCGGCGATCACCAATCCCGCGTTTCTGACGCTGATCGATGATTTTTCCCTGAAATCCATTATCGATGAGGGACGTGCCGGCACCCAGATGACCGCCTGGAAGAACACGGCGTCCGGTCTCAAGAAAGCGGAGCTGGAGCAGATCATCGGGCATGTGACCAAGGGCAGACCGGCGCAGATCACCGCGCCGTTCGGATACGACGATTATACGACCGACAGCGCAAACGGCAAGACCGTCTACGAGCAGCGGTGCAACTTTTGCCACGGTGATGACGGCAAAGGCGGCGGCCGAAAGCTCGGCATCAACTTGAGGAACCCGACGGTGCAGAATGTGCTGAAGCCGGATTTTCTTGCCCGAACGGTCCTGAACGGCAGAAAGGGCACGCCCATGCCGTCCTTCGGGACTGAAGGAGAAGGGTTGAGCAAGCAGGAAATCGCCGATGTCGTCGCCTATGTGAAGACATTGGGGCAGAAAAAGGCGCAATAAACATGGCCGTTCGCGGATTCCGGAGGATGCGTCGTCAAAGCACGACAAAAGAGAGGTTATCGGAACCTGCGAACGCTTACGAGAGATTGATTTCAGTTTTGGAGGAATATAAGTGAATCTGTTCAAACAATGGGCTCTGTTTGCGGCTCTAGCGCTTCTTGCGTTGCTTCTGATACCTCCTTTTGCTTTGGCACAGGATGATGAGGATGCCGCCTACGAAGCACGGCTGGAGAAGGGAAAGCAGTATTTCAATGTCAATTGCCGGATCTGCCACGGCGAAAAAGGCAACGGCAAAGGCTTTGTGGATGTCATTCGTTATGCTGAGAAAAACGGCAGGGTGATCGAGACCTTTCCCCGTGATTTTACGTCCGGCGTTTACAAATTCCGAAGCTCTTCAACCGGTTGTCTGCCAAGCCCGACAGATCTGCAGCGTACCATTAAAGAGGGCATCGACCGATCCTTTATGCCGCCGCAGGAAAAAATCAATGATGAGGAACTGCAGGGTGTTGCCGAGTATGTGATGAGCTTCAGCACCAGGTTCGAGGAGGAGGACCTGTGTGACGAGATCGTCGCCGATAAACCCGATTATGTGGGTACCCCCAAGTCCATTGATAAGGGCAGAGAGGTGTACAAGCGCATGAAATGCTTTGAATGCCATGGAAACGATGGCAAGGGGGACGGACCCAAGGCCAATGAAATCGTAGATGATTGGGGAAAAAAGATCCTTCCATTCAATTTTGTGGCCGGCAACCTCAAAAGGGGTTCTTCCGCCGAAAATATTTATATGACGTTTACAACCGGTCTGGATGGTTCCGGGATGCCTTCATATGAAGACTCACTAAGCGAAGAAGAGCGTTGGAACATGGTCTCCTTTACTTTGAAGCTGATGGGATTGGCCGGCGGGGAAAAGGAAACTCATTAGTGCCGACTGACGGATGAGAGGTGGTAAACGTTCTCAAGCTACTTGAATTGCATTGTTTAACTGAAAGGAGGACAAGATGAAACGGTGGCTACTATTGGTTCTGATATTAACCCTTCTTTTGCCGGCAGGCGCGTTTGCCAAGCGAAAGAAATACGAGGTTGTGGAGGTGACAAACGGCGGCTCCATAGTGGGCACCATCAAGGCCGCTGAAATGGTCGCCGATCCAACCGAAAAAATCGAGACGACGGTTCCTGAGGAGCAGAAGCTATGCGGCAGTGAATTTAAAAAGAACGAATATATCATTTCCGCTGACTTGGGAGTCAAAAACGTCATTGTGGCCCTGACAAATGTCGATAAGGGCAAGGCCTTGCCCAAGGAAGATATGCTCCTCGACAACAAGGGGTGTCAGTTTCATCCGATGGTGGGCATTGCCTTTAAGGGCTCGCAGTTTGTCATCCATAACAGCGATCCGATTTTTCACAATACATCCCTGGGATTGGTGATGAAAGGCAAACGCAGCACGGTTTACAATCTGGCTCTGCCGACCCAGGATATGACCATCAAAAAGCCGGTACGGCGCACCGGTTTGAACAGCGTTAAATGCGATGCCCATAAATGGATGCGGGCATACGTTTACGCCGCCAAGAATCCCTACGCTGCACTGACCGATGAAAACGGCAAGTTTGAGATAACGGATATCATGCCGGGCAAATACGAGGTGATGGTTTGGCACGAGGGGTTTGGTGAAGCCGTCAAAACCGTTGAAGTAAAGGCGGGGCAGGCCACGACCATGGACCACACATTTGCCAAGCAATAGACTGCCAAGAAAGGAGCGAGAAATGAGATTCCAGAAGAGACGGAAGGCGGTTTTTCGAACGGGTCTGACTGCTGTATTTCTGTTGTTTGGCGTCGCTGTCGTGAATACGCAAACGGTAGATGCAGGCGAGGCCGAGGGCAAACAGATATATGACACCAACTGCGCCGAGTGCCATGGTGTTAAGGGAGACAGCAAGGGTTTTGTCTGCTTCAACACCAAGGTGGAAAAGAGCGGCAGGCAGATCGTCACTTACTCCAGAGACTTTACGGCCGGTGTTTTCAAGTTTCGCACCACTTCAACCGGTTGCCTGCCGCTTGAAGGGGACCTTCAGGACACCTTGAAAAGGGGCATCGCACCATCATTTATGCCTTCGTTTCAAGACCTCTCATCGCAGCAAACAGCGGACGTGCTGGCTCACGTGATGACCTTCTCTCCGCGTTGGGAAGAAGAGGATCCCTGTGATCCGCTCCCCATAGTGAAGCCTTACTTTGTAGGCAGTCCGGCATCGGCGAAACGGGGCCAGGAGGTTTACAAGCAGATGAAGTGCTGGGAGTGCCACGGCGATACCGGTAAGGGCGACGGCACCAAGTCGGGTGAGCTGAAAGACGATTTTGGCCGAAAGATCGTCCCCTTTGATTTCACTACCGGCGAGTTGAAAAGGGGTACCTCCCCTGAATCCATTTACATCACCTTCTCCACCGGTCTGGACGGATCGGGAATGCCCTCTTACGAGGACAGCCTGAAGGAGGAGGACAGGTGGCATCTGGTTTCATATACGCTGACGCTGATGGGCCGGTAGATTGGAAATGTCGAGGATATACAAAAAAGGAGAAATGAAAATGAAGAAGCGGCGCTTGTTGAAGATTTGGTTTAATTCGGCCGTGCTCTGCTTGTCCGCATTTCTTGTTGCATCGCCTTTCATTGGAGACGGCACAGCCCGTGCGGCCGATGTTGACGGACAAGCGGTATATCAATTGCACTGTATCGGCTGTCATGGCGCCAAAGGCGACGGCAAAGGCGAGGTGGCCGGTGACTTTGTTGTGAAACCCCGGGATTTTACGCTGGGCATGTTCAAATTCGGAACCACGGCACGAAATTCCCTGCCCACTGACGAGGACCTGAAAAATACAATCAGCAACGGTCTGCCGACCTCGGCCATGCCGAACTATCGGCTGCTGGATGATGCGTCCAAGGATGCACTGATCGTCTATATCAAAACCTTTTCCGAAAGGTGGCAGACGGAGCAGGCCCAACCAAAATGGAAGCCTGCGGCGAGCATTCCGGAGTTTGTCGGCACACCCGAATCCGTCGGCAAGGGCGAAAAGCTCTTTGGCGTCAGATGCCTGATGTGTCACGGAACGAAACAGGCACAGCCCGATGTGGTCTTTTCCTCGCAGTGGCAAGGGGCAGAGAAGTGCAATGACATTATCCGTCCCGCCGTTTTCAGTTACGGATACATCAAAAGGGGCCAGAAAGTAGAGGATATTCATATGTCGATAACCGCCGGGGTGGGGGGATCGCCGATGCTGGCCTGGGGCGAGCTGCTCAACGAACAAGATCGGTGGCATCTTACCTCATATATCCTGGATGATATGGGCAAGCTGGGAGGTGGAAAATGATGTCAAATGAAAACAACGGTCTCGTCAATTATGCCCTCGTGAAGTTTCATATTTTCTTCGCAGTGACCTACCTGGTCATCGTGATGCTGATGGGGCTGCTCTATTCTTTGCAGCTGCTTCAGCTGAATTTCCTTCCCGAGGTGTCCTTCCTTTCGCCCGGCAGACTCCGTATGATTCA
Source organism: Desulfobacteraceae bacterium (assembly GCA_050291625.1). Lineage (GTDB taxonomy): Bacteria > Desulfobacterota > Desulfobacteria > Desulfobacterales > Desulfosarcinaceae > JARRKU01. Next base: position 41,003 of record JBNKKC010000123.1, read on the forward strand.
TACCAATGGGGCCGTATACGGGTTTATCACCAACGGCTTTTTGGCCGGCATGTACTGGGCTGTTCCCAGGCTTTGCGGCTACAGGGTCTTAAACGAAAAGATTATCGGCTGGTTTTTGGCCATTGCCTTGCAGGTGGCGGTTCTGGGAACCGTGGTCATGGTCCTGTTCCTCGGCATGGCTCAAGCCATCGAATGGGGTGAGACGCCCGCCCTTCTCGATCCGATTATCACCGCCTGGCTGGTGGTCTTGGCGATCCAGTTTATTCCGCCAATTTTCAAGGCCGGAAGGGATCGGCCCCTATATGCCGCCAACTGGTACATGATTATCGGGCTGGTATGGGTGATCATGGTCTATTTCATGGGCAACTTTATACCGGAATACTTCATTCCCGGCGTTGCGGGCGCGGCGGTTACCGGCACCTGGATCCACGACGCGGTGGGACTCTACGTGACCCCCATCGGCTGGGGCTTGATGTACTATTTTGTACCGATTATGCTTCGAAAACCGATCTGGAGCCATGCCCTTTCTCTGCTCGGGTTCTGGGGCCTGGCCTTCTTTTATCCGCTGCAGGGGGTCCACCACTACCTGTGGAGTCCGATTCCGATGTACGCCCAGTACGCCGCTGTTATCTGCACGGTTGTGCTGGAACTGGCCGTTATCACGGTTATCGTCAACTTCCTGATGACTTTGCGCGGAGATGCCGATCAGATGAAGATCAGTATTCCGATCCGCTGGGTGTTCGTCGGCACCATCAACTACGCCATCACCTGTCTGCAGTGCGCCTTCCACGTACTGCTGACCACCCAGAAGGTCATCCACTTCACCGACTGGGTGCCTGGCCACGCCCACCTGATCATGTACGGAACCTTCGGGTTCTGGCTCATGGGCTTTTTCTCCTATCTGTGGCCCAAGGTCTTCGGCAAAGAGGCCTATTCCAGAAAACTGGATGAGTGGGCTTTCTGGCTGATTGCCGTCGGTATGGCGACCATGTGGGGCGACCTTCTTGCCGCCGGATTGCTGGAGGGCTTTAATTGGTGGGGTATGACTCATTTCATGGACGTTGTCCGGAATGCTGTCCCCTTCTGGTTCATCCGAACCCTTACCGGTGTGGCTATCTTTGGCGGTATTCTGTGTTTCGTCGCTAATATGATATTGACCGTCACCAAGGGCAAAGGGTCCGCAGTGACTCCGGAGCTGCAGCCTACAGGAGGTGTCGCATGAGTAACGGCAAAGGACCAATACATGAGCGATTCGCTCTCATCTTTTTATTTGTCGGATTCGGGTTGTTCGCTTTTGGAACCTTCTGGCAGGCGGTATCTCCATGGCTATCCATGAGGCATATCCCTTATGAAACCATGGAAGAAATAGCCAAGAACATCAACCCTGAGTTTGCAACATTGGCCAGGGATTATCCCCAAGAGTTTCAACAGTATTACGGTCAATACGGTGAGGCGGCTTTCATCGACGCTCTGGAGACCGGGAAAAAGGCATACATCGCCGAGGCATGCTGGCATTGCCATTCGCAATATGTGCGGCCTGTCTCCAAAGAGGAGGAGCGCTACGGCATGGTCTCCTACCCCTCAGAGTACCAGAACGCGATGCATCTGCCGCAGCTGCTGGGAACCAGAAGAGTTGGACTTGATCTGTCCAGGGAATCCGGTGTACACTCAAATGATTGGCATGTCGCACATTTTAAGAATGCCAAAGGCGTAACACCGGATTCGGTGATGCCCAATTATCCATGGTTTTTCGATGCGAATGGCAGGCCCAATAAAAAAGGTCTGGGCATTGTCGCCTACATGCAATGGCTTGGCCATTGGGCGAATCCTGCGGGCAATTACAAGCTGAGCGCCAGCAAATAGGAGAATCCGATGACACTGAGAGACAAAATCATAACCTTAATCATGATATTTGCTGTCATTCTCCCCGGCGGTATCAGCTTCATCTCCAAGATGGTTGCCTACAGCAAGGTAGAGCTGGTTGAAGATGGAATGGCAGGGTTCGCCCTGCCGTTCATCAATTACATCTTCGTCGCCTTGGGGTTTGTGGCGTTGTTTACCTGGGCCTTTTTCATGGGCCATTTCCGGGACATTGAGCAACCCTCTTTTGACATGCTCAATCGGGAGATGTCCTTTGACGACTGTGACCCTGAACTTAAAGAAAAAGGAAAATTTGGATATGAAACAGCAACCAGTGTCTAAGTATCTTGATTATTCCGGAGGCAAGGGGTATGTGTGGGTCGCCTTTATTATCATTGTGGCGGTTGTCTTCATCGGAACTTATTACATGAAGTATCATGTACCCGATTATGCCCAGTGGAGTGTTCAAAATCCCGATGCAGATAAAATAATATGGCAGACCGAACGGGAGATACATCCCGACATGAGCGAATAATAGGCTGTTATCAATGCGGCCTGCCGGTTACAAGGCGCAGTCGGTGTTACGAGATAGACGGCAACAACGCCTATTTCTGTTGCACCGGCTGCTACCTCATTCAAAAAATAACCGGTACCTCCGGAGAGGAGGGCATCAGCCAGGTATTGCTTGGCAAATTCGGTTTTGGCCTTGCCCTCTCCATGAACGTGTTATTTATGAGCATGCCGCTTCATGTTGAAGCGGCAAGCTCATCGACTATCGTTATTCCTGCGGCCCTTGCCGTCGCGCTGAAATATCTTCTGCTCTTTTTTTCCATTCCCATCATGCTGGTACTCGGCATCCCCATTGCCAAATCATCCGTTGATTCCCTGAAGGCCGGTGAAGTAGGCACCGAAGCGCTGATTTTGATCGGTGCCGTGGCCGCATTCGCCATATCGGTAAAATCTACGCTTGCCGGTGTGGGCGAAGTCTATTTTGAGACCGCCACTATGATCCTGACCCTCTTTACCTTGGGGCGCTATATTGATTCAAAGGCAAAATGGAGAGCTTCGGAATCGATCAAGGGGCTATCGTCTCTTGTCCCCAGCCAGGTGATCCGGATGTTGCAGGACGGTGGCAAAGAAAGTGTCAGCGCTGATGATATCACCATAGGCGACAGGGTTCTGTTGCGGCCGGGCGAACGCATACCTCTGGACGGCACGCTGGTTTCGGGCCAGGGTTCTGTTGACGAGTCGTTTTTAAGCGGGGAATCCAAACCGGTACTGAAAAAAGAAGGGATGGAAGTTTTTGCCGGCTCCATCAACCTGGATGGTACCTTGATCCTGGAAATCAGGAAACCGGCCGAAGAGTTTCTGGTCAAGAAAATTGAAAAACTGATGGAGAAAATCAGGGCCAATCCTTCGGCCATCAATCGCATCAGCGATCGACTGGCGGCCTGGTTTATTCCGGTGATTGCCGTTATCGGTCTGACGGTTTTAGCCTTCTGGATGTACAAGGGCGAGCCTTCCACCGGGATCATGCGTATGCTGGCCGTCCTGCTCATATCCTGCCCCTGTGCTTTCGGCATTGCCGCGCCAATGGCCATCTGGCGAGGGTTGGGACTCGCCGCTCAAAAGGGGGCCATCATCATGGGCGCGGATATTCTGGAGGGGCTGGCCAAAGTCAAGACAATCTTCTTTGACAAGACCGGCACGCTGACCACGGACACTCCGGCCATTACCGCGGTTATTGCCGGACAAGGGCGCGGGGAAGATGAATTGCTGACAATCGCCGCGTCCCTTGACTCGCACTCCACCCATCCCCTGGCCAAATCGCTGGTAGAAGAAGCTGACCGGCGGGGGTTAAAGCCGTTGGAAGCGCTGGAAATCAAGAATATGCCCGGCTCCGGCATCGAGGGGCAGATCGATGGCAGGTACTATCACCTGGGCTCAAGGCGCTGGATAACCTCTCTGGCGTCAGAGAAAGAGCATGAGCTTCTGAAAAGGGAATCCCCGGAGGACGGCGAAAGCTCCGGCATGGTTTTCCTGCTTGAGGAAGGCAACGTGGCCGGCGCCTTCATTTTCAGCCAGGCCCTGAGAGAGGGAGCGGCCGAGGCCCTGGAAGCGATTAAAAATCTGGGAATCCGGACGGTGATTCTCACCGGCGACGACGAAAAGGGCGCTCTTGGTGTCAAGAATCGTCTCAAACCCGATGCCATAAAATGGAGACTGCTCCCTGCAGACAAGGCAAAAGAGATACATGCAGAAGAGAAGGATAACATTACAGCGATGGTTGGTGACGGCGTCAATGACGCCCCTGCCCTGGAAGCGGCCCATATCGGCATCGCCATGGGCTGTGGCACGGAGCTTACCAGGGAATCGGCAAAGGTGAATCTTCTGGGTGACGATCTGAGGATGATTCCTTTTCTGATCGATCTGTCAAGGAAGGTGCGCACAAAAGTGATGGTCAATTTTATCTGGGCCTTCTCGTATAACCTGGTTGGCACATTCCTGGCGATAACCGGCTTCATTACACCACTTTTTGCGGTAATGGCCATGATCCTCTCCAGCCTGATGGTCATCGGAAACACCCTGCGGGGGTATTAAAATGGAAAATGTCAAAAAAAAGAAATCCAAATATGAATACTTCCTTGTTTTTGTGTTGATTCTCATTTTAGCTATATTTGCATCACGGATTGTCCATATCCTTCAGGCTTCCTCTAATGGTTGCGGTATCAGCTGTCCGGTAAGGGGTATGGACAGTAAAAATGTCAATCCTGAAAAAAATAATAAAGGCATTTAACCATATGAATCGCTCGTTCAATTGTGGTGCTTGTGGTTTAAGAGAGAGTATGCTAATTTCCACTTATGCGCATATGCGCAAAATGATGGCGTTATAAAATTCGAACACTTAAGCAAAAGAAATACTCATGACTTTTCAAACGGCGAGACGAACCACCCAGATCGTTACATTGGTATTATTGTGCGCCATTCCCGTTTTTGACATTTTCCGGTTTGACGTATCCAATCTGGAATTGTATCTTTTCAGGCAATTGTGGTCATTCGCACCCAAGGGCGATTACATCTCGGGTGCGGGCGGCGATGCCGTGAGCTTTGTTTTCAAGGCGGTACTGCCGGCCTGGTTCCTGCTTCTTACGGTGCCGCTCTGGGGCGTTGTGATTGGTCGACTGGCCTGCGGCTGGTTCTGTCCCATGGGAGCGATGCTGGAGGCGGGTGATTGGTTTGCGCGAAACATCAAGCGTATCGTCAAGGGAGGAGTGGACATTATCCGCGGTCTGCTCACCATCCAATTGCTTGTGGTCTGTCTCCTGAGCATCGGCGTCTTTCTGTCGGCCTACTTTATCAGACCATCGGAAATTCTCAAGCAGGTAACCACGCTGCACATCAGTCCTTTCCTGATGGCGGCGACTATCGCCAACGCCACCGTGATTTTTATCGCCTACACATTTCTGCGGCGGCTTTTCTGCAGTTATATCTGCCTTGGCGCGATATTTCAGATGGTTCCGGCCGTAGCCAGCCCCATATCCTTCCGGGTAAGGTTTGACCGCAAACGGGCCAGGGTCTGCACGAATTGCAAGGCGTGCGAAACAGAATGTTTTATGGGCATCAGGCCCAGGACCATGAAAAAAGTCGACCCCAAGTGTGTCGCCTGCGGCAATTGCATCACCGCCTGCATCAATGAGCTTGGCAAAAAGGACAGGTTGTTCAATTACGGTTTTGGAAAGATAAAGTATAAGTAATGGATAGCGATAAAAAACAAAGGGAGATGAAGCGTCTCAAGATTCTGATGCTGGTGGTGGCGGCCTTTGCCGCCATGTTCCCAATTTATCAATGTGCACAGGCTTTTATGAGTTTTTAATGGTCGCTTGTTCAGCAAAAAAAAGCAAAAAAAACCAATCGAGCGAGTATTCGTCACCAGAGATATTTGTTTATAAAGCGAGGTAATTATCATGACCATTCAAGAGATTCTGAGAGTTGATGCGATTATGAAGGTGCCCGGATATGTTGTTTTCATCCTGTCGATCATTGTCGTGTCCGCGGTAACGCCACTGTTGTTCAGCAAAGGAAAAATGAAAATCTCCTGGTGGGACTACGCCTTTCCCGTTCTTGGCCCTCTGTTCTGGTTTGTGCTTTCCTGGTTTCATGTGGGTAGCGATATCAGCAACAATAATTTTCTTCTGGAGATGTTCGGGGTGCTGATGGTTTCAATAACCGTTCCCTGGGTCCGCTTTGCTGTTTTGTATATGAAATCAAAAGCCGCACCCATGATCTCATTTGCTTTGACTTTGGCGCCGATGGCTGCGGCGCTCCTTTTGCGGTTGACAACGTCGACGCTGCCAGATTAAAAATCGTCCAGTCTGCGTATACGAATATGAGGCGCCGGTGGAAGCCGATACCGTAACGGTTCTGCCTTAACATCCGCGCCGGGAGGAACCAAAGGTGTTTTTGTTCCAGAAAACCTTTGATATTATAGCGATTCTGACCGTCATCACCCTATCGACCGTCATCTCTTTATTATACAGCAAAAAGAAGATGAAAATAACCTGGTGGGATTATGCCTTTCCTTATCTGGGCGTCCCATTTTGGTTTATCCTGCGCGAATGCGGTGTCGGAAATGAGGCGACCAGCTCTAATTTTATGGTTGAAATGTTTGCCATCCTGCTCTGTTCCATCTCTGCCCCATGGCTGCGCTTTTCCCTGACATTTGTCAAAGGCCGGGTCGTGGGATTGATTTCAATGCTGTTGACGGTATCGCCGCTGGCGGTAGCGGCATTTGTTCGACTGGTAACGCCGGTGTTGCCGTCATAAGGCGTACAATGCACCCGTCACGTTGGTTGTGCAGCCCGAAGGTAAGCGCCAGGATGATATCATATTGAAAAGAGTGTGGCATGCTACGGTTTCTGTTGATATTTTTTACCCTTGCCGCTGCGCTTTTAGGCATCCTGGTATTCCAGAGCGGGAGAATTAAGGTCTCTATTTTCTCCGGGCCCCGGCCGGCATTATCGCCGGAGGAAAATGGGGCATTCATACCGAATGACAGGGTGCGGTTTTCCATCACCCCTCAACCCGTTCGGGCCATGAAACCCCTTCATTTTCAAGTTGTCGTAAAGGATGCCAAGGAGCCGCAGTCTGTTTCGGTCGATTTGTCAATGCCCGATATGTACATGGGGATGAATCAGGTCGCCATGAAAAAAAGCAGCCCCGGTATGTACAAAGGGGTGGGCATCATCCCGATCTGTCCAACCGGCCTGACAATTTGGCAGGCAAGCATTATCATCGACAATCAAGTGGCAGGTGACTTTTTCTTCGATGTTCAATACTAATTCGGTCTATTTATTGTTGTTCACCTCAGGCTTTCTCGGGGGATTCGGTCATTGTATCGGCATGTGCGGCCCCATCGTTGCATCCTATTGCGTCGCCGTCAAAAAAAGGGGAGTGCTGGCCCACTTGTTATTCAACTACGGAAGAGTTACGACCTATACCGTTCTGGGCGGCGTCATGGGCGTCACCGGGTCTTTCCTCACCACTGTGACGCATATTCAGCAATTTCAAAAAGGTATCATGATAATAGCCGGTATTGCCATCATTCTGATGGGCCTCGGCCTGGCCGGATGGCTTCCCCTCGGTTGGGTCGCCGGCAGCCGAAATCAAACGCCGTCGGCGCCGACGTCTTTTTTTATCAGCAAGATGAGGAGCATCTTTTCCGGCGATCTGCCGAATGGAGCGTTCTATCCATTGGGGATGGCCACTGGCCTTATCCCCTGCGGACTCGTTTACACCGCCCTGATCACCACCGCCCGAGCCGCTATGGAGGCACCGAACCCGGTTATCGGCGGCCTCAAAGGCATGCTGATGATGTTGCTGTTCGGACTCGGCACACTGCCGGCATTGGTGTTATTCGGCAAGCTTGTCAATGTCATCAGCATAAAGATGAGAGCCAGGCTGTATAAGTTGGCGGCTGTCGTGATGATTGCAATGGGGATTCTGTTTCTCGTGAGGGTGGGAAACCTATAGGCATTAAGATAATTCATTTGGACGGCGCTATCGGTCGTCGCGGTATTGCAATACAGCTTCCTCCCTCTATCCTTGCCAAATGAATGATCTTAAATCCTGTAAAAGGAGGAAGGATTACCAATGCTTAAGAAAATTCACTTGCTGGTGCTCGTTTTGCTCATCGATGCCGCTCTTTTGCAGGGAGTGGTTTGGGCAAACGAATTTATGGTCCCTGCGCCTAAAGACAAATGTCCGGTCTGCGGTATGTTTGTCGCCAAATATCAGAAATGGGTGGCCGAAATCGTATTCAAGGACGGAAGCTACGAAGTGTTCGACGGGTGCAAGGATATGTTCAAATATTACTTCAATATGGATAAGTATACAAAGAAAAAGAGCCGGGACGATATCGCCGAGATATATGTTACCGAGTATTACACGCTGAAAATCCTCAAGGCGGCGGATGTCTTTTTCATTGTCGGCAGTGATGTCCTCGGGCCGATGGGGCATGAGCTTATCCCTGTCAAAGGAGAGGATGAGGTCAAGATATTCATGATCGGTCACGGTGGCGACAAAACGTTTCGGTTTGATGAGATTCGTGCAACCGACATTCCCAAGTAAACGACACCCTTAACAGGGGTGGTTTTATTATAAACAAATGAAACATAAACTATTCATAGGGCTTATTCTGCTGGAGATAGCGGTCATTTCAATTTTGTTGCTGTCAGGGCAGGCCGGCATCCGGGGGCGGCAACCGCTGCGAGAGGCCAGGCGGATGATGGTCGACCGGCTGACGCTGACCGATTTCGCCCTCTGGACCGAGGCGCGCTACACCCGAAATCCTTCCCAGGCAGACCTGTTTACCCCTTTTCAGGACTATCCATCCGCCATCGAGCACTTTCCGGCCGGTTCGATCATGGCGCCCAGCAAGATAAGAGAGACGACCCGGATCGAATTCAAACATAACGATTGAAGCAGAGAAATTCCATGCAACGCCACCGGAAAATACTTGAATATGCCCTTTCTTCCCTTTGGAGAAGGAAATATAAAAACCTGGCCCTGATAGCCGTCTTCAGTTTTGTCATTGCCGTTTTAGCGTCTGTCCTATTTCTGACGTATTCGCTGCAGACCGAAGCCATGGATGTCCTGTCCGAGGCGCCGCAGCTCATTGTCCAGAAGGTGTCGGGGGGGCGGCATGATCTGATTTCCACCGAATATATCGAGCTTATCAAGAAGATCCCCGGCATCGGCAAGGTCACGGCGCGATATTGGGGATACTATTATGATTCCCTGACAGGCGCCAATTACACTCTTATTGGGGTGGATCAAGAAATTGAGGGGCTCACGTTACTCGAAGGAGAGATGCCCATCGATATAGGTGAGTGCGCCATCGGCAGGGGAGTGGCGGCTGTCCGGAGGGTCGAAGTTGGAGATGATTTGGTCTTGACCGATGGTCAGGGGGCGTTTTCCATGTTTACCGTGACCGGCATGTTCAGCGCCGAATCGGACCTGCTGACCAATGACCTGATCGTGCTGTTTCATGATGATATTGTCGAGCTGTTTAATATGCCGGAAGACAAGGCCACCGATATTATCGTGGAGGTCTTCAACGAAACGGAGACGCCGGTGGTCGCCCGCACCATCCAGCGGTTGCTTCCCGATACGCGGCCGATCATGAAAAGCGAAATCGTCAGGACTTACAGCACCGTCTTTAATTGGCGCAGCGGCATGGTGCTGACCATGTTTTTCGGGGCGCTGGTGGCGTTCTGCATCCTTGCCTGGGACAAAGCCACCGGGCTGAGTGCGGAGGAGCGGCAGGAGATCGGTATTCTCAAGGCCATCGGTTGGGAAACAGCGAACATCCTCGAACTGAAATTCTGGGAAGGGGTGGTTATTTCGCTGACATCCTATTTAACCGGCATCATCCTGGCCTATCTGCATGTCTTTTATTTTGGGGCGTCGTTTCTATCTCCGGCCCTGAAGGGATGGTCGGTGATATTCCCTCCGTTTCGGCTGACGCCCTATGTCGATATGCAGCAAATTTTCATCCTTCTGTTTTTAACGGTTCTGCCTTATGTGGCAAGCACCATCATACCCTCTTGGAAAGCCGCCATTACAGACCCTGATGTGGTGATGAGGGGATAGGCAAATCATGGCAATGCAAACGGTTATCAAAACGGACAATGTCTCGAAGGTGTTCAACCCGGGAATGGCTGACGAGATTAAGGCCGTCACTGACGTGACGATAGGCATCAACCGGTCCGAGGTCATCGTGCTCAAAGGCCCAAGCGGATCAGGCAAGACCACGCTGTTGAGTCTTCTCGGGTGCATGTCCAGGCCTACGGTGGGAAGCATATGCATCAACGACAAGGATGTCGCCAAGCTGCCCGAGCGATTTCTGGCGCAAATCAGGCGCAAGACCTTCGGTTTCATCTTTCAGCAATTCAACCTGATCAGGGATATCAGCGTCCTTGAGAATGTGATGCTGCCCCTTTATCCGCTGGACGCCGGTTTGCGCGAGATAAGAGCGCGTGCTGATAGTATCCTCAATGATCTCAATATATTGAACAAAAAGAACGTGAAGACCCAGCATCTGTCCGGCGGTGAACAGCAGCGGGTCGCCATTGCCAGGGCTCTGATAAATCGTCCGGAGATCATTCTGGCCGATGAACCCACCGCCCATCTCGACACCAAGCTTTCCCAGGAGCTGTTGGATATTCTGCGGCACATGAATGCCGAAGGCAAGGTTATCATCATCGGCACCCATGATCCTCTGGTTTATCAAAGTTCATTTGTCGATAGAATCATCGAGATGCGCGACGGGATGATTCAGCGGATAGGGGAGCCCGGCCGATGATTCTGCATCCCGGCGTGTTGGCGCTCGTCATAGGCTCCGCGGGAGTCATGGCCATGATGCTTTATGCCTCATGGCTCGGCATAAAGATCGTGAGAAAGTGGAATATCCAGTCCAGTTCGCCGGAGCAACTCAGCCTTGAGCGAAAAACATATCTTATCTCGACCATTATGAACTATGTGATGGGGTTTGAGATTCTTTCAGCTCTGCTTTTTGTCTATACCGTCGACGATATCCATCCGATTTTCATCGGTGCCATGTGCGCCACCGGCTCCCTCAATGCGAATCCCGTGGGCTGGTATGTTCTGTATGCGAAAATTGCCGCCTTTTTTCTGGGAGCTATCTGGATCGCCGTGAACATGATCGATCAGAGGGCAGAGGATTACCCGTTGGTGCGGATGAAATACTGCATGCTTTTGGCGATAGCCCCCTTCATCGCCCTTGATGCCTACCTCATCTGGGCCTATTTCGTCGATCTCAAACCGAATGTGATCACCTCATGCTGCGGCGCCCTGTTCAGCGCGGAAGGCAGCGGTGTAGCGAGCGATCTGGCCTCTTTACCGCTCAAGCCGATGATAATCCTCTTTTACCTGTCATTGGGCCTGTTTCTGGTCAGTGCAGGTGTGGCCGCGCGCTGGGACAGGCGGTTTATCCGTTATTTAACAGCCTGCTTATCCGTCCTGCTGTTCGTTGTGGCGATCGCATCGATCATCGCCTTTATTTCGTTATATTTTTATGAGATCCCAACTCACCACTGCCCGTTCGATATTCTGCAGGCAGGGTATCACTTCATCGGCTATCCGCTCTATATCTGTTTGTTCAGCGGGGTATTGTTGGGGCTGCTGGTGGGAATTTTCGAGCCTCTGAAAAAGATCGAATCGCTGACGGAGATTATCGGCAAGGCTCAGCGAAGGTGGGCCGTCATTTCAATGGTGCTGATAACGATATTTGCGGTGATCTGCTCATGGCCCATCGTTTTTTCGAGTTTTACAATGGCTGAATATTTTTAGGTCGGCAGATAGGGCACGCTCAAGCGCACAATCAGGGTGGTGACAATGGGCAGAAAGGTCAATGAGTTTGATAAATAACCGACAATTTTGGTCCGGGAGTAGGCCAGGTAGTACCGTATCCAGGGGGTGGCAACAGATAAGATCAATAGAAAGAATACTTCAAAGGCAAAGTTGGTGGCGCTGATATCATCACCAATATGCAATTGCCATAAGGCCATCCAGAAAGGCATGGTGAGGAGGGGATACACATAATCCCACCAGGTGACCCAGTATCTTGTTTTGGTGATAGCCGGAGGAACCAACGCTACGGCGGAAAGCATCAGGTAAAGAACGACAAATGAGATAAGCAGCTCGTTAATTTGCATAGGATCAAACTCCTGTAGATCTTTGAGGCTCAGACTAACAAAATTGTGGACATAATTCCAGCCAAAAAATGCGCTGGACGTCGATTATGTCACATCACACGTGACGAGTGCATTTTTTTTAAAAAAGTAGTATTTTGGCCCTTTACAATCTACTCTTTCTGCTTTAACTTACAGTCTCTCGATCTTCCAGAGATGCATTAGCTCCTTTCTTTTAGTTTCTAATTCTAACGATCCATTCCATTAACGAACGTTCCATCCAAACAATGAACGGAGGAAGTAACATGCCATTTATGACATGGACAAAAGAAGAGTATGGGACAAGTGTCGATGTGTGCGATCAGCAGCACCAGGAACTGTTTAATCGCATCAACACGTTGAGCGACGCCGTGGCTGACGGTGAACGGGGCACAATCGGCAGCCGTCTTGACAGTCTGATCGATTTTGTGGTGGAGCATTTCCAGACCGAAGAGCGCTTGATGAAAGAAAAAAGTTTTGACGGTCTGACGAAACATCGCGAGGAACATGACAATCTTGTCAGTACGTGTGCCGATCTTCAAAAGAAATTTCATGCCAACGAAGCCGAAATTGAACAGGAGACCATGGCTTTTCTCAAAAACTGGTTGAATCAGCATATCCCTGTAACCGACAGAAGCTACGGCCCCGCCCTGAGCGGGTGAAATGACATAAAGCCTTTTTAATCTTCTCCATCTGTGATCGCTGCTTGTGCTTCAATGATAAAGACCCCGAAAGGGTCTTGCTTTCGGGGTCTTTTATTACTACCACTTCTAACCTTTAATGCTGCGGGGCAGCAGCATCTGATGCTGAGGGCAGATGGACGTCGGGTTCTGATAGGCCGCCCCGGCAAAGGCCTTCATGTATTTGCGGATATCGCGCATTCTGGCAATCTCGTCCACGAAACCCTTTTGAGCGCAGTAAATGGGGCGGGAGTTGTCCGAGTACTGCTTCACCATTTCGTTCATTTTGTCGATTACCGGTTTAAGGTCACGGCCGGCGCTTTTCTCTTTGACCAACCGTCGGGAAAAACTTGCGGCCGCGGCGGTTTCACCGTGCATGACGTAGATTTCGGTGGTGGGTGTGCCCAAGGTGAAGGCGTTGTGGCGGTTGGCGGTAGGGCCGCCCATGACATAGTGGGCCGCGGCAGTGCCTTTGCGCAGCACGATCAGCATCATAGGCAGATCGGTTTGCTGGATGGAGTATATAAGAGACTGCCCCAGCCCGAGCAGCTCGGCCTTTTCGGCGATGTCACCGACGTCGATGCCGCTGGTGTCTTGGAACCAGATGATGGGCACGCGGTCGCGACCGCACAAGGTGACGAATTCGTTCATCTTGATCAGCCCCTGGCGGTAGAGCTTCCCGCCGATGCCGGGATAGTCGGCATATTCGGGGTAGTTTTCTCCCAGCCAGCCCTGGCGGTTGCCGATGACGCCGACAAGAAATCCGTCCATTTTGACCAGGCCGGTATAGACTTCGGGGCCGTAACCGGGCCTGAACTCCATGTGTTCGCTGCCGTCCACCAGCCGGGCCAGGACCTCGTCGAAGTCGTATATCTGCTTCTGGTTGAAGGGCACCAGGCGGTAGAGGTCTTCGGCTGCAAAGAGCGGTTCGGCCGGTGCGGCCACTCGGAAAAACTTGGGATGGTAGGCCGGAATCTCGGCCATGTAGCTTTTCAGGCCGTCCAGTACATCGGTTTCGGTGTCGAACTTGTAGCGGAAAAATCCGGTCTCATTATAGTGGATATCCACGCGTCCGGGTGGCACGGCCTTGAATTGTTTGGCCGCGTCGATGAGCTGCTCGGCGCCTTCTTCATCAAAAAAGCCTTTGGGCGACATGCCGCTGAGAATGCCGCCGCCGCCCACGGCGATGTTGCAGTCTTTATGGGCGAACAAGACGGTGGGGCTGATGCCCTGGTAGCCGCCGCCGGCCGGGTTGGTGCCGTAAATGGCGGCCAGCACGGGGATGCCCATCTGATTCAGTTCGGCATGCCGGAAGAACGTGGTCCCGCCGCCGCGGCGGTCGGCATAGAATTTTTCCTGGGTGGGCAACTGAACCCCGGAGCAGTTGACCAGCCAGACCAAGGGGATGTTCAGCCGTTTGGACAGGTCCGTGGCCCGCAAGATGTTGTCATACTGGCCTGGCAGCCAGGCGCCTGCGAACACTTTGTTGTCAAAGCCGATGATGACGGCCCATCGGCCGGATATGCGGCCCAACCCGTCGATGACATTGGTGGTGCCTTCGGGATTGTCTTCGGGATTGTACAAGGTGTGCAAGGGAGCCCAGGTGCCTTCATCCACCAGGTAGGCCAACCGTTGAAAAACCGTCATCTGGCCCCGGGCATTGATTTTTTCAGTTGGGAAGCCGGCATTTTTGACCTTCTCCGCGGCTTCGGCCACCTGGGTTTCGACGGCCTTTATCTGACCCACATTATCTTCAGTACTCTTAATCTGACCCGGGTTGAGCTGCCGGCCAAACACGTTCATTTTTTCGAAATAGGGCCGCATAGGCTACTCCCCTTCCTTGGGTTTATTTGTTATTCCAATTCGGCCTGCGTTTTTCTTCGAAGCTGCAAATACCTTCCAGTGTATCTTCGGTCTTCATGAGCGTATTCAGAAACAGGTCGCTGACACCGGACAGGGCTTTGTCGAAATCAAGGCCCAGGTGTTGCCGCACGGCCCGTTTGTTGAGCCGGATGATCAAGGGGCTGTTGGTTTGGATTTCGGCGATGAGCTTATCCACCGCTTCCATAAATCGATCCGGACCCACGGCACAGCTCACGAACCCCATGCTGACGGCCTCGGCTGCCGTGTAACGTTTGCCTGTGGTACAGACCTCGATGGCCTTGGCCGGTCCGATCAGCTGGGGAAGACGGATGGCTGCATAGGGCGGAAAGAATCCCAATTTGATTTCCGGCTGGCCGAACACGGCCTTTTCAGATGCAATCACCACGTCGCAGGCGATGGCCAGCTCCATGCCGCCGCCCAGGCAGGCGCCCTGCACGGCTGCAATCAGCGGCACGTCGAATTGATGGATCAACTCGAAAATACGATTGAAGGTGGTAATCATCTCGTCCACCATGCCGGGTTTGTGATCGGCCACCTCCACGCCGGCGCACCAGCTCGGTCCATCTCCCAAAAGCACCACACACTTGAGAGCCTGGTCGGCCAGAAGCATGTCAAACTGCCCGTTGAGTTCGTTCATCATCTCAATGTCGAGGACATTGTGCTTGGGGCGTGCCAGGGTAATGCGGGCCACCCCGTCGGTATGGTCAACCTTCAGATATTTTAGGTCCGGCATTTCGTATTCCTCTTCTTTCTACTGTGCGATTTTAAAAACAAAGTTCAACTGGCCGTTGGGCAGTTTGTTGACGACGGTGGTCATGGGCATGCCGATCTTGACCTTTGCCACATCCACAGCTTTGTCGAGACGTCCGAAAACCTGATAATGACCGTAATCGAGCATCGCGATGGTATAGGGAAGGTCGGCATCGAACCCCACCGGGGCGAATTCGAGCCGGCTGTAGGAGACAAGCTTGCCGGTTCCGGTCACCTCGCGCCACTCCATGTCGCTGACCAGGCACTGCCCGCAGTCGGCCCGGGGTGGGAAAAATTCGGCCCCGCAGGTTTTGCAGCGCGTATACATGACGTTGCCCTTTTCCAGATGGTCGATAAAATCGTTGACCCGCGTCGTCTGGGTAAAACTGACCGTGCCGAATTTGCCAAATCGGACATCTTCCTTTTTTTTGCTCATCTCGTCCTCCGGATTATTGATTGCCCAAAATGGTCACATTTCCGTAGATGCCCACACCGCCGATGTTATGCACCAATCCGATCTGCGGATCCTTGACCTGCATATCGCCGGCTTCACCGCGCAGCTGCAGGACAATCGTGCGGATCTGGCTGCCGCCGGTGGCGCCGATGGGGTGGCCCTTGGAAAGCAGACCACCGTCCACGTTGACCGGGATACTGCCCTCTTTGTAGGTCTCCTTGCCCCGGATCAGCTCTTTTGCGCCGCCGGGCTCGATAAAACCCAATGCCTCGTAGGCCAGCAGTTCAGCGATGGTGAAACAATCATGCACTTCGGCGACGTCAATATCCTTGGGGCCTATGCCGGCCATGGCGTAAGCCTGACGGGCCGCCTGCTCCGCAGCCTTAAGGCCGTACAGACGGTCCCGACCGGTCAGGTTCACGCTGGCGCTGGCCGCACCCACACCCAGAATCCAGACCGGCTTCTTGCTCAGGGCCCTGGCTTTTTCCTCGCTGGCCACGATCAGACACGATGTGCCGTCGGCGTTGGCACAGCAATCGCCGACCCGTAAGGGACTGGATACCGGGCCCGACATCCTGTTTTCCGGATCGGTGAGCATATCCGGAGTCACGGGTTTGCGGAAAACCGCCCGGTCGTTGATCTGGCCGTACGTTGCCGCCTTGACGCGAACCGCCGCCAGATCTTCCAGAGTGGTGCCATACTTGTCCATATGCGCCTGGGCGTGCATGGCATAATAGGCCGGCATCATGGTGCCGAACGGGCTCTCCCACTGAATGTCGGCGCCGCGGCCCATTCGTTCCTGGCTCTCGGCCGAAGAAATTTCAGACATCTTTTGCAGGCCGATGACCGCGATGATGTCATGCACGCCGGCAGCCACCATGGAGTAGGCCAGCTTGAGACCGGTACTGGATGATGAGCACAGCGTTTCGACATAAAAGGTCGGCTGAGGATTGAGTCCAAGGTACTCGGCGACGACGGCCGACGGTGATCGCTGTTTGTCGTATTCCGGTGCCGAGCAGAACACCGAGGCATCGATCTCTTTACCGCTGATTCCCGCATCGGTGACCGCCTCTCTATATCCTTCGAAGGCCAACTCCCGCAGAGAGCCCGGATAAGCCCTCACAAACGCACTTTGCCCCACACCGATAATGGCTACTTTTTTCATTGTAAATTCCTTTAGTTATATAGACTTTAAGATAATGTTTTTGGCAAGGCTAGAGGGAGGAAGCTGTATTGTAATACCGCGACGACCGATAACGCAGTCCAAAAACATTATCTTAAAGTCTAGATATACTGTCCGCCATCCACTTTGATAACTTCTCCGGTGATGTGGCGGGACAGGTCCGATGCCAGGAAAACAACAACGTTGGCCACATCCTCCGGTGTGCCCACGCGCTTCAGAACGATCTCTCCCATGGCCATATCGACGATTTTGTCCCGGGCTTCCGATTCTTTGAGCATGGGGGTCTCAATCAACCCCGGCGCCACGGCATTGACATTGACGCCGAAAGCCCCCAGTTCCTTGGCAATCGCCTTGGTGTACCCGATGATTCCGGCTTTGGAGGCCGAATAGTTGCTCTGCCCGAATTTGCCGCGCAAGCCGTTGATGGAGGTCACATTGATGATTTTGCCTGATTTTTGTTCCTTGAGCAGGGGCGCCACATGGCGGGTAAAATTGAAATAGCCCTTGAGATTGACCTCTATCACCCGATCCCATTGCTCTTCACTCATCTTCCAGGATACGCCGTCCCAGTTCATTCCGGCATTGTTGACCAGAATGTCCACTCCGCCGAATTGGTCGACGGTGGTATCGACCACCATTTTGGCATCGTCAAACGAAGCGATATCGCACTTGACGGCAATGGCTTTGGGCCCCAACTTGCCGATCTCTTTCGCCAGGTTTTGGGCTGTCTCTTCATGCTTGCGATAGAGCAGGCAGACGTTGGCGCCTTGGCGACCGAACGCCAGGGCGATGGCCGCACCAATTCCTTGCGATCCACCACTGACAATGGCATTTTTGTTTTCTAGTAACATAACCACCTCGAATTACGTGTTTTTAATCAATGTCATGAACTTCAGCGCCTTTGACCCCGCGTCGGTTGGATTTCGCAAGCTCAACCCAACCTCCAAATTGGCCATTTTCTCGTTCAGTTAATGACATCAGGTTTTTATAACATCATGCATTGAGCACAACGCGGTTGCGGGCGAATTACCAGTTAAATAGTAGTTACATATCAGCTACTTTTTGTCCTGGTCAAGCTAAAATTCGGAATATGTGGCAAAAGTCTCGGACAGCTCAGGGGGTATGGCTCCTTCTTAATATCCGGATGTGGAGAAGCGCAATCCCAATTTACAGTTTTTGTGGAAGCTCAAGTTGTGCTCATATAGTCGTGCTCCTAATCGTTATCGATGTTTTTTTCACGATCCCGAAACCACCATGAATTATGCCATAGTTAACTCAACTTTCGGTTTTCATAAGCCGCTGGAGACACCTTCTGCAAAGCTATGACGAAAGCCAAACGTTGAGTAGTTAACAATTTCCCGGACTTTATCGATAACCCTATCCCACAGCGATTCTGACTGAATCCAATTCACCGCGTTTGATAAGCCTTGCGGCATTTGCTGGAAAAGAATTTTCGCGTACGGCTGCGGCAACTAGGCCTTGTACGGGCGGGCGGTGGGAGCCACGTGAGCAATTGCGTCTTAGTGCCCTTTGGATGCAGCGTAGGAAAAACGGCCCGGACTGTTTAAGTGCAGCGAGTTTCCGGGCCGTCCGGCCTGTCCCGCCTGTTCCTCCAGCGGGGAGCGCATCTTACGGGCACTTGACGCTGTTGCGTGTGGCGCCCACCGCCCGCCCGCACAAGGCCGGGTCTAATGAACCATGTTCAGTTAGGATTGCTGCCTATCCCATTTTCCGATTGACAAGTCGCCCTGGCTTTAGATACATAATAGCTACTATGTGAATAGAACCAAAGGAGGAGCCTATGGCAGCCATACCGGATAAGATTCAAACCTGGCAGATGATACAGCCAGCCCGAAAGGACAAGGAGAGTGGTGAGACCACTGCCGGGATCATCGAGAAAAAAGAGATCGCCGTACCCGATTTGGCGCCGGGAGAGGTATTGGTGGAGGTGGCCGGATGCGGCGTATGCCACACCGATCTGGGATATTTCTATGACGGCGTGCCCACGGTACAAAAGCCGCCTCTGACCCTGGGGCATGAAATCGCCGGCACCGTCGTGGCCGGCGACCCGGCCTGGATGGGCAAGGAGGTCCTCATCCCTGCGGTGATGCCCTGCCGGCAGTGTGAGCTGTGCAAGACCCGTCGCGGCAACCGCTGTCTGAGCCAGAAGATGCCTGGCAACAGCCTGGGGATCTACGGCGGATTTTCCAGCCATATCCCCGTTCCCGGCATCGATCTGTGCGAAGTGAAAAACCGCGGCGAGATCCCCCTGGCCCATCTGGCCGTGGTGGCGGACGCGGCGACCACGCCTTTTCAGGCCACCAAACGGGCCGATCTGCAGGTGGGCGACAACGTCATCGTCGTAGGTATCGGAGGCGTGGGCCAATATATCGTCCAAGAGGCCAAGGCTTTGGGCGCCGGTACGGTTGTGGCCATCGATATTGTCCAAGCACGGTTGGAAAAAATGCGATCCTATGGTGCGGATTATATTGTCAACGCGAGCGGCAAGAACGCCAGGGAAGTGGCCGCCGCCGTCAAGGCCATCCGCAAAGAGGCGGGATTGCCGTCTCACGGATGGAAGATCTTCGAAGCCACCGGCACCGCGCCGGGGCAGGAAACGGCCCTGAGCCTGCTCAGCTTTACGGGTAAACTGATTATCGTGGGGTTCGGCATGAGCAAGGTCAGCTACTCCATCAGCCGCCTGATGGCTTTTGATGCCGAGATCATCGGCACCTGGGGATGCCTGCCGGAGTACTATCCCATGGTGCTGGAACTGGTGCTCTCCGGAAAAGTGGCGTTGGATCCATTTGTTCAAACCCGGCCCATGAGTACCATTGTGGAGACATTCGAAGAGGCGCACAAAACGCCGCCCGAGAAGCGGATCGTGCTGATACCGGACTTCTAGACGAAAAAGGAGGACACCATGGCGTTAGATTGGATGCCGCGGGACAACGAGATGAAAGATCACAACCTGCACAGCGACGCCCACTGGGGAGATGACGCTCCGTCGGTGGTTTTTGAGAAACGGCCGCTGACGGATCCGCAGGGAAAAACGGTAGAGGGCCTTTTTGTGGCCTGGATTCGCCTCAACAATCCAAAGCAATACAACTCTTACACCACCGAGATGGTCAAGGGCGTTATCGCCGGTTTCGACAATGCTTCCATAGACCGCAGCGTGGTGGCGGTGGTCTTTACCGGCACCGGTCCTTATGCCTTCTGCACCGGCGGCAACACCAAAGAGTACAGCGAGTACTACAGCCGCAGGTCCGATGAATACGGCCAGTATATGGAGCTTTTCAACCGCATGGTCGATTCCATTCTGGCCTGCAAGAAGCCGGTGATCTGCCGGGTCAACGGCATGCGCGTCGCCGGTGGTCAGGAAATCGGCATGGCCTGCGATCTGGCTATCTCCTCCGACCTGGCCATCTTCGGACAGGCCGGCCCCAGGCACGGCAGCGCTCCGGTGGGCGGCTCTTCGGATTTTCTGCCCTGGTACCTCTCCATTGAGGACGCCATGTGGAACTGCATCTCCTGCGACATGTGGTCGGCTTACAAGATGAAGGCCAAGAACCTGATCAGCAAGGTGGTGCCCGTGCTCAAAGTGGACGGCAAATGGCTGCGCAATCCCATGATCATCACCGACAAGTATGTGGAAGACGGCGAGATCGTCTACGGTGAATATAAATCGGGCGATGCACTCAAAGAGGCTCGTGCCATTGTCAAACAGCATCAACCCAATGCCGATTTCGAGCTGCTGGACAAGGAAGTGGACAACATCGTCTGGACATTCGCCAACCTGTTCCCCGGCTGCCTGATCGAGTCCATCGACAGCATCCGCCAGAAGAAAAAATACTTCTGGGACACCATGAAGAACTCACACAGGCACTGGCTGGCGGCCAACATGGGCGGAGAGGCGTTCCTCGGGTTCGGTGCCTTCAACACCAGGAAGATCACGGGACAGGATACCATCGACTTCATCAAGTTCCGCCAGAACATCGCCGCCGGCAAAAGCTGGGATTTGGAGATGTTTGCCGAAGTCATGGGTCAGCCCAAGGAGTAAGCAATGAGGTATGCAGAGACTGGCTACAATCTGGAAATTGATCTGACCCGCGGCAATATCGAGCGGGTGGTCACCGATCCAAGGGATACCGAGCTCTATCTGGGCGGGCTGGGCACCAACGCCAAGATCATGTGGGACCGGGTGCCGCCCGAAGTGGAGGCCTTTTCGCCGGACAACCTGCTGATTTTCGCCGCCGGTCTGTTGTGCGGCACACCGGCCACCGGCTGCAACCGAACCATCGTCACCACCATCTCCCCCCAGACCCGACTGCTGGCGTTTTCCATGATGGGCGGGTTTTGGGCGCCGGAGTTGAAGTATGCCGGATACGACAAGGTGATTCTGCGCGGCAAGTCCCCCGATCTGGTCTACCTGTGGATCAAGGACGACAAGGTGGAGATTCGTGACGCCGCCCATCTCAGGGGCAAGGGAGCCGTTGAAACGGCCCAGCTGATTTGCCAAGAGCTCAATGAGCCCAAGGCCCAGGTGGCCGCCATCGGGCTCGCCGGTGAAAACCGGGTCTACTTTGCCTCCATCGAGCAGGGCCGCTCCAGCGCCAGCCGGGGCGGCATCGGGGCGGTGATGGGCGACAAGGGGGTCAAAGCCATTGCCGTCCGGGGGACCAGGGACATCCATCTGGCCCGTCCGGAACAGTATATGCAATTGTGTAACGAGGTGCTGGAATACATCCAGTTCCGCAATGAAAACCCGATTCCCGGGGTCATGCCCATCCTGGCCGGTCTGGGATCGCCCCAGGAGATGAAGGTCCACGACGAGAAGTGGCATACCGAGAATTTCATGTGGGGCAATTCGCGGGAGCGCCGTAAGGGATTCTGGACCGACGAGGTCGCCCGGGAGTGGACCCGCACCATGGAGAACATGCGCACGCGCCTGATCAGCTGCTTCAACTGCCCCATGACCTGCGGTGCCACCATATCTCCTCCCGGGAAGCCGACTTATATGATGAAATGTTTTTCCAAGCTGACCTATACCATGGCCGCATTCTCGGACCTGGAGTTCGGCCTGGGAATCGCCCAGAGCGCGACTGAGTACGGTGTGGACGGGTTTTCGACCCCGCAGGTGATGGCCTTCGCCCTGGAACTGCTGGAAAACGGCATCCTGAAAGAGGACGATTTTCCGGGTATGCCCGAGGACAACGACGGCCGCTTTTACTGGCTGTTGGACCGCATTGTCCGGCGGGAGGGCATCGGAGACGTGCTGGCCAACGGCACCTATTGGGCGGCCAAGGCCATCGGCAACGGGGCCGAGGCATTTGCCCACAATACCATCAAAAAGCACGAACAGCTGCCCCTGAAGCTTTCCATGCTCAATCCCATCTACTTTCTGATGTATGCCACCGGCGAGAAATTGAACATCACCCAGATCGAAGGGCAGTTCCCCCAGGCACCCTATCCCAAACGGGAGCATCGGGAGGCGTTTGTCAAGGACTGGTTCCAGGTGCCCGACGATAAGTTCAAGGACTATTTTGTGGAATGGGAGCTCCGTGGCGAAAAATCCATTCCCTACTATCCCACACCGGAAATGTGCTGCGACATCGTGGACTGGCAGGAACGCATGCATTACATCGACGACGCGTTGGGCATGTGTGCCGGGTTGTCGTCGTTTCCGCTCAAACCGCCCTATCATATCCACAACTATCCGAAATTTATCTCTGCGGGCGCCGGTTTCGAGATGGACGAAGAGACGCTGACCCGTGCGGCCAGGCGCTATCGTACCCTGGTGCGGGCCATCAACACTCGCAGGGGTGTGCGCCGAAAAGATGACAAACCTCCCGCCAACCATTGGAAGAAGCGCTTTCCCGAACTGGAAAAAGAGCTGCTGGATACCTACTATGCCTTCAGAGGCTGGAACGAACAGGGCATTCCCACTGAAGAGACCCTGCGTGATCTGGGACTGGACTATGTGTACGAGGAGTTCGAGAAACGGGGCATCTATGCGGAGAATGGATCGGAAAATGGGGACACACCTTCAGCGGCTGCCCCGGACGAGACCGACAAGGAGGTGTAGCCGTGGCCACTGAAAAAAAGATCATCAAAACCATCAAGATCAATGCCGACCAGTGCAACGGCTGCCGGGCCTGCGAGATGATCTGCTCGGCCTTTCACGCCCAGCCCAGATACAGCAGCAACAACCCGGCAAGGGCCCGCATCCGCGTGGTGCGCCACCCGCTGGAGGATATCTATGTGCCGGTTTACGGTGGCGAGTCCGCCGGTGCGGAATGCGCCGGACGGGACAAGTACATCATCGACGGCAAAGCTTACGATGAGTGCGCCTTCTGCCGCGCGCCGTGCCCGTCCAGGGACGATTTCAAGGAACCCGATTCGGGTCTGCCCCTCAAGTGCGACATGTGTGAGGGCGAGGATGAACCCTTGTGCGTCAAGTGGTGCATTACGGACGCCCTGGTTCTGGAAGAGCGCGAGGAAGAGGTCGAAGTGGTGGACGAGCCGGAGGAATTGGAGATCGGGCTGGCATCGCTGGTCGAAAAACACGGCATGCAGAAGATCGTGGATGCAGTGGCCCGGTTGTCCTCGGCCAAGAAAGGAAAATAGACACCAGTGGAGAGTGTAGCCGACTACAAAGAGATCGTCGACGAGATCAAGGCCAAAGGCGGCGAGGCGTTTGCCCGCTGCTACCAGTGCGGGCTGTGCGATGCGGTCTGCCCCTGGAACCGGTTTATCGATTTCAGCATGCGCCGGATCGTCCGGCAGGCCACTTTCGGCATGACGGACATCGAAAGCGAGGATATCTGGCGCTGCACCACCTGCGGCAGCTGTCCTCAACAGTGTCCCCGGGATGTCCGGCAGATCGAATCCGGCGTGTCCTTGCGGCGGCTGGCCACGGAGTACGATATTTTTCCCCATGCCGTCAAACCGCTGCGGTCCGTCAGCGCCAGTCTGACCGGCGCGGGAAATCCCCTGGGTGAAGAGCGCAGCCTTCGGGCCGACTGGGCCGAAGGGCTGGGCGTAGAGCCCTTTACCGAGGAGATGGAGCTGCTCTATTTTGTGGGCTGCTACTTGAGCTACGATCCACGTCTGAAAAAGGTGGCCCGGGCCACCGCCGGTATTCTCAACGAAGCCGGGATCGCATACGGCATCCTGGGCACCAGGGAGAATTGCTGCGGCGAAAGCATCCGCAAGACAGGCAACGAAGATCTGTTCAAACGCCTGGCCAAAGAAAACATCAAGGCCTTCATCGACAACGGTGTGAAACGGATCGTGGTGTCGTCTCCCCACTGCTACCACACTTTCAAGAACGAATATCCCGAGTTCATGGTGCACTTTGACGTGGTCCATATCAGCCAGCTGCTGGGCGAACTCATCGGCCAGGGCCGGTTGACCCTTTCCGGTGCATACGCCCGCAGGGTCGCCTACCACGACCCGTGCTATCTCGGGCGGCATAACGGCGTATACGACGAACCGCGCAACGTCTTGAAAGGGATCGCCGGCCTGGAACTGCTCGAGATGACCGATTCCCGCAAAACGAGCCTTTGTTGCGGGGGCGGGGGAGGCAGAATCTGGATGGAGACGGTCAAGGGTGAACGCTTCTCCGATCTGCGCGTCACCCAGGCCGTCGACGCCGGGGCGGAAGTGCTGGCCACCGCCTGCCCCTACTGCATTGCCAATTTCGAAGACAGCCGACTGGCGCTTGAGGACGAAACCGCGTTGGAGATCAAGGATATTACCGAGATAGTCTATGAGGCCGTTTGCAACGTTGAGGTTCGGCAACCGACGCAACTGGATAAGGATATATAAAACCGTGGAAAACTATTTGATTGAAGATCTGGGACAGGGGATGAAACAAGGCAACTTTGGAGACGTCATGGTGGTCGGCGGCGGCATCAGCGGCATTCAGGCCTCGCTGGACCTGGCCACGGCCGGCTTCAAAGTCTACCTGGTCGAAAAGGCGCCGGCCATCGGCGGCCACATGGCGCAGCTGGACAAGACCTATCCGACCAACGACTGCTCCATGTGAATTCTTTCACCCAAACTGGTCGAGGTCGGCCGGCATCCCAACATCGAAGTATTCACCTACACCGAAGTCGACGGCGTCAGCGGTGAGGCAGGCGACTATACCGTCACACTGACCAGGAAGCCGCGCTACATCATCGAAGACAAGTGCACCGGCTGTACCACCTGCGTGGAGTACTGCCCGGTGGAGTATCCCGATCGCTTCAACCAGGACATCTCCAGCAATAAGGCCGTGCATATCTACTTTGCCCAGGCAATTCCGCTGATCACTTACATCGATGAAAGCTGCCTCTATCTAAAGGAAAAGAAATGCCGCATCTGCGAAGGGGTGTGTCAAAACGAGGCCATCGATCTTCACCAGACTGCGGAGAAGATGGAACTGAACGTGGCGGCTATCGTCCTGTCTCCCGGCTATGACGTCTTCGACCCCGGGATCAAGGAGGAATACGGCTACGGCAGGTTCCAGAACGTGGTGACCAGCATGGACTACGAACGGCTGATGTGCGCCACCGGTCCTTACGAAGGCGAGATCCTGCGCGCGTCGGACGGGCAGCACCCCCGCAACATCGCCTGGATCCAGTGCGTGGGCTCCCGGCGGGTCACCGAAGGAGACAACAGCTACTGCTCGGCCACCTGCTGCACCTACACCCAGAAACAGGTGATTCTGACCAAGGACCACGATGCCGGGGCCGCCTGCACCATTTTCCACAACGATGTGCGCTCCTACGGCAAGGGTTTCGAAGCTTACTACCAGAGAGCCCAGAAGCTGCCCGACGTCCGGTTTGTCCGGAGCTATGCCTCCATCGTGGGGGAGGACCCCGACACCCGGAACGTCATCGTCCGTTACGCCGTCGAGTCGGGGGGAGTGAAAGAGGAATCTTTCGATATGGTGGTCCTCTCCGTGGGATTGAATCCGCCCGTCGATTATCAGGATCTGGCGAAGCGGTTCGGCATTGAGATCAACGAGCACGGCTTCTGCCGGACCGATTCCGCCAACCCCATGGCAACCACCCGTCCGGGGATATTTGTCAGCGGGGCCTTCCAGGGGCCCATGGATATCCCTGAATCGGTCTTTACGGCCAGTGCCGCCGGATCCCAGTGCGGCCAGCTGCTGGATTACCGAAGAGGCAAGTTGACTACGGACAAGGTCTACCCGCCTGAAAAAGGCGCCGCCGAAGACGAGCCGCGCGTCGGCGTGTTTGTCTGCCATTGCGGTGCCAATATCGGCAGGGTGGTGGATGTGCCCTCGACAGTTGAGTATTCCCGGACGCTGCCCCACGTGGTCCACGCCCAGGAGCAGCTCTTTTCATGCGCAACCAACTCCATGAAAGAGATCGTCGACACCATAGAAGAAAAGTCACTCAACCGGGTGGTGGTGGCCGCCTGCAGTCCCCGGACCCTGGAGCCGCTTTTTCGGGACACCCTTCGCGAAGCGGGTGTCAACCAGTACTATTTCGAGATGGCCAATATCCGGGAGCACTGCTCCTGGTGCCACTCGCGGGAAAAGGAGGCCGCAACGGCCAAGGCCATGGGCATCACCCGCATGTCGGTGGCCCGCTGCGCAGACCTGGAGCCGCTGCAGGAGTTCGACCTGCCGGTCAACAAGGCGGCCCTGGTGGTGGGGGGCGGCCTGGCGGGCATGACCTGTGCGTTGTCCATCGCCGGCCAGGGCCATGACGTCTACCTGCTGGAAAAGGAATCCGAATTGGGGGGTACGGCGCGAAGAATTCACTCCACCCTGGACGGAAAGAACGTTCAGGCTCAACTCGAAGAGCTGATCCGAAAGATCTACCGCCATCCAGCGATTCACGTTTACACGGAAGCCGTCATCACCGAGGCCACCGGTTACGTGGGCAATTTTGTTACACGGATAACTTCTGAAAGGGGTGAGACGGCCATCGAGCACGGTGCGGCGATCATCGCCATCGGCGCCGAAGAGTATAAACCCACCGAGTACCGATACGGGGAAGACGAGCGGGTGGTGACCCACCTCGAACTGGGTGAGCGGATCGCACGGGAAGATGAGACGGTCACCAAGGCCAAAAGCGTTGTGATGATCCAGTGCGTGGGCTGCCGCAACGAAGACCGCAACTACTGCAGCCGGGTATGCTGCGGCCATAGCGTAAAGAACGCCTTGAAGCTCAAGGCCCTCAATCCGGAGATGGACGTCGCCATCGCCTTCAGAGACATGCGCACGTACGGGTTTAACGAAACGTACTACCGGCAGGCCTCCGAAAAGGAGGTGAGGTTTATCCGCTGGACACCGGATGACCCGCCCGTGGTGGAAGCAGCCCAGGCCGAGGATGGCCGACCCGTGTTGCAAGTAGCGGTAACCGATCCGATTTTAGGTGAAAGACTGGCGTTCGACGCCGACCTGCTGGCCCTGGCGGCTGCCGTGGTTCCTTCGGCCGGCGCCGAGGAGATCGCGCGTTTGTTCAAGGTGCCGCTGGGGCCGGACGGATTCTTCCAGGAGGCCCATGTCAAACTCCGGCCGGTGGAGTTTGCCGCCGACGGCGTTTTCCTCTGCGGCATGGCCCACTATCCCAAGCATATCCCCGAGGCCGTCAACCAGGCCTATGGGGCGGCCGGCCGGGCGCTGACCCTGCTCTCCAACGATATCGTCACCGTATCGGGGGCGGTCTGTGAAGTGAACGAAAAAAGCTGCATGGGCTGCGGTGCGTGCGTCGCGGTCTGCAGCTATGATGCCATTGAACTGCGTAAGAGCAAGCAGGGCCGGAAGGCCATCGTCAACCCGGTGATCTGCAAAGGAGACGGATTATGCAATGCCGTGTGCCCCACCGGGGCCATTGTGTTGAAGCATTTTACCGACCGGGAGATCCTGAGCCAGATCGATGCGCTGGTTCCCGAATCTGTGGACGAGGATTAAAGGAGATAGAGACACATGAGTACAGGACATCTGTTTACCCCCAATATCATCGGGTTTGTCTGTCACTGGTGAGCTTACGGGGCTGCTGACCTGGCTGGAGTTTCCAGACTACAGTATTCGACGGACATCAAGCTGGTGCGCGTGATGTGTTCGGGCCGGGTGGATTTGGTGCACATCCTGCGGGCCTTCGCCAAAGGGGCGGACGGCGTCTTTATCGGCGGTTGTCGCCTGGGGGAGTGCAACTACATTACCCATGGCAATTACCACGCCCTGAACCTGACCCTGCTTGGCAAAAAGATCCTTGAACACCTCGGTTTGAATCCCGAACGGCTGCAGGTTGAATTTATGTCCGGCGGCGAAGGCAACCTGTTTGTCGACGTTGCGGACGATTTTTGCAAAACCGTTAAGGCGCTGGGGCCCTTGGGAAAAGCCGAAGGGGAAGAGCCGTCGGCGCTGGGAGAAAGCCTGGCCAGGGTCATCCGGCTGGTGCCCTATATCAAGATCGAGAAATACGCCAAGCTGACCGCTCGACTGGAGAATGAAAGCGACTACGAGAGCCATTTTACGCGTGAGGAGATCGAGCGGTTGTTTGACGAGGTGGTTTCGTACTATATCGATCCTGAAAAGTGCCAGGCCTGCATGATCTGTTCAAGGCGATGCCCGGTGGATGCCATCGATGGCGCCAAGAACCTGGTTCACCTCATCGACCAGGACGTGTGCATCAAATGCGGCACCTGCCTGGATGCCTGTCCGTCCCGGTTCGGAGCGGTTACCAGAATTGCCGACGGGGCCGTCCCGTCACCGCTGTCCGAAGAACAAAGAATGATGTCTCGAAAGGGCAAAAAGGACCCTTCAACTGAAAAGGCAATGCCATGACGGAAAAAAGCATTAACATCAGACTTATGCAGGATAATGATCTTGATGCCGTGGTTAACATTGACGAGAAAATTATGAAGTCTTCCCGTATGGAGTATTATCAGCTCAAGTTTGAAAGGTTATTCAAGTCCAAAGATTATTTGCCCACATCTTTTGTCGCGGAAGAGGAAAACGGGTCCGTCGTGGGCTTTCTAATGGGAGAACTCTATATGGGAGAGTTCGGTATCTTTCAGGAAGTGGCAAGTTTGGATACCATCGGTGTCGATCCGTCTTATCATCATAAGGGGATTGGGAAAAAATTAATGAATGAATTTATCGATCATTTGAGACAGATTGGTGTGACCAAAATCAATACATTGGTCAATTGGAACGATTCCAATCTGATCGGGTTTTTCAGCGCGAACCAGTTCAGTCCCTCCAAAACCATCAGTTTGGAACGAAGTATTTAACGAATTCGCTTTTCCGTGAAGGTCAAATTGGTCCTTTATTTTGTGTCTGGTTGCTGATAAGCAGATTAATTTGTTAAGTGTTTAAGTATTAAGTGCCAAGCAAAGGTATTCTATCGTTTTTAAATTTAAATAAGACCCGATCCACTTCTTAAAACTTAACACTTAAAACTTAACACTCGTTTAAATATAGATCCGACTTGAGCGTTCCGGATAACCATTATGAGCGGAGAAACAGGTGAGCGCGTACCGTCCCAAGATGACCAATGCCGGAGTGAGACCCACCCACACCGTTTCGGTGATCAACGAAAGCGGTGAAGCAAAACAGGTCGAAATTGCCGGTGAATTACCGCTGACGATCATGGTCGATGGGTATGAAATCGTCACGTTAATGACATTGGGCACCCACCCGGAGCAGCTTGCGCTGGGCTATCTGCGCAATCAGCGCCTGATCACCGAGCTGGAAACCATTGAGTCGGTCCGGGTCGATTGGGAAACTGAATCAGTCAATATCATAACCAAAGACGGCAACGGGGGGAGGCTCCAGAAAAAGCTCACCAAGCGAACCGTCACCACCGGATGCGGGCAGGGAACGATCTTCAGCTGCACCATCGATGGCCTGTATGAAACGCAGTTGAGCCCCATGACGCTGCGCCAATCGCAGGTGACCGGGCTGATGAAGTCGATTGCGCAATACAACGATATTTATAAGGCCGCCGGAGCCGTACACGGCTGTGCGCTGTGCAGTACCGAAGCGGTGGAGATATTCGTGGAAGATGTCGGCCGTCACAACGCGGCCGACACCATCGCCGGAATAATGTGGCTCGATCGAATTTCAGGCCGAAACAAGATTTTTTACAGCACCGGCCGTCTGACGTCGGAAATCGTGATGAAAGCGGCGCTGATGGAAATTCCGGCCATCATCTCCAGGTCCGGCATCACTTATATGGGGCTGACTCTCTCCCAGGATCTGGGAATGATCATGATCGCTCGTTTGAAAGCCGGGAAATTTTTCATTTACAACGGGCAGGAACACTTCGTTCATGACTTATAATTTTTTTTACAAAACCATTGCACGCGGCAATGTAAAGTAAAATGTCGCACCCTGATTCAGCGCTCCCGTGGCCCAGGTTCGGCCGCCTTGGCGGGCGATGATGCGTTGCACATTCGCCAGTCCGATGCCCGTACCCTCGAATTCATCGGTGCGATGCAGGCGCTGGAACACGCCGAACAGCTTGTCTGCATAGGTCATGTCGAACCCTACGCCGTTGTCACGTACAAATATCACGGCGTTGGAGTTGTGGAAGGGCAGTGATCCAATTTCGATTTTAGCCTGCTGTCGAGGCCGGGTGAATTTCAAGGCATTGGAGATCAGATTGGCCAGCACGATCCGCAGCATGGCCGCATCGCCGCTGACCTCCGGTAAGTCGCCGATGCGCCAATCGATGTTTCTGCCGTCGCTGTCTGGTTCGAGCTCCCGGATGACGCTCTTTACCAAAGGCCTCAGATCCACCTGCTGGAACGACATGGCATGGCGCCTCATCCGGGCGAACGAGAGCAGGGCATCGACCAATCGCCCCATTTTCTGGGCCGCATCGGAAATGTTGCCCATATGGCGGCGGCTTTGTTCATCAAGCGCCGCTTTCGCTCCCTCTTGCAGCAGTTCGATATAGCCGTCGATATGGCGCAGCGGCGCCCTGAGGTCATGGGACACCGAGTAAGTAAAGCCTTCCAGCTCCTTGTTCGCCGCTTCAAGCGCTGCAGCCCGGCGCTGCAAATCCTGATTCAGCCGTATGATTTGTTTTTCCGAACGTTTCTTTTCTGTGATATCCGTCCCTGAACTCAGTGTGCCGATGACATTTTCTTCACTATCTTTCAGGATGGAATGATGCCAGGCGATAAGCCGCTCTGGGCCGTTTTGGGTCAACACCGGGCTTTCAACATATTCCACCAATTCGATCTGCCCGTCCATGCACCGCTGAAAACCTTCGATGACGACCCGGCGATTGTTGGCCGGAACAAATGTCTGAAACCAGTCTTTTCCGATGATCTCACCGGCAGCGCATCCAAGAACCTCGCAGCCTTTTTGATTGATCAAGGTGACTCGCCGGTCGGCATCGATGGCGACCATGATGACACCCGCAATGTCCAGATACTGTTGCGCCTTGTTTTTCTCAATCTCCAATTCCACCGTGCGGTCTCGTACAAGTTCTTCAAGGTGTTCGCGATGTTCGTTCAGTTTTTTTTCCGCCTGCTTTCGGTCGTTTATGTCCAGCATAATGCCTTCGATGTATTCCAGCTCACCGGACCTGTTCATAACCGATCTGGCGTTGAGTGAAACCCAGATAACTTGACCGTCACGCCGTCGCAATTGGACTTCGAAGTCGGTGAGCGCACCCTTGGCCACCTGTTTGGAAAAAACATTCCGATCTTGAGGGACGGCCCACAGATCAGACCCTATTTCGCTGACCTCGGCCATCATCTGCTCAGGCGAATCATATCCCAGGATGCGCGCATGCGCCGGGTTGGCGCTGATGAATCGGCCTTTGACGCCCGGGGTTGCCTGGAAAATGCCTTCGACAGCATTTACGAAAATACTTCGGTAACGTTCTTCACTTTCTCGCAGCTTGGACTCTGCGAGCTTGCGTTCGGCGATTTGATGCTCCAGGCTGCCGATCAGCTCTGATAGTTGCGTGGTTGTGCTGTTGAAAGCCTCTGCCAGTATTCCGATTTCATCTCTGGAAGCAAGGGAGATGTTGGTCTTCAGGTCGCCTTTGCCTATGCGCTTGACCTCCCTGACGAGGATATGGATGGGAGCGGTGATCCGGCGGATCAAAAACACAAGGAACAAGGCAATCGCAGCCGCGCTCAGCCCAGCGGTCGCGAATACATAGTTTCTCATATGATCCACTTCCCCGAAGACCTCTTGCCGCTGGGCGCAAGCCAGAACGTACCATTGCCAGGGCTCAAAATATTGATGAACCGTAATGTAGTTGACACCCTTATAAACAAGCGTACCATGCCCTTTTGAGTTGCCTTCCATCGTTTTAAACCAGGGTTCGGACGATACATCCATACCGGTATTGTTCTGGTCGGAAAAGTTGAGGATGGAACCCGAAGCGCTTACGACAAGTGTGCAACCGGATTGACCGATCTGAATTGAACCTATGGCCTTGGCCGCAGCGTCCTGGGCCTTTTTGACATTGGCCGGGATATCTTGGAGCTGGTAGCGTGTGAGCAGGGTAAATTTATTTTCAGCGGTCTGGATCGCTTCGAGCAGTTTGGTGTCCAGCCATTTTTCAGCCAATTGGTTCAATGCTCGTTCCGAGAGGGAGGTCGTCATCCACCCAATCCCAAGCAGACCAAGGACCACCAGGGGCAGGGTCGTGATCAGAATCTTCGTTGTAATCCGCATGAACTATTTTTCAATCGTGAATTCCGGATAAGCAGTCATTTTCTTGAGAATGACATCGGCATCCTCGAATATCTGAAAGGGGATATCGATACCCAGTTGCCTAGCCCGGGCCAGATTGATCATGATCCGATTGGCCACGGGATCCAGAACAGGCATGCCGGAGGGATTTTCCCCTTTCAGAATTCTGCCGCCGAGAATTCCACTGTATAACCCCTGCTTTGCCATGTCCACAGCCACACCGCACAGGTAGCCCTCCTCTGCCAGGATGTCCAGATAGGCAATCCCGGGGCGCTTGCTGTTTTGGAGCATCCATCGGACCACCTGCTCCTGGGGCACGTGATGACCGTCCTGGTCTTCCAGCGTCCAGGGAAGAAAGAGAACAATGCTGTCCACTTTGTCCTGGTAGTCTAAAATCAGCTCCTTGAGGGTTTCAAAACTGTCCGTGTATGCCTTCTTCGCTATGGTAATGAAGGGATTGTCCAAGGCGCCTTCACCGCCGGCCGTGCGAATGAGCTCGGTTCCGATGAGGCTGTTGTCCGATAGAAACAGGGCCGTCTTGGCCTGCGGGACGATGCGGTGGAGCAATTGAAAACCGGCGCTGAAGTGAACCCTTTCCTGCACCCCGGTAATGTTGTGTCCCGGCCGCTCCAGGGAGTCGGCCAAAGCGGTAAAGGATCCGTCCTTCTTCCAGGCGTAATCCGGCATGGTCGGCAGGAGATTGACTCCGGCAAAGACAATGGGCAGATCTGTGTCCAGAAGCTTGCCCCCGATGTGGCGAAGGGCATCGTCATCATAGATGAACAGGATATCCGGATTGATGCTTTGGATCTGGTTTAAGATAGCGTCGGCAGCCGCTTCCTGGTCCTCGACAGTTTTATTGGCCCGCTTCGTGTCCATGTAGTAGCGATGAATGACGATGTTTTGCCCCTCGATATAGCCAAATCGATCCAATCCCTGGAGCAGCCCCATATCCTCATCCTCAACGACCCAGAACCCAGGGTGGTAGCTGAACAGGGCCGCCGCGGTCTTTGCGCCGGCACCTGCATTTTCGCCGCACCATCCAACCGGAGCAAAACACATGGCAACAACGACAGCCAACATCAGGTCCGCCGCGATATGGTTTCGTCGAAACATGAATCCTTCCCTCCCTTTTCGCAGGTACCCATCAGTACATTTTTGGGAGATTTGAATCGGCAGAGTAGCAACGGGTAATTTTCAAAGAGGGCGTTTTTGGTGCGCTGAACATTGCTTTCAGCTCCCTTAATTGATCAATGGTATGCTGATGGACACTACCAGAACTTATATCAAAGACCGTGCCAAACTCTCGAATATGGTTTTATTTTAATGATTACAGTACGGTGGATGTGCCCGGGGGGAATTGTTAAGCACTCGGAATCGATGATGGATGATTGCTTTTATTGTGATGCAATAGAATTAGTATCGTCCGACAATATCTTTTTAATCAGATGACTGTCAATTCTTGCCCATGATAATCATGCCCAGGACTTCGTCTTTGGTCACATCTTTGGTCCGCCTGGTTCCGATCAGCCGGCCGTTTTTCAAAACCGATACGCGGTCCGACAGGTCGAATACATCGTGCAGATCATGGCTGATCAGAAAGATACCGATCCCTTCGCTCTTAAGCTGTTTGATCAGTTCGGCGACCATGGCGGTCTCCTGGGGCCCGAGCGCCGCTGTGGGTTCGTCCATGATGAGGACTTTGGCATTGAAGTAAATGGCTCTGGCGATGGCCACCGATTGACGCTGTCCGCCGCTCATGTTTTTGACCGGATCGGTGATGTTCTTGAAATTGGGGTTGAGCCGTTCGATGACCTTGCGGGCCTCATTCTCCATGGCGCGATCGTTGAGCGTGCCGTATGCGGTCATGATTTCGCGGCCCAGGAATAAATTGGCGGGGGCATCGAGGTTGTCGGCCAGGGCAAGGGTCTGATAAATGGTTTCAATACCGTATTTGCGGGCGTCACGGGGGGAATCGATACTGACTTTTTCGCCGTTGATGCGGATTTCGCCTTCGTCGCAGGGAATCGCCCCGGACAGCGCTTTCATTAAAACGGTTTTTCCCGCGCCGTTGTGTCCCAGGATACCGGCGACCTCTCCGGGATAGAGATCGATGCTGACCCCCTGAACGGCATGAACGCCACCGAACCGTTTGTGGATGTCGACCATTTCAACCAGGGGTGTTTCCGACATTTGGTGCATACTCACTCTCTCTATGGTCGGTTTTTGTTATAAACCACGTCGAACCATACGGCGATGATCAGAACGGCCCCGATGACCAGTTGGCGCATGGCGCTTGAGATACCCAGCAGAACCATCCCGCTATCCAGACTTTGCATAATCACCGCACCCAAAATGGCGCCGGTGATCGTGCCCTGGCCGCCCGACAGAGACGTACCGCCGATAACGGCGGCGGCGATGACATTCAGCTCCGCCAAAGACCCCATAGAATTGGCCCCGGCGTTTAAGCGAGCCGTTGTGATGACGGCGGCCACGCCGCAGAGAATGCCCATGAGCATAAATACGAAGGTCGTGATTCTTTTTACCGCGATTCCCGAAAGCTCCGCCGCTTCCGGGTTGCCCCCGATGGCGAACACGTAACGGCCGAAGCGGGTGACTCTGGTCAGCAGGGTCATGCCCACCACG
Organism: Desulfobacteraceae bacterium; assembly: GCA_050291625.1. GTDB lineage: Bacteria > Desulfobacterota > Desulfobacteria > Desulfobacterales > Desulfosarcinaceae > JARRKU01. The sequence goes on from JBNKKC010000123.1 coordinate 76,398, forward strand.
ACACAGATCATGATCAGAACAGGGACCGGGATGCCCCGGGATATATCCGTTCTGGGTTTGGTATAGGCGTTCATCACCATCACGAATCCACATACCAGAGCCATGCCGATGACCAGAAGAAGCAGTTGGGCTGCGAGCGGTTTGCTTTTGAAGCCGTATTTGCGGCAGCTTCTGCGGACCAGGATGGTGTTGATCACCATCCATGCGATGGCCGCTCCGGCCAGAATCCAGCTCCAGGTCGCGCCGATGGAGCCGTCGATGCCGCCGCCCAGGATTTGATAGGTCTTGTCCATGGGGGCGACCGTCCGGCCGTCGGTTACCAGATATGCCGCGCCGCGAAACATCAACAGGCCCGCCAATGTGGCTACGAATGAGGGAATGCCGCGATAGGAGACCCACCAACCCTGCCACAAACCGATAATCGCGGCCAGGGCCAGGCCGCAAAGGATCGTCAGAGGCCAGTTCCAGGAGGCGCCAAGCGGAAATACATGCACTTGTAAAAAGGCGATGACCATACCCGTAAATCCCAGGATCGATCCGACAGACAAGTCGATGTGGCGGCAGACGATGACGAGAACCATGCCCGTCGCCATGATGCCCACGACACTTGACTGCACTGCCAGATTATACATGTTCCTGGCCGTGAAAAAGATGCCGTCGGTCATGATATTGAGCGTGACCCAGATAACCAGCAGGGCGATAATCATGGCCAACATGCGATTGTCGATGTCGGCTTGCCTGAGGTATCTGGAAATAATTTTTCCTTTTTCTTCGGCCTGGCACTCCTGGTCGGGCATGGACATACTCCGTAGAGAATTGAGGCTGAAAGTTGAGCCGGTTGGCTCGGCAGCATCCGTTCCAGAACAAAGGGCGTTCCGGCCCTTTTATACGGAACGCCCCATGGGAATGCAAATTCTATTTACATGCAGCGGGAGCCTTGGATCGCTCGACACCCTGGCAAACGACCTCTTTTTTCACCCAACCCGCCTTAATAACCGCATCGAGGTTGTCTTTGGTGATGGGCACGGGTTTGAGCAAAATGGCATTCATCTCGACGCCCTTGGGGCCGCCGGACCACTTAATGGCGTTTTTGACCTTTTTCCCACTGGCCAGCGCCACGGCGATGTCGGCTGCAGCCTTTCCCAAATCACGGGCGTCTTTCCAAACCGATACCGTCTGAGTACCACGGGCGACACGGTTTAAAGCGGCATGGTCGCCGTCCTGACCGGATACCGGCGTGATGCCCTCCATGCCTTGTGCGGTAAGGGCGGCAACGACTCCGCCGGCGGTGCCGTCGTTCGAAGCCACAACGGCATCCACTTTATTGTTATTGGCGGTCAGAATCTGCTCCATGTTCTTCTGGGCCACTTCCGGTTTCCATCCCTCGGTGTACTGTTCACCGACATTTTTGATTTTTCCGGCATCCATGGCCTTTTTTAATACCTCCAGCTGTCCCTCGTGCAGAAAATCTGCATTGGGATCGGTGGGGGAGCCTTTGATGAACACATAGTTGCCCTCAGGCTTTACCTTGAAGACTTCTCTGGCCTGCATGCGTCCCACTTCCTTGTTATCGAAGGTCAGATAGAAGGCATAGGCATCTTCGATCAGTCGATCGTAACCGACGACCGGTATGCCTTCCGCTTTGGCCCGGGATATCGCCGGTGAAATCGCATCGGCATCATAGGCCAGAATAATCAGGGCATCGCAGCCTCGGGAAATAAGGTTTTCCACGTCGGCGATCTGTTTGGTTGAGTCGGCCTGCGCATCTGCGCTGATGTATTTGGCGCCCAGTTTCTTCAGCTGATTCTTGATGGCCGCTTCGTCTGTCTTCCAGCGCTCTTCCTGAAAGTTGGACCAGCTCACGCCCACGGTGAGTGATTTTGCCAGGGCCGGGCCGCTTGCGACGACAAGCAGCGCCACGGCGATGAGCATACAACCAATACCGGTAAAACACCTTTTCATGCCTGACCTCCTTTGTTCGTTCGGTTTCTGCTAGGGTTAAGACGGGAAGTGAGTCCATTTCACAGGCTGACGATTATCCTGTGAGGTATTAATTTAAATTATGAATTATTTTGGCCCTACATCGCATACACTGGGCCAATAGTCAATATGTAAATTTTTCATTGTTAGGTTATTCGCGTACTTAATAATAATTGATAGCGAATGAAAAATCAGTTGACTTATGAATAAATTCTTCGTTATTAGTTTATAAAAAAAAATAATAGAATCAGTTTGCTCTGTTCGATGGTCAAATGGTTGATTAATTTATATTTCAACATTTAAGGTTTTACTAATGCCCCTGCCTGTTCGGGATCTGATGCGGGTCATCAATCGATCCAAAATCCTGGAGATCATACGTACCGTCGGTATGATCTCCAGGATTGACTTGGCGCGTGCGTCCGGGTTGAGTCAATCATTGATAACCGGACTTACCGCCGATTTGATTAAGGAGGGGCTGATTATCGAAAAGCAGTCCGGCAAGTATCAGGGAGGGCGGCGGCCCATGCTGTTGGCGCTGAACCCCGAAGGTGCTTTTGTCGTGGGCGTGAACCTGTCGATAGGTGAAATCAGCGTTGTCATCGTGAACTTCGAGGGAACCGTCGTTGCGTCAAAAAAGCAGCCGCTGACGCCGACCCATCATAGTGTCGCTGAAATCGCCGATAGCGTGGTGGGTACCGTTCAAGCCAGTATCTGGGAAGCCAATTTTGCCAGGGAACAAATCAAGGGGGTGGGGATCGGCATTCCGGGGCTGGTCAATCCCGATTCCGGCAATATCCGCTTCCTGCCGAATTACGGCTGGGAGAATGTGAACCTGAAGGAACTGGTTCAAAGCCGGCTCAAACATCCCTGTTATGCAGATAACAGCTCCAATACGCTGGCCCTGGCCGAGCAATGGTTCGGAGAGGGTAAGGGGGTGGACAATTTCCTCGTCGTTACGATCGAAAACGGTGTCGGTTTAGGTGCGGTCATCAACGGCCGCATTTACCGGGGAGAAGAGGGCGTCAGCGGAGAATTTGGTCACATCACTGTCGACCCGCAAGGCCCCGAATGCCGTTGCGGCAAAAAAGGATGTGTCGAAGCTTATGTCGGAAACATCGCCATTATGCAGGATGCCAGGCAGGCCGCACGACAGGGACGATGGGACTGTTCCGATCCCGATGGATTCGCGTTTGCGGATGTGATTGAGGCGGCGGAAGGGGGATCCGAGGTGTTGCGACAGCTATTTAACCGGGCCGGCCATATCTTGGGGATAGGAATGTCACATTTGATCACGCTGTTTGATCCTCGAAAAATCATCATCACCGGACAAGGCGTGCAGGCGGGTGAACTGACCTTTAACGAAATGTATAGAACCCTGGATCAATATGTTTCGGCCAAATTCGGCCCCAGGACCGTTGAGTTCATCATCCAGGAATGGACGGAGCAGGACTGGGCCCGGGGTGCCGGCGCCATGGTATTGCAGGAATTATATAAATCACCGGTAGGGCAGGTGGCATTTCATAACTAATCGGAGCATGACATCAAAAATGTCAGGAGCAGACGCAATGATAGATTTCTTTCCGCAAATCCTCTCACCAATCCCTTTTGAGGGGCGCGATTCAAAAAACCCTCTGGCTTTCAAATATTATGATGCCGAAAAGAAAGTGGCGGGTCGGACCATGGCAGAGCATTTGCGGTTCGCAGGGGCTTACTGGCATACCCTGAAAAGCACCGGCCGCGATATTTTCGGAGCCGATGTTTACGATCGACCCTGGGATGCCGACCCTGACCCCATGGCCCGGGCTGAAGCCACTTTGCAGGCCGCATTCGAATTCAGCCGGAAGCTGGGGCTGCGATATTACTGCTTTCATGATCGGGATCTGGCACCGGAAGGTGAAACCTTCGCGGAATCGTGCCGCAATCTTGAAAAGCTGGTCCGGAAGGCTGCTGAACTGCAAAAGGAAACCGGGATTCGATTGCTGTGGGGTACCGCCAATCTGTTCAGCCATCCGCGCTATACCCAAGGCGCGGCCAGCAACCCGGATGCGCGCGTCTTCGCATATGCCGCTGCTCAGGTCAAGCACGCCATTGCAGCAACCCATGCCCTGGGCGGTGAGAACTACGTGTTTTGGGGCGGCCGGGAGGGCTATGAAACCCTGCTGAACACCGATATGCGGCGGGAGCAGGACCAAATGGCCCGCTTTTTTCATATGGCGCTGGACTATGCCCGCCAGATAGGATTCAAGGGGCAGTTTCTCATCGAACCCAAGCCCAAGGAGCCGACGAAGCATCAATATGATTTTGATGCCGCCACCGTGTTGAATTTCCTGCGCCAATACGATCTGATCGACCACTTCAAACTCAATATCGAGGCCAACCACGCCACCCTGGCCGGCCACACGTTCGAACACGAATTGAGCGTGGCCTCCATCGCCGGCAAGCTGGGCAGTGTCGACATCAATCGCGGCGACAACCTGATGGGGTGGGACACGGATCAATTCCCGGTCGATCTTTATCAAACGACCTATGCCATGCTGGTTATCCTCGGGCAAGGCGGTTTGGGCAGCGGCGGATTAAATTTCGATGCCAAACTGCGGCGGGGCTCTACGGATGTAGAGGATCTGTTTCATGGTCACATCGGCGGAATGGATGCCTTTGCCCGCGGACTCGTCACGGCCCACAACATTATGCAAGACGGGGTGCTGAAAGAATTCATCGAAACGCGCTACGCCAGCTACGGCAGCAATCAAGGCAAACGCATTATCAGCGGAGAGGCCGATTTCGATGAACTGGAGGCCTGGGTCCTGGAGAAAGGCGAACCGCATTTGACGAGCGGACGTCAGGAATATCTCGAGAATATGATCAATACCTATCTCTAACCTCCAGTCAGGGAAAGGGTATGCCAGCATGCCCCAGGATCAGCTATTCATCGGCATCGACAGCGGTACCCAGGGTACGAAAATCGCTATTCTCAGCCGCGAGCAAAAGCGACTGAAAGCGCAGGCTTACGCGGATCATGAGATCATCGAAACATCTCTCGGCGGCCGCGAACAAGAGCCCAAGTGGTGGATCGCCGCCTGCGAACAGGCGCTGGGCAGGCTCTTCCAGAACGCCGATATCGACCGCAGACAGATTAAGGGTATCGGGGTTTCAGGCCAGCAGCATGGCCTTGTGCCGCTCGATGCCCGGCGAGAGGTGATTCGTCCCGCGAAACTTTGGTGTGATACCGAGACTGCGTTGCAGTGCCGTGTTTTGACGGAGCGTGTCGGCGGCGAGGAGGCGGTTTTGGCGGCTATCGGCAATCGCATCACTGCCGGCTATACCGCCTCCAAGGTGTTGTGGCTCAAGGAGCGGGAACCGAACCATTATGAGCGGTTGGCCACCATACTGCTGCCCCATGACTATTTGAATTTCTGGCTGACCGGCGAGTGCACGATGGAGAACGGCGATGCCTCAGGAACCGCCTTCTTTGATATCCGGCAACGATGCTGGTCGGATGCGCTGTTGAACGCCATCGACGAGAGCGGCCGACTCCGGAGTTGCCTGCCTGATGTCATAGCGCCCGACGAGCCTTGCGGACAATTGCGCCCCGAACTGTCCAGCACCTGGGGATTGCCCCGGGATGTACTGGTGGCCGCCGGCGGCGGCGATAACATGATGGCCGCTATCGGCACCGGTAATGTTCGCGAAGGATTGGTCACCACCAGCCTGGGAACCTCCGGTACCATATACGCTTTCAGTGAGACACCCGTGGTCGATCCGAAGGGCGAATTGGCCGCTTTTTGCTCCAGCAGCGGGGGCTGGCTGCCCCTGGTCTGCACCATGAACGTCACCGTTGCCACGGAGCAGATGCGCACCCTGCTGGGCCTCGACATCGACGACTTCAACCGTAGTGTCGAAAAAGCGCCGCCCGGCGCGAACGGTCTTATTCTGCTTCCCTTTTTCAATGGTGAGAGAACACCCGATCTGCCGATGGCAACGGCATCGTTGACCGGCATGACACCGGTGAATTTTACGTCCGAGAATCTGGCCAGGGCCGGCATGGAGGGCGCCACCCTGGGGCTGCGATACGGATTGTCGGTTATGGAGCGCAGCGGCATCCATGCCGAAGAAATCAGGCTCGTGGGCGGCGGCGCAAAAAGCCGTGTGTGGCGTCAGATGGTAGCGGATATATTTGCGGTGCCCGCCGTGTCGCCGATGGAAACCGAAGCCGGCGCTCTGGGCGCGGCATTGCAGGCGTTGTGGTGTTATCTCAGCCAAAAAGAGGGCAAAACAGGCATCGAAGAAATTTGTGATGACTATATCGGCCTGGATCCAAGCTCTCGCACCGATCCCGATCTGCAAACATCGGAAGACTATAAGGCGTTGTATGAGCGCTATCTCGACACCGTCGAGGGGCTGCGCCCATTGAACCAGCCGATGACGCCTGTATCAAAAACAACTGCCTGAAGAGTAGATATCCGATGTGTCGTTGCGAGCCCGGACACAATCGAAACCCATTTGTGTGTGCATTTTTGGTGAACGACCGGTGCGAATCAGCATGCCGGGATAGTGTGGGGATCGGGAGAGAATAATCCCCGGCTGCCCGAACAGACGGCTAACCGAACCACAGTTTGGGATACAGTTGCTCATAACAAGCGGGGCACAGGCTATGAGTGAATTTTGCGTTATAATTTTGCGCGAAATACTCGTCATTGCCCACCCAATTCCCATCCTCGTCACGTATCATTTTGCAGTTGGAGCATATCGGAATCAGGACGCTTCTTATTGTCTTTCTTGTTTGCTCTATGGCGTTCTCATCCTCTACGACCGCCTTTTCAAAATGAAACGCGCTCTCATATCCATCATGCGTCTTGTCGTAGACCAAAGAATCCAATACGATCTTGTAATTTATTTCCGACAAAGAGTGCAATATGATCGACCATAAAGGACATGGTGGCGTTCCTCTTTCCCACGATCCTTGTTCCTCCCACACATCCGAAGCATACTGACCCATTTCCAGCAACCGGTACTCATCGGGAGCTCGTTGTTCCATCTCCACATGTGAGTAGAAGCCATAGGATGTAAACACCTCAATGATGTGACAGAATCGTTCCCAGGGATCTTGTTCGAGAAACTCTATCCCCATATGGCGTTTCAAATAACTTAGAAAATAGCCTCCTATGGCGGAATACATCGCTACTTCACCCATTGGACCAAACAGCGCGTGGCACACTTCTCCCAATCCGTACAGGTATCCTTCCAGAAGGGCATGCAATTGTTGTTTTTCTTGCGGACCATTTAGCACTATCTTCATATTATTGTTCATCCAAGACCTCCCGGACCTTGACGCCCAGATCCTTTATGGAAAAAGGCTTCTGAATGAAGTTCACCCCGTCGTCAAGCACGCTGCGATGAGCGATGACATTGGCCGTATAGCCGGACATAAACAACGTCTTAATGGTCGGGCAGAGCTGTTTCAACTGTCTTGCCAATTCACCGCCGCTCATTTCCGGCATGACGACATCGGTGAGCAGCAGGGAAATATCGTCGGTGTGGGCTTCCGCCAGATGAAGGGCTTCGCCGGGCATGCCGGCGTTCAGCACGGAGTAACCGAGCGATTCGAGCATGAGTGTGGCCAGTTCCCGGATCACGGTGTCGTCTTCGACCACGATGACGGTTTCGCCGTTGCCTGTCGGAACGACAGTGGCGGCCGGCTTAACCATGCCCTCGACCCGGCCTGCGTGCGGCACCAGGTAAATTTTAAAGGTCGTTCCTTTTTCCGGCTCGCTGTAGACATTGATAAATCCGTCGTTCTGCTTGACAATACCGTAGACCGTGGCCAACCCGAGGCCCGTACCTTGCCCGGCTCTCTTTGTCGTGAAGAACGGCTCGAAGATACTGCCGAGGGTTTCTTTATCCATTCCACAGCCGTCGTCGCTGACCGCCAGAAGAACAAAATCCCCGGGAACGAAGCCGGCGTGATCGGCACAATAGGCTTTGTCAAACGTCGCTGTTCCTGTTTCGATGGTGATTTTGCCCACTCCTGCGATAGCGTCCCGGGCGTTGATGCAAAGATTGACCAGAACCTGATCGATTTGAGACGGGTCCATCTTAATCGGCCGGCAGGTCCTGCCGGGTTTCCATAGCAGATCAATATCTTCACCAATGAGACGCCTGAGCATCTTGAGCATGCTTTCGACGGTTTCGTTCAAGTCCAGCACCTGGGGACTGATCGTCTGTTTGCGCGCAAAGGCCAGCAATTGCCGGGTGATCTCGGAAGACCGTTTGGCGGCTTCCTTGATTTCCACAAGGTTGGCATAAAAGGGCTGATCCCGGCCCGCATCGGCAAGGGCCAGTTCCGCATGTCCCATGATCACCATCAGCATATTGTTGTAATCGTGCGCCACTCCCCCGGCCAGCCGGCCCACCGATTCCATCTTTTGCGCCTGCCGGAATTGCGCTTCCAATCGCAGGTGCTCCGTGACGTCTCGTTTTACTGCCGCGTAATTGAGGATCCGGCCTTCATCATCGCACACCGGAGATATCGTGGCGTCCTCGGTGTACAGGGTTCCATCCTTGCGCTTGTTGACCATGCGTCCTTCCCAGGTCCGGCCACTGGAGATGGTTTCCCACAAGTTGCGGTAAAAGGAGGGATTCTGTTTCCCGCTCTTGAGAATGCGAGGGTTCTGCCCGACAACCTCCTTGCTCAGGTAGCCCGTGGTTTGTTCAAAAGCCGGGTTGACATACTGGATGACTCCTTCGGGATCGGTGATGACAACCATCTCGCCGGCCTGCTCGATGGCTGAAAGCAGCCGCTCACGCTCTTCCTCGGCCCGTTTGCGCTCCGAGATATCGGAAAATAGCGTGCAACATCGGCCCGGTGCGATCCTGGAAGCGATGATTTGCAGGTGCTTCCCGGTGGGCGCAAAAAAGGTTTCGAACAAGGCCGGGTCTCCGGTGGCGTCAACCCCGGCATAGATGTCGATGTTGGGTACCTGGCCTGTATCATAGAGCTGGGAGGCAAGCGCCCCAACCGCTTGAGCCCTTCGGATGCCGATTAAACGCTCGTAGGCAGGGTTGACATCAAGGATGCGATAATCGACGGCCTTGCCGTCTTTATAAACGATTTCATCCAGACAGCATCCCGGGCCCATGTGGTCGAAAATGGCCTTGAACTTTTCCTCACTTTGCAGCAATGCCTCCCGCGCCTGAACGACATCGGTTATGTCCCGTGCCGCTTCAATGACATGGGTGACTTGCCCGTCTTCATTTTTCAGGGGCGACATAATAATATCGATGTGTGTCCGCCTTCCGTCGGACTTGACATGATTATGACGGCAATTGGACGGCCTGCCGGTAGTAAATACTTCCACCAGCGCGCAGCGCTCTCCGTTTTCGTGACAGGGCGAATGCAGGTCATGGGACACTTCGAAGCACTTGCGACCGATAACATCGGCATGTTTGAGCCCTACTGTCAGCAGCGCCGTGTTGTTGATGTCGGTGATGTTGTAATCGCGGTCGATCACGACAATGTGTTCATGAAGATTAAAAATCATGCTGCGGTAATAGCGCTCACGCGCGGCCAATCCAGCTGCCGCCATCCGCTCCCGGGTCTGGTCCCTGAAAACCAGCACCACGCCAATGACGTCACCATTGTCATCACGGATGGGAGCACCCGAATCCGTAATGGGCCGCTCAGTGCCGTCCCGGGCGATCAGCAGGGTATGATTGGCCAGTCCGACGACGATTCCTTCGCGCAGGACCCTGGCCACCGGGTCTTCAACATTTTCGCGTGTCTTTTCGTTGACAATCCGAAAGACCTCTTGCAGCGGTCGGCCGCGCGCTTCGGCATCCTTCCAGCCTGTCAACGCTTCGGCGACGGGATTGATCAATTTCACAACACTGCGGTCATCCGTTGCAATGACCGCATCGCCGATGGCCTTCAGCGTAATGCTGTGGTGTTCAACAGTCGTACGCAAGGCGGCCTCGGAAAGATAAAGTGCCCGGTAATGGGCCTTCTTCTCCCGTTGCCACAGTACCAACACGGTCAAACCATACAGTGCTGCCAGTCCCAGAAGAAGCGCCAGCAGCAGTACTGATCGTGAATGCCAGTCGGCATAGGCTTCCGCGACATCGATTTTAGCGACCAGGAACCAAGGCGAATCCTGGATGGGCAGGATGGCCGACGCCACCTCGGCACCTCGGTAGTCATTGCCGGTCACGACGCCTTGCCTGCCGAGAACGGCCATCACTGCGGGCATATCGGTCCGGCGCATGGGGATACGCAGTTTTAGAGCCGCACCCGGCTGATGGCGCAAGGCATTGAGAAAGACAACGTGATCGCCATCCCGGCGAACGATCAGTGTCTCGGCCGTATGGCTTGTTGTGGGCCAGAATTCAATCAGGGGATATAGAAATTGAGATGCATCGCAGACCAGGATCAGCGCACCCATCGGTTTCTGAATTTGTCCGGTATGGATAAAAAGCGGTGCGATTGCGGACATATGAGGCGTTGGAACTTTGGCTTCCGCGTGCAAATCGATAAATTGCGGTATCCGCGTACGCAGCGCAATGGCCAAGGCTGCCGCATGCCCGCTATGACGGTGGAGCGGGCCGGTCAGGCCCAACAGCTCTTTTCCACCCGGATCCACGACCAGTATATCGGCATAATCATGTTGCCGGGCAAGGCTGCGCAAATACTCTCGCAGATGCTTTTCGTTTTCTTTGCGTGGATCGGCAAAGAAGCGCGCCGCAGCTTGAATTAAAAACGAGTCTTTCTGCAGGGCGGCGGCATCGCCCAGCTGGTCTTTGCGCCAGGCCGAGATCTGGTTCACCTTCAGTCTGGCGATGGCGAGCAGGTCGCCTTCGACTTTTTCCCGCATGGCCTTCTTTTGCAACAGGTAAAAACATATACCGACGGACATCAAGGCCACCAGGACGGCCACTAAGACCGCTTTGATCATCGGGCCGATAGTCATGGTTCCGGTTGAATGCCTGTCTGATTTCTTTTCAGTGACTTTGCCGGATCGTTTCGATTGTTGACAGATTCCTGACACCGTATCTGATCACCCTTTGCCCTCCGCCAATCGATTGAAGGGGCGGCATAATAATTTCAATAAATGGTTTAATAACCATAGCATAAGTTGGGGAAACATTTTCGTCAAAAAACTGCCAGTTTTCTTCCTGACAATAGCTGACAAAATAGTAGATAAGGAGCGCCTATTGGCTGTTGTGGCGTGTCGTGAGAACGGTTTTGAGATTGGTGCCGGTCTTACTGATGTTGAGTTTCCTGCGCAGATTGTTCCTGTGAAAATATACTGAGCGCGGACTGATATTCAGAATAGATGCAATCTCTTTACTGGTCTTGCCCGATCTGATCAGATCGGCAACCTGCACTTCCATCGGTGTGAATTCCCGGTAGAAACCGTCGTGGAAAGGCTTTTCAATGGACAGGCAATTTTTGACATTGGATTCGATGATTTCCAGAAGGGTTCGACGGCCTTCTCTGTCTTTACAGGCTTTTAATTTTTCGAGGTAGGGAAGCACCAATCTGTCAAAGTTTCGTGTCAACTTCTCAGCTTGTTGTCGTATCTCCTGGTCACCGTTTTCAAGCAGCACTTTTAGCGCAATATTTCGCTCTTTAAGTTTTTCTGCTTTCAACAATAACTGCTTTTTCACATTTTCCTTTTCAAGGTAGATCTTTAAAATTGGCGCTATGAAATCAGCGATAGAGCAAAGCTTCTTCTCATCCTGATGGTGGAATTCTGTGGGTTTGTCGGCAAGGGCAATTTGCCCCAAAAGTTCATTGCCGATAACGATCGGCGCAATCAGGGTATTTTTCAACGATATATGCCCTTGAGGCACGTTAAGCAGGTGATTTTGTCGTATGGAAATCCTTTCCTGAAGCGATTTTCCCCACAGACCACCCCATTGGTCCTTGGGAAATACAATGCTTTTTGCAGGAATCCGGCACTGATCCATGATGGTTGTCGTCATGGAAGGGCAGATCAGGTCGCCTTCCTGAGCGATGTAACCAAAATAGCCGTATCGGCAGTTGAATTCATTGCGCAGAAGATCAACAACATCAGCAAAAACGTCTTGATTGGACGACGTCAGAAACAGGTGGGCAAGTTGGCCTTTGAGAACCAATTCATCATTCTTCTGCCTGAGCGCTTCTTCGGCGCGCTTGCGTTCCGTGATATCTTTCATGCATATCAACACCCCCTCCTCCTTCTTTTCGCCGAAGTGCACGATGGACGTAGAAAGAAGGACCCATGTCTGATGGCTTCCTTTTTCGTTTTTTACGGGAATCGAAGCCTCCACGGACCGATGCTCCTGGCCGGTCTGAAAGGTGTTCAGCACTGTTTTGCGGACATTGCAGGCCGCGCAGGATTTGCTGAAACCGCAGCCACTTGGGTGGTCAAACGCCGTGACGCAACGAAAAAATTCTCCTCCCCGGAGACCGAGAGCGGTTTTTTCCACACGACCGGCCATCGCCGCAGCAGCCTTATTATACCGTATCAAGCGGCGGTCGCGGTTGACGATAAACATCGCTAAGGGTGCTTTTTCAAATAGCATTTCGGTGTCTATCTTGACAATTGCGGCCGGATATTCATTCATTTTTTGAGCGCGGTGCCGCATCTCTTCCTCGTTCATTAGCAGTTAAAAGATGCCTCGTATGATTGTCTAAAATGCGTATTTAAGTGGATATGATGAACATCAAAGAGTGTGCCAAAAGCTCATATATTATACTATTATAATTATTACAGAAGGATGCGCCTGTTGCGGCAGATGTCAGGGCATTAACATCAAAGCAAGGTGATTGTTATTATCATTTGGCGATAATGTCTGTATTGTCCGGCAATAATGTTTGCTTGAGAATGCTGTTGGTTCGGCAAACAGGCCTTGAGTAGACTGCGCTTGCGTGGCAATCCTCCCTTTGACGGGACAGGCGCATGGTTACGATCTGGAGTCCTCCGGCTTTTGTGGCCTTGGGTTTAATCGAGTCGTTTCTGCAGATTGATGAATTCGCTGCGATCAAAACCGAGGGTTCTCAGGAAGGACAGCACGTCGGTGTCGTACCACCGCACCGATGTATAGACGTTTTTGACGCCCTTGACCTTGTAATAATTGAAAACAGCTTCGGCGAGTTTCTTTCCTATCCCTTGGCCCATGAAATCGGGATCGACACCGAAGGTCGGAATCCAGGCGCTTTGCTGGATACCGAAACTTCCGGTCAACTGATAAGATACGATAAAGCCCACCAGCCGTCCCTGGTGTTCGGCCACAAAGCAGGCATTGGTGTCGCGATACGCCCGATCGGCAATGACCTCCTCAATATCGATGTCGCCGGATTGCATGGTAATGGATTTGTATATTCTTATGATTTCATTCGTGTCAGCGGCGCTTAACTTTCTGATGGTAACATTTTCCAACGCTCGGTCCTCCAGCTGTTTGGTTTAACGTTAAAGGTTCCATTATGGTATTCGGGGCATGGGCTCAGCATCGCCAATGGCGGGTCAATCGATGCGGACAATCTTTACGCTGTGTCCAATCCAGTCAGGGGGCAGATAGACTCTGCCGCTGTTGCCGCTGGCCTTGACAATTTTCTCAATTAATTCTTCGCCGTGAATCTCAAACTTAACCTTTTTTCTCTCAAACGATTCATTCGCGTCAGCGTTGCCGGTGGCATCATTTGCTTTGATATGGTCCGACACTTTGTCAATTCCTTTCCCGCGTGCATGCTTATAGGGGCCCGTTTAGGATGATGATTATCATCGAACCCGGCTGTCTGGTATTTGGTGTCGATTGGTCCGATTTGATTATATGAATCCAAACGGGTGTAGCTAAAATTTAGCTAAATATAGCACCGGCCCTTTAACCGGTCAAGGTGCATCAGATGATGATAGCCCTCGACATTTGCGGTCATAGCGGTATAATTCAGCATATGGCAACGGCTGTGCGTCGCCGAAACAATCACTCGCACCCCAATGAACCGGGCCCGGACGTGCTGACCGGTGCATGACGCGGGGCTTGAAAACAACCCATCAAGGAAAGGGGGGCCAATGAAGCTAAAGCAGATCAATATCTCCCTGGAAAATCGACATGGCCGGCTTTACGAAGTATCGCGAGCACTTGGAGAGCTGGGGATCAACATCCGTGCTTTGAATCTGGTGGATTCCGGTGCATTCGGGCAACTGCGCATTCTCGTTTCGGATTGGGTCGCGGCGCGGCGCTATTTGATGGAAAAACATCTGCCTGCAAAAATTGATGATGTGGTGGCGGTGGAGATCGAGGACCGGCCGGGCAGCCTGGCCGATATGCTGGAACACCTGTACAACACCGATATCAATATCCAATATTCGTATGCTTATGTCGGCGGAACAAGTGGCAGTGCCATCATGATTTTCAACTTCAGCGACAATGACCGGGCCGTGAAAATTCTCCAGGAGAATAATTACAGGATCATGAATGCAGAGGACTTCGGTATCATCGAATCGGAAACCTGATCGGCTTGACCTTTATCCATATCCGTTACCGGAAAGGGGCCTGTTGTCTTTCAGGGCCCGATCGATTGTTCGAAGCATGTTCAGATAGATCCTGCAGGATAGGGAGGGGAACCTATGGCAAAAAAGAATGAATTCAGCCCCAAGTCATTTGCCGTTATCGGCGCCGGGGCGGTCGGATGCATTGTGGCCGGCTTTCTCGCTAAAATGAATTACAAAGTGACCCTGTGCGACGTGGTGCCGGAGTTGATCGAACCGGCAGTGTCGCGGGGTATTATCATCGAAGGCGCCGAAACCCTGGAACAGAAGGTCACCCGGACCATCGAAACAGTGGATCATCTGGCAGATGATGTGCCTGACGTGATTTTCATCTGCGTCAAAGCCAATGCCACGCCGCTCATTGCATCAGCCATTGAACCCTTTGTCAAACAGGGGGCCTATGCCATCAGCTGGCAAAACGGTATCGATACCGAATTGGAGCTTTCCAAAATTCTTGGCAAAGAGCGCGTCATGCGGGCTGTGGTCAATTTCGGGTGTGGCCTGAAAGGCCCCTGCCATGTCATTATGCCGTTTCACCATCCCCCCCATTACGTACAGGAGCTGGAACCCGATTCGCGGCATGCAGCCGAAGCCGTGAGCCGGGCGCTCAGCGAATCAGGGCTGCAGACCGAAAGAACCGATGACATTGTCTCCATGGTATGGCGTAAATCGATCATGAATGCCTCAATGAACCCGGTGTGCGCCGTGACCGGGCTGACCATGGCCAAAGCCATGAACGATCCGTTGGTGTTTGAGTTGATCGACGCCCTGACCATCGAATGCACACGGGTGGCGCGGGTCAACGAAATATCCCTAGGCTGGGATTACTATCCCTATGCCATGGAATACCTCCGATCGGCAGGAGACCATAAACCATCCATGCTCATGGATATCATCAATAATCGCCGAACCGAAGTGGACTACATGAACGGCAAGATGATCGCATACGGTCATCAGGCGGGTATCCCGACGCCGTATAACCATATGATCAGGGGGTTGGTAAAAGCCATTGAACCTAATTAACTTCGTGGAACCAAATGGCATTGCGTACAGTGACTGAACGACCCGTTTATATCGGCGTCGATGTGGGGGCGTCGCGAACCAAGGTGGCGGTTCTCGATGCCGGATCCAACCTGATCGGTCGCAGTGTGGCCAAATCCGGCATCGATTTTGCGGCCACGGCTTCGCGCTGCCTCGACGAGGCTCTGGAAATGGCCGGGGCCGAGGCATCCGACATCGTCACGGTTACATCTACGGGATACGGCCGCAATAACGTGACGTTTGCCCATAACACGCGCACGGAAATCGCCTGCCACGGCAAGGGCTGTTATCATTATTTTCCCATGGCGCAGTCCATCATCGACATCGGCGGACAGGACAATAAAATCATCAAGCTCGATGCCGGCGGCCGGCGTTCCAGCTTTAAAATGAATCGAAAATGCGCTGCCGGAACCGGCGCATTTCTCGAAGAGATGGCCATGCGGCTGGATACGCCCCTGGAGCGGATGGATCAACTGGCAGCAAATGCCAGGGGAATGATAAAACTGGGCAGTTACTGTACGGTGTTTTCCGCGACCGAGGTGCTGACCCATATCCGCAACGGGGAAAAATTGCCGGACATCGTCAAGGGGCTGTTCTACTCCATGATCAAACGGGTGGTAGAGATGGAAGCCCTGACCGACACCGTGGTGATGACCGGCGGTGTTGTCGCACACAATCCATATCTGGTGGTCTTTGCACAGGAAATTATCGGCGTGCCGATCCGCACACCGGAATTTCCGCAATTCACCGGAGCCGTAGGAGCCGCCTTGTTCGCCTTGGCCGACGCCCGAAACGCATCCATTAGACGTTAAGATACTGTTTTTGGCAAGGCCAGAGGGAGGAAGCTGTATGGCAATACCGCAACGACCGATAACGCAGTCCAAAAACAGTATCTTAACGTCTAAAAAAGAGGGAACCATGACCCCCACGCACCATTTCAAGGTAAAACCCATCAAAGCCGCCAAAACACTCGCCAAAATAATGGCGGACTATTTTTACGAATTGGACCGTGCAGCCAAATCGCGACAAAAAAAGGTTGCGTGGTGCACCAGCGTCGGCCCGGCCGAGCTGTTGAGGGCCATGGGTTTTCTGGTTTACTTTCCCGAAAACCACGGGGCCATGCTGGGCGCCACACGCATGGCCACTGAACTGATACCCCATGCCAATGCCTTGGGCTACTCTCCTGACATTTGTTCCTACCTGACAGCCGATGTCGGTGCCTGGGTCAAAGGAGTGACTCCTTTGGCAAAGGCCTACCCAGGTATTGAAAAACCGCCCCGCCCGGATGTGCTGGTGTTTAACACCAACCAATGCCGTGACGTGAAGGACTGGTTTGCCTGGTACGCCCGGGAGCTGAAGGTCCCCTTGCTGGGAGTGCACACCCATCGCAGCCTTTCGCATATCGCACCCGGTCATTTGACATCCATTGCCGATCAGATCAAAGAGCTGGTGGAACCGCTGGCAGCCATTTCCGGACAGGCATTCGATCCGGATGAACTTCGCCGTGTGATGGCGCTTTCCCGGCAATGTTCGGATCTATGGGAAAAAGTACTCAATACCGCCGCCGTCAGACCCTCGCCTATCACGTTTTTCGATGCAACCATCCATATGGCGCCGGCCGTATGTCTCAGGGGTCTTACCTCGGCCGTGGATTATTACCAGGATGTTCTGCTGCCCGAGCTGCAGCAGAGAATCGAAGATCGGGTGGCCGCCGTGGAGGGCGAGCGTTTTCGCGTCTACTGGGAAGGTATGCCGGTATGGGGCCGCTTGCGCGACTACGCCGAAATGTTCGGTAATCAGCGCACCAGTGTCATTGCATCAACCTATTGCAACAGCTGGATCTTTTCGGCCTTCGATCCCGCCAATCCGTTCAGGAGCCTGGCCAGAGGGTATTCGGAGTTGTTTATCACCCGGGCAGATGACGCCAAGGAGGCCTACATCAAACAGATGCTCGATTTTTTCTCGATCGACGGGATCATCTACCACGATGCCAAGACCTGCCCCAACAACTCGAACTGCCGATACGGCATGCCCCAAAGGATCGAGAAGCAGACCGGCATTCCCAGCCTGGTAATCAACGGCGATCTGAACGATCTGCGCCTGGTCTCAGACGAACAGGTTAGGACCAATGTGGAGGCCTTTGTCGAACAACTTGAGCAAGCGCCGGAGGACTCCAGGCGGGCTTCTGCGCCGGCCATGGACTGAGCCACGGCAGCCGTTCCGGGCAAGGCGGGGTCAGAGTCCCATAAGCGCCACATATTTATTAATAAATTATTATCATAACGAAATGTTACGGTAGCATGCACTTTATATTCGAGCTTGTGCTTATTAAAAAAGGATCTTTTTCAAATCAGTTGGAGATAAAAGCCGAATCGTTCGCACAAGCCGCTGGTTGAGGGCATTGTCTGCGCACATTGAGCCGCAGGGATTCGTTATCTCAGCACCTTATCAATGGGGGAGACCGTGTCGCCGCCCAGCACGACTGGTGATAAAAGAAAACCTTGTGTATAGCTGTGCAAGTATGGCTCCTGCAACCTTTCACTTCGGCGAACACCGGAGGGGGCAAGCATCCCCCGTTGATAAGGTGCTGAGATAACCAGCCCGGAGGCGACGTGCGCAGGCAATGCCCTCGGCCAGTGGCGTTCTACCGTTAATGTATTGGCCGGTGTTCATACGGTTATTGCTCCAACCATATCGGAGGAGAGCCAAAAAAAATAGCTAAGCACGAATGGGACTGAGTCCCGCCCCTCGAATATCATAACAACGAAGCAGGAGGTGTTATGGCTGGTTGGTTGAACCTTGGACAACATTTGAAGATCAACGCCAAAAAATTTCCCGACAAAGTGGCCCTCAGAGACAGCCGGAGACGTTTCACCTATCCCCGGCTCAACCGCCGGACCAACCGCCTGGCCCACAGCCTGCTGGGCCTGGGGCTCACCAAGGGTGACAAGGTGGCCGTCGTGCTGGAAAACTGTATTGAAATAGTGGAAATATACCTGGCCACGGCAAAAACCGGGCTGATCATCGTGCCCATCAATTTTCGGTTGGCCAGCAACGACATCGAATACATCGCGGACAATTCCGACGCCAAAGCCATGGTGGTGCATGATCTGTTTGCGGCTTCGGTCGCTCCCATCAGGGATCGTTTGACCAAAATACCGGCAGACAACTATATCATGGTGGGTAAAAAAACCGACGGTTACCGCGAATACGAAGCGTTCATCAAAAACGCCTCACAGGAAGAGCCCAGTTCCGAAGTGAATCCGTCGGACACGTGGCTGTTGATCTATACTTCCGGTACTACCGGCAAACCCAAAGGCGTGCTGCGCTCCCATCAATCCCACATCGCCTACTACCTGATCAACGCCATCGATTTCGGGTTCGACGAACAGGACATCTGTTTAAATGTGATGCCGTTGTGCCATATCAATTCAGTCTTCTTCACATTTATCTTCATATACATCGGAGCTTCGGCCTATATCCACCCGGCCATGTTCTTTCAGGCGGAAGAGGTTCTGGAAATCGTTGAACGCGAAAAGATTACTTTCATATCCCTGATTCCCACGCATTACAGCCTGATATTGAATACCGGCGAACGGGGCCGTCGGCGGGATACAAGTTCAATCCGCAAACTGCTCTGTTCCTCCGCACCGGTTCGTAAAAAAATGAAATTGGCTATCATGGACTTTTTCCCCGGCGTGGAATTGTATGAGGCATACGGGTCCACGGAGGCCGGCATCGTGACCATCCTTAAACCGGAATATCAGATAGAAAAACTGGGATCCATCGGGTTCGAATCCCTTGGCACCGATTTTGTCAAAATTCTGGATTCCGACGGCAACGCGGTTCCACCCGAGACGGTTGGAGAACTTTTTTCACGGGGCCCCATGCTGTTCGACGGATACTACAAACTGCCGGAAAAAACCGAAGCGGCCTTCCGAAACGGCTGGTTTTCAGCGGGCGATATGGCCATGCAGGATGAAGAGGGCTTTTACCATATCGTCGACCGCAAGGACAATATGATCATCACAGGGGGTGAGCACGTCTACCCCAGCGAAGTGGAAGAGGTGATCGCCGGCCATGAATGCGTCTTCGATTGCGCATGCATCGCTTTGCCCGACGAAAAGTGGGGCGAAAAGGTCGTGGCCGTCGTGGCCACCAATCCCGGCATAGATGAAAACAGTATCGATGCGGAAACCATCAAAGCCTGCTGCAAAGAGAAACTGGCCGGATACAAAACTCCCAAAGAGGTTATTTTTATCAAGGCCGATGATATGCCGCGCACGCCCACCGGCAAAATATTGCACCGCAAACTGCGGGAGAAGTTTAAAGCATAGGGGCGGATATCGCATTGATATAATAAGGCAATACATCATCATCAGAATTTAATGAAAAAAAGTTTGACAATATTGCCAAAAAGTGGTTAGTCTCGCACCATCTAAGGGCAAGCATCTATCAGTCCAAAAATTGGCCATCCTTTTCCAACATTGGCCGGCCTTTTTATAAAAAAGGTTGCTCCATCTCTAACGAAAACATGTTTCCA
Organism: Desulfobacteraceae bacterium; assembly: GCA_050291625.1. Classification (GTDB taxonomy): domain Bacteria; phylum Desulfobacterota; class Desulfobacteria; order Desulfobacterales; family Desulfosarcinaceae; genus JARRKU01. The sequence continues at coordinate 96,489 of JBNKKC010000123.1, forward strand.
GGTCTGTCTATCGTCTTCTCCGCATCATGGAAGAGCGGCTTGGGGATGTGGGTTACACCTTCCACCCGGACCAACTGGGTATCGCATTGGTTAAACAGAACGTCTTTCTCTCTCTCCTTGGGGTGGGTAGTTCTTCGATCTAATCTGTACTATCGTTCCAGACATCGAGACGGTCAAGATCTCTTTTTTCTTAGATCAGCTGGCAAAATCAAGGCAAAGAACTATTTTAGCATCGGCGTTTTCTGAGACGTTGCATCACTAAATGCTTCTATGCCTTGGCCAACCATACCCAGGCGTCATGCCTGAGGCCTATGGAAATTGCTTCCTCTGAGATCCTGCCAAGGATCCGATGGATTTTATAGGAGTCGGAATAAATCTACTATATTGTAAAAGACAATCAACAACCGATATCTGGAGATGATTCTGAGCACGGCTGAATTGAATGGTCATGCAAGCCACCACACCGGGTTAAACTATCTGTTCATCGGTTTTAAAATACAAAAATACTTTTAAAATGCAATATCGCGAAACGGGGTGGTTTTGAGTTGTCCCTTCAATGGGATCACTGGGAATCCAGGAAGCGGAGCTGTATACTTGAACTGTTGGTGCGCGCGGATATTGCGGTCAAATCCGGGTTTTCTGATAGTATTGCAGAAAGTCCGGGCAGGCGAGGTAACGTCCGTTGAGGATCAGGAATCAATTTACAATTCTTGCAATGACTCCCGCCGGTCTTTGCTGTCCTGCCATTGCTATTGCCGCGTGCCGAGCCGGATGTGTCGGCGTATTGGATCTCGAATATATAAAAGATGAGTCGGCGGCGCTGGACTGCTTCGAGAAGATGTCCGCCTTTACTGATACAGACTTTGGAATCAAAATAGGCAAGAAGCATATCGCCAGACTTGATATTGTGGCTGATCATCGTCCTGATCACTTTCGAGTGCTCATATTATCCTGCATGGACAAAAGCGACCTGTCGGCAGTGCGCGGCTCAGCAAAAACATGTGGTTTGGATGTGCTGGTTGAATGTGTCACCCTGGCGCAGGCAAGATCGGCGGAAGCGGCCGGCGTTGACGGCATCATAGCCAAAGGCAATGAATCGGGGGGAGTCGTCGGGCATGAGACGACGTTCATCCTGCTCCAGCAATGTTTAAGACAACTGTCGATTCCTGTCTACGCGCAAGGAGGGATAGGCTTTCATACAGCCGCCGCCTGCCGGGTTGCCGGTGCAGCCGGCGTCGTGCTTGACCATCAACTGCTTTTAACCAGGGAAAGCACCATTGCCGATACCCTAAAAAATAAGATTAAAAATTTTGACGGTAGTGAAACATCGATTGTCGGCGAAACGATCTTGCGGCCTTACCGATTATGCCATCGGTTGGGAAAACGCCTTGTGGCTGATTTGCAAAAACGTGAATTGGATCTGCTCAAGGTCATGGATAAGACAATATCCATTGAAGGAGAGTGGGATCGGAGCGTATCGGAATATGTCGGTTGGCAATCCTCCAGCGAAAATATTTTTTTGTTGGGACAGGATATCGCGTTGGCGCATCCTTTTGCCGAAAAATACGTCACCGTCAGCGGGATTGTTCAGGCGATGCATGCATCGGTCGTCTCAATGTTATCCAATGCAGATCATATTCATCCCTTGAACGAAAATTCCAACCTTGCCATATCTCACAGCACACGCCTGCCGATCGTACAAGGCCCGATGGCCAGGGTCAGTGATACTCCGGAATTTTTGGAGCACATCGCCCGAGAAGGGGCGCTGCCGTTCTTTGCCGTTGCCTGGATGCGGGCCGACAAGTTGAAACAGTTGTTAACGCGCACAAACCGGTTGCTCAAAGGCAGGCCCTGGGGGGTGGGGTTATTGGGATTTCTACCGCCGGAAATTTATAATGAACAACTGAAGGTCATCAAATCGTTCCATCCGCCATTCGCCATGGTTGCCGGCGCGCGTCCCGACCAGATTGGACAATTGGAAACAGACGGAATGGCAGTCTATGTTCATGCGGCGTCGCCAACCCTTCTAAAAATGTATCTGAACCATGGCGCAAGCCGTTTTGTTTTCGAGGGTCGAGAATCCGGAGGTCATGTTGGACCCAGAAATTCTTTTCTGCTCTGGGAGCAATTAATCGACGCGTTTTTCGAAAATGTCCCCCGCGAAAGATCACACCATGACTACCATATTCTATTTGCCGGCGGCATCCATGATGACCTGTCGGCCGCCATGATCTCGGTTATCGCCCGTTCGCTAACGGAATCCGGTGTCCGTGTAGGCCTCCAGTTGGGCAGCGCATATTTATTCACTGCTGAGGCAGTTCAAAGCGGCGCCATTTTGAAAGATTACCAGGAAAGAATTATTGCATCCAACGGAACCGTTATTCTGGAATTGGGCGGCGGTCATGCCAACCGCTGCATCGACAATCCTTTTGCCAGATCTTTCTTGGGCAAGAGACATACGCTGCTTGCCGGCGGCCGCTCACCTGCACAAATAAGAGACGTGTTGGAAAAGTTGACTGCCGGCAGGCTTCGGATCGCTACGAAAGGCGTTGCAAGGGACGTCGACAGAGCAACGCATCATCGGAAAAGAAATGAGGAATACCGGAAATTAAACACAGCAGAACGCTGGCAGGAAGGCATGTACATGGTCGGCCAGTTGGCGGCCATGAAAAATGAAGTGAAAAACATATCTGAATTGCATAGACATATCAGCGAAGGCAGTCAAATGATATTGGCCGATGCTTTCCGGGAAAGGCCGGCATCGGTGAAACCGAATCCGACGCAGAATCCGTCCGATATCGCCATTGTCGGGATGGCGTGCGCGTTGCCCGGCGCCTCGACGCCAAGTCGGTTCTGGGAAAATATCCTGACGGGCGTCAATCATATTCGCGAAGTGCCCAAAGATCGATGGGATTCAATACATTACTATTCTCAAAATCGACATGAGAAAGACAAATTGTATTCGAAATGGGGAGCATTTATCGACCCCATCATGTTCGACCCTGTCCAATTCGCCATTCCGCCGTCGTCGATTGGTTCCATCGAACCGTTACAACTCATCGCCCTTCAAGTCGCATCCGATGCACTGGCCGATGCCGGCTACGCCGTAAGGCCTTTCAAGCGTCGGCGCACCTCTGTTGTTTTCGGTATCAGCGGAACGGCTGAACTGGGCCAACTCTATAGTTTCAGATCGACGCTGCCCACTTTCTTGGGAAAGGATGCCGAGAAAATTGTTCATCATTTTGACGGCATCCTGCCTGAATGGACCGAAGACTCCTTTCCCGGTATATTGATGAACGTCACCGCTGGACGAATCGCCAACCGATTAGACCTTGGCGGCACCAATTATACAGTCGACGCTGCATGCGCCTCCTCTCTGGCCGCGGTACACCTTGGTGTCAAAGAACTGGAATCAGGGACCAGTGATATGGTCATTGCCGGTGGCGCCGACACCATGCAAAATCCATTTACATTTCTCTGTTTTTCAAAGACCCAGGCGCTGTCACCCAGCGGCGTTTCCAGGCCATTGGACCAAAGCGCCGATGGGATCGTCATCGGAGAAGGCGTTGCGGCTGTTGTTCTTAAGCGACTGGCGGATGCCAAACGAGATGGGGATCGCATATATGCCGTCATCAAAGGCACGGGGGCCTCTTCCGACGGACGAGACAAAAGCCTGACGGCACCGCATTCCGATGGACAAATACGCGCTCTTGAACGCGCTTATGCCAAAGCGGACGTTTCACCCGGAACACTCGGTCTGGTGGAGGCTCACGCCACCGGTACAACAGTGGGAGATAAAACTGAAATTGGTGCCTTAAATACTTTTCTGATCCGCCATCAGGCGCCGACAGCAACTTGTGCCGTGGGATCGGTAAAATCAATGATCGGTCATACAAAATCTGCTGCCGGTATTGCCGGTGTCGTTAAAGCGTCACTTTCATTATATTATAGAACGCTGCCACCGTCGCTGAATGTAAACAATCCCATTGCGCCGTTGGATTCCATGGCAAGCCCTTTATACGTCAATACCCGCCGACGCCCCTGGCTGAAACCCATCGATGGCCGCCCGCGAAGAGCCGGTGTCAGTGCTTTCGGATTTGGCGGAACCAATTTTCATGTGGTGATTGAAGAAAATTCCGATGATTATCCGGCGTTGCCTCGGCAAGTATCGTTTCGCAACTGGCCTTGTGAAGTGTTCATTTGGCGCGAAAACGATCTGAATAAACTCGTTGCCGGAATCGGCATGATACAGGACATCATTCGGCATCATCCTCTTACGCCACTTTCCGACCTGGCCTTTAGCGTAAACGAGCCTTTTATGTCCTCGTCACATGATTGGAAGGAGGCGGCATCTTCGGCATTTCATCTTGCCATTGTGGCGACATCTCCGGACGATTTGTCACAAAAGATCAAGATCGTTTTAAACAAAATAAACGAAGCCGCCGGCGGACGGATCGATGAGCACGACATTTTTTTCAGGCAGTCAACGGTGCAAGAGAGGAAAAAAATAGCCTTTCTGTTTCCCGGTCAAGGTTCACAGTATGTGAATATGATGGCTGACCTGCCCATCCAGTTCTCGATGGTTCGACAGACCATCGAGCAAAGCGACGCCGTTTTGCGCGATCAATTGCCCAAACCTTTGAGCGCTTATATCTATCCCCCGCCCTCATCCGATACATCTTTACAGAGTCGATATGACAACGAACTTCGTCGAGCAAATATCGCCCAAAGCGCCATGGGTACGATGGATCTGGCTGTATTCAGGCTGCTGAAGGAGTTCGGTATATGCCCGGACATGGTCGCCGGTCACAGTTATGGCGAGTATGTCGCACTATGTGCTGCCGGGGTTATCAGCGCAGGGGACCTTATCCTGCTGTCCGAAGCCAGAGGGCGTTTTATCATGCAGGCAATGGAGCAAACGCCTGGGGCGATGGCGGCCGTCGGCGCAGATGTCGATATCGTCGCCCGACATATCCGACACATATCAAATCTCGTCGTGGCAAATGTCAACGCTCCGGAGCAAACGGTGGTATCCGGGGCGAAAGACGCGGTCGCAGAGGCAGTTGAACATTTCAATGGCCTTGGTTACAGGGCTTATCCGATACCGGTGTCCGGCGCATTCCATTCACCCCTTATTGCCGCGGCTTGCGATCGGCTCTCAGACTTCATGGAAAAGGTAACCTTTTCCTCTCCCCGTATCGATGTCTATTCAAACCTCAACGCAGCCCCTTATCCCGGCGACCCGGGGAAGATCGCCAAGCAATTGGTGAAACACATGATCGAAGGCGTCAAATTTGTCGACCAGATAGAAGCCATGTATGAAAATGGTGCGGGTATTTTTATCGAATGCGGTCCCAAAAATGTTCTCAGCGGGCTGGTTCGGCACATACTGGGTGAACGCCCCCATTGCATGGTCGGCACCGATTCCAATGGGCCATCGGTGCTTGGCCAGATCAGTTGCATGATTGGGATGTTAGCAGCACAAGGAGTGGCCCTTAAACTGGAAGCGCTGTATCGCGGCCGCTGCCTGAAACGACTCGATCTTCAAAAGCTGTCAAGGGGGCCGGATAAACCAGTATACTCAACCAGCACGCTGCTGGTCAGTGGTGCGGACGCCACGCCGATCAACCGTCAACAGGCCGGCGCGACAAAAGCAATCCACCGGGTTATCGAACCGATGATGCTGCCGGAGACGACTGTTGCCGTCAATGCGGCCTCGGACAACGTATTGAGAAAGGCGGCTTCTGCCCAGGGAGGCCATTTTGCATCCGGACAACGGGTTCCCGTTGTTGAAAAGAGGGCAATGGAGACATATCGGCGAGGCGCTTGCGAAAAAGCATCCTCCGAGATGGGGCATGAGGCGGTGACCGTATCTCACTTTCAACACATCATGAGCCAATTTCTCGAAACCCAGAATAAGGTCATGAAGGCCTACTTTTCAAAGCATGCGAGCGCAGTGGAACCGGTGATAAAAGCTGCTCCGGCAACGAAAGACATATGTGCCGGCGACATAAGACCGGATGGCCTGTGCCTGAACCGCCAAAGCGAATCCGCTGCTTTGTCTATCGGCAAGCATGTCAAACCGCGTGCAACGCATGAAACCTCTGACGCTGAGCAGCACACCGAAACGCCTCCTGTACAGCGATCCATAATGATCGCGGCGCCGCTCCCGGATCTGATCGGTCATATGCCAAAACCGTCGAACAATGTTTATATCCTTATCGAAGACGGTTGCGGCATTGCGAATAAAATCGCCGATAAATTAAAGGAATGTCAATTAAGAGCCGTTGTCGTCGCCATCGGAGATACCACAAATTCGCCTGTAAACGGACATTGCCAAGCAAGGCTTCACTCGTCCGGGGATGCAGCCCGTTTAATGAAAATGATACGAGCGGAGGTCGGACCCATCGGAGGCCTCATTCATCTTTCATCGCTGGATGAGCGACGGGTGACATCGCATCTGGAGACGGATAACTGGCGAGAGCTGCTTCAAAACCAAGTCAGGCATCTATTTCTTTTGGCAAAAGAAATTGTCCGGGATTTAGATGACACCGCCGAAAAAAACCCGGCTTGTTTTATCGCAGCAACGGCAATGGGGGATATTTCCGGCGACGGAAGCAAAACGGCAGACCCTGTTTTTTATCCAGGTCAGGCCGGAATCGCAGGACTGCTTAAATGCATGGCCATCGAATGGCCCCGGCTGAATGTAAAAGCGATCGATTTTCCGCTTGACGCATCACCTGACGAGATTGTCGGTCCATTGCTGGGGGAAATGGCTACCCATGACAACTTCGTGGAAATCAGATATCGCAGCGGTCGGAGGCTGTGCTTGAGGCCGCAGGCAAAACCGCTTGATACAAAAGCTGCCCCATCTCTTTCTCCGAACAATGAATGGGTCATTTTGGTTACGGGAGGCGCCCGCGGCATTACTTTCGAAGTGGCCTTGGAGCTGGCGAAGCAATATCAACCGATCCTGGTGCTCGTGGGGCGTTCACCATTGCCTCCTCCGGAAGAAGCCGGGGATACCGCAGGGTTAACCGATGCCAAATCGATAAAGGCGGCATTGATAGACCGGGCGCAGACGCCCGGCAGCCATTTCTCAATCGCTCAGGTTGAAAAAGCCTATCATCGTCTGGTCAAGGAGCGGGAAATCCGCCGGAATCTGAAAGCCATTAAAGATACCGGTTCCCAGTTCGAATATATCGCCGCCGATGCGGCGGATCCGCATGCATTCGGCGAAGTGATAGACCAAATCTATCGGACCCACCATCGTCTGGACGGCGTTATTCACGGCGCAGGAATCATCGAGGATAAGCTTATTTGCGATAAATCACTCGAGTCATTCGAGCGGGTCTTCGACACCAAGGTTGCCGCCGGATTCACGCTCAGCCGCAAGCTGCAATTCGAATCCTTAAAATTCGTTGTTTTTTTTACTTCTGTGGCGGGGATATTCGGCAACCGCGGACAGTCCGATTATGCCGCCGCCAATGAAGTCCTTAACAAGCTTGCCGTATACCTGGATACGCGCTGGCCGGCGAGGGCGGTTGCGATGAACTGGGGGCCATGGGCCAAAAAGGGAATGGTGAGCGATGAGCTTGAAAAGCAGTTTGCGCAAAGAGGTATCACCATGGTGCCGCCTCAGGTGGGTACCCGGAAGATGATAGAGGAGCTGTGTTACGGCCCCAAAGGTGACGCCGAACTCATCATTGGAGGCATGAATTGGTCCGCCGGGCCCGCCCGTGATATTGAACGACCGTTTCAATTGTTTCCCCTTCTAGTGAGCTGTCCGGGGAGCCGGCAGAAATTGTCTGCCGGAAAGGAAGTTACCCTACAATTTGACCTCCATTACGATTTATATCTTCGCGATCATATGCTGGACGGCAAGCCGGTGCTGCCGGCCGCTATGGCAATGGAGTTGCTGGCCGAATTCGCAAAGCTCCAGGTCCCGGATCTGAGTCTGGTCGAGATATCGAATTTTCGAGTACTGAAAGGAATTGTTGTTGAAAACTCCCGTCGGGAATTTCGCCTTGCAGCCGAAGTCACCGCGGATGCATCAGATCGAAAGCATGTTGCCGTCAGGATAATGAATGCCCGAAACTCTCGGCAGATATATTACGCAACGGAAGTCAAGTTCGGACACCATACAGGACATATTGAGCGTCGGCCGTTTCGCTATTCGGCTTCAATGCACCCTTTTCCTTTTTCGATACAGGAGACATACCGGAGGTGGTTGTTTCACGGGCCGATGTTTAAAGGCATTAACGACATCCAGGGATCAAATGATGAAGGGATAAGGGCATGGGTGACGCCATCATCGCCGGATGACTGCCTGTTGGATGCAGGAAAGGGGGCTTGGCTGATCGACCCGGTGGTCATCGACTGCATCTTCCAATTGCATATTATCTGGGCTCGGCAATACAGGGATATGACCTCCTTGCCCTCCTCCATCAAATCGTACAAACAACTGCGCCCCTTATCGGGTGAGAAAATAGAGTGCCAGATCAAGATTGCCAATGCTTCGACCGGCAGCAGCATTATTCAGTCTGAAATTGGACTATTCGATCAAGCCGGCGGTTTGTTGGGCATCATGCACGGTTGTGAGTCAACCTGCAGTCAATCGCTGAATCGATTGTCAGAGCATAAATGCAAAGAGCTTCGAGGAATGGTCAATGTCTGCAAATAAAAAAAAGATGGCGAGCCCACCGGAGAAAGCAGAGCTGAATGGCGACATCGCCATTACGGGGATGGCATGTATCTATCCGGGGGCGCCCAACTTGGCGCTTTTCTGGCAAAATATCCTGTCAGAAGTCGACGCGATCAGCGATCCTCCCGAGAGTTCCTGGGATGCCGATATCTATTACGACCCGGGTTCCGCCGAAAACGATCGGCTATACTGCAAGCGCGGCGGTTATATCGGAGATCTGGTTTTTTTTGATCCGATCAAATACGGTATCATGCCCCATTCCGTGGAGGGGGGTGAACCGGATCAATGGTTGGCGCTTCAAGTGGGTCGCGAAGCCCTTGCAGACGCGGGTTATTCCGATGTGATTCCTGAAGCGGATCGAACAGCCGTCATCATCGGCAAAGGCAACTATATCAACCACGGCAGCCTGAGTTTGATTCAAACCACCCTCATCGTCGACCAGACGCTTGAACTGATAAAGTCAATCCACCCTGAACGATCGCAGGCGGATCTGGATCTGCTCCGGAGTGAAATGAAGCGATGCCTGCCGTCCCTGAATGCCGATACCGTCAATGGTCTGGTGCCCAACATCACTGCCAGCCGCATTGCCAACCGCCTTGATCTGAAAGGGCCTGCTTATACGGTCGATGGCGCATGTGCGTCATCGTTGCTGGCCATTGATATCGCTGCGGCCAACCTGAATGCCGACAGGATAGATCTGGCACTGGTGGGCGGTGCCCAGGTCACCACGCCTGTACCGATTCTCAGCATATTTTGTCAGCTCGGAGCGCTGTCACGCCGGCAGGAGATTCGTCCTTTCGATCAAAACAACGACGGAACCCTGCTGGCCGAAGGAATCGGTATGATCATATTGAAAAGGCGTGCCGACGCCGAGCGGGATGGTGATCGTATCTATGCCGTCGTAAAAGGTGTCGGCACATCCAGTGATGGCCGTTCGCTCGGCGTTTTGGCGCCACGCCCGGAAGGGCAGGCGATGGCGATTCAGAGCGCATATGATGCGACCGGTATTGCTCCTGACAGCATTCGTCTTATCGAAGCGCATGGCACGGGAACGCCTGTTGGAGACGTGACGGAAATCCAGAGCCTCAGCGCCGTTTTTGGACGGCGTAAAGGTGCGCTTCCCCGCTGTGCCATCGGTTCCGTCAAATCGATGATCGGTCATTCCATGCCGGCCGCAGGCATCGCCGGCGTGATCAAAACAGCACTCGCCCTCTTCCATAAGGTTCTGCCGCCGACCATTAACGTCGACATGCCGAATCAGGATCTTGGGCTTGAAACAACCCCTTTTTACATCAATTCCGAAACGCGACCGTGGATTCACGGCTGCCCGGACCACCCCAGGCGGGCAGGCGTGAACGCTTTTGGGTTCGGCGGCATCAATGCACATGCGATTCTGGAGGAGGCCGCCGGGCAAAGCGGTGCCGGCGCGACCAACAGCATGCATCCCTGGGAAACAGAAGTGTTTGTGCTGGAGGGTAAATCCCGTTCCGATTTAATCCGTCGGATTGAAGCCTTATGCAAGTTGCTGGCGGATCGACACGATTCCGTTGCGATGAAGGATTTGGCGGGCAGCGTCAATCTCGGCCGGACAAATCTTGAATGTCAAATTGGATTTGTTGCTTCCTCAGGGCGGGATCTTCTTGAAAAAATGGAAAAAGCGATGGCCCGGCTGGCGGATGACAAGTGCCGGGCGATCCGGAATCAAAAAGGAATCTACTTTTTCGAAAAGCCGTTATACCCCTACGGCAAACTGGCGTTTCTATTTCCCGGAGAAGGCGCCCAATACGTGAATATGCTCTCGGATTTGTGCGTCCATTTTCCTGAGGTGCGATCGAGTTTTGATCGGATGGACCGGATTCTAATCGGTCATGACAGGGGATACGCACCCAGTGATTATATTTTTCCCGCACCTCCATTTTCAGCAGCTGAAAAAAAGATGGCCGAAGAGCGAATCATGCAAATGGACGGTGCGGTGGAGTCCGTACTGGCCGCAAACGAAGCGTTGTTGAATCTGGCCCGGCTGCTCGGTATTGAGCCGGACTGCGTGCTGGGACATAGCACCGGAGAGTACTCGGCCATGGCTGCCGCCGGCGTATTTCATTTGGCTGATGATCATCACAATCCGAGTCCGGCCCGAGAACTGAATGCGGTTTACGAGACCTTGGATGCCGAAAAGAAAATCCTCAGCACACGCCTGGTTGCAGTCGCCAGGGATGGGCCGTATCTCGCAGAGCTTCTGAAGGAAATTGATGCCGAGGTCTTTATCGGGATGGAGAACTGTCGGCATCAGACGGTGATTGTTGGTTCTGAAGATGATATGACCAGGGTATTGCAGCGCTTTGACGGATTGGGCGTCATCTATCAGAATCTACCCTTTGACAGGCCCTATCACACCCCGCTGTTCGAGGACTTTGCACAGAAATTGCGGGAGCTCTTCTCGCGCTGGCAGATTCATTCACCTCAAATTCCAATCTATTCATGTACATCTGCGGCCCCTTTCCCCAAGCGGGTTGGCGACATCCGCACTCTCGTCGTTGAACACTGGCTCAAACCCGTTCAATTCGCCCGGACCATTGAAAGAATGTATCGGGACGGCATACGCATTTTCCTGGAATTGGGGCCAAAGGGCAATCTGACGTCGTTTGTGGGCGACATCCTGAAAGATCGCGACCACGCGGCCATCCCGGCGAACATCCAGCGCCATTGCGGTATCACTCAGCTGAATCACATGGTCGCAGAGCTGGCTGCCCAGGGCGTGCCCATCGATTTCAATGCGCTTTACAACCGGAGAAGGCTCAAGCAGATGGCGCTTGAGGCCTCCGCCACAGACGCAACCGATCGAGATAAATCGACATCGTTGACCAAACTGGCCACAGGCTGGCCTGCCATGAGAATTTCAAAAAAAACAGCTGAATTGCTGAACTCAAGGATTGACCCCACGCCGTCGAATTCAGTCATCACCCAAGCAGACGGCTTGCCGGGTTTCGCAGGGAATCCGCAATCAACCGACATGACATCCGTCCGTCACAACCATCATATAAAAAGTCAAAACCGAGAATTAGATTCCGTATCCTGCGCGTCATCCAATGGCGATGAAAAGGTCATGGCAGATTATCTGAAAACGATGGAGCATTTTCTGGTCGTACAGGAATCTGTGATGCAGACCTATCTGATGTCCGCCCAGGCAACCGTCGCGGATGCCGCCGATCCTGCATCAGGGGTTCAAGGTGTTCATGAGCCATCCCCCGCTTATACGGCAACATGGAATGACGGTCAGTCCAGTGCACAACCATCCGAACCATTGGAAATGGAACAAATGGTTGAAACACACGCCGTCCCTGACGCTGTCCGGAATATTGCAATGATGCTTTTAGAATTGGTCAGTGAGAAGACAGGCTATCCAACAGATGTCCTGGATTTGACTTTTGATATGGAAGCGGATCTGGGGATCGACTCCATAAAGCGCGTCGAGATATTGAGCGCGTTCAACGAGCGGTATCCGGTAGCTTCCGAAGCCGCCATGGAGCAGATGACTCAGCTGAAAACGTTGCAGCAGGTGCTTGATTTTTACAACACACAAAAAGCCGGAACAGATCAAACCAAGGAAACAGTTCAAGATGACTCTCAATACGATCGGCCGGATTCGTCGCGCGAATCATTGAAATCGAGCCGGGCAGACGAAACATCCGCTGTCATGAAAGCTGCCAAGGCTCAGAATAACAAAACAATGCTTCTAAAATTGGTCAGCGAAAAGACCGGTTATCCGCCGGAGGTGCTCGATCTGGATCTGGACATGGAAGCCGATTTAGGTATCGACTCAATCAAACGCGTTGAAATAATAAGCACGTTTATTGAGAAGCATCCGATGGTGGCGCAAGGGGCTTTGGAGCAGATATCACAATTTAAAACATTACAGCAATTACTCGATTTCTTTGAAGCACAAATTGCCGTTGAGACTGAAACCGATAAAGCCGTAAAAAGCGATCAGGCATTCGTCCCTTCAATTGAGTCGACGGAAGAACGGAACATCGATATCGATTTGTCCGAATATCCCATGATCGATGCCATAACCTCGTGGTCAAGCGATGATAGGCTGGAAGCAATTTGCCGAATTGAACTCAATGATGGACGTTACTTGAAAGACCACACACTTGGCGGGAAAGTTTCGACCTGTGACGAATCGTTGCAGGCCCTGCCGGTTATACCATTAACTCTGAGCATAGAAATACTGGCAGAAGCCGCTGCATTGCTTATCCCGGACAAAAAGCTCGTTGGTTTCAGAAACATACGGGCCTACCGCTGGATCGCAGTGGAAAAAGGCAGTATAACGCTGAAGATTATCGCTCAAAAAGTACCGGGTTTCGATTCAGAAAAGGTTCAGGCACAAATCGTCAATCTCGAAGAGGACCCATCATTATATACAACGCCTTCGATAGAAGCGAAGGTCCTATTCGCCGATGATTACCCAGAGCAACCACATGTGCCTGAATTCAGTTTGAGCGCCGCCCGGCCGTCGCGCTGGTCCCCGGAAGAACTTTATAGCCAGGCGATGTTTCACGGCCCGTGCTGGCAGGGCGTTTCATCGATCGATCAATGGGGCGAGAACGGGTGTCAGGCGACCCTAAAAGTGCTACCGGCGACAGAGTTTTTCGGCAACGGCAAGCCAACAAGTTTTATCACCGATCCCGTCGTACTGGACGCAGCAGGACAGGTTGTCGGTTTCTGGACCATGGAGCACCTGACAAAGAATTTTATGGTGTTTCCGTATCGCCTTAAAAAATTGGAAATTTACCGGGACCGGCGGCCGGACCATGCCAATATAACTTGTCACGCCCGGATATCCCTCAAAGGTGTCCAGCAGGTCTCGACTGACCTTAACCTGGTTGGACCGGATGGCAAGCTTTGGATGCGACTGGAGGCTTGGGAAGACAAACGGTTTGATCTGCCACCGGAGGCATATGCTTTCCTGCTATCACCAATCCGGGAAACAGCAGGCACCAAATGGCAGTCATCCATGGAAAAGAGTTGTGGCAGTGACCGCACTGTTTGTCTGCGGATAAAAAACTTGTTTCACGGAGATGATGAATTCTGGATAAAAGTTTTTGCCTATCTGGCCCTGAATAAAGAAGAACGCAATATGCTTCAACGCCTGAACACATCTGTGACATCACAAAAACAGTGGCTTACAGAAAGATTGCTGGCAAAAGACACCGTCCGGACATTTCTCAAAGAAAAAATAGGGATAGAGGTTGGACCGGTGGACGTCGAAATAAAAGAGATGTACCACCATCGCAGCACTGCAGGCGGATCGTGGGCAAAAAAGCTTTCACGTCCGATATATGTTGAAACAAAAAGGGTTGATGGGTGGCATATTGCTATGGCAACGGATGCTGATGCTTATCAATCCGACGAGATTGATGTTCAACCGCAACATTTGTCAACCCGCTCACTAAATAATTAAGTAAATGGAGAAGACTATGTCTACAGCATTAAACAATTCAATAGCAGAATCGGTCAAAGGTATTTTACACCAAATGATGGCAAACATGGATTTTGATGATGAGATACGACCGTCGACATGGCTGGTAGCCGATTTGGGATTTGAATCCATTGATATTGTCGTTTTGGGAACCGCCATCCAGCAGCAGCTTAGCGAAAATCTGCCCTTTTCGGAATATCTCAGTCAAGTCGGACAGCGGGAAATACGCGATATCAGTTTTAATGAATTGGTGACCTTCGTCGAATTTCACGCCGGTTGAAAACAGCTGACGCCGGTCTTTGGTCATTTGATCGTTACAGATGTCTTACAGCCTATGGAGGACGCTTTGAATAATCGCACGGTTCTTATCGGATTGGATGGCGCTTCGTTTACAATACTCGATACGCTTATGGAACAAGGGGTTATGCCCTTTTTGAAACAGTTCATAAAAGCAGGTGCCCGTTCGGAACTGATGTCCATCATTCCGCCGCTGACACCGCCGGCCTGGACATCACTGATGACGGGCCGAAATCCCGGCGCCCACGGCATTTTTGACTTTTTCCAGAAGGAAACATCGAGCCATCGCCTTCGTTTTAATACCCATCAGGATGTTCAAACGGAAACGATATGGCAGATCGTGAGCCGTGCGGGCTTCAGGGTAACCAGCCTCAATTTTCCATTGATGCTTCCGCCGCCGGCTGTTGCCGGAAATGTCATCTCAGGTGGTTGGTTGACAGCAAGACAATTGCCCCTGGCCTGTTATCCGAGTGAACTTTACCGAAAAATCAATACGCTGCCCGGATTCAATGCCAAAGAACTGGCCCTGGATATGTCTCATGAGGAGAAGGCCCTGGAGGGATGCCGGCCGGATGAGTTCGAAGGCTGGATCCAATTGCATATTCGACGTGAAAAACAGTGGTTTAATATTTTAAAGAACCGAATGCAGGAGGATCCATGCCAGCTGGAGGCCGTTCTATTCGACGGCATTGATAAAATTCAGCACCTTTGCTGGAGGTATCTCGCAGCAGAGAACGCTGATCGACCCTTGGGGCCTTCAGAGCAGACGATTCGCGAGTTGTGTCTGCAGTACTTTTCCAAACTGGACTGGATCCTGGAACAAATTACTCAACTGGCCGGTCCGGAAGCCACTATTGTCATGGCATCGGATCATGGGTTCGGTCCTCAACGGGAGACTTTTTTTATAAACACCTGGCTGGAAAGAAACGGATACCTGAAATGGTCTGATAGCGACAGACCATGGCGCAGTTCTACCGGTATTCTGGGAATGGGGGAGATGGCCAAACATATCTTTAAAATTGATTGGGATCATACGGTTGCATATGCTTCAACACCCAGCAGCAATGGAATTCATATAGTCAAAGCGAGCTCGGAGCATCCCAATGGCATTGCTCCAGACGCTTATAAGGCGATGCGAAACGAACTGATGCAGAATTTAAAAGAGATACTCAGCCCAACAACCGGTGAGCCTCTAATCGCCGAGATCTGGCCGCGGGAGGAAGCCTTCAGCGGTGTGCATGCGGAAAGCGCTCCGGATCTGACCCTGCTTTTGCATGACGGAGGGCTGGTATCAATTTTAGCCGGTGATGAGGTCGTCAAACTACTGATGACTGTTAAAGGGAGTCATCGAATGGAAGGCATTTTCCTGGCAAACGGTCCATGTATCAACTCAGCTTTTGAGCAAGATTCGATATCCATACTCGATATCGCGCCGATTCTGCTGCATACACTCAATATGTCAATCCCATCTGAAATGGAAGGATGCATACCGGATCATCTGTTTAGATCGGCATATCTAAATCGTCATCCGATAAAAAAAGACCGATCCCGACCAAACCACCAACATGTGAACAATGATATTCCGATAGAGACAATTTTTGACGACGAGGCAGAAGCCCAGATGGCTGAAAAACTGCGGGCTTTGGGGTATATTGAATAGAAGTGGTTTCAAAACCTCCCCTCAAACCCAAGCTCGGCGTTGGGCAAAACCGTTCAATCCTCGACATACGAGATGTATGCCTGCGGTTGAACGAATTTTCCCCGCCTTGATCTTGGGCCCGATTGAAGGTTTTTAAACAACTTCTAAAAGGAGAGTTGGCCATTATGATGAAAATCAAAGCAAACGGAACAAACCTTCACTATATTCAAGCCGGAAAAGGACGGGACGTTGTTTTGCTTCACGGCTTGGGCGGCAACCTGGCCATATGGTTTTTAAACGTAATCGGAAAACTGAAACATGAATATCGATTTACGGCATATGATCTACGGGGGCACGGTCGAAGTGATACCCCGCCGAATGGCTATACCACCAAAGACATGGCTGAAGATCTGAAAGGATTGCTGGACGAACTCGAATTGAACAAGGTCTACTTGGTGGGACACAGCTGGGGAGGCGACATCGCCCTGCATTTCACCCTGTTGTACCCACAAAGGGTAGATAAATTGATCGTCATCGAACCCAATATCGCGGCCTTGATTGAATTCCGTAAAAGCAAAAAATGGCAGGGATGGGCTTATTGGGCCGGGCGGTTGGAAGAGTTCGGTATTCATGTTCCGCGTGAGAAATGGCATGACATCGATTACATGCTGAGACAGACAGTTGATCTTCCGATTTTATTTGGCCCGTTCAAGGGCTCTGCCCGGAGGAAAAGCAACATCACGAACTTGCTGGATAAAACCAGCATCGTAAAAGACTATGAAAAGGTCGCCGGAATGACGTTGGATAAAATTAAACAGATCGAACGTCCAACCTTGGCTCTTTATGGCGATCAATCGCATTTTTTGGTCACATATGAATACCTGCGCGACCAGGTTGACAGTTGCCAGACAGCCTTGATCACGGATGGAAATCATTACGGGCCGCTGGAACACCCGGAGCAGGTAATTGAGCAATTGTGCAGTTTTTTCACAGAGCCTTAAATCGCAAACTATTGATTGAAAGATATCGACCTCTGATGAGCCAAAGTGTATTGATCACCGGTGCATCCACCGGTTTAGGATTGGCGACGGCCTTGCATCTGGCCAGAATTGGATTTCGAGTGTATGCGACGTCGTTAACAAGTGATGACCGTCGGACCGTTGAGGATCGTGCGCTGGCAGCGGAAGTCCCGCTACGATTTTTGCAGCTGGATATCACGGATAACGATAGCATACGCGCGGCAATTGAACAGATAATCTCAGAGTGCGGAGAGATATTTGCACTTGTGAACAATGCCGGGACTCGGCTGCGAGGTTGCTTCGAAGATCTTCGAGATAAAGAGATCCGCCACCTTTTCATGACAAATGTCTACGGCACCATGGCGATGACCCGCGCGGTGCTGCCGTATATGCGAAAGGCCTCCGGCGGGCGAATTGTTATGATTACTTCGGTGGCCGGCAAGATCGGCTCGTTTGGACTCAGCGCCTATTGCGCAAGCAAATTTTCACAGGAAGGGTTCACCGAGTCCATCGCCCAGGAGCTTCTGCCATTCGGTATACACCTTTCCATTATCGAACCCGGGATTATCAATACAGAGGCATGGACATCGAACCGCATTGTTGCCGAGGCGTCTGCGAGTCGGCACTCGCCTTACTTTGGTTGGTTTCAGCGGATGGAGGCAATGTCGGATCAACTCGTTGCATCGTCGCGGACCACACCGCTGGATGTGGCCAGGCAGGTCGAAAAAGCTCTAACGGCGAAGCGTCCCAAATTGCGGTACATGGTCGGAAATCGGGCGAAAGTGATCTTTATGTTAAGAAAGTACTTGCCGGGAGATCTATTTGATCGTTTTTATTTTAATACCATCATTCGCAGAATTACCAAAGGGGCGGGTTCCTGCTGATGCAGATGGAAATGCAATATTCAAAACAGTTCTTCTTGCTTCGTCGTCTGTATGTTGCCGGTCTGAAATGGTCAATGATCCTTTGGAGCATCATAGTGTTTGTTTCAGAAAACCCTGCCGATGCCTCGATCTGGGACTATCGCTTAGTATCCGCGGAAATTCTGACCGACAACGGCGGGCGCGTGGATTGGTCACCCGATGGTCAATGGATCTACTTTGATCGAAAAGGGCCGGACGGCTACAGAGACCTGTACCGGATTCGCCCACAGGGAGGCGATGGCGAATGTTTGACATGCGACCGGCCGGAGTTGCCGAATAAACATATCGGCAATCCCGCGGTCGAACCGTCTGGCCGTTACATCGTATTCCAAGCCCAAAAAGAGGAACACGCCCCTATTGAGCCTGTTTATGTTCAACCGGGCGGGGGTGTGTTTAATGACCTTTGGGTGCTCGATTTGGAAACAGATATGTTTTATCGATTGACAGATGTCAGGGCAGACAGTCTGTCCGGTAGCCTGCACCCCGAATTCAGCCATGATGGATCACGTTTGTTTTGGTCGGACCTGGAAGGTCCAGGGGGCCGATTCGGGGATCATCAGTTGATCGTCGCGGATTTTGTAACATCCCCGAAACCGATGCTTGAACACCTCAGCTATTACAACCCGGGAGAGAATCCGGCCTGGTTTGAAAGCCATGGATGGGGACCTGACGATGAATGGGTTTATTTCTCCTGTGCAATATTTGAAGATATGGAAGAGAATTGCATGGACATCTGCCGTATGAATTTAGATGATCCGGATTCAGTCAGCCGTTTGACCTTAACCTCAGGAACTGGTGGAGAGTCGCGTGTGTGGGATGAACATGGTCACCTTTCACCGGAACATGATGTGTTCAGCTATATAAGCAGCTGGCCATATCCGGTCCGGCTGAACAATCGGCATTGGAGTTGGCTGAAAACAGAGATCTGGTTGATGAATGTGAACGGAACCAAGCGTCGTAGAATTACCTTTTTCAACTCACCGTTCCATCCGGATTATTTGAACCAGCGCGTCATAGCGGCCGACCATTGCTGGCATCCGGATGGAAGGGAAATTGCGGTTTATCTGCAGTTGCCAGAGACACAAGGACATCAAATCTGGCTGCTAAGCTTTATTGTCGATTGAAAAAAGATCGATCCAACTCAATAGGAAATAAAATGGAACTCCTCACAAAAGAAGACCTTGCCGTTCGCACCACAGATCAAAAACCGTCAAAGGCTGACGAGGCAGGGGTTGTAACGACCGTTCAAGGCAAAGTGCTGGATATCGCAAAAGTCGTGAAAAGCTTGGGGCTGTCCAGATTTGTCAGCTTGGCAAGGGCGAAACGTCTTGCCTGGGAAGAGATAATCAGCGGCTATTTTACGACCAGAGCGATGAGCACAATGTTCAATGTAGGCGTTTTCGACCATATCCGTAAAAAGGGATATATTAACCTTTCAAATTTTGCGGATGCCAACCGATTGGACGCGGAAAAATTGAATGTCTTGTGTGACTACTTGTTCGCTCTAAAGATTCTTAAAAAGCATCCCGATGGCTATGCGTTAGAAAAAAAAGGGAAGATCTTAACCCATGTGGCAAGAGGATGGTTTGATTTGGTCTATGGTTATGAAGATCTCTTTCACAATCTTGATGCCCTGGTTCGCGGTGAAAAACGGTATGGCACCGATTTTCACCGTAACGGTGAGTTCGTTGCGAAAGGAAGCGGAGAGATAGAAAAATGGTTCTACTTTCCATTAGCTCGAGAGATTATTGAAAAAAAAGGCTTCCGGAATCTGCTTGATTTGGGATGCGGAGACGGGACATTTCTTCGAATGATGTGTGAAGGTGATGAATACCTTACAGGTTTTGGTATTGATTTGTCTGTCGATGCCATAAAGCTGGGTATAAAAATTGCGATTCAAAAAAAATTGAATGATCGTATATTCTTATTGGCTGAGGATATCAGCAATGTCCAAAGACTTCCGGAAAGCTTCCGGAAAATTGATTCGGCCATTACTTTTTTCGTGCTGCACGAAATATTGGCGCAGGGTTTGGATGATTTGATTAAATTCCTGAAACGGTTTCGTTCTTTTTTCCCCGACGTTCCGCTAATCGTGTTTGAGGCCATTCGTGCCAGGCCCGAGGAGCTGAGAAAGCGGTCCGGACCTGCTGCCCAGTATGCTCTTTTTCATCATCTTTCCAATCAGAGGCTGGTTGGCAGAAAAAGATGGAGATCCATTTTTAAAGATGCCGGTTTTCAAAGCATTCATGAGCGATACATCGACATGGCGCGTACTTCGATATTCACCTTACAATAACATAAGATAAAAAAGGCAGACCAATGCAGCCAGTGCTACCAAATCAGTCGAGAAGCGTTGTCATCACCGGTGCCAGCAGGAATATGGGCCTCGAGGCAGCGATTTATCTTGCACAGCGAGGCTTTCGAGTCTATGCCACCATGCGCAATCTGGAAGACAGCTACAGGGTAAAGGATGCCGCTCGCAGGAAAAATCTGGATATCCGTGTGCATCAGCTTGATGTTACCGATGAAAAGAGCATTAAAAGAGCTATTGATGATATTGTATCGGATTGCGGAACGATTTACGGACTGGTAAACAATGCCGGGGTCTACCTGCGTGGATACTTCGAGGATACCTCTGAAAAGGAGATTCGGCATGTATTCGATACCAATGTATTCGGAACCATGGCCGTCACACGTGCCGTTCTGCCGAACATGCGCAGTGCCCGAAGCGGTCGCATGATAACTGTTACATCGGTGGCAGGTCGAAGCGGGGCCGTTACGGTCAGTGGATACTGTGCCAGCAGGCACGCCCAGGAAGGATTTTGCGAGTCACTTGCCCAGGAGGTTGCCCCTTTCGGCATCAAGGTGGTCATTATTGAACCGGCAATCCTCAAAACCGATCGCTGGGGTTCTGATCGCCGTGCGGCGACGGGAGCTTTGAATCCTGATAGTGTATACTATGAATGGTATAAAAATGCCTCGAAATTGATGGATAAAACGGCCCTTTCCTCCCCGACGGTCGCCGGGGATATCGTCAAAATCATCCACAAAGCACTTATCAGCCGGCGCCCGAAATTGAGATATATGGTCGGTCCGCGGGCAAGATTTTTCTTTTTCCTGCGACGTTACCTGCCGGACGAATTGTTTTTAAGGGTCTATTTCAACCTTGTGAACCGCTGGATAATAGAACCCCAAAAAAAACGCGCATAAACAAACGTCTAACCCCATTTCGAATGTGTTCAAATAGAACACCATAAAGCGAAGCGATATGGCATCATTTCTTTTCGCGGTATGGCCTTTTCCCGGCCATTTTTTCCCGAATATGGCCGTTGCCGAGGCCCTTTTGGAGCGTCATCATGACGTCGCTTTTTTTACCGGAGCCAAGGTGATGCCGATTTTGAAGCAAAATGGGATTGCGTGCTTTCCTTTTATGAAAATCGTTGAGTCGGAGTTGGATCAGCTTGTCTGGTCTCAAACGGGTATCTCCGGACATAGAAAAAACCTTTTTGCATACAGAAGGATGCTGCACCAATGGCTGATCGGCACCATACCACAGCAGATATCGGATCTTAATATCGTGCTGGATCAATATGTTCCGGATGTTCTTGTGACCGATCCGGCCATGTGGGCGCCGTTTCTGGTATTGAGCGAAATACGTAACATCCCTGTTGCCGTCTTCGCCTATACCGCCAGCTGTATGCTGCCCGGACCCGGGATCCCTCCCTTTGGGTTCGGGCTTCCCCGGTCCAGGCATAGATTGATGTGCCTTATCAACAACCTGGCCGGGTTGGTATCTGCTTGCTTGATGAAACATGCCAGGCATGACGTCAATGCATTGCGACATTCTTTCGGACTAACGCCTATCGATCGTTCCGTCACGGAATTTGCTTCACAGATGCCGCTTTATTTGATCCCAAGCATCCCCGAATTCGACTATCAAAGAGATGATCTTCCCAAGTCAGTGCATTACGTAGGGCCCTGCTTATGGGATAGCGGAAGTGAATCATCCGCATCGTTTTGCCTTGAAGCATTGGAAACGAATACACCCTTGGTATATGTTTCAGAAGGCACAATGCGTTCGGCGGAACCCTTTTTATTGCAGGCTGCAATTGATGCGTTTTCGGGAACCTCCCTCCAGGTGATCCTCACGACGGGAAACCATAGGGATCCGGAAACCATCACAGCGAAAAAACCGGCCTCAAATATTCACATAGAACGTTTCATCCCTTTAAGCGAATTGCTCCCCTATGTCGATGTCGTTGTGACGACCGGAGGTTCCGGAACGGTATTGGCATCGTTGAAAGCAGGCGTTCCAGTGATCGTGATCCCGGTGGAATGGGACCAGCCTGAAAATGCGTGGCGTGTTGCGGATTGTGGCGCCGGAATTCGTCTGCCGCAACGCAGTTTCACATCCGAAAGACTGCGTCTCTCCGTCGAGCGCTTGTTGACAGATTCAGCCTTCAAGAAGAACGCTGAGAAAATAGCAAATGCATGCAAACTGTATGGAGGCGCCCGGCAGGCCGCAGATTTGCTGATCCGATTGGCTGCCGATGCCGGGGTTTCATCCGGCAGGGATGGAAGAGCCTGTGCGGGCGCGCTGCCAAGTTAACTTGTGACCGATCAACCCACAGAAAGGTTATCACCCATGAGTCATTCACAACCGAACATTTTGTTCATCACAATTGATACATTGAGAGCCGACCATTTGGGCTGTTATGGCTATTCACATCGCACCAGCCCCAATATTGACACCTTGGCCGGTGACGGAATCTTGTGCGAAAAGTTCTTTTGTTCCGGTATCCCCACTCAACCCTCTTACACGACCATGCTGACCGGTCAGCACCCTGTCACGCATCAGATCGTGGCCCACGGCGGTCGGAATCAGCTTTCAAAAGAGTCGCCATTTTTACCTCAACTTCTTCTGCCGGAAGGGTACACCACATGTGCCGTTGATAATCTCATACAAGAGCGGGCGTGGTTCTCGAGGGGATTCGAGTTTTATATCGATCCGAGCGTCCGCCGCACGCTCATGCTCGGTGTCAGTTGCGAAGAACTGAACGCACGGGCCATTCCATGGCTTCAGGCTCATGCCCGCGAACCATTTTTTCTTTTCATGCATTACTGGGATCCTCATTGGCCGCTCACTCCTCCGAAACGTTATCAACACCTTTTCTACAATGGCAACAACCCGATCGACCCCGGCAACCGGTCTCTCGAAGACTGGTGGGAGCATCCTTTGGGCCAGATCGCCAGGGATACATGGCTGAGAACCGAGGACGGACTCATTACTGATCCGGACTATGTGGTGGCAATGTATGACCAGGAAATACGCCATGTCGATGACGGCGTCGGCGAACTATTGTCAGCATTGGATGATCTGGGGTTGACCGAAAGGACCCTGGTGGTCCTGGTGGCTGATCATGGCGAGAGTATGACCGAGCACGGTATCTATTTTGCCCACCATGGTTTGTACGACCCTGTTATCCGAATTCCATGCATATTTCGGATGCCCGGCACGCTCCAAAAGGGGCATCGATTGAACCAACTGCTTTCCAACGAGGATATTGCGCCAACCATCCTGGAAGCAATCGGACTATCTCCACACGGCGATATGGATGGTAGCAGCTTCTGGAAAGACCTCACACAAACGTCAGATAACGGCGGGCATCCGTTTGTCATTTCATCGGAGTGCACCTGGCAGGCCAAATGGAGCCTGCGTACGGCCCGGCACAAATTCATTCTGGCGCGCACTTCGGATTTCTACGGAAATCCGCCGAGGGAACTGTACGACCTCGACCAGGATCCTGAGGAAATGGAAAACATCGCCGATTCTCGCATCAACCTGTCCGAACAAATGGAAGCGAAGCTGGAAACGTGGATTGCGGCAAAAATATCGGAAGCGGGTCACACCGAAGACCCTTTAATTCGTGAAGGGGCAAGCCTCGGAGGCATGAAAGGGATCTGCTGACGGCAAGGATGACAATCCCATAACAAGAAACAAACCATAACAGCGGGAAGACAAAAATGGAAAATTCCGAACTGGAGACAATGATCAGAGACTATTTTGATGCAATGGAAAACAGGGACCTGGATAAATGTGTGGGGTTTTACCGGGATGATGCGACCATAAAATTCCAAACAGGCGTCTTCCAGGGGCGGCAGGCTATTGTTGACTGGCACAAGGACAGATTTAAGGCTGATTTACGGATTCTGGGTATTGATACCATTCGTGCCGAAAACGATCACGTGCTGGTAAACGGGGTTGTCACCAGTAAACGCCTGAAAGCATGGAAAATCAATAAAATAAGCGGCAAAGTCGATTTTACCTTTGAAAATGGCAAAATAAAAAGGTCGGAATTCGGCATGAGAATCTATAACCCGCTTGAAGGATGGTAACAAAGCAAATGCGCAAGCCTTTTAAACTTTTACAGAAGAGGCAAACATGAAACTTAAAAGATGGATACCGTTGTTTTCGATGATGTTGATTGTGCTTTTTTGCTCCATCGGCCGGACCGATACACCCTCTCCTCCGGGTCAACCGTTATTCGGCCCCGGTGGGAGCAATTATGATCACGCAGGTTTGGTTGTCAACGGACCATTTTATGCGGACGGTCCCGGCGATAAGGATAATTATGAATACTATATTTACGAACCGGACAACCCAATGCCGGATGAAGCCCCCGTCGTATTGTTTCTCCATGGCTGGCTGGCATATAAGCCGGAAATCTATATGGGGTGGTTGGAACATATCGTAAGAAAAGGCTACATCGTTGTATGGGTCAGGTACGATGCCGGTCTGACCTTTCCCGCCAGTTTTGCCGAAAAAGCAATGATCACCTGGAAGGACGCATTACTTAGGATTTATTTTTGGGGCGGGAGAAATCACGTACTGCCTTCGCGACATACGGACGAGACCCTCACCGCCGTGGTAGGCCATTCAGCAGGAGGCTATCTGAGTGCCATTCTGGCTGCGAATGCTGCGGAGCAGAATTCCGAAGTACCCATACCAAAAGCGGTCGTCGCCATCGAGCCCGGAGGGGAGAAAATAATCCCCGAAGGGAACTTCAGCTTAATCCCAACGGAAACAAAACTCTTAATTGTTTTGGGTGATCAAGACAGAACCGTGTGCGAATCAACCGGGGTTTACCTTTGGCAGGCATGCGATCAAATTGCTGATGACGACAAGGATTTATTGGTTGTCCGTTCTGACCAATACGGATTACCCAAGCAAATTGCCGATCACAAGTTCCCGGCGACTGAAGGTTTTCGCGCCGGTATCGACGCCAGGGATTATTTTGTCACTTTCAAGCTGGCAGTCGCCGCGTTGAATTGCACATTCAATGGCAGGGATTGTGAGGTGGCGTTTGGAAACGGGAGCTTTGGCCAGATTTACATGGGCCGCTGGAGTGACGGGACGCCGATGATCCCCATGGATTGGGTCGATGATCCGAGCTCGCTTGAGATGACCTGTATGGATCACTAGAAATGGTTTCAAAATCCCCTTTCAGGTCCAATCTCTTTGTTGGAGCATGCGATTCAATACTCGAAATACTCAATGTATGGATGTCTATCCCGCCGATTTCTGGCGGGACGTTTGAATCGCATGCTCCGCCTTCCTGTCCCGTCTAATTTTTAGCGGGAGACCTTAAACCTGAAAGGGAGTTTTGAAACCACTTCTAAAGCCGCAGAGTCCTGTTATGGAACGATATCGATCAAGAACAGCCGTTGAGATATGAAAGCAAGCAATGCCTTTCGAAAAAGCCGGCAGGTCAGCATAAGAGTCAAAGTCCTGTATGGCACCGGGCAAATCGCCAATTCCATGAAGACGATGCTTTTCGGTATCTTCTCCTTGTTTTTTTACACCTCGGTCATGGGGCTTCCGGGTTCCTGGGTAGGGGTTGCCTGCGGCATCGGATTGCTGTGGGACGCTGTTATCGATCCGATTATTGGCACTGTGTCAGACAATATGCCGGGGCGCCTGGGAAAAAGGCACGGATTTATGATGGTCGGCTCAGCAGTAATGGGAATATCCTTCTTTGCCTATTTCGCCCCACCTGCGTCTCTGGGGCCGCGGATTCTGTTCTGGTGGCTGCTGGTTATGAACCTGGCGGTTCGGACATCAAGCTCGATCTTCAGCATTCCATATTATGCACTGGGTGCTGAATTAAGCAGCGACTATCATGAACGAACGGTTCTTTCCGGGGTGCGCAGTGCATTTGCGCTGATCGGGACATTGCTGGCTGCCGTGTCGTCTTTTCTGATCTTTTTCCCGGAAAAATCGGGGGTTGAGGATCCAAAGCTGCACATTGAGGGATACCGGTATATGGGGGTGGCCTTTGGAGTCGTCATGACTGCTGTTACGCTGATCAGTACCTTCGGTACGCTTTCCTGTCGAAGGCATGCCCCGCAAATAGATTCAAAACAAGTTTCCGGTTCTTTGAGACGAATCGTCCATCTGTCCTGGTTGACGTTGAAAAATCCATCGTTTTGCATCCTGTTTTTCTCGTATGCGGTTTTCTTCCTGGGAACGGTCATCAATGCCACGCTGTCCATTCATTTTCTGACCTATTACGCGGACATTTCGTCCAGCAAGGCACTCAGCATCTATCATCTGTTCTTTTATGTGGGCGCATTGGCCGGTGTCGCTTTCTGGGTTCAGTTATCAAAAATTGTCGAAAAGCGCTTGCTCTATTTTACTGGAACCATTGCAACCTCCATGCTCATGGCCTGTGCATATTTTCTGCTGGGCAAGGGGCACTTGTTGGGGGTGGGAGATATCAGACCGCTTCTGGTTGGACATGGTGCCGCCGGATTCTTTGCAAGCGTGATTTGGATCGTGCCGGCATCGATGATCGCGGATGTCTCGGATGAGGACGAACTGTTCAATGGCAGGCGAAGAGAGGGGCTCTTTTTCGGAATGTTTCAATTTGGAGAACAGGTTGCGGCAGGTGCAGCCATCGTTATCGCCGGTTTCCTCATCGACTGGTACGCAGGTTTGGTTCCGGGCAGTCACCATCTATCCGATTGGACCGTCGATCGGATCGGTGTGGCTTACAGCCTGATTCCCTCCGGATGCCTCGTGCTTTCATCTATTCTCATCCTCGGATATTCTCTAAATCATCATAAAGTCGATACCATACAACTCAAATTGGCAGACCGCGCCGGAACGCCACGATACGAATGAAAGCAACGATTGCATCCATTTTTATCTTTGGGTTGATGGCGTCGAGCTGTTTCCCGGTAATTTGCGCCGCAGATTCAGAAAAAAACGATCCGCCCAGATCCCCACCAATTACAGTTCTTGTTGACAGCGGCGGCGGGCGTGTGGATTGGTCGCATAAAAATAACATGATCGCCCTCTGCAAGCTGGGCCCAGACAACTTTTACGATGTATACACCATGAACCCCGACGGTTCAGGTCAGGTCAGTCTGACCCATGGCAAAGCGCAGATACCTGATCGCAACAATGGTATTCCTGAGTGGCATCCATCCGGAGACTTTATCGTTTTCCAATCCCAGGACCCTAAGTTAAACATCCCTTTTTTTGCCAAGAGTCGTGAAAGTTATCTGACCCAAGGCGGATCCGGTTTGCACAATAACCTGTGGATAGTCACCAAAGACGGCAAACGGTTTTTTCAGCTGACTCATCTCAAAGAACGAGAGTTTACTCTTCATCCGCATTTTTCCCATGACGGCACTAAACTTCTATGGACGGAAAGAACACTCGGCGGGAAAAGATTCGGCGGAAAATGGGTTCTCAAGTTGGCGGATTTTGCGTTCGATAACAACCACGGACCGACGCTTCAAAACATAACCATACTAGAGCCCTGTTCCCAAAAAGGCATTTTCTATGAAAGTCACGGGTTTTCGCCCGATGACTCAAAAATCATCTTTTCTGCAAACATCGGCAGAAAAAGCCGTGTTGATCTTGATATTTGGACCATGGATCTCAACACGGGCAGGCTGACTCAACTCACTGATACGGCAGGTGTTTGGGACGAGCATGCACAGTATTCACCGGATGGAAAGAAAATTGTCTGGATCAGCAGCCAGGGATTCGACTTTAGACCGACGAAAAATTGGGGTGAAACTCTTCTGACGGAGTTCTGGATAATGGACGCCACCGGGGCGAACAAACATCGTCTGACCTATTTCAATGAACCCGGCTTTCCCGAATACACGGGAGAACGAACCATTTGCGCCGACAGCGCCTGGAACAACGATGGCACGAAACTGATCGGCAGCCAACGCGTAGGAAAGAGGAATAGAATCATATTAATCGACATGTCGGTCTTTCAACCCGAATAGTGGCAATACGGGCTATCAATCAGAATACGAATTGCATGACAACAAGTAGAAGCACAATGTGCATTCAAACATCCAACTATTGCACGAGGAGGTCTCCAGTGGCTAATGACATGAAACATCGAAATTATTTGAAGCAAGCCAGTCGACAGCAGACGGACCGAGAGATTGGACATCTTGTCCATCATTCCATCACCAAACCGTTGGCGCCCCGCCGGGGACGATTTTATTTTTTTCAATGGGTCGTCATTTTTTTATGTTTATTGATCATCTCGCCACTGCTCTTGCCACATGCTGCCGTATCAGAACCGCTCGGCATAAACGACTTTAAAAAATCGAGCATTCAAGGTTTTGAAGACAAACAAAACTCAGTCATGTGGAGCATGAAATGGTGGGACAAAACCGGGAAACTTTATGTGGGAACGAACCGCTCCTGGTTGTGCTGGTCATATGCCGGGACGGTCGCCACATATCCTGCTCTCAGCTACCTTTATCCCCCCCAAGATCCAGATGTTGAATGTACGGCGGATTACAATGACCTGCCCTTGCAGGCCCAGATATGGGCCTGGGATCCCGCAACGGATGAGTGGGATCTTGTTTATGAGTCGCCTATGGATGTTCCCATCCCCGGGACGGATAAATTCGTAGCGCGTGACATCGCTTTCCGGTCTGCGGAGATCTTTGTCGAGGACGACGGCACAGAGGCTATGTACTTTTGCGGTACCAATTCCAAGCCAATTCACAAAACGGTTCCGCCCCCCAGGATTTTGCGGACAACCGACGGAATCAACTTCGAGCCGATACCCCAGGAAAGCGGCACCATGGCCAACCTCCCAAAAGCAAGTTTTCGTTCATTGACGAGTTATAAGAATCGGCTTTTCGTAATCCACGGGTCCGTTCAAGGCAATGGCAAGCTTTATGAATCGGCGACTCCCTATGCCGGCAATGATACGTGGCAGCAGGTGAGCCCTGATGATCCGGACCTTCGTTTTTTCGAACTGCAGGTATATAACGGCTACTTGTATGCCGGCTCATTGGATGTGGATGGTGGCTATGCCGTATTGAGAACCGATGCCGAGGGCGAACCTCCCTATGAATTCACCCCCGTTGTGCTGAAAGGGGCGTACTTGCCCCAGCCGAGCAAAACGGTCGTGAGCATGCACGAATACGATGGTTATCTGTATGTCGGAACTGACGGGCCGGCTGAGCTGATTCGAATCGCTCCTGATGACCAATGGGACTTGATTGCGGGAACGCCGCGCGTGACTCCAGCAGGATATAAGATTCCGTTGAGCGGCCTGGCAGAGGGGTTTGGCTTTGGCCTGAACGAACACCTTTGGCGAATGCAGTCGCATGAAAACGTGTTATATATTGGAACGTACGATGCCTCGACTTCGCAACGCACCTGCCCGGGCAAAGCCGCCGTGCTCAACGACCGTATGGGATTCGATCTTTACAAGTCAAGCGACGGAATTCATTTCAGCGCCATTACCATGGACGGCTTCGGCGATCCGTTTGATTTCGGCATTCGAACGTTTCAATCGACGCCCTACGGCCTGTTTGTGGGGACGGCCAATTATTATTACGGAGCCAATATCTATCGCGGAATCGACGAGGGCAGCAACACCCTGATGGATCCTCCGGGAGAAACCAGAGGCCTGAACCTTTCAAACCAGGGCGTGTTGATCGCATGGACGATGCCGGAAAATGCAACGTTATTCAGGGTCTATCGATCGGACTTTACGGAAATTAAAATGAATATCCCCGGGGGGATTCTCCCGGATTGGCTGGATCCGTACGATGGATGCTACGGCGATATTTCGTTGGATTCATTACCGCAGGCCTTCAAAGATCTTCTGTATAGTGAACAACTGGAGCAACAAATCCAAATCAGTACCGTAGTGACTGCTGACCGCCGTGGTCAGACCGTCCCGATGCCCGGCGAAGAGATCGGTACCACCGATGTGAACTATTTCATCGACACGACCGTCGAACCGGAAAAAAAATACAGCTATTATGTTGTGGCGGAGGATGACGGTGGCAATCAATCGGGAAGCTCCAATCTTGTCACCTTCCCGGGAATTTCGATACAAGCGGCATCTCTCAATCAAAATGGAAAGATTAAATGCGACAGATGCCCGGATGTTCATAAGCGTCCCGGGAAAATGTCCCGGAAAAAATGTGTTCATGCCGGGAGCGGATTAGAAGCCAAAGGGAGCAAACAATGAAGAAATTATTCTCCTTATTGATATTGTTTGTACTATGCGCGGGCATTCATCATGCTTTTTGTTGGCCGTCGGAATTCCCCACGGGTACGACGTTGCACCAACCGGAAAAGGCTTACCAGGGATATAATATTTATGTGCCCATGAACGATAAGGCGATTGAACCCGTCAAAATGGTGGATATGGATGGCAACGTCGTGCATCGTTGGTATCTGAATCCGCTGCAGGCAGAAATCGTCAAGCCGCTGAACGGCGGCAGGATCATGGCATTGACGAAAGACATGAAAACGCTGGTGGAGGTCGATTGGGACAGTAGAATTCTTTGGAAATTTACCGTGAACGGATCAGAGATGCACCATGATTTCCAACGGCTTGAAAACGGAAATACTTTGATTATTGCAAGAAAAGCGCTTTTTATCCCCGACATCTATCCCGAAGGGTTAGGCAAGTATGATTACCTCACTGAAGTCACACCGGGAAAGACAGTCGTCTGGAACTGGTTCTCATGGGAGCATTTCGATGAATTCGGCTTCAGCGAAGAAGCCATGAGCTGGATTCGACAGCAGCGGGTGATCTATTCCACGGACATCTTTCATACCAATACCGTCTTTGTTCTGCCCCCCAACAAACACGATCACTATCCAATCCTTCAGGCCGGAAATATCCTGATGAGCCAGAGAAATACCAATATCGTTTTTATCATCGACAAAGACACGGGTGATATCGTGTGGAAAATTGGTCCGGATGACAACCTGACCATTGGGCAACACGATGCCAGGATGATCGAGGCAGGCTTGCCTGGCGAGGGAAATATTCTCCTCTTCGATAATGGCGGACCGGCTGGGTTTCCCACAAAAGCGAGAACTTACTCCCGGGTGATCGAAATCAACCCTGTGACGAAAAGAATTGTTTGGCAATACGATGCAACGGATTCAGGCGATATGCGCCACGCTTTTTACAGTACGTTTATTTCAGGCGCCCAGCGATTGCCGAACGGAAATACATTGATCAATGAGGGGATTTACGGCCGGTTTTTCGAGGTTGCGCCGGATGGAGAAATCGTTTGGGAATACATCGAATCCAATCCGGTTAAAATGGTATATCGAGTATATCGCGTAAGTTTAGACTGGCCCTATTAGGTTTATGAATTGTCAACGGAAAACGCATCAAATCATATCGCTTCTCCCGGCCCTGTTTGTCGCCACTTGTGGCATAAGCATCATCGTTCCGATTCTGCCGCTTTATGCCGAACAGTTCGATGCGTCAGGACTATGGATAGGTTTGATTTTTTCCGCATTTGCCATTGCACGCTTCATCGCAATGCCGGCTTTCGGTAGTATCTCAGACCGATTCGGCCGCAAGCCATTGATTGTCGGGGGATTGCTTCTCTACACTCTGGTTTCACTCGGTTTCATCGGTGCCCGCTCGGCTTTGTCGCTGACACTATTGCGCTTCGGTCAGGGGTTTGGGGCTGCAATGATTATTCCGATTGCGCAAGCCTATGCCGGGGATATATCAACTGAAAAATCCGATGGTAAAATCATGGGGTTATTCTCCCTGACGATGTTTGGTGGAATGGGGGCCGGACCCTTGTTGGGCGGTTTTTTTCTTGATCTATATGGAATCGAAGCAGGTATCCTGGCGCTTAGTTGTCTGACATTCGCTGCATTTTTCATCATTCTTTTTTTTCTGCCCGAGGTCACTGCGGCCGAAAATACGAAAGCTGCTCATAGCGAATACGTCGTACTTTTGCGAAACAGGCAAATTGGCGGGATATTGATTCTTCGATTTTCTGCAGCCTTGTGTCGCGGCGCCATGATTGTTTTTATCCCCATCCTAGCGCATCAATACCTTCAAATGAGTGGGAGCCGGATCGGAATTATTATTTCAGCCTACATTGTAACAACAGCAGTCATGCAAATACCGGCCGGAATTTTAGCCGACAGGATGGACCGTAACGTCATTCTTATCGGGAGCGGTATCGTATTCTCACTGCCTTTGTTCATAATTCCCTGGGTAACGTCATATGCCTGCCTTCTCGTCTTATGCGTGGTTTCAGCTGCCTTCGGCGCGCTGATGTTGCCGGCGGCGACGGCGGTGGTGGTTGCTGAAGGCCGGCGCCATGGGATGGGTGCTGTCATGAGCCTGTTCAATATGGCGATGAGTTTAGGGCTTGCTTGCGGCCCGCTGCTGGCCGGGTGGACAACAGATTTGTGGTCTATCGGGACGAGCTTTTATGTCTTCGGCATGATCGGTCTGTGCGGTATCAGCTTGTTCGTTACCTATTCCGGAAGGATGGGTCGAAAAGGAAAGGAATGCTGCTGTTAAAATTGTCCGGCTATGCGTTTCCATGGTAGTTAATGTTAAGGTGACAATATGTTTTATTCACAAAAGTTTGGTGCTCCGAAAACCGTTTGTTTTAAATCTGTCTGTGCCTTCGGTCGTCAAAACCCGTTTTTGCATTTTCCCGTACAAATACTTGTTCTAATTTTTTTCACCGTGTTCTTCGTATTCTTAGGATGTGGCAACAAGGGTTCCTCATCGGGACAGAGTTATACCGGAGTGCCGCAAAAAGCCACTATACTCTTTCCTCCAACCAACACGTCTCATGTTTCAGTGACTCCTCTTCTCCAATGGGACAATGGTGGGGGGGCGTCCACTTATGATGTCTACTTTGGAACAAATGAAGACGATGTGACCAGCGCCGAACCGATTGACGATGCCTTTATGGGCAATCAGTCCGATACAAGCTATACGTCAGCGATTCAGCTTTCCTACGAACAGGATTATTACTGGCGGATAGACAGCGTCAATAGTTATGGAACGACCCGCGGCGATGTTTGGCATTTCCGAACCTATAACCAATACACCGTTGACGCCCGGAATGATAAAATTCATAGTATCGAGACCATTATCGATGATGGCAGAGGGCCGAAATTGTCTCCAGATGGCCAACAGTTGGCGTTTGTACGTCTTCACGGAGCCAATCCAGGTGTGGGGTCCTATGAAGTCTATGTGGCGAGCGCCGACGGGAGCAATGAAGTATGTATTTCCGAAACATGCCCGGATTTGAATGCGGGACTGCACAAGGGGGCCGTTACATGGCATCCGAACGGCCGGTGGCTGATTTTGGTGGCTGAAAAAGATGCCTATTACGGCAATCACGATCCAGTCGTGCGCGCGCTGGCAACTGGAGGCATAGGGATTAATACAGATCTCTGGCTTCTCGAAGCTGATGGGACACAGGCATGGCAACTGACAGACTTGCCAACGAAGATGAATGCGGTCGACCCGACACCCTATACGGGCATTCTTCATCCGCAATTCAGTCACAGCGGTACTCGAGTCCTATATGCGTTCACGGAAAATACCGGTGTGGATGTTTTCGGGGATTGGGAGCTTCGAATCGCAGACTTTAACGAACCGGCTTTGGCATCGGTGGAACATGATACGGCTGCAAGATACGAACCTGGAAATAAGAAACATTGGTATGAAAGCCATGATTGGTCAACTGATGACTCGTTGATTTATTTCTCCTTCAGCCCCAATCCACAACAAGATGATATTACAACAGACATAGGGGTCCTTAATCTTTCCACAAGTCAGTATGAGAACCTGACCAGCTCGTGGCAAGTGGAAAATACTTCGTGGGATGGACAGTCCGCATGGGATGAACATGCCTATCTTTCAAAGGATGCCAGTATGCTTGGCTATATATCCAGCAAGGGATATGCGCTGCATCTCGACAGCGATACCGAAAGAAAAAACTGGCGGAACTGGCTCATGACGGAGATGTGGTGGATGGATCCATCGGGCGAAGAACAAGAGCAGGTCAGTTTCTTTAACGATCCGACGGCGCCGGAATATATCGGTGAAAATAAGGAGGCTGTCCCTACCGGGCCGAGTTGGAATCCGGCAACAACCGCTTTTCTGAGCGGTCTCGGTATCCGCCATTTAGACCCTGTAACGGAAGAGACGCTTTCATGGTCATATGAAATTAAAGTATTCTGGCTGGACTTAAACGCAAATGGTCTGCGCGATGCAGACGAGTCCTGAATTGTTTGAAGTGGTCTTAAATTCAAACCAGGTTGGTTATAAAGAATGACTATCGCAGCCAAAGAACTTCAACAGATCGTTGTCATCGGTATTGACGGATTGGCCTACACCTTGATCGAAGCGTTCATGGAACGTGGCGTCATGCCGAATTTTGCCAACATCGTGCAAACAGGTGATTTTTTGCGCATGAAAAGCACGCTCCCGGAAGTTTCATCTGTGGCTTGGACCAGCTTCATGACCGGGTGTGGTCCGGGGGAGCATGGAATTTTCGGATTCATGGAACTCGATCCCGAATATGGATTCCGGTTTCCAAATTTTACGGACATCAAAGTGCCGACCATCTGGGAAAAGTTGGAGATTCCCTCTGTCATTATCAATATCCCTGAAACGTATCCAGCTGTCAGACCTTTGAAAGGCCTGTTAATCAGTGGATTCGTAGCCATTGACCTCAACCGCGCGGTTTATCCAAACGCCGTGGTTCCAGCTTTGAAAAAGATGGGATATCGATTGGACGTCAACGCCAGCTTAGCGGTGAAAGACCCGGACGCTTTCTTTAGGGATCTGATGGTTGTTTTTGAAAAAAGGTGCGAGGCTATCCGGTATTTTTTTAAAAACGAAAACTGGC
The DNA here is from genome assembly GCA_050291625.1 of Desulfobacteraceae bacterium. Lineage (GTDB taxonomy): Bacteria > Desulfobacterota > Desulfobacteria > Desulfobacterales > Desulfosarcinaceae > JARRKU01. The sequence goes on from JBNKKC010000123.1 coordinate 131,761, forward strand.
AATTGTTCGTTGGCACGATTACCGAAACGGATCGGCTGCACCATTACTTTTTTCATCAGGTGCTGGATGCAGGTTCCTACCATGACCGCATCATGGAATTTTATCGTCGGCTCGATGACTTCATCGGTGAGATGTTTGAACGGGCGATGGCTCAAAACGCCCTGTTTCTCACGTGTTCGGATCACGGCTTCTGCCCGATCACGCAGGAGGTGTATGTGAATAAATGGCTGATGATGAAAGGATATTTGACGCTGAACGGCCAGCCGGGCCTGAAGGGAATAACGGAAACATCAAGGGCCTTCTGCCTGGATCCCGGGCGAATTTATATCCATTCCAAAGATCGTTATCCGAGAGGGTGTGTCCGGGGAAGCGAAGTGGATTCCCTGAAAGAGGAGCTGGCTGATCAGCTCGAGGGACTTCAATTTAACGGAGAACCGGTTATCCGGAATGTCTTTTTTCAGGAGGACATATTCTATGGACCCCACAGCCCCCAGGGGCCTGACCTCTATCTGCTCTCTAATCGCGGTTTCGACATTAAAGGTTCGGTGGGTCGCCCTGCACTTTTTGGCAGAACCCATTTTACCGGTATGCACACGATGGATGACGCCCACCTCTATATCAATACCGGACTCGGCATCAAGGAACCCCATATCGCCGATATCGCAGCTGTCATTTCCAACTACCTCCAACCTGACGCAGCATCGAATAGATGACGAAATTCCTCCAGAGACGATGGATATCAGCATTTATACTTTATCATCTACAATAAGGAGAAAAAAATGCAGAAAAAATCCTGCACGCCTGTGCGGCTGGTGGTTTTCATTATTGCAATTCTTGCTGTTTTGTCCTTTCCTGAAACGGGATTTTGCGATGACGACGAGTCGCTCCGCTTAAATATTGGATTTAAATCATGGAAAGTATCGGCTCAAATAAAAGATATTCTCACGCGCCATATGGCTAAGAAAATAATAGAAGCTAAAAAGATTAATATGGCCACTTATAGTGTGCCGACCACTTATTATGAACGATTCCGCCGGGCGCTGCTGGCAACCGGTAATGTAGCCTTTGTTGAACGGGATGAAATGAGTTCGATTCCACCCCGCGAGACGCCTATTATGGCAGACGTGGCGCCAAACGATCCGGAATACACGGATCAGTGGGGCCCCCAATGCATCGGCGCCGAACAGGCCTGGGACGTTCCGTCTCTATCCGGCCGTCCGGAAGTCATTGTCGCGGTAGTCGATACTGGCATAGATTTGAATCATCCCGATTTGGCGCTTCAGGTAGACACATCCATCGATTATGATTTTGTAAATGATGATGATGATGCCATGGACGACAATGGGCATGGAACCCATTGCGCGGGGATCATAGCAGGGGTAATCAATAACTTGGAAGGCATTGCAGGGCTGCAAAATGTCACACTGATGGCGGTCAAAGGGCTAAATAGAATGGGAAGCGGCTGGAATTCTGTGTTGGCCAACAGTATTATCTACGCAGCCGATAACGGCGCCAAGGTAATCAGCAACAGTTGGGGAGGGTATTCTTCATCACAGGCAATCGCTCAGGCAACACTCTATGCGGTCGGCAAGGGTGCTGTTGTCATCGCTGCCGCCGGAAATGACAGCACTAACAGAAAGCACTATCCAGCAGCCTACTCTTGGGTGGTTGGCGCCGGTGCGCTTGAAACTTGTACGTTACGCGCTTCATATAGCAACTACGGGACCAGTAACGTAATGGTCAGCGCTCCCGGCAGTGATATATTGTCCACATTCTTGGACGACAACTATGCATACGCTTCGGGTACTTCCATGGCATGCCCGCACGTCGCCGGTGTCGCCGCCATGTGGATCAGTGCCTATCTGGATTATGCGGAGCTGACGCCCAAACAGGTCATTTCGCTTTTGATTGTTACGGCGGATGATTTGGGTGCTCCCGGAAATGACAGTTATTATGGTTACGGTCGGGTAAGCATGTACCCATGGTAGTGCAAGAAGTCAAGAACCCCTCCGGAGTTGCTGTCAGCAGACTTCCGCTACATATAACCTAATTGTCGTAATCGTTCCATGATAGCCTCTTTTTCCTGTCCACGGCCAACGCGTTCCGGGGTGCTTTCAAGATCCTGCTCCCAGGCCGGTATGTCTGAAATCCTTGTTGTGGATCCCTTTGCGCCCAGTGATCGATACCCTTGATAGTAAAGAGGACAGAAGGGAATGCGGTATTCATGTATGGTGGACCAGATATCCCTTTCACTGAAATGCAGGATCGGCTGGATCCGGGTGTGGTCTGGATCTGATCTGGGGCTGAAAAAATCCTCTTTTATCCGTGCCGTCTGCTCATCCCAACGAATAGCGGTTGAAATAGCTTTGACCGCGCTTGTTTCAATGAACATATTCATCGCCACCGTTTTCATAAGATGATTTCCGACCAGGGATTCGGGTTCAAAAGGAAACATTTCCTCGGCATAATCAAGTTTTTCGATCTCTTTCCGATTCCTTTCGTTCAAATCCGCGACATAGATAGGATCACCGAGATTGGCGGCCTTATCGCTGACATCGTGATTTTTAATGATATCCACTTCAACTCCCCAATCTTCTCTTACCGTGGCGACAAAAGTGAGGATTTCATCAAAGACGCTACCTTCATCGATGAACATGGCTTTGGGCATTGGTACATTTGATTCTTTACAGGATTCAAGAAAGAGCCACAACATGGTTGTACTGTCCTTGCCCCCGGTCCACGCAACGAAAAGCTCATCATGCGAAAAGCGTGATAATGAATCTTTGATTATTTTTTTTGAGTATTCAATTTTTTCTGCTAAGGATAAGGACATCAAGTGTTCTTGAGTATGGATCTTCATGGGCGCGCCCTCCAAGTTAAGAAAAATGATAAATAATGCGGAATTTAGGGAATTAAGAATAGAAATTGGTCTCGAAATTCAAAAAACCGAGGTTGATTGCCATTTGGACGGTATCAGCGCTTCCATTATCAAATCCCACCGCCCCAACATCATTGAACCGTCGTGTGAGAAATGGCTTTTGGCAACTATAGTTCTTCTACTCCAAGAACATCGACTGTATAGCTCTGGCGGATAAAAAAGTCAAGATAGAAAAGTCGATGAATTACAAACAGAAGACTTTTATGGGCTGATTAAGGCTCAACTGGTCAGCTGCGTCAAGCAGAAGATATTGCCGGCAGATGGCCTGTTTACAAGCGACTGCGGTAGAGATCTTGGAAAGACAGGCGGAAAGATAGGGGCAGCTAAATTATGTGCGAAGTTAAAATGCTTCCTTGATACTTTTGTTCAGACGAAGAGATTGAAAGGTGTTTTGAGATGCCATGTTGCGGTGATCGAGTCTTTATTCCGGAGTAGATTCCCTATCTGCACGCACGCCTTTCCAACTTTTCAGAATTTGTGCGTGAGATCAAAGGATGAAAGAAAAAAGATAATGAATAATTGGCCGCCAACTTTTCGCTTGACAAATGAATCTGTTTGATTCTATTTTTTTGCAAACGATACCGCAAACGTTTGCGGAACATGGTTTGCTGATTTTTTGGCGTTCAACCCTCCTGAATTGTTATTTATTTTTACTTTTTAGCGAATGATTGTCATTGGTCGGGTGATATCATGGCTCTTGCAACCATAAAAGACCTTGCGAAAGCGCTCAACCTTTCCCCTTCAACCGTTTCGCGCGCTTTGCGGGATCATCCGGACATTAACCCGCAAACGAAAAAGCGGGTTGTTTCCCTCGCGGACAAGCTGGATTACCATCCGAATTCCATTGCCCGAAGCCTGCAGACAAAAAAAACAAAGACCATTGGCGTGATCGTTCCTGAAATCAAACAACCTTTTTTTGCTTCAGTGATCAATGGGGTCGAAGAATTTGCGTATGCCGCCGGGTATACCATCATCGTATGCCAGTCGAACGAAACGTATGAACGCGAGGTGTTTTATACCCGCTCCCTTGTATCACTCAGGGTTGCCGGGGTGCTGGTTTCCTTATCGCAGACTACACAAAACTTCGATCATTTCAGTATGTTGCAGCGTCGACATGTGCCGGTGGTTTTTTTCGACCGTGTCAGCGATAAAATAAAGGCCAGCAGCGTCGTCGTCGATGATTATAAAGGTGCATTTGATGTCGTCGATCACCTCATCAAGTCAGGTTACAGGCGAATCGCCCACCTTGCGGGTCCGAAAAATCTGTCTATTTCCAAGATTCGATTAAAGGGCTATCAAGATGCGCTCAAACAGGCGAATATACCTTTTGAGGACAAGATGGTCGTACACGGCGGGCTCGATGACACCGACGGCATCATTGGTTTCCAAAAATTACTTTCTTTTCATCCCTTACCGGATGCCGTCTTTGCTGTGAATGATCCGGTGGCAACCGGTGTTTTTATGGCCATGAAAGAGCAGGGCTTAAGAATTCCTGCCGATATCGCCCTGGCCGGCTTCTCAAATACGCATTTGGCTTCTCTGCTCGACCCCCCGCTGACAACAGTTGAACAGCCGTCCTATGAGATCGGAAAAATTGCTGCGCAGTTATTAATGGAGCAGATAAATAACAGCGATGAACATTTCGTTCCCAAATCCGTTGTATTGAAAACTCATCTGGTTGTCAGGAGTTCAACTTAGGGGATCTATATGGTCAAGGCCACATGCCAATGGCGCTTGTGCTGGTAATGAATTGCACATAACGGCTTATCCGGGAAGGAGGTGGTTTCGACTTTTTTGAGTCAATCTTCGCATGTCCTAACAAATAACAAAGAAGGAGGATTTCATGATGAAGAGGCTTGCTATTGCAACCATCAGCTTAATGTTTGTTCTCAGCTTTATGTTTGCTGGAGTGCATATCCCAGACTCACAAGCGGCAGACAAACAATTTGCAGGAATCAATATCGTATTCTTTCCCGGAGGCAGCGAAGGCGGACCGTTTGCATCGGTTGTGTACAGGGGGGCAAAGGCCGCCGAAGAAGATCTGGGCTGCAAGGTCGATTATGTCTGGTCGGGCTGGCTGCCAGATAAAATGGTGGCGCAATTCAAGGATGCCATTGCTAAAAAACCGGATGGCATCGCCGTCATGGGGCATCCCGGCGTCGCCGCTTATGCACCGTTGGTGGACGAAGCGGTTGCCAAAGGTATTATCGTGACCAGTCAGAATACCACCCTACCCGCCATAGAAGAAAAATACAAAGCCCAAGGCTTTGGTTATGTCGGCCAGGAACTCTATCCGTCTGGTGTGATGCTGGCCAAGGGGGCGGCGAAACGAGCCGGTCTGAAGAAAGGCGACCGTGCCATGGTCTGGGGGCTGTTGGGGCAGGAAACCCGCGGGCTGAGGACCAAAGGGTGTATTGATGCCCTTAAAGAGCTGGGTATAACAGTGGATTATATCGAAATTTCAGATGCCGTGAACAGTGATGCGTCGCTGGGAACGCCAATTGTTTCAAGCTATATTGCCACCCACCCGGATGTCAAACTGCTCATAGCGGATCATGGGGCATTGACGGCCACGCTGGGCACCTATTTGAAGGCCGCTCGCAGAAAACCAGGGGATATCTACACCGCCGGTTTTGATCTGAGTGCGGCAACCGCCACGACCATCAAGGAAGGCTGGGTTGGATGTGTGCTCGACCAGCAGCCCTGGCTGCAGGGGTATCTGCCGATCCTTCAGATTTGCCTGGCCAAGAAATACGGCTTTGCGGGCCTGCATATAGATACGGGAGCTGCGATCATCGACAAGACGAACATCGACTTTGTAGCGCCTCTGGCCGAAAAGGGCATTCGATAACAAGGATACGAGGTGGCCCCCGTGACGTCCAATTCTCAGTTGTTGTCATTATCAAATATATCAAAGTCCTTTGGCGAAGTGGATGTTCTTTCCGGTATCGATTTTTCCGTCGGGACCAATGAAATCGTCGGCCTGATCGGAGATAATGGCGCCGGAAAATCGACTTTGATCAAAATCATTACGGGAGTCCATCGGCCCACGGCCGGTGACATTTACTACAAGGGAGAGAAACTGACCCGGCATTCGGTAAAGCGCTCCCGGAGGCTGGGTATTGAAACGGTCTATCAGGAAAGGGCTCTGGCCGATCAGCAGGCATTGTGGCGCAATATGTTCGCCGGTCGGGAGCTGACGTCCAAGTTCGGTTTCCTTAAAGTCAGGCAGCAAAAAGCCGAAACCGAGCGGCTGATCCGGCAGCACATGGGGTTTACCTCCAAAGCGATTGCCACCGACTCGATGGTTTTATCTCTGTCCGGCGGTGAAAAGCAGGGGGTTGCCATCGGCCGGGCCCTTTATTTTGAGGCGGATTTAATCATTCTCGATGAACCGACCATGGGCCTTTCCCTTTCAGAGACGCGCAAGGTGCTTGATTTTGTGCACAACATCAAGGAGCAGGGCAAATCGGCCATCTTCATCAGTCACAACATTTACTACGTCTATCCGGTTGCGGACCGGTTTGTTATTCTGGACCGCGGCCGGGTGGCCGGAGAGTTTTTAAAAAAGGATATTTCCCAGGATGAGCTGGTTGAAAAGATGGTTCAACTGGCCCGTACGGGAAGATTTAACGCAAATGAGTGATTGGATTGCGAGGATAATTCTTTGAAAACGGCAACAATGCGACAGGTGCGACTAGAGCTGAGCATTACCGCTGTCATGGTGGGCATCTTTTTCCTGTTTATTATCGGAAACCCCAAGGTGTTTACCCGGTTCGACATTTACTACTCCTTTATGTCGACCATTCCGTTTTTTGGAATCATGGCTCTGGCCATGACGCCGGTGGTCACCCTGGGCGAGATGGATCTCTCCTTTCCATCCGTCCTGGCGTTGTCCGCGCTGATTTTCGGCAAGGTTTTCACGCTGACGGGCAACATCTGGCTGGGCGTGCTGGCCTGTCTGACGGTCGGCCTGCTGGCCGGGGCCCTGAACGCTTTGCTCATTATCCGGGTGGGGATACCATCCCTGGTGGCCACTATCGGAACGATGTTCTTCTTTCGCGGCATGGTCAACGTCATTGCAGAGGGGAAAGGAATCCCACTGGTCGCCGCAAAAACAACCCTTGTCTACGCCCTGTCGGTCGGTCGCATCGGCGGTATCATTCCGGCGCAGGCGGTATGGATGCTGGTTTTGGGCATCGCCTTCTGGCTGCTGATGAATCGCCACCGGTTCGGCTCCCACGTTCTTTTTGTCGGCGACAACATGGACAGTTCCCGAATGATGGGCATCAACGTTGAACGGGTAAAAACGATTGTCTTCATGCAGATGGGTTTTTTTGCGGCCTTCGCCGGTATCCTATCCACTCTGGAGGTCACCTATTTTTGGCCAAGCCAGGGGCAGGGCTATCTGCTGACGACCCTTGCAGCGGTCTTCATCGGAGGGACGTCGGTGTTCGGCGGCATGGGCACGATCTGGGGAACATTCGTGGGCGCGATCATCATCGGTTCGCTGGAGGCCGGCATCATCGCCATCGGGCTCACCGGTTTCTGGATTCAATTTATCTACGGGCTGATTATTATCGTTTCCGTATCGATTTACGCCTTCCTTTTAAAAAGAAAGGCGTAGCCCGTCACGGCAATCTTAACAAATGGAGGTATGTCAATGGCCACAAACAAGTGGATTTTATGTGGAATGGGACTGGCCTTGCTCCTGGCAGGGCCGTTGAGTCTGCCTGCCGGGGCAGGGGCCGAACAAAGCCTTTCCTTCTGGAACATGCCGTTCGTTACCCAGGAGGTCTCGCCCGGATACGTGAAAACATGGGAAGCCGATGTCAAAAAGGCTCTGCCGAACTATGCCATAGACAATTTCTACGGTCCCGGCAAGTATAAGGATCAAAGAGATAAATTTTTATTGCAGGCCAAAAGCGCCACTCCGGATGTGATTGAGGGACTGCTGGAAGATACCGCGGTTTATGTTCAGAAGGGTCTGATCGAGCCATTGGATTCGTATTTTAATAACTGGCCCGAGCACGGTCAATTTATCGAAAGTACACTGGCGCCCTTGAGAATCAACGGCAAACTCTATGGACTGCCATACAATACCAATGCCCGGGCTATGGTATATCGCAAAGACATCTTCGAAAAGTACAACCTGGCGATTCCCAAAACCTGGGAAGAGCTGATCAAGACGGCCAGGAAAATTACCGAACTGACCAATAAGAAAACCTACGGATTCTATGTTTGCACCGAAGTCGGCGGGCCGCGGGCGGCCCAGGAATTTATCTCGTGGTATTATCAGGTGAGCAAACGTCAAAATTTATTTGACGTGTCCGGCGGCAACGTCACTTTCAACGGTACGGTGGCGCAATTTGAAAAGGTCTTGACGCTTTACGATGAGCTTTTCAAAGGCAGTGATTTCACGGCTTGTGATTTGAATGTGAGGGGAACCGGCTGGCCGGTTGAAGACCCGGGCTATGTGGCCGGCAAATGGGCCATGGCGCCGATGGGCCCATGGCTCTGGGGGCGCCGCACCGAAAGCAAAACGGCCAAGGATATCCTGGAGAACAGGACGGCGATTACCAGCCTGCCTTACAGCGCAGACGGTGTACCGGCAACCTATCTGGAAGTAAAGCCGATCATGATGAATGCCTATTCGAAAGACAAGGCAGGCGCCTGGAAGCTTGTTCAGTATATCGTCTCCAAGGAAAAGATGGCCGGCTGGCTGGTCGATTCCGGGGGCATTCCCGCCCGCAAGGATTCTGCCGAGCTGGATGTGTTTGAAAAAGCGGGGGTACAATGGTGGATGAAAGGTTTTGCCAATGAGTTGCCCATTTCCGTCACCATGGCCCCTATTAACTGGGGACCTGTCAGTGAGGCCAACCTCCGGGCGGTCAACTATGTTATTTATGATAAAAAGACACCTAAGCAGGCGGCCGAGTGGCTGTACAACCGGATTTTGGAATTGAAGAAAAATAATGAACTCTAAAAAAAAGATCGGCCGGATGGGCGACCGGACGTTTTTCGGTCGCCCATCCGGCTGCCTTATCATCGGCAATGAATACTGAAATAACACTAAAAAACGCCTGGGGTGTGATCTTCGACATGGACGGCGTTCTGATCGACAGCTACCAGGCTCATTTCGCGGCCTTTCAGCAGATGCTGGCGAACTACGGTTTGAAAATGAGCCCGGAACAGTTTTCCGGAATATTCGGTCAGACCAACCCTGATATTTTCAGCCGGCTCTACCCGGAGTTTGAGCCAAAGGATTACATCAGGCTCTCTGACGAAAAAGAAGCCGCATTTCGGGAGATCATCGCGGTCGATTTCCCGGAAATGGACGGAGCAGCCGAGCTGGTGGACGCACTGCATACCGCCGGTGCCGTTCTGGCCATCGGATCATCGGGCTCTTCCGAAAACATTCGAACCGTCCTGAAGGCGCTTCCCGGAGGAGAGTTTTTCAAGGCAACAACCCATGCAAAGGAACTCACCCGCGGCAAACCTGACCCGGAGGTGTTTCTCAAGGCCGCCGGCAAGATCGGTCTCGACCCTGCCGTGTGCGTGGTCGTGGAAGATGCCCCGGTGGGAGTCAAGGCCGGCAAAGCAGCCGGCTGCGCCGTCATCGCGATTACCGGAACGGCTCCACGCCCGCATCTGGCGGGGGCCGATTTCATTGTCGACTCACTGCGTGAGCTGACACCGGCAATTTTCAAAGACCTGATTCGGTCCAACACAAAACCACGCGGCTCGTTTTGATAGTTTCATAAAAAGTCGCAAGAAGCTTAATCAAGTGGATGATCAATGGCTCAGGTACGACTGTCCAATCTTCGAAAACGATTCGACAACACGACGGTGGTCGATGGGATCGATTTGACAGCCAGGGACAAAGAATTTCTTGTCCTGGTCGGTCCCTCCGGATGCGGCAAGACCACGACACTTCGAATAGTGGCGGGACTGGAGGATATGGATGAAGGCGATATCTATATCGGTGACCGGCTGGTGAATGACGTCGCTCCCAAAGACCGGGATATCGCCATGGTGTTTCAGAATTACGCCCTCTATCCGCATATGAACGTCTACAATAATATGGCATTTGGTTTAAAGTTCAGAAAGCTGGCTAAAACGGAAATCGATCGGCGCGTCAGAAAAGCGGCGGATATTCTGGGAATTGAAGATCTTCTGCATAAAAAGCCCAGACAGCTCTCCGGCGGTCAACGGCAGAGGGTCGCTATGGGACGGGCCATCGTCCGTCAGCCCCAGGTCTTTCTGTTTGACGAGCCATTGAGCAATCTGGACGCCAAACTGCGGGTCCAGATGCGCAGTGAGCTTTCAAAACTCCACGAGACATTGGAGACAACCATCATCTATGTCACCCATGATCAAATTGAAGCGATGACCCTGGCCGATAGAATCGTGGTGATGAAGGATGGACGGATCATGCAAATCGGGACCCCGTTGGACGTTTATGAAAATCCCCAAAATATCTTTGTGGCCGGATTCATCGGCAGCCCCCCGATGAACTTCATGGACGCCATGCTGCTGGATGACGGGGGGCGTCTCTGGGTCGATGGCGGTGATTTCAGGCTGCCGGTTCCGAAGGCCCTGGCGCACTTGCCTGGAGACAGACGCGATCGGCCGGTGGTGTTGGGGGTGCGGCCCGATGATATCAATGACCCTGAATTTGCCGTACAAGCCGGGGGCGAGGGTTTTGCCGAACTGGATGCCGTCGTAGAGGTCATCGAGCCGATTGGTTCGGAGGTTATCCTGATCGCGTCGGCGGGCAGGCACCAGTTCGCCGCCAAAGTCCATTCGCAGACCAAAGCCCGTCTGCACGAGTCCATAAAACTGTCTATCGACATGAACAACATGCATCTTTTTGATAAAGAAACAGGCCGGAAGATAAAGGCGACATCGCCATGATAGCGGGAAAATCAATCCGTCAACCATAGAAAACTTGTACCCTGAAATGATCCTGAGAAGACAAAAGGGAATTGCATTAATCCTGCCGGCCCTGGTGGTGATGGGGGCATTTACCTGCTATCCGCTGCTGGAAGGCATCCGGATCGCCTTTACGAACAAACACCTGTTAAAAGATCGTGTTGAATTCGTGGGTCTGCACAATTTTGCCAGACTGGTATCGGATGACATATTCTGGACGTCCCTTGTTCATTCCATCGTTCTTACCGTCGTGGTCGTGTTTCTGCAATTTGTGTTCGGCCTGATACTGGCATGGGCCATGAGTCAGAAACTGCCGGGAATGTTCTGGTTTAAAAGCATCATTATGGCCAGCTGGGTCATTCCGGTCGCCGCCACGGTGATATTGTTCAAGTTCATGGCGCAACCCGATATCGGGTTGATCAATATCATGCTTAAAGGACTCGGTTTTGAAGAACTGAATCGATACTGGCTGGGTGATCCGAGCGTGGCCCTGCCGTTTATCATGCTGCTGCATTTATGGCGGAATGTTCCGTTTTACGGGGTGGCCTTTCTGGCTGCCATGCAAGCCATTCCGAGCAGTTATTATGAAGCCGCAGAGATGGACGGTGCCAATGCATGGAATCGATTCCGGCATATCACTCTGCCGGGTATTCGCGACATGGCGATTGTGATGATTACCATTCATGTGCTGTGGACATTCAACAACTTTGATTTTGTGTACCTGGCCACCGGCGGCGGGCCGGTCAATGCCACCGATGTCTTGCCGGTTTATGTCTACCGGCAATGCTGGAACAGCTACACGTTGGGTTATGGCGCCAGTATCGGAACCGTCATGCTCCTGCTGTTAATGGTCTATTTTATCATCTTTATAAAAATCAGCGAGCGGGGAAGTACGTCGAAATGACAACGTCACAGCGCAACATCGGAATCGCCATAGCGGCCTATGGCGTCGTGTTTATGGCGCTGATCTTTTTTATTTTACCGATGCTATGGATCATTTACTGCTCGGTTCGAACACAGCCGTCCATATTTTCGGGAGTGCTCCTGGCTCCCCTGAACGAGTTCACGCTTGAAAATTACAAGACCATTTTAGCGGTGACCGATTACCCGACCTATTTTGTCAATTCTTTCAAAATCGCCTTGATGGTGGCTCTATTGTCGCTGGTTTGCTCGATTACCGGGGCCTATGGATTGAGCCGCTTTAACATAAGGTGGAAAAATGCCATTATTCTGGGTATATTTTCCACCCAGATGTTTCCTCAAGTGCTGCTGATCATTCCGATGTACCTGATTATCTTTTCGCTGCAATTGCTGGACAAAGTCACAGGGGTGGTCCTCGGCCAGCTGATTTTGGTGTTGCCCTTTTCAATCTGGATGCTGAAAGGCTACTTCGACAATATCCCCATCGATATCGACGACTCGGCCCGAATAGACGGCTGCAACGTTTTCCAACGCCTATGGTATATCATCCTGCCGCTGGGAGCTCCCGGGATCATGGTGGCCGGTTTTTTTTCCTTTGTCGTTTCCTGGGGGGATTACCTGATTGTGTCGATCATCAGTCAGAGCCAGAGAACAGCCACAGCCACCCTGGTCATTCAACGGCTTTCATCGGCATTGCTGATCAGGTGGGGCCAGGTCGCGGCAGCGGCTGTTTTGACGATTGTGCCGACGATTCTTCTCTTCTCGTTTGTCCAGAGAAGGCTGGTGGAAGGCTTGACCGCCGGTGCGATCAAGGAATAGGGTTTTTGGGAGATGGAACGGTTATGAAAGTACTGCGCTTGCACAACATTCGTGAGTTGCGCCTGCATGATGAAGGCGAACCGGTTGCCGCTGACGATGAGTTTATGCTGCGCGTGACGGCCGTAGGGATTTGCGGTTCCGATATGCACTGGTACGACACAGCCGGCATTGGCGATGCCCGGCTGGATCGGCCGCTGGTTCTGGGGCACGAGTTCGCAGGTATCATTGCCGCCGGCGACCGGCAGGGACAGAAAGTGGCGGTGGATCCGGCCATCGCCTGCCGCGAATGCCGCCATTGCCTGGAAGGCAATCCCAACTTTTGTGACAACCTGCGCTTTGCCGGGCACGGCGCGGTGGATGGCGCCCTGCAGGAAGCGATGTGCTGGCCGAAATGTCTGGTGCACAGACTTCCGGACGATGTCACGGACATCGAAGGTGCATTGCTGGAACCGCTGGGTGTCGCACTGCACGCCTTGAATCTGGGCTGCGTGCATCCGGGAATGTCCGTGGGTATCTTCGGGTGCGGACCGATCGGTCTCATGCTGGTCCAACTGGCTCGTGCTGCCGGGGCGACCCGAATTATCGCCACTGACCGGCTGTCTCATCGGCTCGATGCCGCCCGGGAGTTCGGCGCAACTCATGTGATTCGGGTCGACGAAGGTCAGGACGAAGCACAGATCGCTGCCGCGGCCGGCAGGCATGGCGTTGACCTGGCTTTCGAAGCCGCTGGTGACAACGATGCCGTTGAATCCGCCATCGGGGCCGCCCGGCCGGGAGGGAAGGTTATACTGATCGGCATCCCCGATGACGATCGAACTCAATTTTCCGCTTCAGTCGCGCGGCGCAAAGGACTGACCCTCAAACTGGTGCGACGGATGAAACACACCTATCTGCGTGCCATCCGTCTGGTTCAAAGCAACGTGGTGGATGTAAGCGCCCTGGTGACCCACCGTTTCCCGCTGGCGGAATACAGGGCCGCTTTTGAAACGGCGCGGAAACGAGAGGGGATCAAGGTCGTTGTCACGCTCTAGATGTGGTTTCAAAAGGTTGCCCGCCACGGATCGGCGGGATCTGCGACAACCGGATTCAAGGCCGAGGCATCGCTGCTTCGATGGTTTGTTGATATGTTGAACTACCCCCACCGCCGATACAATCCGTTAACCGACCAGTGGGTTCTGGTGTCGCCGCAGCGCACTCGCCGGCCCTGGCAGGGACAAGAGGAATCTCCGGCGCAAACAGAACGCCCAGGCCATGATCCGGACTGCTATCTGTGTCCGGGCAATGTGCGTAAAGGCGGCAGTCGTAATCCGGATTACGGGGATATATGGGTTTTCGACAACGACTTCCCGTCCCTGTTGCCCGGCGTCCCGACAGGGGAACTGAACCGTGCCGGATTGTTGAAGGCCACGGCTGAAAAAGGTCTTTGCCGCGTCGTCTGTTTTTCGCCGCGTCATGATCTAAGCCTGCCGAAGATGACGCTTCCCGCCATCGAAAAGGTCGTCGCCGAATGGATCCGCCAGTACCTCGAACTGGGTGACATCGACTGGATCCGCCATGTTCAGATTTTTGAAAACAGAGGCGCCTCGATGGGAGCCAGTAGCCCCCATCCACACTGTCAGATCTGGGCCGGCCAAAGTCTTCCGGTCGAACCGGCCAAAGAGCTGGCTGCCTGCAGTGCTTACACGCACGCCAAATCGTCATGCTTATTGTGCGATTATCTCCATCTGGAACGGCAAGAGGATGAAAGACTGGTCATCGAGAATGACAGTTTCGCGGTCATGGTCCCTTTCTGGGCGGTCTGGCCTTTCGAAACCCTGCTGATGCCACGGCGCCATATGTCCCATCTGGCCGAATTGACGTCTCGGGAGCGGCGGGATCTGGCCGACATTCTGAAGCGCTTGACCGTTCGCTATGACAACCTTTTTCAGACGGCCTTTCCTTATTCAATGGGCTGGCATCAATCTCCCACAGACGGGCGCAGGTATCCCCAACTGCATCTGCACGCGCATTTCTACCCGCCGCTGCTCAGGTCAGCCGGCATCCGAAAATTCATGGTGGGCTTTGAAATGCTGGGGGAACCTCAACGCGATATTACCGCAGAGGAAGCCGCCCGGCGATTAAAACAGCAGCCGGAGGTGCGTCAGGATCATCTCCCGGAGCCCGAATAAGGATTTTCGGGCGGCGGACACCTGTAGAGGATGGCTATGGTATTGATGTCCCAAACAGTCGCGTCCTTTCACCGCAATTTCGGCGGCCGCGGTGAACCGCGATTATTTCAGGCGCCCGGCCGTGTCAATCTGATCGGTGACCATACGGACTATAACGATGGTTTTGTGCTGCCGGCCGCCATTGACAGGCAAATTGTCGTTGCCGCCTCGGCCCGCGATGATTCACTGGTCAATGTCTACTCCCGGGACTTCGATGCATGGGACCATTTCGATATCCGCAAGGAAATTGAGCGCCTTGCAGAACATGCCTGGGGCAATTATATCCGCGGTATCGTGTGGTCATTGCTGCGTGAAGGGTTCAGCTTAAGGGGCATGGATGCCGTCATTGCCGGCGATATTCCCATCGGCGCCGGGTTGAGTTCATCGGCCGCACTCGAGGTGGCCTGTGGTTTTGCCATGCTGCAATTGTCGGACCATGCGGTCGATCGCAAGGTCCTGGCCCGGGCCGCCCAAAAGGCGGAAAACACCTTTGTGGGGATGCGTTGCGGCATCATGGATCAGTATATTTCCTGTTTGGGGCGGCGTCGCCACGCCCTGCTGATTGATTGCCGCAACCTAGATTACCGGGCTTTGCCCATCCCTTCCGGCGTTCTGATCATGATTGTCGACAGCGGCGTGCATCGCGGTCTGGTGGACATGGAATACAACCAGCGGCGCTCTGAATGCGAAGTCGCCTCGGCTCACTTCGGCGTTCCCGCACTGCGTGATATCAGCTTGGGAGCCTTTGAAAGCCGGGTCCATGAGCTGGCGCCGATGGTACGCCGTCGAGCACGGCACGTGATCAGTGAAAACGACCGCACCGTTTTAGCGGCCCGGGCCTTGCAGGGGGATGATCTTGAAACCGTCGGCAACCTGATGAAGGCCTCCCATGCCAGCTTGCGCGATGATTTTAACGTCAGCTGCCCCGAGCTCAACCTGTTGGTGGATATCGCGCAGGGCGTTCAGGGCGTATACGGTGCCCGCCTGACAGGTGCCGGATTTGGGGGGGCCATGGTCGCCCTGGTGCAGACGGAAAGCGCCGCTGATTTGAGCGCCGCAATCTCAGAGTGTTATGGCCCTGCTACCGGCAGGCAGGCGACGGTTCATGTCTGCGAGGCCTCTGAAGGGGTATCGGAAATCACATATAAAAGGGAAGGGGAAGAAGATGCAGAATCGAAACAATAAGCATTCGGAGAGACCACCATGGAATTAGAGCAATTAAAAGCGTCTGTTTACCAGGCCAATATGGCGCTCAACGCCAGCGGCCTGGTTCTGTTTACCTTCGGCAACGTATCCGGGGTCGACCGTGAGCGCCGCTTGATGGTGATCAAGCCCAGCGGGGTTCCCTATGAGGCGCTGTCGCCCGACGACATGGTATGCATCGCGCTCGAAAGCGGCGAGGTGATCGACAGTGATCTCAACCCCTCTTCGGATACGGCCACTCATCTGGAGCTTTACCGGGCATTCGGGACTTGCGGCGGGATTGTTCATACCCATTCGGAATATGCCACGGCCTGCGCCCAGGCCCGCATCCCGATCCGGTGTATGGGAACCACCCACGCAGACTATTGTTTCGGAGACATCCCGGTTACCCGTGAGATGACCGAGGCTGAAACGATTGCAGACTATGAGCAAAACACCGGCCTGGTCATTGCCGAAACCTTTAAGACGTTCAATCCACAGGAAATTCCGGCTGTGCTGGTCGCCAACCACGGTCCCTTTGTCTGGGGGCCGGATCCCCTGGATGCGGTTCACCTTGCCGTCATCGTAGAATTTCTGGCGAAACTGGAACTGCACGTCCGGCAGCTGAATCCGGATGCGCCCCGGCCGGCTCAGCACCTGATCGAAAAGCATTATCGGCGCAAACACGGCGCCGGGGCTTACTATGGACAGGGTTCTCGAAAGTAAATGATTCAGATAAGGAAGGCAACTATCCATGAGCATTAACAAGCAGGTTTTCGGACAAACCGATGACGGTCGCGAGGTTCACCTTTACACCCTGACCCATGCCGGCGGCATGGCTGTCAGCATCACGGAGTATGGCGCGACGCTGGTTTCGCTGATGGTGCCGGACCGCGATGGAAAACCTGCCGATGTGGTTCTGGGTTATGACAAGCTGGAGGATTATGTCGCCGGGGGCCACTATTTCGGCTGCATTGTCGGGCGTTATGCCAACCGGATTGCCCGGGGCAGGTTTCGGCAGAACGGCACGGAGTATCGGCTGGCCGTCAATGACGGCGACAACCATTTGCACGGCGGCCGATTCGGATTCGGCAAGAAGGTTTGGCGCTGCCAGGCATTCGATGAATCGGGCAATATCGGTGTGCGGCTCTCTTATTTGAGCCCGGACGGTGAGGAAGGCTACCCCGGCAATCTGGAGTGCAGCGTGACATACACCCTCTGTCCGGCCAACGAACTCAGAATCGATTACCGTGCAACCACCGACAAACCGACGGTCGTCAATTTGACCAACCACGCCTATTTCAATCTGGCCGGGGCCGGATCCGGACGGATTTTGGACCATGAGCTGCTTATTTGCGCCGATCAATTTACACCCGTGGACAGCGGCTTGATACCGACCGGTGAATTGAAAAGCGTCGCCGGCACGCCGTTTGACTTTAACCGCCCGACCGCCATCGGAGCCCGCATCCATCATGACGATGAGCAGCTGATGTTTGGAAAGGGTTACGATCACAACTTTGTTCTGCGGCGAAATGGCACGGGACTGTGTCTGGCGGCCAGCGCCTGTGAACCGCGTTCGGGGCGCCGGCTGGAAGTTTCTACGACCCAACCGGGCCTGCAGTTCTATTCAGGTAATTTTCTGGAAGACGGGCTTGCCGCCAAAGCCGGTCACATCTATGGACACCGCGGCGGTTTTTGCCTGGAGACCCAGCACTTTCCGGACTCGCCGAATCAGCCCGCATTCCCCTCCGTGGTGCTCGATCAGGGAACATCGTACGAACACACAACCGTCTATAAGTTTGCGGCCGGTTGACGGCGGCCGAGGCTCGCCAACCGTTGCAGTGCATGAACGGCCGGAGAATGGATAAAGTACACATCCCCAAATCCTTACGTCCGCGTCTTCGGCTCTGTTCATCTCTGCAAGATTGATCCGGCAGAATATCCCGCAAACCGTTGCTGGTATTCCTTGGGTCGCAGCCCCGTCAACCGGATAAATATCTTCCTGAAAAACGATATGTCCTCATAGCCGACGTCGTAGGTGATTTGGCTGAACGTTTGACTGCCTTTTTCCAGCAAGCGCTTGGCTTTTTCCACACGCAGCCGCTGCACGTAACCCAAGGGCGTCATACCCGTAGCTCGCTTGAAGCGTCGCTCCATAGACCTGCGGCTCATTCCGAACTTTACTGCCAAGCGGCCGTAATCGACCGGCTCAGCCAGATGCTGATCAAGCCATTCCTGCACACGCATGACGGATGGATCGCCATGTCCTGTGGAGGTTACCAGGCGGCTGTAGGGCATCTGACTTTTGCGTCCCAGATCCAGCACCATGGTTTTGGCCGATTCCAGGGCGGCCCTGCGGCCGCAGAATTTCTCCACCAGGTAGAGCGATAAATCCAGACCGGCATTGGTGCCTGCGGAACAATAGAGACGTCCCTGATCGAGGATCATTTTGTCGGACTGCAGCCGAACCCGGGGATATCGTTGGCTGAACATCTGCGCATAGCCCCAGTGCAATGTGGCTGACTTTCCATCCAACAAGCCGGTCTCCGCCAGGAGAAAAACACCTGTGCAGATGCTGGCTACATGGGCACCCTGATGATATTGTTCGCGAATCCAGGGAACCAGTTCGGGATGCTTATCCAGGATCTCATCGATGAAGGTTGCCGATGCAATCACAAGCAGGTCGGTCTGCTGAATGGCATGAATACTGTGGTGAGGCTGTACGAAAACATTATTGGCGCAGCGGATGGGCTGACCGTCGGCGGAGGCGATCACCACTTCGAAATATGGCGACCGGGGCCGGTTGGCCAGGCGCTGCCAGAGCCGACCGGCCTGGTTAAAGATATCCATGGGGCCGAACAGCGTGGTCGCCATGGTGTTATGCAGGCCAAGCAGGGTTACTTTTTTCATTGTCCACTCCAAAAACAGGGCATTATTGGCGAAATCAACCTCTAAAATGTCGTTTATGCCACTTTCCTTCCGGATAAGCAACTGATAGAGTCGTGTCAACCCTGCAACATGGTGAATGCAAATGAAAGGAGACCCAAAATGACGGAACAATCAATCCAGGCATCGGTGGCCCCGTGCGGTCTCAGTTGCGAGAAGTGCTTTGCTCATGTGGATGGCGAAATCCGTATGCACAGCAGAAGGCTCAAAGAGCTGCTGGGAAATTTCCACAATTACGCCCAACGCTTCGAACGCCTGCTGGACCAACCCATCTTTAAAAAATATGCAGATTTCAAGGAGGTGCTGGATTATTTTGCATCCGGAAACTGTCGAGGATGCCGCAATGAACAATGCAAATTGTTCAAGGATTGTGGCGTGCGATCCTGCCATCAGGAAAAACAGGTCGACTATTGTTACTTGTGTGACCAATTTCCCTGCGACCGAACCAATTTTGATGAACCGCTTTACAAGGCCTGGATAAAGATAAATGAAATCATTCGCAAGTCAGGGCTGGAAAAATACTATGAATTAACATTGGACCGGCCAAGATACCCTTAGGGCCTAAGAACCGGTCCTTTTTTCCTGCTATCTACTCTCCTTTGTACTCCGGTCGCTTGCGCCCCAATGAGGTCAGGCCTTCCAAGGCGTCTGCAGTGGCGAAAATTTCGTTAAGCCGACCCAGCTCTATCTCTACGGCCTCAGCCATGGTCCGGCCCACCTGTTGGTCGATGATGTCGTTGGCCAACTTTAGTGCCAGCGGGGCCTTATAACCGATCTTTTTGGCGGTCCTGGCGGCCAGGTCCGTATCAGCGGTCTGCGGCGCCTTGCCGCTCAACAGACGCCGGGCGTTGTCTTTCGCGCACAACCGGGCCAATGCCTGTTCGGCCGGAGGAAGTGTACGGGAGCGGTATTTATCCGGCACGCCCTGGCTCACCAGATCGCGGACGGCCTGATCCGCTTCGCCCGGCTTGACCAGGCGGGCCAACAGGCCAAGGTCGTTGGCTTTGGCGGCGCTGATGGTTTCTCCGGTGAAGACGTAATATTTGGCCAGGTCGGGTCCCAGCTGCAGGGCCAGTCGCAGCATTCCGCCTAGTCCTGGATAGATGCCGATACCGGTTTCCGGGAAACCCAGGGAGCCCGCCGGAGTGGCGATGATGGCCTGGCAGGCCAAGGCCAGCTCACTGCCGCCGCCCAGGGAAAGCCCGTCCAACAATGCGATGGTCGGTTTGGACGCGTTTTCGATTTTCAGCAGCAGCTCATGCCCCCGGCGCGTAAAAGCGACAATGTCGTCCACGCGGTCTGCTTTGATGTTTTGAACAAAATAGCGGATATCGGCGCCGGCCACAAAGGCTTTGCCGGCGCCCTGGAGCACAATCGCCTGCACCCGGGGGTCGGTCACGGCCTCGTCAAACCGGGCTTCCAACTGCTCCACCGTAGCTTCATTAAGGGCGTTCAAGGCTTCGGGTCGGTTGATAGTGATATGGGCGATGCCTTCCTTGATTTCCAGATCGACATATTGAAACACAAAGGGTATGCCTTTGTCTCTCTGTTGAAGCAGCAATTGGGGTGTTTTGAAGTCCGGGTATCTGGCGGCGACGGCCTCCACCAGATCACAAGTGGCGGCGATGCCGATTTTATTCATGATCTCAAAAGGGCCCAGGATCCAGCGCAGGCCGATTTTGGCCCCGCGGTCCGTATCTTCGATGGAGGCCACACCTTCGTCCACAAGCGTCGCCGCCACACCCAGGCAGACCCCGTATAGCCGGTCGCAGACGGCCTGTACCCGGGATTCATCGACCTCGCCTTCCAAGGACCAGTTCTCCTGTTTGTCCACCTGCACTTTGAGCATCGGCGCCGGGGCGTAGAAAGGGCCCAATTCGTTGCCCAGGGTGGTGGCCGCATGTAGGGCAATGGGGATGCCGGTGACATTCATCAGTTCAAAAGGCCCCATGCCGATCTTGAATCCTCGCTTGGCAGCCGCTTCAATGGTGGCGATATCGGCCACGCCCTCTTCGAGCAGACGGACGGCTTCATTGAGAAAAGGGACAAAAAAGCGGTTGACCGCAAACCCGGGGGCGTCTTTGACCACGATGGCGGTCTTTGCGTGCAACCTGGCGATCAGGACGGCTTTCTCCATCGTCGTTTCGCTGGTTCCTTCGTGGGGAATAATCTCCAGCAGGCGGTTCTTTGCCGGATGGTAGAAATAATGGTAACCCACGAAACGGTCCGGCCTCGAGATGGCATTCGTAAAATCTTTCACATAGTAGCTGGAGGTGTTGGTCGCCAGAATAGTCTTTGGCTCGCAAATGCCATCCAGTTTTTTGAAGACGTCGGTTTTGACGGCTTTATCTTCAAAGACCGCCTCGATCACCATGTCGGCATCGGCCACCTGGTTCATATCTGTGGTGGCCGTTAAGCGCCGCATCATCTCTTCGACTTGCCGCTCGGTGAAGATCTTACGCTCAACGCCCTGGGCCAGCATATTCCTGATGGTCGCCACCCCTTTTTGGACGAACGCCTCTTCGGTATCCACCATCACCACGGCAATGCCTTCCTGGATGATCTTCTGGGCAATGCCGCTGCCCATATTGCCTGCCCCGATGACACCGATTTTACTGACTGAAGACATGTTCACTCCTTGATGATTGCTTTTTTCATAAAGATCGACTGATCATCCGATCTTTAAAATAAGCGCCGCACCCGTATCACCGGCGGCGCAGCCACCGAACAACAGATAGCCGCCGCCGCCCATCACCACTTCCTCGATGCCTTCAATGATGGAGCGACCGGCCGTTGGCGCCTGGGGATGGCCGAATATCAGGGAACAGCCGTAATTGTTCAATTTCATCACATCGATGTTCATCTGATCGGACATGTAGATGTCGTTTGCGGCAAACGGATTGTGGGTTTTGATGGCTTTCATCTGCCCGATGTCCAGGCCGGCCTTTTCCAGGGCCATCTTCACTGCCGGTACAACGGCCATGGCCATGAAGCCTTTTTTGGCGCGTGCATAACCATAGGAGACAATCTGGATGTCAACTTCAGGGTCGGCGCTCAATGCTTTGGCGCGTTCGCGGGTGGTCACTGTGATACCGCAATGGCCGTCGGCCGGATGGGTTTGGGAACCGAAGGTATGAACCCCGTCCGGCAGGACCGGCCTCAAACCGGCCAGCCCTTCTGCCGTGGACGGCATAACCCCTTCGTCGGCCGAAAGAGAAATGCTTTTCTTCTTTGAAACCCGGATCTCTACCGGGAACATATAACGCTTTTGAAAGGCATGGTCGTCTGCCAGGGCGTCCTGGTACTGTTCGTACCTGCGCAAGGTAACGTCATCGCATTGTTCTCTTTGGATGCCGGCTTCCTTGGCCACATTTTCGGCTGTCTGGATCATGGCGCCGCCGGCCCAGGGATCCAGGTTGAAATGTTCCATGACCCAGTCTTCGGATACGACCTGTCCACCGGGTCCCTGAGGGTTGGGCCAGATCGTGTGGGGGCCGTTGGAGGTGCGGTCCACCATCAGGCAGTAGGCGGTGTCGTACATTCCGGTTTCCACCCCCATGGCGGCCTGGTAAATACCGGTGGTGGATGTTGAACACGCCTGGCTGAGAACGCAGCCGGGGATGCCTGTCGCTCCGATCAGGGCCGAAGCCCACGGCCCGCCGTAGAACACTTTGGGCTGACCGATGGTGATGCCCAGAATCAGGTAATCCAGGACCTTGGGATCCCATTTCTTTTCGGCCATCCAGCGTTTGGTGGTTTCGGCGCCCAATGTAATGGCATTGATATTGGCCAGACTCCCCTGCCATCTGGCAAAAGGAGTGCTGTAGTAACCACCGTAAGGAATAAAGGCTTTGCTCAACATAAAAGTTACCTCCTAATCTGAGCCCAGTATGGACTTGGCCACAATCGTCTTTTCGATCTCCTTGGTTCCCTCGTAGATCTCCAGAATCTTGGCGTCCCGATAGAGCCGCTGGACTTTGTATTCATCGATATAACCATAGCCGCCGTGCATTTGCAGGGCCTCGTCGGCGCATTGGACGGCCGCTTTGGCCGAAAACCATTTGGCCATAGCCACCAGAGCATGGTCGGGTTGCCCCTGATCGGCTCTCCAGGCCGCTTCCCAGTAAAGGTTCCGGGCTGCCCGGATTTGAGTGGCCATTTCAGCCAGTTTGAACTGGGTAACCTGGAAAGATGCCAAGGATGCGCCAAACTGTCTGCGCTGCTTGGTATGCCGGATCGACTCCTCCAGAGCGGCCCGGGCGAGCCCCACGGCCTGGGCGCAGATGTGCAAACGGGTGTGGTTGAAAAAAAACATCAATTCGTAAAACCCTTCGCCGGCGTTGCCCACCAGGTTGGTCAACGGGACACGCACATTGTTCAACACCAGCTCCGCCGTATCCGATGCGCGGATACCCATTTTGCCGTGAATTTTAGTGGCCGCAAATCCGGGGGTGTCCGTGGGGACCAGGATAAAGCTGAAGCGCTGGTGGCGGTTTGGATTGTCAGAATCCGTCCGGCAAAATATCAGCATAAAGTCCGCCAACGTGCCGTTGGTGGCGAACATTTTGGTGCCGTTGAGCACCCAATGGTCCCCCTCCTGCACGGCCGTGGTAAGCGCACCGGTGACATCGCAGCCGGCGTCCGGTTCGGTGATGGCGGTCCCCATGATGGCCTGTCCGTTGACCAGGCGAGGCAGGGTGGCGCTTTTTTGTTTCTCGGTGCCGAAGCGGCTGATCAGTTCGGCGCCGAAGGTGGTGGAAAGAACCGCCGAACCGATGCCCGGGTCCACGGCCCAGAACTCTTCATTGATCAGGCAGTGTTCGAAGAAACCGTACCCGGCGCCGTCGTAGGCCGGATCGATAAAAACGCCTACAAAACCGAGTTCACAGGCTTTCCTCCAGATGTCCAGATCGAATGTTTCTTCCCGGTCAAATTCCACGGCTCTCTGGGGAAATTCGGCCATGGCAAATTCACGGGCGGCTTTGCAGATCTGTTTTTGCTCTTTTGACAGTGTAAAGTCCATATACAGTCACACGGTTCCTTTCTATGTTTCCACACGCCTCTTCTCTTCATCCCTTATCTCTCTGCGCAGCAGTTTGCCCACCTTTGACTTGGGCAGCATGTCCCTGAACTCGATATACTGTGGTATTTTATAGGCGACCAAAGACTTCCGGCACCATTTGATCAGTTCATAGCCGGTGATGCCCTTGACGTCCTGTTTGAGAACGATATAGGCTTTGATGCGCTCTCCGACTTTCTCATCCGGAATGCCCACCACACAGGTTCCGACCACCGCCGGATGCTCCTGGAGGACGGCTTCTATCTCCGAGGCCGACACCCGGTAGCCCTTGTGCTTGATGGTGTCCACGGTTCGGTCCACAAAGTATAGATTGCCTTCCTCATCCATGCGCATGATATCGGCTGTGCGGTACCAAAGCCGGCCGTCCATCTCAATAAACGCTGCGGATGTCTCTTCGGGTTTGTTCAGATAAGCGCTCACCATGTGGGTCGACGAGACAATCAGTTCGCCTTTCTCTCCCTGAGGCACAACCTCAAGCGTGCCAGGATCGATAATCCGAACCGACTTGATGTCCAACACCCGGCCAACGCTTTTGGGCGGGTTGTCGATGTCGGTGGGGCACATGGCCACTCCGCCGCAGGTCTCGGTGGCGCCGTAGCCCTGATAGATGGTTTTACCGAATCTTCTCTCCCACCGCCGGCCCACCTCTTCCGGCAGTACGTCTCCGGCGCAGAACCAGTAGTCCACCGAACTCAGGTCATACTGATCCAGACGCTCATGATCGAGCATCATGCGATACAGGGCCGGCACCCCCACCATGGACCGTACCTTGAACCGCTGAATGGTTTCAAAGGTGGCATCCAGATTGATGCGCGGCTGGACCACCAGGCATCCGCCTTCCAGCAATGAGGAGAGGCTGCATGTCTGACCCAGGACATGAAACAAGGGCGCATTTCCCAGGATCACGTTCTCCCGAAGGGGAATGAGGGGTTCGCTGATACGGATTTGCTTCCGGGCCGACACCAGAAAAAGGTCGTGGCTCAGGGGCACGCCCTTGGGAAATTTCGTCGTTCCTCCGGTGTAGAGGATTTCCGCGGTTTTCCCGCCGTCGGAATCGATATCGGGCGGCCTTTGCCCCCGGTATTGCTTCAAAAGCTGTCTGAAACCCAGGATATTGGCCCCTTTGGCAACCTTCCCCTTGGGGACGACGTCGTACAGGTGACCGAACCATCGCTTCCACCGGGGCAGCAGATCGGTGATCTGGGTGACGATCACCTGTTTCAGGCCGGTGTTGGGCGTCACCTGCTGGACATATCCGAAGTTTGTGTCCGCGCAGACAATGGCCGATGCCCCGCTGTCGTTGGCGATATAGTTCAAATCGTGGGGGGTGTAAATCGGTGTAATGGGCACGCCCACACCCCCGGCGCCCTGGATGCCCAGCCAGGTCACGATCCATTGGACAGAGTTGGGCAGATAGATTATGACCCGGTCATCTTTTGCGATGCCAATGGCTCTCAGGGCCGCGGCAAAGGCCCGGGCCTTGTCTCGGATCCACGCATAGCTGTACCGGGTTCCCAGGAAGACGACGGCGGTGTGGTCGGGATAAGCGTCAGCCGTGGCGCAAAATGCGTCGAAGATATTGTGATCGTCCTGTGGTTTCATGAATCAGACTCCAAAATAGGCCGCTTTGATTTCAGGGTTGTTCATCAGTTCAGCTCCCGTACCGGTGAGGGTGAGCATGCCGTTTTCCACCACATAGCCCCGGTCGATAACCGGCAGGACCGGCCGTGCGAATTGTTCGCTCAATACCACAGTGATGCCCCAGGTGTTGTTCAGATCGATAATGGCATCCATGACCACCTGCTGCATCATGGGGCTCAGCCCTAAAAGCGGTTCGTCCAGTAAAAGCAATGTCGGTTTTACCGTCAGGGCCATCCCGATGGCCAGCATCTGCTGCTCGCCGCCGCTGAGGAAACCGGCTTTTCGGTTCTGTAACGCTTTAAGGTTGGGAAAGAGTGAAAATGCATAGGTCATCGCTTCCCGGATTTCCGATTTGCTGCGCAGATAGCCGGCGATCTTGAAGTTCTCCGTGACGCTGCTTTCGGGAAAAATAGGATGACGTTCCCGGGAGAGCACAATCCCCCGCAGCACCCGCTCGCGGGGGGTGCACTGCGTTATCTCTTCACCGTTGAACATCACCTTGCCGTATGTGGTGATGCGCTGGCCGCCTTTACGCTTCTCTTTGATGCGCATATCGATGATCAAACCTGAAAGGGCATTCATCAAGGTGGTTTTGCCGGCGCTGTTGGACCCGATCACGCCGATGATTTCCCCCTTGCTGGCGCGCATGCTCAATCCATTGAGGGCCAGGGCGTTTTCGAAAAATACCATCAGGTTATCCACTTCCAGCATATCAGTCTCCATCTTCCTTTTCGTTGCCCAGATAGGCCGATTTGACCGCGTCGTTTTGCATGACCTCCGCGGGGGAACCCTCTGCGATTTTCTGGCCGAAGTTCATGACCATCACCCGATCGGCGATTCTGAACAACTCCTTGAGACGGTGTTCGATCATGATGATGGTTTTGCCTTGATGACGCATCTTTTCGATGATCGGCAGGATACCGGCCACCTCGGCCAGGCTCAAACCGGAGAACAGTTCATCCAGGATCACCAGCTCCGGCTCCAGGGCGATGGCTTTGGCCAGTTCCAGCCGTTTCAAATAGCCCTGGGGCAGGGCGCCGGCGAGTTTGTAGGCCACGTATGCATCCCGTTCGAAACCGACCTCTTCCAGCAGATCCAGGGCCTTTGCATCGCGATCGCCGTAGCGACCGCCGGGCAACGACTTGAGCCTGGGAGAGAAAAGCGGAATGATCATGTTCTTGAATGCCGGCAGCTGGTAAAACGGCCGCACCATCTGAAATGTCCTGGCAATGCCCAGCCTGACGATCTTATACGGCGGAAGGTGCTGGATGGGGCGCCCCTTGAACAACACCTTGCCCGAACTGGGTCGCACAAAACATGTGATGGCGTTGACCAGGGTGGTTTTCCCCGATCCATTGGGGCCGATGACACCCAGAAGTTCACCTTTGCCCAGTTTGAAGTTGACTTTGGACAGAGCCCGGACCCCGCCGAAATGCTTGCTCAGATCCACCGCCTCCAGCAATGCCGCCGCACTCATGCGTCCACCTCCACCCAACGCTCGAATTGATGATACTTTCTCTGGATGTAGTGAAAAATACCTTCGGGCAGGGCCACGATGAAAATCACCAGAAACAGCCCGTAAAAGACAATCCGCAACCCGCCGATGCCCCTGAGCAGCTCTGAGAGCGGCACCAGGATGAACGCCCCGGTAAAGGCTCCGGCCAGGGTTCCCGGCCCCCCCACCACCGCCGCAGCGATGGGCAGGATGGAGTAATCCAGGGCAAATACGGGCATGCCCACAAACATGTAGACATGGGTCATGAAGGCACCGGCAAAGGCACCGATGGCGGCTGCGATGAACAGGGCCTGGGCCTTGAACCAGTAGATGTTGATGCCGGCGTTGATCACCGCGCGGTCATTGTCGTTGATACCCTTGAGCACCAACCCGTAATCCGAATCCATAAGGCGCCGGAAACCGAACAGGGCCGCCAGCATCAGCGCGACGATCAGGTAGAGTTCAACCCAGACCGAGGGCAGGGGTTGCATGCCGCTCAAGCCCTCGGTGCCGCCGAAGATCTTCGTGGCTTCGATGATGCGCACCAGCATCAGCGGCAGGATGAGCGTCACCATGGAAAAGTATATGCCCCGCAGCCTCAGCACCGGCAACAGCAGCAGGGTGCTGATGATGCCGCCGCAGACGGCGGCCAGGGGGATGGACAGCAACGGCGAAATGCCCCAGTAGTGGTTCATGGCGCCTGAGCAGTAGGCACCGCAGCCGAAAAACAGGGCCTGGCCCAGGGAGATCATCCCGCTCTGGGCCAGGATGTCCCAGGAGATGGCCAGCAGAGCGAACACCGCCACGGAGAGCAGTACTTTCTGCCAGTAGGTATCGAGTACCAGAGGCAGAAGCAGGCAGAGCGTGATGGGCAGCAGTCTGGGACCGGCCAGGTAGAGCATTTCACGCCAGGAGCACAGTACGAAAATATCCTGCGACCTGGCCCGGATACCCCGGTCGATTCTCTCTTTTCGTTTCTTCACCGATCCTAAATCCTTTCTTCAAGTTCTTTTTGTTTGCCGAACAGGCCGGATGGTTTAAACACCAGAACCACCAGAAGGGCGGCCAGACTCACGATCATGGTCCAGTGGGATCCGATATAGGAATCGGTAAAGCGTTCGGCAAAACCGATGACGAAACTGGCCAGAATCACACCGCCGGTGCTGCCCAGACCGCCGATGATGCAGACCGCCAGGGCCTTGATCAAAACGTCGTAACCCTCTTCCGGCGAAATGCTGCCCAAAGGAACGATGATCACGGCGGCGACGGCGGCCAGGGCGGCGCCCATGGAAACCGCCAGAGTGGCGATGCGGTCCGGGTCCATGCCGAAGGTCAGGGCGGTGCGTTCATCCTGGGCAATGCCCCGGAAGGCCAGCCCCACGGAGGTATGGTGGGTAAACAGCCACAGACCCGTTATCAGGGCGGCGGTGAGGACCACGATCAGAATGCGCTGCATATCCACATAAGTGCCTGCAATGATCAGGCTTTTGTCGCTCAAGACCGGCAGGGTGTACTCGAAGCCCACGAATCCCAGGTAGCGGAACAGCTCCAGGATGACCAGCCCGATGCCGAAGGTGGCAATGACCTCGGACAGGGCCTGGCCTTTGACCCGCATCAGGACCAGGCGGTACATGAGAGCGCCGAGCGCGGTGGTCAGCCCGATGGCGATCGGCACGGCAGCGGCATAGGGCAGCCCGGCCAGATGGACCAGGATCCATACGCTGTAGGCCGCCAACACGTAAAAGGCGCCGTAGGCGAAGTTGGCCACACCGCTGATGCCGAAGGTCAGGTTGAACCCCATGGCGATCATGGCCAGAATGGCGCTGTTGATTAGGGCGTAGACAATGGTTCCTGCTAGCATCAAGTTTCTCCAAAAGATAATTCTTTAATTCGGTTATCCGGAATGCTTAGGCCGATCTATTATAAGGCAAGTTTTAAGTTTTAAGTGTTAAGGGAAGGATTGGACCTATTTCAAATTATGAGGCTACGGCGCAAGCAGGCATGTCGATAAGGATATCAATTCAGCGCCTGCTCCTCATTTATATAATCGGTAGAATTCCTCTACTTAACACTTAAAACTGTTTTCAAAATTAACACTTGATACTGGTGGTCGTGTGAGCAAGCCCCCCGGACTCGATAAAGTCCCTTTCCGGTTGGGCGCTATTTTGCCGGCGCCAACCCTTTGGGAAGCACGATCTCACCCTCGGCCAAAGCGGTGGGGAACACGACAGTGCGCCCGCCGTCCGCCGTCCATTGGAAAACGGCGGCCACAGCGGAATCCGCAGGGTTCATGCCGTACACCACCTGGTGGCCCTCGTCGAATTTGATGCGTCCCATGACTCCCTGGCGGTCGGTTTTTTTCAGCTCGGCAACGATGGCGTCCGCATCCAGGCTGCCGGCGCGTTCAATGGCCTCGGCCAGAATATGCACCGACTCATAGGAAGGGGCTGGCCCGTGACCGGCCTCCAGGGGTTTACCCCATCGCTTGGCATAGGCTTGCGCAAAAGCAGTGGATGGGGCCACTTTGGACGAGGCGATGGCGCTGCCCACTTCGAAATTGCAGTTGATGGCGCCGGCGATCTTGCCATCAAAGGTTTTCCAGGCACCGGGGCCGGCCAGCGGAGAGATAAAACCCGCCATCAGACTGGGAATCTTCATGGCATTCCATTGTTTGACCAGAATACCGCTCTGCGGCATGTCGAAAATCGGCAGGATGACCTGGACCTTTTTAGCCCGGGCCTTCATGAGGGTGGATGAAAAATCGGTTGTTCCGGTGGGATAGCTTTCCTGGCCCACCACGGTCCAGCCGGCCTTTTCAAAATAGACCTTGGTGATAATCTCCGCCGTCTTGCGCGCCCAGGCAACATCCTGGTTCATGATGTAGACCTTGTCAAAACCGTATTGCTTTTTGATATAGCCCATGGTGCCGGCCAGGTATTGAACCAGGTATTTGGCGTTGAGGCAGGGTCTGAAGATATATTTATATTTTTGAGGGTCCTGTTTGATTTTGGCTTCGGTGGCCGGCGTCATGGCGATGGTGCCCAGCAGCGGGACCTTATGCTTGGCGATAAGATCCATGCTGGCCAGCAGGGCTTCGGAACGGAAGGGGCCGATCACCAGCGCGGCGGGCTTTTTTGACAGGATCAGTTTTTCGATGCCCAGCAGCGCTTCAGGCACCGGCACGCCCGGGGCCGCATCCCGGATGTCGATGGATTCGATTTTAAACGGCCGTTTTTCATTTCCCACGGTCACGCCGCCCTTGGCATTGATCTCCTCCACGGCCAGTTGGGCCGCATTGAGGCACTCCTTGCCTTCCAGAAATCCAGTGGACGTTGGTACACCGATAACGATGGGCTGCGCTGCCATGGCAGCCGGGATGATGAATAATGAGCACAACCAAACGAGCAGCAGGTTCATGACACAACGTTTCTTTTTGTTCATGGCTACACCTCCCTCTGGTTTTGAGGACTATCCTTGGTTTCACAACCATTGCCACCGGGTCCAAGCTCGAGGCGCTGAACCTCGAATCGTTGGATATCGCTGAGGTTAAGCGCTTCCCCCCTCCTTAACCTGAACCCAGTGGCAATGGTTATGAAACAACTTCCAAAATCGAGTGGGTCCTCTGGTTAAAGATCTGGTCACTTGTCCCTGAAAATCTGAGTGAATGATTTTTATTCTTTGCATGAACGCTGTTTTGTGAATGAGAACTGCTTTCTGTCTATTGTGCAAGGGGTGTGCCGTAGAGATAACCGATTGTTATGGTATGGAATATTCAATCAACGGTCGGATTGCGCCGACAAAGTGTTACGATTGGAAACAGATTTGGCGCTGTCATTGCCGGCAACCAGCGGACTAATATTAAATATATGTTTTGTTATTAATCCGTTATGCAGCTGTTTCGAAAAGTAACAGGTGGATTGACAGGCTAAGGGGCCACGGTGGGAAGTTCGATCTCGCCTTCGGCGACGGAGGGTGGATAGACGATACGACGCCGGCCGTCCCGGGTCCATTGGATCAGACAGGCCACGGCCGCCTGGGACGGGTCGCTTCCGAAAAGCGCCTGCTGGCTGGGGTGGAACCGCAGGCGTCCCATCACCCCGACCCGGTCGGTGGATTTCAGGGCGGCGACGATTTTTTCGGGATCCAGGCTCCCTGCCGCTTCAATGGCAGCGGCCAGCACGTGGACCGAGTCATAGGCCGGGGCCGGACCATGGCCCGATTCGATTGGACGCCCGTAACGGGCGGCATAGGCCCGATAAAATTGGGCCGCCTGCGGGTAGCGGGCAGACGGCACATTTCCCAGTTCGAAAATCACGTTCAATGCGCCGGCAATCTGACCGTCAAAGGTCTTCCAGGCCCCCGGCCCCACCATAGGGGAAATGAAACCGCACAACATGGCCGGGGATCGCATCCGCTTCCACTGCTGTGCCAATTCACCGCTGTGGGGCATATCGAAAATCGGTACGATCACCTGGGTATCCCTCGACGCGGCCCTTTCCAGGGCGGCGCTGAAATCGGTGGTGCCGTAGGCCATGTGCTCGGATCCGACGATCTGCCAGCCTTTGCGGTTAAAGTAAAGCTTGATCAACAGCGAGGCCGTGGAGCGGGCCCAGGCCACATCCTGATTCAGGATATAGACACGGGTGTAGCCCAGATGCCGGTTCAAAAAGGTCATGGTGTTGCTGAGCACGTCCACCAGGTATTTGGTGTTGAGCCCGGTGCGAAACACAAAACGATATCGAGGATCGGCCAGCACTTTGGATTCCATAGCCGGTGTCATGGCAATGGTTTCCAACAGCGGAACCTTGTGCTTGGCAATGATATCCATGGCCGGCAGGAGCACCTCCGACCGAAAGGGTCCGACGACCAGGCCGTGGATCTGCCGGCTGCGGATAAACTGCTCCAGACGCGTCAAAACATCGGTAACGTGCAGAGGAGCCCGGTCGTCTTCGAGGTCGATGCTGACCAACTTGACTGCAAGGGCATGTTCACCGATACGGATCCCGCCGCGTGTATTCAGCTCTTCCACCGCCAGTTTGGCGGCGCGCAGGCTTTCGCGGCCTTCTATGGATGTCAGTCCGGTGGCCACCCCCAACACGACCGTGTCCTGGGCCGACACGCTCGCGGACGTGCTGTGCAAACCGCACAGCACGCAGAAAATTACCGCGCAAATCTTAGAGCTTGTGTGCCTGTTGTGCAACAGGTGTCTATCCGGCCTTTTTAAAAATGGAATCATCTTTAACCATATTGACATGTGGCGGCATGCTCTTCTATTGTTCGTGAGTGCCTATCGATTTATCCCCTATCCCCTGAGGGAGAGGCGCTGCATGAATTCCCTCTCCCTTGAGGGAGAGGGTTAGGGTGAGGGTGGACCTTGCGAAAGACCACCCCCTCACCTGACCTCTCCCCCTGAGGGGGAGAGGAAAACAGGAATTCCGGGCTCGCTCCCTGAGGGGGAGAGGAAAACGGGAATCCCGGGCTCTCTCCCTGAGGGAAATCCCGCCTCATCCTTTAAGGAGGAGAGGGCAATGAGATTTCCGGATGGACGCTCGTTAGGTTGATGGCGCTCACGTTTTGCTGTTTTTGTCAATCGGTAGATCGGTCAAATGAAATTCGTATTTTCCATTTATCTGAAATTGCTTGTATTTATTCTGCCGCTGGTATGCCTTCCCATCGCTATCTTGGGTTTTTTCTCCATTCAGGCGTCGGAAGCAAGGGTCAACCGGCTGGTGCGACACGAGCAAATGGTCAAGGTCAAGGCGGCCGCTGAAAGGATCAGAGACATCTTTTCCGGCTGCCGCCTGGATCTGGAAACCATCGCCGGTCTGCCGGTAATGGAAGAGTACCAGATCGCCCGCTCTTTCAGGCTCGAGGCCGAGACCCAATTCAACCGCGAAAAAATCAGCCGCTTGCTGAAGGATTTTATCACGCGCGTCTCTTTTTACTACCAGATTCGCATCCTGGACAGACAAGGTTGGGAGTTGATTAAAGTCAAGGCGGACGGCTGGCCGACGTTTGAATTGGGCCGCGCCTGGGAGGGGCTGATCGACCACCTGTATCAAACGGCGCCCAATCAATTGTATGTGTCCGATATCCTTTCATCCGACCGGCGAAACGGCTATATCATGCATTGGGCGATCCCCATCTACTCCAGTTGGCATGAATATCTGGGCGGAGTGGTCATCGATCTGGACTATGAAAAAATCATCCAGATGATCAACGAAATCCGCGTGGGGGAGCAAGGCTATGCGTTTGTCATCGACGGCAAGGGGCGCATCACCGGGCATCCCAGCTATGCACCTTACGAGTATACGCTGGAGACCTACCCCGAACCCAGTCTCAAAGAGCTGATCCGGGAGATGATCACCGGCACCAGCGGATGGAAAACCTATGTGCATCAAAATATTGATAAGGTGGCCGCTTTTACACCGGTTGACTTTATGGGCTGGTCCATGGGGGTGACCATCCCTCTGGATGAGTTCGGCAAAGAGGCCCGCGCCATCAAGGTTCGTGTCATCCAGGCCGGCGCCGTCGTGCTGATTTGCGCCGTTTTGGGAGTCACCTTGCTGGCCTACTACCTGCTGCGTCCGGTACGCAGTCTGGTGGCGGCCACCAACAGGATCGCCCAGGGCGATTTGAACCACACCATCCCCGTCCAGACCAGGGATGAGCTCGGCGACCTGACCCGCAGCTTCAACCATATGGTCAGAAACCTGTCGCGTATTCAGCAGGAACTGGTCCGCTCTGAAAAGCTGATCTCCCTGGGCAGGCTGTCCGCCGGTGTGGCCCACGAGATCAGGAATCCGCTCAACGCCATCAAAGGCGCCATCGTTCACATCCAGCGACGGCGGCGCAATGATCCCCTGGTGGGTGAATATACCCAGCTGATATCCGAAGAGATTGACCGGCTCAATGCGTTTGTCACCGAATTTCTCTACTTTGCGCGGCAATCAAAGCCCCAGCCGGTGCCCACCGACTTGAACCAGCTGATCATCGCCACCCAGAAATTGTTCCGGAAACAGGCTTCTCAACTCAATATTCGCTTTCACAATCAATTGGATCCTCACCTTCCGGAATTGCTCGTGGACCCGCATCAGATCGAGCGGGTGATTGTCAATGTGCTGATCAACGCCATGGATGCCTTGCCCGAAGGCGGAGATATTATCTTCTCCTCTTTTGTCCTGAAAAGCCAGCAGCGGCCGTATGCTCCCGAAAGCGTACGCATTGAAATCCGCGATACCGGCATCGGCATTGTCGAAGAACACCTGGACGCTATTTTCGATCCCTTTTTCAGTACCAAGGAGGCCGGCACAGGCATCGGCCTGCCGCTGAGTCTGAGCATTGTTGAAAACCACAATGGCCGGATGACTGTTGAACCCAGGCAGGCAAATGGTGTCAGGGTCACTATCGAGCTTCCCGTCGATCCGGCCCAATCATCCACAAGCGATACGGAGACACAGGAATCGACCCATGAAGCCTGAGAGAACCATTCTGGTTGTAGATGACAAGAAAAGTGCGCTGAAGGTCATCAGCGCGATTTTAAAGGACGAAGGCTATCACGTCCTGCAGGCCGGCAGCGGGTTTGAGGCGCTGGACCTTTTCCGCCGCCGCAAAGCCATCGATGCCGTGCTGTCCGATCTGAAGATGCCCGACATGGACGGACTGGATCTGTTTCGGCAGATGAAAAAAATCCGCACGCCGCCGCCGTTTGTGATCATGACGGCCTACGGGACGGTCCAATCGGCCGTTCAGGCGCTCAAAGAGGGGGCCGCCAACTACCTGATCAAACCCCTGAACTACGATGAACTCTCCATCGTTTTGAATAAGGCCGTTCGGGAATATACGCTCTCCATGGAACTCGAGGCCTTAAAAAAGGAGATGGGCCGCGAGCAGGCCTTCCATGGGATGATCGGATCGGATCCCAAAATAACCGATCTTTTCGACCGGGTGCGCACCGTGGGCCCCACCGATGCATCGGTGCTGATCTATGGAGAAACCGGCACCGGCAAGGAGCTGCTGGCCCGAGCCCTGCACCTGGAGAGCCCCCGCCGGAAAGGGGAGATGGTCTGCATCAATTCAGCCGCCCTGTCCGAAACCCTTCTGGAGGCCGAGTTGTTCGGCTATGTCAAAGGGGCCTTCACCGGGGCCCTTGCCGACAGAAAGGGGCGGTTGGAAATGGCTCACAAAGGCACGCTGTTCCTGGACGAAATCGGCCACATGAGTCTGGGCCTGCAAACCAAGCTGCTGCGCTTTTTGCAGGAGATGGCCTTCGAGCCGGTCGGCGGCAGCACCTCGCGCAGCGTTGACGTGAGAATCATAGCGGCCACCAACCTCGACCTGCAAGCCGAAATCAGGGCCGGTCGTTTCCTCAACGATCTTCTCTACCGCATCGAAGTGGTTCCGCTGCGCCTGCCGGCACTGCGCGAACGCAAGGATGACATCTTCCTGCTGGTGGACCACTACATGAGGCAGTTCGCCCGCCAGTACAACAAGCCGATCGCCAAAATCGACCCCCAGGCGCTTCAGATTCTCAGTGATTACCACTGGCCCGGAAATGTGCGTGAATTGAAAAACTGCATCGCCAGATCGGTCATTCTTTCGAAAAGTTCTACCATAACGGCAGAGGACCTGCCGCAAAAAATCACCGGCGCGGCCGGCCTTGCCGTATCGCAGCCTGACAATGCGTTGATCCAAAGACTTCCCGAACAGGGCGTCACCTTGCGCCGCATGGAGTGCGAACTGATCCGCATGACCCTGGCGAAGCACATGGGCAATAAAAGCCTGACCGCCCAGAGCCTGGGGATTTCAAGAAAGACGTTGTACGAAAAGTTGGAGCGCTGCGGTATCGCACGTCGATGAACCGCAACTATCTCCAACCCATCTATTCTATGCTCTGCGAATAATTCCAACGAATTTGCCGATCATGGAAACCTTTGCACGGCCGCCGTACCTGAAAACCATGGATCGGTATTTTGGGTTAGCCGCCTTCAACGTCAGCGTCGTGGAGGTTTGCTGAACGATTTTCAAAGTGGCTTCGGGCAAAAGATCTTCCACAAAAACGGCAGCGATGCTCCCGTTTTTCACATGCTTCTGGGGTCGGATAATGGCAATATCGCCGTCGGCAATATTGGCGCCGATCATGGAGTCGCCGCGCACCCGCAAGCCAAAACAATTATCGCAGCCGAAAACAGCCGGATCCACCCTTAGCTCTTCCACTATGTTTTCAATGGCATCGATGGGGATACCGGCGGCAATGTCTCCTATCAGCGGGATGCCGCTGCCGGTGACCTCACGGGCCAGTCGCCAGGAGCGCTTTTTTCCTGGCTCGGACACGATATATCTTTTCTCCTTAAGAACGTTGAGAAGCCGATGGATACCGGCCGGAGCGCTCAACCCCAGATGCTCTCCGATCTCCCGCACCGTTGGAGCCATGCGATGCTCCTTTTGAAAAGCAACAATGAAATTCAGCACACTGAGTTGCCGTGGCGTCAAAATATCACTCATAGTCATTCGATGCCCATTGCCTTATCGTCAAAAAGGGAGTCCCCTGGGCTTTTTACCCCTTTGCCGCCTTTGTTTAGAAAATAATATCTGCCTGACCTCTTCACGGGTAAATACTACGGGCAGTTTATGAGGTTTTTTGGCCCGGATCAGGTTTTCAAACACCCCGATGTCCTTCTTTAAAACCTGACGATATAGAAAAACCAACGCGCACATGGCCTGGTTCTGAGTGGAGCCGGCCACTTTTTTATCGACAGCCAAATGGGTTAGAAAGTCACTTATATGCGTTTTGCCCATATCTTTGGGGTGCTGTTTGTTATGAAAATAGATGTATCGCCTTATCCAGTCGACATAACTTTGTTCCGTACGGATACTATAATGCTTGCAGCGAATCACGTTGCGCACCTTGTCAAGAAGACGGGAACTTCGTCGGTATGGTAGGTTGTTGTCTGCAACCAAGAGGCCGTCGGCCGAGATCGAATCATCAAACATCATTCTATCTCCACTTGCGCTGTTCAATAATTACCAATTATTTCATTGACATATTGCAGAAAAGACGCTAATTTCCAAAAAGAAAACCCATTCAACAACTTCGGCAGGCACTTCAAAACAGAAACAAATGCGAACGTTTGTTCACATATATGGTAGGTTTCAATAAATGTCAATTTTTTATTGTGCTAATCAGAACAATAACACCGGAATTTTAGGGTATTATTAGACTGGTTGGCACAATAACACTATTTCGGCTGCTAAACAGTCGTAATATAATACGTCTATTGGGACGTCTAGTCCATGTTAGGAAACATATAACAATATGAAAACATCGCTTGACATCCGACATTGGGAGAGTTGGTTTCTTGAAGAATTTAACTATTTTGATTACGAGCTTGAGATAGTTGTTGCCGAGGGTATAAGCAGTCCAGAACCGGATGAGAACGCACCAGTACCTGGGGCTCACAGTGTGGAAGTGCAGCCTGAAAGCAGGCGTTTCAAAATAGCATTCGACCATGTGTTATTATTTCGGGTTATTGATGAATCCCACGTAAAAGAAGATATTGAGGCTGTGGGTTCAAAAGGTGTGCTACAAAAATTTGAAAAATCGGGATTTTTAATTTTCGCTAAAGAGAAATGCAATTTTTGGGCTCATGATAGTTACAGCCATTATCGGTTAAAAACCACTAATGAGTTTATTAGTATTATTGCGACAGAGGCGCCAGAAATAAAAGAAACCAGTTCCTAACCACGGTCTTCAGCGGAGCGCGAGGAGCGTGCGCCCGCTGAGACCGGCCGTGTGTGCCAGGCATGGCACAGAGCTAGTGGGGTGCAAGTCCCCACGCCAGGTATTCGTAGAGCCGAAGGCTAGGAAAAGGGCAAGGGCGTAGCCGCGAGGCTGGGTCTGAAGGAAGCCCAATCCAAAAGCGCGGGGCGA